>NZ_AP017368.1:0-735000 GCF_002355955.1 Candidatus Desulfovibrio trichonymphae | reverse complement strand
TCGTCCGTGCGGGGTTGTAGGACCGGCATAAGTGATTCGCGAGTAGGCAGGGGAAGGAAGCTGGAAAGCTTTGCCAAAGCGGGTGAAAGCCCCGTACCCGAACCTGAAAGCGACGCGGCCGGCGCCTGAGTACTGCGAGGCACGTGAAACCTCGTGGGAATCCGGGAGGACCATCTTCCAAGGCTAAGTACTAACCGACGACCGATAGTGCACCAGTACCGTGAGGGAAAGGTGAAAAGAACCCCTGTCAGGGGAGTGAAATAGAATCTGAAACCTGATGCTTACAAGCTGTGGGAGCCGCCATGAGCGGTGACCACGTGCCTTTTGCATAATGAGTCAGCGAGTTGATCTGTACTGCGAGGTTAAGCGCAAGTGGAGCCGTAGCGAAAGCGAGTCTGAACAGGGCGAAGAGTAGTGCGGATCAGACCCGAAACCGGGTGATCTATCCATGAGCAGGTTGAAGCAAGGGTAAAGCCTTGTGGAGGACCGAACCAATAACGGCTGAAAACGTTTTGGATGACTTGTGGATAGGGGTGAAAGGCCAATCAAACCCGGTGATAGCTGGTTCTCCCCGAAATATATTGAGGTATAGCCTTGTGAATTGTCTGCCGGAGGTAAAGCACTGACAGAGCTAGGGGTCCTACCAGATTACCAAACTCTTTCAAACTCAGAATGCCGGTCAGATGTATCACAGGAGTCAGACGGCGGGTGCTAAGGTCCGTCGTCGAGAGGGTAAGAGCCCAGACCGACAGCTAAGGCCTCCAAATGCATGCTCAGTGGTGAAGGTGGTGACGTTGTGTAGACACCCAGGACGTTGGCTTAGAAGCAGCCATCGTTTAAAGAAAGCGTAACAGCTCACTGGTCTAATGACGTTGCGCCGAAAATGTAACGGGGCTAAGCATGCTGCCGAAGCTTCGGATTTCCCGCAAGGGATCTGGTAGGGGAGCGTTCTTCTTGGGCTGAAGGTGTGGCGTAAGCCATGCTGGACTGAGGAGAAGTGATTATGCTGACATGAGTAACGATAAAACGGGTGAAAAACCCGTTCGCCGTAAACCCGAGGTTTCCTGGGTAAAGGTAATCTTCCCAGGGTTAGTCGGCCCCTAAGGCGAGGCTGAAAGGCGTAGCTGATGGGAAACGTGTTAATATTCACGTACTTGTGTATTCGCGCGATGGAGGGACGCAGGAGGATAGACGGTCCGGGTGTTGGATCCCGGTGTAAGCGAGTAGGCTTGTGTGCAGGCAAATCCGCACACTTCAAGGCTGAGACGCGAGTCCGTGACCGCAAGGTCTGAAGCCGTTGAGTCCATACTGCCAAGAAAAGCTTCTAAGTATAGGATACGCAAACCGTACCGCAAACCAACTCAGGTGGGTGGGATGAATAATCCAAGGCGCTCGAGAGAACTCTGGCCAAGGAACTCGGCAAAATAACCCCGTACCTTCGGAAGAAGGGGTGCTCCTTCAGGTGAAGCGATTTACTTGACGAGCTTGAGGGAGCCGCAGAGAAATGGTGGTGGCGACTGTTTACTAAAAACATAGGTCTGTGCGAAGTCATAAAGACGCCGTATACGGACTGACGCCTGCCCGGTGCCGGAAGGTTAAAAGGAGAGGTCAGCGCAAGCGAAGCCTTGAATTGAAGCCCCGGTAAACGGCGGCCGTAACTATAACGGTCCTAAGGTAGCGAAATTCCTTGTCGGGTAAGTTCCGACCTGCACGAATGGCGTAACGATCTCCACACTGTCTCGGCCAGAGACTCGGTGAAATTGAAGTCGCGGTGAAAATGCCGTGTACCCGCAGAAAGACGGAAAGACCCTGTGCACCTTTACTATAGCTTGACATTGGGATTTGGACCTGCATGTGTAGGATAGGTGGGAGGCTGTGAACCCTGTACGCCAGTATGGGGGGAGCCGTTGTTGAAATACCACCCTTGTTTTTTCAGGTCCCTAACCCGACGCCGTTATCCGGCGTGGGGACAGTGTCTGGCGGGTAGTTTGACTGGGGCGGTCGCCTCCTAAAGAGTAACGGAGGCATGCAAAGGTTCCCTCAGGCTGATTGGAAACCAGCCGTTGAGTGCAAACACAGAAGGGAGCTTGACTGTAAGAGAGACATCTCAAGCAGGTACGAAAGTAGGTGTTAGTGATCCGGTGGTCCCGTATGGAAGGGCCATCGCTCATTGGATAAAAGGTACGCCGGGGATAACAGGCTGATCGCATCCAAGAGTTCACATCGACGATGCGGTTTGGCACCTCGATGTCGGCTCATCACATCCTGGGGCTGAAGCAGGTCCCAAGGGTACGGCTGTTCGCCGTTTAAAGTGGTACGCGAGCTGGGTTTAAAACGTCGTGAGACAGTTTGGTCCCTATCTTCTGTGGGCGTAGGAGAATTGCAAGGGCCTGTCCCTAGTACGAGAGGACCGGGATGGACGCGCCCCTGGTGGACCTGTTGTCGTGCCAACGGCACAGCAGGGTAGCCAAGCGCGGAAGGGATAACCGCTGAAAGCATCTAAGCGGGAAGCCTGCCTTAAGATAAGTTCTCCCTGGAGCAATCCCTGAAGGGCCGAGGTAGACCACCTCGTTGATAGGCTGGGTGTGGAAGCGCCGCGAGGCGTGGAGCTGACCAGTACTAATAGCCCGTGAGTCTTGTTTGAAAGAAACTCCTTCCTTCCCTGTCAATTATATATGGCCGAGCTTTTGGCAGCCATGGAGAAGAGGGTACACCCGATCCCATTCCGAACTCGGCAGTTAAGCTCTTCATCGCCGATGATACTGCATGCTTTTTGTGGGAAAGTAGGCCGCTGCCAAATTGTTTGAGAGCCCCCGTACAACGCCGGGGGCTTTTCTTTTTCTCCCCTCTCCCTCCATAACATGCCTCTGCAAAAATACCTGTCAATTGCGTTTTGCAATGTAATTGTATACACTTCCCTGTAAAGGGTTTCTCAGCAGTGTGGAAGCAGTGTGGAAAAGGAATACATATGGCAAGGCGATTATTAATTCTCGCGTTAATAGGCTGTTTGATGGCGCTATTCATCAACTTTGCGCCGGCGGCTGGACAAAGTATTAAAATAGGCTTTCCCATTCCGCTGACTGGCGAAATCCCCATGGTGGGCGAATCCACCAAATACGCGGCGGAGATGTTTAAGGATGAAGTGAACGCCGCTGGCGGGCTTCTGGTGGGCGGCAGGCGTTTTCCGCTGGAATTCATTTACGAGGACAACGAGTCCAAGCCGGAATCTGCGGTAAACGCGACCCTGAAGCTCATTGACCGCGACAACGTTATCGTCATAGTCGGGCCGCAGTCTTCGCGTCAGGCTGTTCCGGCGGGCGGCGTGGCGGATGACAATGAAGTCCCCATGATTACCCCCTGGTCCACCAACCCGGAGGTCACCAGAGACAGGCCTTGGGTATTTCGGGCCGCCTTCCTGGATTCCTTCCAGGCTCCGGTGGCTGCCAATTTCGCGGCTAAAAAATTCAGCGCTAAAATCGCTGCCGTCATGTTTGAGATTTCCAACGATTATTCCAAAGGTCTGGCCGATAATTTCAAAAAAAGCTGGGAAAGTCTGAACGGTGCCGACTCCATTATCGCCATGGAGTCGCATGGCCCCAAAGACCAAGATTTTTCCGCCCAGTTGACCAAGATTATTGCCATGAAACCGGACTTTATTTTTCTGCCGGAAAACTACAATTTCGTAGCTTTGATTGTGCGTCAAGGGCGGGAGCTGGGTTACAAGGGGCCGTTCATGGGCTCTGACACTTGGGGTTCCGCCGAATTGATGAAACTCTGCGGCAAGGACTGCATCGGACAGTTTTTTTCCACTCACTACGCCGCTGCCAGAGCCACCGGCGCGACCAAGGCCTTTATCGACAAATATAAAGTTAAATACGGCTATGTGCCAGACGACGTGGCCGCCCTTACTTGGGACGCAGTGCTGATCATCACTCAGGCCATCCAGAACGGCGGCAAAGTGGACAAGAATGTCCGCACTATGCGTAAACTCATCCGTGATAACTTGGTGTCCATGAAAAATTTCGACGGCATCACCGGCAGCATGCACTTCGACGCACAGGGCGACCCCGTAAAATGCGCCGTTGTCGTGGAAATTGACCAGAGCAGCCAGTTTTCCTTCGTGGAATCCGTTTGCCCCCGGTAATGAGTATAAATCCACAAGACTGAAATCAGCCTGGGCACGGCCGTGTTTGCTTACAGCGGTTCAATGCATTCCACGCCGCCCATATAGGGAACGAGAATTTCGGGCAGACGCACGCTGCCGTCTCTTTGCTGGCCGTTTTCCAGAATAGCGGCCATGGCGCGTCCAGCGGGCAGGCCGGAACCGTTAAGCGTATGGACAAAAGCGGCTTTGCCGCCTTTGGGCTTGAAACGTATGTCAGCCCGTCTGGCCTGAAAATCCGTGCAGTTGGAACAGGAGGATATTTCACGGTACACGCTCTGCGCGGGCAGCCATACTTCCACATCATACGTTTTTGCGGCGCTGAAGCCCATATCTCCGGTGCAGAGCGTGACAACCCTGTAGGGCAGTTCCAGAAGTTCCAGCAGCGCGCATGCGTGGCCGAGCATGATTTCAAGTTGATTGAAGCTGTCGTCAGGGTGGGCAAAGCGCACCATCTCAACCTTGGCGAACTGGTGCATCCGTATAATGCCTCTCGTGTCCTTGCCCGCCGCGCCTGCTTCGGAACGAAAACAAGGCGTGGCCGCGCAGTAGGCGCACGGCAGGTCCGCCTCGTCAAGGCTTTCGCCGGAGTGCAAATTTGTCAGCGGCACTTCTGCGGTGGGAATTAGATAATAATCCCTGTCGCGCAACGCAAAAAGGTCTTCCTCAAATTTGGGCAACTGGCCTGTGCCTGTCATGGAAGCACGATTAACCATAAGGGGAGGGCATATCTCAATATAACCGCAGCGCGCGTGCTGATCCAGAAAAAAATTAACGAGCGCCCGCTCAAGACGCGCTGCCCAAGCGAAAAAAAATACAAAACGGCTGCCGGTGATCCGCCCTGCCCGCTCAAAATCAAAACCGCCAAGGCGCGCGCCCAGATCACCGTGTTCCCTGACCGGGAAATCAAAATCACGCGGGCGCGCCCATCGGCGCAGTTCCACATTTTCCGATTCGTCACAACCGGCCGGCACGGAGATAGCCGGAATATTGGGCACGCGCAAAAGCCAGGCCTCAACATCGGCTTTGGCCCGCGCAGTTTCAACATCCAGCGCCTTGATGCGGTCAGAAAGCCCGCCAAGCTCCGTCTGCATGGCCGAAATATCCTGCCCTGCGCGCTTGAGGACGGCAAGCTCGGCAGATGTGGTATTGCGCCTGTTTTTCAAAGCCTCTACCTCGGCGAGCAGAGAACGGCGACGGGCGTCCAGCGCAAGAAATTCACTTACATGAATGGCAGAATGCCGGTCAGCCAGAGCTTTTGCCAGCACTTCCGGCTGTTTTTGCACAAGCTTGAGATCAATCATGGTCGTCCCGCAGTTGGATCAACCCGCGCTTGATGAGGTTGACATTTTCAATGCCGATCTTCACCCGGCAACGCAATGACATGGTGCGGGCTGTATACCACGGGCAATAACCCCTTGCAAGACGACTGTTTTCAGGTTAGCATCAAGTATTGTATATTTTTTACAAATCTCTCAAACCTGCACGAGGCCGTCATGAATTACGTTCGCGTTGTTCTTCCTCTTTCTCTGCTGGTCACACTGCTGCTCACGGCGTGCGGGCCAAGCAACAACGTGCGGCTGCTGAATCAGCCGCCGCTGGACGCAGCCGTGCTTCCCGCTCCCAACGCCGTACATGTATGCGTAGTGACTTTTGCCGACAGTCGCTCTGACATGACGCGCCTTGGCGTGCGGCGCGACAACAGCGTCTTTGTCACCGGCGACAATATTGCAGACTGGGTCAGCCGTGCGCTGGCTGACGAACTCGCGCGCAACGGCGTGCAGGTTTCGTATTCCACAACGGTAAAACAGGCGAGCAGCGGCAATCCGGACTATCTCGTCACAGGCGAACTGAGCGTCCTGTGGCTGCGTGAAATCTCAGCCACAGACCTTGCCACAGAGCTGAGCATTAACTATACGCTGGCCAATCGTCAAAATCGTATTTTGCGCGACGCGTATCATTCTTCACAATCGCGCAGCGGTCTTCCCTCATCTTCTGCGGCGGAAAATCTGCTGCTGGACACCCTGTGCGATCTCGTGAAACCCGTAGCCCGCAAAATAGTCCAGACTATTGAAGGCAAAAAGTAGTTTTTTCGGGCGATTGCCGCTCTGTCTGATCCTGCTTTTGTCGGTATTCAGCCCTGCGCGCGTCTGCATCCGACTAAGGTGAAACTCTCCGCATTCGAAATCAGAGAGGCATGAGCCATGAAATTGTGTATTATCGGCACGGGGTATGTTGGTCTTGTGAGTGCCGCATGTTTTGCTGAAATGGGCAATACCGTGACCTGTATCGACGTTAATCCCGCGGTTGTGGAAAAGCTCAATATCGGCACAGTTCATATTTTTGAGCCTGGTCTCGAAGACATGGTGCGGCGCAGTCATGCAGACGGCCGTCTGTTCTTCACTACCCGACTCGCAGAGGGCATTGCCGGTTCGGACTGCGTTTTTATTTGCGTGGGCACGCCTTCTCTGCCTGACGGTTCGTGTGATCTGAGTTATGTGCAACAGGCTGCCCATGACATCGGTCGCGAGATGCAAAATGAGCTTATTGTGGTGGACAAGTCCACTGTGCCGGTAGGCACGGCCGACATGGTGCGTGAAATCATAGAAAATGGCCTTGCGGCGCGAAAGAGAACTGATATCGTCACGGTGGTTTCCAATCCGGAATTTCTTAAAGAGGGCGCTGCAATAGCGGACTTTATGAAGCCGGATCGCGTAGTGCTCGGCACGAATTCTCAGAAGGCTGCTGCTTTGTTGCGTGAACTGTATGCGCCTTTTGCCCGCACAAGGGACAAAATTTTGATCATGAGCCCGCGCAGCGCAGAGATGACAAAATATGCCGCCAACTGCATGCTGGCGACAAAAATTTCTTTTATCAATGAAATAGCAATGATATGTGAACATGTCGGCGCGGATGTGCGTGATGTGCGCACCGGCATCGGCTCGGACACACGCATTGGGTATCAGTTCATTTATCCAGGCCTTGGCTATGGCGGATCCTGCTTTCCAAAGGATGTCAAGGCATTGATTCATACTGCCGGCAATGCCGGCGTAGTGCCTCTGCTGCTCAATGCGGTTGAGGCGGTCAACGCCCGTCAGAAACAGCATATGGCGGTGCGCATTCAGGAATACTTTGCTCCGCAGGGCGGCGTGAAAGGCAAAACCTTGGCGCTTTGGGGTCTAGCTTTCAAAGCCAATACCGACGATATGCGTGAAGCCGCGTCAGTGAGCATTGTCGGGCTGTTGACTGCAGCGGGCATGCGGGTGCGCGCTTTTGATCCTGTGGCGAGCGGAAATGCGCAACGCATATTTAAAGAGAACAGTCTTGTTGAAATATTGGATGATCAATATTCTGCCTGCGACGGTGCCCAAGGCCTACTTGTGGCAACTGAATGGAATCAGTTCCGTAATCCGGACTTCGAGCGCGTCAAATCCCTGTTGACAGCCCCCCTGCTTTTTGACGGACGTAATCTCTATGCGGCTGCATCCATGGCGGAACGTGGTTTTGCCTATTTTTGCATCGGGTGTTCGGCGGAACTTTAAAGCAATTTATCTTGCTGTTTCTGCCATATGTTTTTTGCTGCAACAGGCAAGCGCGTGCAGGTGCGGAATCGTCAGGCCGGTTCCGTCGCGGGGCTGATGCCGCGGCGGGCCAGTTCATCCATCGTCTTGCGGCAGAATTCCGGCAGGCGGGCTTGGGCTTGCGGGGTCAGTTCCACGCCCATTGTTCTGCAGTCAAAGGGCTCCATACCGATGACAAGCGCGTCCGGCTTATGTCCGGCGAGTTCACAGGTGATGAGCGTGTCCAGCAGGTCTGTCTGGTGCATGGAATCACGAAAACTCAGACTTTTCCGCAGGTCTTCGCCTTTCAGCAGATACACCGTGCCGGGGGCTTCTCCAGCCAGCACTACATCCAGCACGACGAGCAAGTCGCAGTCCTGAATTTCAGGCATGAGCATCAGCCCCTGCGTGCCGCCGTCCAGCAGGCGTATGCGTACCGGCCAGGTGTAGTTGGCCTGCAGATACTCAACAGCCCGCACGCCAAAGCCTTCATCTGTCAATAAAATATTGCCGACGCCCAGAATCAGAATTTTTTTGTTGGCATCCATAGGTGAATCTCGCGAAGCTGAGTTTCGCTGCCCATCTCACCGCATTGTGACAGTGACAGCACGTGACAGGGCAACGGACCTTCCAATGCGCGCGGCCCTTAAGAGAATCTTTGCGCTGACGCCGGATATCCAGGAGCCGCTCCCGAGATGAGCATTCGTTAAAATGCTCAGAGATAATCCTCTCTGCCGGGCATGACCTTTATTTAAAATGGAATCAAGGGGATAACGGACGATCTGAATGCGGCGGCGTTTCACTGTAGGAGACGGGATTTGAGCCCGTGACTTCAACCTTGGCAAGGTTGCACTCTACCACTGAGTTGCTCCCGCGTTTGCATGCAGCGACGAAACGCAAGATTGCGCTGGAGGCGGCATCCAGATTTGAACTGGAGATGGAGGTTTTGCAGACCTCTGCCTTACCACTTGGCTATGCCGCCTTTATGCATTGAAAACGTTGGAGCGGGAGACGGGATTTGAACCCGCGACTTCAACCTTGGCAAGGTTGCACTCTACCACTGAGTTACTCCCGCTCAGAAGTTGCCTTTTTACGCCGCGCGCATGCCTCTGTCAAGAGGTTTCGCGTTGTTAGACAGGCGGACCATCTAAATTTCTTGAAGCCGCAACAGGCCATGCTTTTGAACCGTTCGTTTTATGGCTGTCTGAAATCGGGCATGATGGAACGAGCCGTTACGTGGAGCTAAAATTTGAGATGCGTCCTGCTTTCCGTTCGCAATGCCGCTTGACAGCCACCGCGTTTTGTGTGTAAAAGTAGCAACTACTTCACCGGACTGTTTTTGCATTGTTCGGCTTGGTTTTCTTAAAGGACGTAAAGGCATAGTGCATGTGGTCAGGGCAAGGACAAATTTTCCCGCGCGGAGCGGAGAGAGATTCGGGCGAAGCTGACGGTTTCGGCCCGATTCTTGCTACACACACACTAACTCCGCAGTGCCGCGCTGTCCGCCGCAAGGTTCAGCGCGGCTTTCGGCGTTTCCTTCGGACATGGTGAATTCAGCATTATCGTTTACATATAAAAACAGGGGAAGGAATTTATGAAAAGAAACTACGTAAAGCAGTTTATGGTTACTCTGATAACCATAACCATGTTTACAGCGTATCCGTTTTTTACCCGGGCGGAAGATCTTAATGGTGGTGGAAAGTTGCCTTCAGACTTGTCCACCGGCTTGATTGATCTAGCAAGAGGGGAAACGGGCGGTTTGAAAAAACTTATTTCTGATGCTGTAGAGCTTGCTATAACCAGTTTTGGTGGTACAGCTTTTCCGTCAGATGCGATGATTGAACCAACAACAAATCTTGGTGGATACCATTTCAAGGATTATGCTGGTAACAATGCTGTACTATATGGCAATATCGGCAATCTTAGTGAAATTGTGTTCAACAATAATACAGTAACCTTTGAGGTGGGCGACAATCTACGAGGCGGCGGCGTATTAAGAGCTGGTGAGAATCAACAGATAGGCGCCATCGACAATGCTATTTTCAGTAATAACACAGTAACAAAAAATGGAGACGGCGATTTCCAGGGTGGCGGCATTATCGGAGCCTATCGGGGAACTATAGGCGATATCAGCAACAGTATATTTAACGATAACATCGTAACAGCCACCGAAATAATGCGTGGTGGTGGGATAGTTGGTGTTTATGGTGTTCAGGAAGCTTCAGCCATTGGTGCCCTTAAGAACAATATATTCAGCGGCAACACGGTAACAATCGCCGACACTATGGCAGGTGGTGGGATAGTTGGTGTTCATAGTAGTCAGGAAGCTTCAGCCTCTATTGGTGCCGTTAAGAACAATATATTCAGCGACAATACGGTAACAATCGACGCAGTAATTCGTGGTGGTGGGATAGTTGGAGTTTACACTGATAACCTGCAAAGTGCCGATGGGACATATATAGGAGATATTACAGATAACATATTCAGCGGTAATACGATCATTGCTTCTGGAGTTGTTGGTGGTGGTATTGTTGGTGCTGATACATACAGCACAATAGGCGATATTGTCAATAATGTTTTCGATAACAATACTGTAATTACCACGGGCTCACTTTGGACAGGTGGTATTGTTGGTGCTTTAAATCAGAGTACTATTGGCGATATTATTGATTGTACGTTCACCAACAATGTTATTTCTGCTATAGATATTAATGGCGGTATTGTTGGTACTTTAACAAGTACAATAGGCGATATCAGTGGCAGTATATTTGCTGATAATACAATTACAGCAAGAGGTAATATACGTGCCGGAATACTGTATCTTGAAGATAGTTTGACAGTCACTGATAGTCAGTTTACAGATAATATATTTACTTCTTTGCAGACGTATGATTCGGGTCGTGTATACGGTGGTGCCATTACACTGGATACCGGCACCGACATCGCCGCTTCTTCTGGGACTTTGTCCTTAACTATAGTTGCAACTGCCGGCAACACAACGATTTTCCGGAACAACGAGATTAATGATATTGATGGAAAACGGACCAATTCCATCTCTATCCGATCGACGACACCGATAATCGAACCCCATAGCAATGCTGACGCGACTCTTGTCATTTCCCCATTCTCGGGTGGTGATGTATATTTGTATGACCCCATCTATGTGGAACAGGACAACGGTAAAACATTCGGAATGGAAGTTACTCAGGATGGATACTTTTACTGGGGCGGCGATAACAAGTTTATTGTAGACGCGCCCGATGCTGAAAAAAATATTGTCAATTTGCGTCAGTATACTAATACATCGTTAATGAGCGGTTTCAATTTGGATGCGCCCAATCACGATTTTAATATGAGTCGTTATGCAAATCTGCATATATATCCTGGAAGCAGCATGACTGTGCATGCGGCCGATTTAAGAGGAATGTTAGCATTTTATCTGCGAGGTATTCCAGTCAATAATCAAGATAATCCAGTGTTAACTGTTACAGCGGACAGCATCAGTATTGATGGAATGTGGCCACAACTAGATTTCTCTGGCGATGTTGAACCATTGCAGTTTGGCGACAAATACTATCTGCTTCGCGGAAGTACAGAATTGGCAGGTAATATTAAAGACAGCGGAATTCAAACAATACAACACGGTTCTCTTCTTGAATTCACTTTTCAGTTGAGGAAAGACGGCGACAACGACTTCGTTGCTGAACTTATTGAATCTGACGGCCCAGGCGGCGGTGGTACTCCTGTTGTACCCGGTGCCAAATCGATAACCGAAGGAGCCTCTGTTGGGGCAGCTCTTGCCAATCAGGGTGCGGACCTTGCGGCAGGCGCAGGTATGGGAAGCGCAATCAATTCTGCGAAAGAAGATGCCTGGGGTGCTTTCGCTGTTGTTGATGCAAGCAGCATGCGTTATAACACCGGTTCATATATTGACACAAGCAGTGTAAATTTGATGGCCGGTATTTCACGTAATATAAATACGGAAATCGGTAAACTGACTGCCGGTGCCTTTTTTGAATATGGTGGAGCTTCATACGATATTCATGGAAGCGGCAACACTTCCTATATTGGTGGCGGTTTGCTGGGTCACTTAAAGTTCAATGATGTCGGCCCGGGTCACTTCTATACAGAAGCCGCGGCCCGCATCGGTGGACTCAATAATGATTATGAATCCACCAGACTGAAGGATGTTTCCGGACGCAAGGCCTCGTTTGATACGGAATCGACGTATTACGGTATTCACGCCGGTGTGGGCTATGTGTGGAACATCACCGAGGAAGCCTCTCTTGATGTGTACGGCAAATACTTCTGGTTGCACCAGGACGGCAATGACGCAACAATTTCCACAGGCGAACCGGTAAGTTTTGATCCGATTGATTCTCATCGTCTGCGTGGCGGAGCTCGATTTGCCTATGCAATCAACGAGTATATCAGCCCTTATATCGGTGCGGCCTTCGAATATGAATTTGACGGCAAGGCAAGAGCGTCTGTATGGGGCTATGATCTCAAGGCTGCGAAGTTCGAAGGAGAGACGGGCATTGGTGAAGCGGGTTTGGTTTTTAAACCTTCCAGCAAATCTCCGTGGCTCGTTGATCTCGGCGTGCAGGGCTATGTCGGCAAACGCGAAGGCGTGAGCGGTTCCCTCCGCGTGGGACTGGAATTCTAGGCGTTAACCGCCAACGTCACCAGATGCGGCGCGGTGTCGGCCCTTACGGGACGGCCCGCGCCGCATCTGTTTTGCGCCTCAACTGCCGTGTGCGCTACCCATTGTATGTACTTTCATGTCCATGACCAGCTTTCTGTCAGAGCGGCTTGTCCATAAGATCGTGTAACTCCGTGAGGGAATTTCTCCGTCCTGTGAGCTTTGAGCTGACCCGCCTGCTTTGACACTCTGCGCGGCAATCGGCAATACAGGACTTTACAAAAATGCCCTTGCGCGACTATGCTGCCGGTCAGTAAAATGCGCCGATGGGAGAAAACCATGGAAGAATTTCCACGCATTCAACGCCTTCCCCCCTATGTTTTCGCTGTAGTCGGGGATCTCAAAATGCAGTTGCGCCATCAACATATTGATATCGTTGATTTCAGTATGGGCAACCCCGATATCCCCACCCCCGCGCATATTGTGGACAAACTGACGGAAGCGGCGAAAAAACCGGTCAACCACCGCTACTCGCTTTCCAAGGGCATACCCAATCTGCGCAAGGCCGTGTGCAACCGATACGTCCGCCTGTACGACGTGCATCTTGATCCGGAAAGCGAGGCCATTGTAACCATGGGTTCCAAAGAGGGACTTGCTCACCTTTCCCTTGCCATGCTTGATCCGGGCGATGTGGTACTGTCACCGGACCCCACCTATCCCATACACAAATACGCGCCCATTATTACCGGCGCGGACGTGCGAAGTGTGCCCATAGGCCCTGGGCGGAATTTTTTTGAAAACCTGACAACGGCGACACGTCAGGCATGGCCAAAGCCGAAAGTACTCTTTCTCTGTTACCCGCACAATCCCACGACAGAAGTGACGGATCTGGATTTTTTTCAAAAAATTGTTGATTTCGCAAAAGCAAACAACATCTGGGTCATTCATGATCTGGCCTACGCCGATCTTGTGTTTGACGGCTACAAGGCGCCGAGCTTTTTACAGGCCAAGGGGGCAAAGGACGTGGGGGTGGAATTTTACACCATGTCCAAAAGCTATTCCATGCCCGGCTGGCGTGTTGGTTTCTGCCTCGGCAATCCGCGGCTCATCCATGCCCTTTCCCGCATCAAGAGCTATCTGGATTACGGCATCTTTCAGCCGGTGCAGATTGCAGCCACTGTGGCGCTGAACAGCCCGGACGACTATGTGCATGAAATATGCGATATTTACCGTGAACGACGCGACAGACTTATTGAAGGTCTTGGACGTATAGGCTGGGAAATCCCTTCGCCCCAAGCCACCATGTTCGTCTGGGCGCGTATTCCTGAAGCGTTTCGCAAAATGGGTTCGGTGGAATTTTCAAAACTCCTCCTGCAGGAAGCGCATGTGGCCGTTTCTCCGGGCCTTGGTTTCGGTTCCTACGGCGATGAATATCTGCGCTTTGCGCTGATAGAAAACGAGCACCGCACCCGGCAGGCCGTGAGCGGCATACGCCGCCTGCTTTCCGGCGCGTAACGCGGGATCTGTAGGCGCGGTCGCGCCGCGTATATCTTATTTTGGACAGAGCATGAAAAAAAGTCCTGCAAGCAAACCGCTTGTCGTCGGTTTGGCCGGTTTCGGCACAGTGGGCGGCGGTCTGGCGCGCCTTGTCGCCGAAAATGCGGATTTGAACCGCCAGCGTTCCGGCCGCGATATTGTTATAAAACGCGTGCTCGTGCGCAACCCGCGCAAAGCCCGTGGTGTGCCCCTGCCTGAAGGCGCGGAATTGACCACAGACCCGGCCGCGCTCTCTGACGACCCGCAGATTGACGTGCTTGTGGAGCTTATGGGCGGCATAAAGCACGCCCGCGCGCTTATTGACAGGGCGCTTGATCAGGGCAAGCATATTGTCACGGCCAACAAGGCGTTGCTGGCGGAAGAAGGTATTGCCCTGTTCAAAAAGGCTGAACGCAAAAAGCGCATACTGCGCTACGAGGCCGCCGTTGCCGGGGCCATACCCATTGTGCAGGTGCTGAAGGAAAGCCTGACCGGCAACCGCATTGTCTCGCTCATGGGCATTTTGAACGGCACAAGCAATTATATTCTTTCAGAAATGACCACAAACGGCCTCAATTTCAACGTGGCTCTTAAACAGGCGCAGGAGTGCGGCTACGCGGAGGCTGACCTTACGCTTGATATTGACGGTCATGACGCGGCGCATAAGCTCATTTTACTGATACGTCTCGCGTATGGCGTGCACTATCCGTATACGGCCCTTTCCGTGCGCGGCATACGGGGTCTTTCCGCCATGGATATATGCCTTGCGCGGGAATTCGGCTACAGGATTAAACTGATAGGTCAGGTCAGGAAAATTCCGGACACCGGGAGCACGGCCGTGACGCGTCTTGAGGCCGGCGTTTTTCCGGCGCTGCTGCACCATCACCATCTGCTCGCCAAGGTCGGCGGCGTCTACAATGCCGTCAGGGTAGAGGCGAACGCCTCGGGATCGTTGTTTTTTCATGGGCGCGGCGCGGGAGGCATGCCCACGGCCGGCGCCGTGCTCTCTGACCTGTTGGCCGTAGCGCGCGGAGAATTGGCCAATAATACGGGTTTTGTCCGGCAGGAGCTTCCCGGGGCTGTCGTTGTTCCTCACGAAGAGTGGCGGTCATGCTGTTATGTGCGGCTTACTGTGGAAGACATGCCCGGTGTGCTGCGCGACCTCGCCGGCTGCATGGCCGTGGAAGGCATAAGCGTGGCGCAGATGATACAAAAATCTGCAGAAGGCCGCGGCGTGCCCTTGGTGTGCATGACCCACGAAACCACGACGCGGGCCATGCATAACGCTTTAAAACGCATGGCCGACGCAGGTCTGCTTATGGAACCTGCCGTGTGCTATCGGGTGCTGTAGACACACCGTCATGTGGAGGATTATCTTATGCAGATTTCCGAACGTCTTCGCAACGTCAAGCCTTCCCTGACTCTTGCTCTCAACGCCAAAGCTATGGAACTTAAGGCGCAGGGAATCGCGGTAGTAAGCCTTGCTGTAGGCCAGCCGGATTTTCCCACGCCCGCGCATATCTGTGACGCGACCAAGGCAGCCATTGACGCCAATTTTTCAAAATATACGCCCGTGCCCGGCATTCCGGAGCTGCGCGAGGCTGTCGGCGGCTATTTTAAACAACAGTACGATGTGCCCGTGCCGAGGGAATCCGTTATTCTCTCGGCCGGGGGCAAGCAGGCCCTGTTCAATTTTGTGCAGGGAACCATCAATCCGGGTGACGAGGTGCTTGTTCCCGCACCCTGTTGGCTCAGCTATCCGCCAAATGTGGAGCTTGCCGGCGGTGTTCCCGTGCTGGTGCACCCCGGCGTGGAGCATGCCTTCAAAGTCACGCCGGAGATGCTGGAAGCGCACAGAACCCCAAAAACGCGGCTGCTCATTCTCAATTCTCCAAACAACCCCACAGGCGCTGTCTACGCCAAGGCGGAACTCGACGCCCTTGTGGACTGGGCCGTCAGCCACGGCCTGTCTGTGCTGAGCGATGAAATCTACGATCAGCTCGTCTGTGATCCGGCGAAGCCGACCAGCGTCATTGATTGGTTTGTAAAATTTCCGGAGCAGGTAGCCGTGCTCGGCGGCCTTTCCAAAACCTTTGCCATGACGGGCTGGCGCGTGGGCTATCTTGTCGCGCATCCGGATCTCATCAAAAAATTTTCCACCCTTCAGGGGCAGAGCACGGCCAATGTCTGTTCCATTGCCCAAAAAGCCGCGCTAGCCGCGCTGACAGGTCCGATGGACTGCGTGGAAACCATGCGCGCCGCCTTTCAGCGGCGTCGGGACGAGGCCATGAAGGTCATCAAATCTTGGCCTTTTGTCGTCTGCCCGCAGCCGGACGGGGCGTTTTACCTGTTTATAGACGTCCGCCGGTGTTACAATGCAACGGTGCAAAACTCCACGGACATATGCGCGTACCTGCTTGACAAGGCCCGCGTCACGCTTGTGCCGGGGGTCGCCTTTGGCGATGACAACTGCATCCGTCTGTCTTACGCTGTGGCGGACGAAGTGCTTGCCGAGGCGCTTGACCGCATTGGTGCGGCACTGGCGGAACTTGTCCGTCAATAACGTTTCAAGGGCAAATGTGGCGTCAAAATGCTTTCTTGCTAGAATTCATACAACGCGCCTCCCGCCGATCCAATGGCCTTTGACGCGCCCGTGCAGGTTTTGTCCCAAAAAAGGCGTGTTGCGGCTTTTGGAGTGCATGGTGTCCGGGCCGGGCGTCCAGACCTCATCAGGATCGAACAAAAAGAAATCCGCAGGATCGCCGGGCGCGAATCCATTCCAGGGCAGACGGAAAATTTCCGCAGGCCGCTTGCACCAAAGGCGGTGCATGTCCGCCTCGGCAAGCATGTTTTCGCGCACGAGATTCCAAGTAAGGCTCAGAGCAAGATCAAGGCCTGTTATGCCGCAGGGGGCTTCATCCAGCGTGCCGTCTTTTTCATGGGCAGCGTGCGGCGCGTGGTCAGTGACGAGAATGTCTATGAGCCCTTTCTTCACTGCGCGGCACAGGGCCTCGCGGTCTGTCGCGCCGCGCAGGGGGGGGCTCACCTTGGCCGCCGTGTTGTAGCCCGCAAGGGCGCTGTCGTCGAGCAGCAGATAATGGGGGCAGGTCTCGGCACTCACCTGCACGCCGCGCGCTTTGCCCCAGGCTATCACATCCAGGGTAAGGCCGGCGGAAACATGCGCGATATGCACGGGCAGACCCAGATATTCAGCCAGCATGATGTCGCGCGCGGCCTGCGCGGCCTCGCTCACGGCCGGCTGCCCCTTTACACCTAGAAAGCCGCTGACCTCGCCCTCGTTCATCAGCCACCCTCCGGCCAGACGCGGGTCTTCACAGTGATCAATAAAAATCAGGCCGAGATCCGCCGCGTATTCCATGACGCGCCGCACCAGTTCCGCATTTTCCACAGGGCGGCCATCGTTGGAAACGGCCACACAGCCCGCCTCCTTCAACTCCGCCAGAGGGGCCATTCCCTCGCCGTTCAGGCCTACGGTGGCCGCCGCGACGGGATGCAGACGCGGCCCGAACGGGTGGCTTTGCGCGGCGCGCTCCAGCATAAAGCTGGTGACAGATGCCGTATCGTTGACGGGTTTGGTGTTCGCCATGCACAGCACGGCGGAAAAGCCGCCGTGTGCCGCCGCCGCCAGGCCGGAGGCAATGTCTTCCTTATATTCAAAGCCGGGCTCGCGCAGATGAACGTGCGCGTCAATAAACCCCGGCATCAGAACAAGACCGACGGCGTCGAACACTTCACAGCCGTCAGGTGCGGGATGCTGCCCCGCAGGTGTCATTGTCCGTACCCTGTCCCCGTCCACCAGTAAATCTACCGGTGCGCCCAGATGGCGTGCGTTTGTGATGCACAGCGTCATAATTCCCCCCCGATCCCCAATATGTTTGCACCCAGGGCGGGTACTTATGTCGGTTTGCCGTCTCTGCGCGTCGCAAGCAGATAAAGCACCGCCATACGCGTGGACACGCCGGCGGCCACCTGATTGAGCACAAGGCTTGCGGGCGCGTCGGCAATGTCATCGGCAATTTCGAGCCCTCTGTTCAGCGGGCCCGGATGCAGCACCTTGACATCCGTCCCGGCCATAGCAAGATGCGCAGATCCCAGACAATACCGCCGCGAATACTCCGCCAGATCCGGCAAAAGCCTGACCTGCTGGCGCTCCAGCTGCAGGCGCAGGCACATCACCGCGTCCACATTGCGCGCGGCGCGCGAAAGATCGGAAAAGATCTCCACAGGCCAGTTCTCCACACCGGCGGGCAGCAGTGTGCGGGGCGCGCACAGGCGCACGCGCGTTCCAAGCATGGAGAACAAATGCACGTTTGATCTGGCAACGCGGCTGTGGGCTATGTCGCCTAAAATCAACAAGGTGCGGCCCGCAAAACGGCCTTCCCACGCCTCGCGCAGGCTGAAGCAGTCGAGCAGGGCCTGTGTGGGGTGGGCATGCCAGCCGTCACCGCCGTTGACAACGGCGCAGGAGAGCCCCTTCGCCAAATAGGCGGCCGCGCCGCTGCTCGCGTGACGCATGACAATCACGTCCGGCCCCATAGCCTGCAAGGTCAGTGCCGTGTCCTTGAGGCTTTCTCCCTTGTTGAGACTGGAACCGGATTTTGTCAGGGAATACGTGTCGGCCGAGAGCCGCTTGGCGGCCACATCAAAGGATGTTTTGGTACGTGTGCTGTTTTCCACAAAAAACAGCACCACTGTTTTGCCCTTGAGCGTCGGTACTTTTTTGAGCGGACGGCGGTTGATCTCCTGAAAACTGGCGGCCAGATCAAGCAGATGCAGGGTGTCCATCCCGCTTAATTGGGTCACGTCCAGTAAATCCTTGTGAGGCCAGTAATAGCGATTGTCGGCGTTCATAGCTGCTGCGTCTGAAGAGTAAAAAAAACCCCCGCTGAAACCAACGGGGGCGGGAAAAATCCGAAACACTGCTGCAGTTGTGTGGCAATGAGCTTCATGTGTAGCCGTATACAGCGCGCAAACCGTTTTTGTAAAGTAAAAATTGATGCTCGCCGGCGCGGCCCGGCAGGATGCAAACCTGTTTCGGCGCGCGCCGGGTCAGAGGCGCAGGGTCAACTGCGAACATCTTCACAATGTGCCGGATTTTTATCTCACCAATTTCTGAACGTGTTTTTCCCACATGCGGCGGTCAATCTTTATTTCGTCAATGCCTGGGCTTCTTCCGAAAGGGTTGCGACCATAACGGCTTTAATGGTGTGCAGGCGGTTTTCCGCTTCTTCAAATGCCATATTGCGGGGGGATTCAAAGACCTCGTCAGACACTTCCATACAGTCAAGGCCGAAACACCGGTATATGTCTTCGCCGATTGTCGTATCGCGGTTGTGGAAGGCCGGCAGGCAATGCAGAAATTTACAGTCGTCATTGCCGGTTTTTTTCATAACAGCCATATCGACCCGATAGGGCGCAAGCAGGCGGATGCGTTCTTTCCACGCCTCGTCCGGTTCACCCATGGAAACCCAGACGTCGGCATAAAGAAAGTCACAGCCCCTGACTCCCTCATCAACATTTTCCGTGCGCGTGATGCACGCTCCTGTTTTTTTCGCTGTTTCGCAGGCCAGAGCAAATACCTCATCCGACGTCCAGAACTGACGGGGGGCCACAGAGCGGAAATCCACGCCTAATATGGCAGAACCCATCATCAGGGAATTGCCCATATTGTAGCGTGCGTTGCCAAGATAAGCCAGCGTCTGGCGGTTCAGAGGCTTTATACAGCCTTCGCGCATTGTCAGCATGTCGGCCAGCAGTTGCGTCGGATGCCACTCATTCGTTAAACCGTTCCATACCGGCACAGAAGCGAATTGCGCAAGAGATTCCACGCATGACTGGGCGAAGCCGCGGTATTCTATGCCGTCAAAAAAACGGGAGAGCACGCGGGCTGTGTCGGGTATGGATTCCTTTTTCCCCATCTGTGAACCTGACGGGCCAAGGTATGTGACGTTGGCGCCCTGATGGTGCGCGGCTGTTTCAAAAGCGCAGCGGGTGCGCGTGGAATCTTTTTCAAACAGGAGGACAATATTTTTATCTTTCAAAAATTTTTGTTCTCGTCCCGCTTTGCGCGCTTTTTTTAGTTCGGCCGCAAGGTCAAGCAGTTGTGTGAGTTCTTGGGGCGTAAAGTCGTTTTCTTTCAGAAAATCCCTGTTGGGCAGTGTATTCACGTGGAGCTCCGTTTGGGGTATTGCATTTGTCTGTATACATGTTTCGACAAAATATCTCAAGCCTGTCGCGGGAAGGACTGACTGCATGCATGTTGACGTCGCCTTGTTGAGCCCTCCATACAGTGAGTTGTGCTATGAAATGCCGCCGGAATTCCCTGTGGAATTTTGGCGATTCGGCCTGCGGGCGGCGGTGCCGCTTGGCCGGGGAGCGCTCAGGGCCGCTGTGATTCTCGCGCTGCGGCATGAATCCGAACTGCCTGAAGGCATAACCTGCAAGCCCATTTGCTGGCCGCTGGAGGCCGACCCCCTGTTGCCGCCTGACCTGTTGTCGCTGGTGCAGGACATGGCGTTGCGCCAGGGCGTGTCTGTCGGCTGTATTTTGGGGCACGTTTTGCCGAAAGGCCTGCGTTCAGCGAGAATGCGTCTTCGTCGTCTCGGCGCGGGAGGAGCGGAGTCGCTGCCCTTGCGCCGCATTCAGGACGCCGCCCCGGCAGAACGCGCGGAATTTGCGCGGGAAATGTGTGCGGGCAATGCCCGCATTCTGGCGCCAGGCGCGGACGCGGCGAGCGAGGAATATTGTTTTTTGCGCGCAGACCCTCCTTGGTCGGTCAGACCATCGGCCGCACGTCAGCTTGAGGTGCTCGAATATCTGCACGAACATGGAGCCGTGAGCCGCCGCCGTTTGCTGCAACGGTTCGGCAGATATGCCTCATCCCCGTTGCAGGCGCTTGTTGCGGCCGGGCATCTGGCGTTCATGCGCGAAGAAGCAGGAGAAACGGAAGAAGCGATTCTGCTGCCACCGCCGTCCCCTCTCACGCTCAATGCAGATCAGGCCGCAGTGCTTGTGGACCTGCGCGCTGCCCTTGCTCTCGAACGGCCTTCTTCCCGCCTGCTCTTCGGGGTTACGGGCAGCGGCAAGACAGCTGTGTATCTGGAGCTTGCCAAAGCATGCCTTGATTGCGGCAAAAGCGTTATGCTGCTCGCGCCGGAAGTGGCTCTGGCCCACAAGCTGCGCCGTGACGCATCTTGCGCTCTGCCCGACGCGTCTCTCTTTTTTTATCACGGGTATCAGTCTCCGGCACGGCGTGAAGCCGTTTTCCGCTCCCTGGCCGGCAGGGACAAGCCCTGTCTTGTTGTGGGAACACGCTCGGCATTGTTTCTTCCAGTGCCGCGTCTCGGCTGCATTGTGCTTGATGAGGAACATGACGCATCCTTCAAGCAGGATGAAATTCTGTCGTACCAGGCCAAGGAACTGGCCTGGTACAGAATGCGCCACAAGCGCGGTCTGTTGCTGCTCGGATCTGCCACCCCCGACATGAAAACGTGGCATGCGGCGCAAAACGGCAACTTGCCCGTGCTGCGGCTGTCGCGCCGTGTGGGGAACCGGCCTTTGCCTCCGGTGGACATGGTGGACATACAGCATGCGCACATGTTTGCCGCAGCCGGAGGGCTTCTTGCTCCGGAAAGTGAGACGGCACTGCGTGAAACACTGGCGAGGGGTGAACAGGCCGTTGTTTTGCTCAATCGGCGCGGGTACGCTCCGCTTATGTACTGTCTTGATTGCGGCAAAACCCTGCGCTGCCCGCAGTGTGAAATCGGTCTTGCCTACCACAAGGGGCGCGAAAAGCTGATTTGCCACTATTGCGGCTACGCGCTGCCTTTTCCGTCGCCCTGCCGGCATTGCAAGGGCATGAACTACCTGCCTCTTGGCGAAGGCACAGAGCGTCTGGCGGAGCGGCTCGGCACGCTCGCGGGAAGGCCCGTTCTGCGTCTGGACAGGGACAGCACGCGCCGCCCCGGACAGATGGAGGGAATTCTGGCAGCATTTGCGCGGCAGGAGGCCTCTATATTGGTGGGTACACAAATGCTCTCAAAAGGGCATCATTTCCCTCAGGTGACGCTTGTCGTGGCTGCTGACGGAGACCTGGGACTTAATTTGCCGGACTACCGCGCGGCAGAGCGCACGTTTCAGCTGCTGGTGCAGTCCGCAGGCCGTGCAGGGCGCGGCGAAAAACCGGGCCGCGTCCTGATTCAGACGCGGGATGTGCGTCACTATTGTTGGCAATACGTGCGCACCGGCGATT
The DNA here is from genome assembly GCF_002355955.1 of Candidatus Desulfovibrio trichonymphae. NCBI lineage: Bacteria > Pseudomonadati > Thermodesulfobacteriota > Desulfovibrionia > Desulfovibrionales > Desulfovibrionaceae > Desulfovibrio > Candidatus Desulfovibrio trichonymphae. The sequence continues at coordinate 712,828 of NZ_AP017368.1, read as the reverse complement.
ATGAAGGCTTTTATCAAGAAGAGCTGGAACGTCGCCGTCTGCGGAGCTATCCGCCTTTTGTGCGCCTCGCTCTCATACGCATATCCTTTGCCGTTGACGACAAAAACGGGCTTTGCGCCCTTGGCGGTCTTGCAGCCGTTTTGCGCGGGCGGGCGCAGGCCCTCGGCGTTCGCATGCTTGGCCCGGCGCCGGCACCTTTATCCGTTTTGCGCGGGCAGCGTCGCTACCAGTGCTTGCTTAAGGCCGAGGATTGGCCTTCGCTTCGACATGTCTTTTTATTCGCGCAGGCGCAGAAAAAAAACGCCGCCTTGCGTCTTTTTCTTGATCTTGACCCCGTTAACATGCTGTAGGCGGCAACCGATAAAATAAGGAAAACGCGTCAAGATCTTAAAGAATAATGCCGCCAAAAGCAAACCCAAAAACAACTGACAAGAAAATAGTCAATATTCCCGGTATAATGAAAGGATGGTTGAACACATACTTGCCGATGCGGGTAGAACCGGTGTCATCCATTTCCACAGCCGCGAGCAGTGTGGGGTATGTGGGTAGAATGAACAGGGCCGACACAGCGGCAAAGGAAGCCACCAAGGTCACGGGGCTTGCGCCGAGGGCAATGGCCATAGGCATCAGCGCCTTGGCTGTGGACGCCTGAGAATAGAGCAGCATGGCAGCGAAGAAGAGCGTGACAGACAGCAGCCATGGCATGGTTTGCAGCACGCCGCCGGCCAGAGCCTTGATTTCGGCTTCGTGCGCGGCAACAAACGTAGTGCCCAGCCAAGCGACACCCAAAACGCAAATGCAGGCGCTCATGCCGGACTTGAACGTGGGCGCATTCAACACCTTGGTGGCGCCTATCTTGCACAACAAAGCAATGGAGGTAGCCGCAGTCATCATAAAGACAATAATGGCGTTATCGCGGGAGAGAATGATGTTCTCCTTGGCAATGAAACCGACCTTGTCGCTGATGAGGGTTGCGTAGAGCATGACCATAACGATGGCGACAGCAAATATGCAAACAGAACGAAGAGCATGAGGCAGAATTTCAATCTTTTGCGTACCGCGGAGTTTCACCAGACCCGCCTCCAGGCGCGCCTGATAAACGGGGTCGTCCTTCATCTCCTCGCCCAGAAAGTTGGTGACGAAAGATGTCAGGATAACGGCCAGCAGCGTTGTGGGAATACAAATGAGCAGAACCTGGAGATAATCAACGCCGAGCGGCTCCATGACACCGGAAAAGAACACCACCGCTGCGGAGATGGGGGATGCGGTGATGGCGACCTGCGAGGCCACAACGGCAATGGAGAGTGGGCGTGAAGGCCGAATACCCTGCTCTTTGGCCACTTCAGCGATAACCGGAAGCGTCGAGAAGGCAGTGTGCCCGGTGCCTGCCATGACCGTCATAAAAAAGGTCACCAGAGGCGCAAAATAGGTTATATACTTTGGATGTTTCCGCAACAGCTTCTCGGTGGCCGCCACAAGCAGATCCATTCCCCCGGCTACCTGCATGGCCGCAATAGCCGAGATTACCGACATGATAATCAGTATCACGTCAATGGGCATGCCGCCGGGTTTGACGCCCACCAAGGCCAGCAGCAGTACGCCGAAGCCGCCTGCAAAACCGATTCCGATACTGCCCAGGCGGGCACCCAGGTAGATTGCTCCAAGTACTATCAGAAGTTCCAGTACAATCATCATACACCTTTCCCGTTGATGTATTGGGGGTTGATTAAATTCTCAAAAGAAAACACTTCATCCCACTTGTCCTGCGTAATCAGCTTCTTTCCCTTGACAGCGATGTCATGTACGGATTTATTCTCCAGGAAAGCCTCGCGGGCAATCTCCGCACATTGTTTATAGCCCAGAATCGGAGAGAGCTGGGTAACAATTCCCACAGAATTCATGACATAGTCTTTTGTGCGTTCCGCGTTGGCCTTAATGCCGGCCACACAGTTCAGCGTCAAACTGCGGATGGCGTTTTGCAGAGTGCCGATGGACGTAAACAAGGAAAAACCAATCACCGGCTCCATGACATTCAGTTGCAACTGACCGGCGGAAGCGGCAAGCGTTACCGTTGTATCCAGCCCGATAACCAGAAAACAGGTCTGGTTGACCACTTCAGGGATAACAGGGTTGACCTTGCCGGGCATAATGGAAGACCCCGGCTGGAGCTGCGGCAAAAGAATTTCATTCAGTCCGCAGCGCGGGCCGGAAGCCAGCATACGCAAGTCATTGCAGATTTTTGTCATTTTAACAGCCGTGCGTTTCAAAACACCGGAAAGTTGCACATAGGCACCGGTATCGGATGTGGCTTCAATGAGGTCGCTGGCAAGGACAAAGTCAATACCGCTGAATTCAGAGAGGTATTTGGTTACCAGGTCAGGATAATTGGACGGCGTATTGACACGGGTGCCGATGGCTGTCGCGCCGAGGTTGATTTCACGCAACAGATTGCGTGATTCCATGACTCTTTCAATTTCTTCACCGATGGTTGTTGCAAAGCCATTGAACTCCGAGCCAAGAGACATGGGCACAGCATCCTGCAAATGGGTGCGGCCCATTTTCAACACACGGGAAAATTCCTTGCCTTTGGCGGCGAAGGCTTCCTGCAGGGCTTTCAGTGCCTCGGCAAATTCTCTCAACCGCATAATCAGGGCAAGGCGAAAAGCTGTCGGATAAGCGTCATTGGTGGACTGCGAGCAGTTCACATGGTCGTTGGGACTGACAGTTGAGTATTCCCCTTTGGGTTTACCCAAAATTTCCAGAGCGACATTCGCGATAACCTCATTGGCGTTCATATTGATGGAAGTGCCGGCCCCTCCCTGGATGAGGTCTGTAACAAACTGATCCGCATATTCACCGGCAATCAGTTTGTCGCAAGCCTTCATGACGGCATCGGCGACAGGATTCTCCAAAGAACCGCATTCCATATTGGCCCTGGCAGCGGCTTTTTTTACAAAGCCGAAGGCTTTTATCAAGGCCTTTTCATGCGAAACAGTAATGCCTGTAATGTGAAAATTTTCTTTGCCGCGCAGTGTCTGCACCCCATAATACGCGTTATCCGGCAACTCTCTTTCACCCAAAGAATCTTTTTCTTTACGACTCATGATTTTCCTCCGGTTTTACCCGCCTTGACGTAAATCTGTTCCGCCATCCGATTTTTCGCGAAAACGGTACACTCCAAAAGCGTTCTCCAGCCAGAGATACAGAAATTAACCAGTCTTCTTTCAGTCCGGCATCAAGCTTGTTACTGTCATAAGCCTTATCACCTAATCAGCCGCATAGGCAATTCATTTGTAAACGTACAGTCAAGAGTATCCTCGACCAAGGTCATTTCATGAGGCGACGCGCTTGCCACGTAAACGGCGAGAGGAAAACCGGCAGCGTCTGCCACTGCTATATGGCATGTCTGGTATGGCGGATACCGCTCAGGTAAATCTTTGCCATGGTGTGCCGGTACGAAGTATCCACAGTGCTCCGTTTAAAATGGAACGTGGATCATTCAGTGACGGCCTGCCTGTCTTGCCCTCTCGGACCTTTTTGTGTGGCGGAAAGCAAAGGTTCATTGGTAATGTCCATTCCTTACTTAATGCAGGAGTCAAACAGAAAAGTCTAGAGTTTTTATAGAGATTAAAACGTTTTGATTATGAGATGGCTTCTAGTATCATATACAGCCCACGCTCCCAACCTCTTACCAGTCGCCACTTAGTCGAATAAATATGCTGGAGGACACATCGGCAAAAAATTCTTTACAACGGGCGTAATGGCGACCGGCAGCCAACGGATCAGCCGGATTTTTGCCGCGTCCGGACCAGCAGTGTCATGCCGCTGTGGAATAACGGGGTGCATGCGGATCCGTCCACAGCGGATACCGGCACGGGGATCGCCATGCCGGAGAATGGCGGGAACAGGAGCCTGATTCCTGAGCCGGTTAGGGAATGATGATTCCTATCAGCGCAGAAAAAGTCCTTCAGCCGGCAGGCGTCTGCCTTGCAGTTCGGCGGCCCGGCCGACAAGCGTTTCTATGGCTGTACTGCCAATCTGCCCGAGATCAAGGCTGAAATCAGTAACAAATGTTTTAATATGCGATGCAATCACATCTGCCTCCATTTCCTGGGCGTAGGCGCGTACAAAATTTTTGGAAGCCTTGGGCGTTGCCAGTGCGTAGGCGAGGCTGGCGGCAATGGCTGTCTGAACAGATCCGGCCGTCGCAAAGGGAATGTCACGGCGTATCGCAATGACCCCCAACGGCAACGGCATGTGAAAGAGAGTTTCCCACCATTCCCCCAAGTCAAGAATTTTTACGAGCCCCATACGTTTGTAGGTGAAGCGGCCCTCATGTATGATCACGCCCATGCCAGTCTCTCCACGCTGCACGGCGGGCATGACATCGCTGAAAAGCATTTCCTTGCGCTGTCCTTGAAAGTCCCCATGCAGATCGAGAAGCAGATTTGCCGTCGTCATCAGACCAGGTATCGCAACGCTTGCCATACGCCTGTCCTGTTGCCGCAAGGCTGCGCGCGCCACTATGAGCGGGCCGCATCCCCAGCCGAGGGCGGCGCCTGAGGAAAGAAGGGCATAGTCGTCCATAATGTGTGCAACAACTCCCAAGGATATCTTGGTTACATCTAGCTGTCTGTTTCGCGCAAGTGTGTTGAGCTCCTCCACATCGGCAATGTGTGCTTTGGTCTTGAACGGCGCGGGCGTCAGCCCGTGCAACAGAGCGTGAAAGATATACGTGTCGTTCGGGCAGGGCGAAAGCCCGAGGGTCAGAGCATTGAGCGGGGAATTCGGCATTTTTCCCTCACATTGACAGTGTGCGTCGGCGGGTTTATCTTACCGGGCGTTGATGCGACCGCCATTCAACGCTCAGGATTGGGCCCATGCTTGACGCAGTATATTATGCCGACCTCGGCCTTTCGTCCATATACGATAAAGTGCTGACAGGGCGCCGTCTGAGTTATGACGATGGCCTTGAACTTTTTAATTGTCCAGATATTACGGCCGTAGGAGCTCTTGCTTTTCATGTGCGCTGCCGCCTGCACGCAGACGCTGCTTTTTATGTCGTAAACAGGCAAATCAACTATACCAATATCTGCGTAAGTACTTGTGTATTTTGCGCTTTTCATAGAAGTGCGGCAAGCGACGCCGGCGCGTTTACCTTGAGCAGGGAAGAGATACTGGCACGTTTGCGTAAGGCTGATCAAAGTCCGTTGCGTCTTGATGAATTGCATATTGTGGGAGGCTGCCACCCGGAATTACCTCTTGCCTGGTTTGAAGACCTTCTGCGCACGGTTCTGGATTTGAATCCACAACTGTCTGTCAAGGCGTTTACCCCTGTTGAAATAGCGCATTTTGCAAATATTGAGGGCGTGAGCTCCCTGGAAATTCTCAAACGTCTCAAGACGGCGGGTCTTGTGATGATGCCGGGCGGCGGCGCCGAAATTTTTGACGAAACGTTGCGTCCGCAGATCTGTCCGCATAAAGCCGACGCAAAGACCTGGCTGCGGATTTCCGGCGAGGCCCACTCTCTTGGCATAAAAACCAATTGCACCATGCTTTTCGGGCATCTTGAAAATTTTGCACAGCGTGTGGATCATTTATGCCGCTTGCGTGAGCAGCAGGATAAAAGCGGGGGCTTTACCTGCTTTATTCCCCTGCCTTTTTTAACGGAAAACAGTGCTCTTAAATTGCCGGACGACAAGCTGGGACCGCAGCGCGGGCTTGATCAACTGCGCACTGTTGCCGTCTCAAGGCTGATGCTGGACAATATACCGCATATCAAGGCCTATTGGATCATGCTGGGACCAAAGCTTGCGCAGACTGCGCTCTGGTACGGAGCTGATGATCTGGACGGCACAATTATTGAGGAACATATCGGCCATATGGCCGGAGCGGCTTCTTCCCGGGGGCTGACCATACAGAATCTGGAAGCCATGATACGAAGTTCCGGTTTCAGAGCGGTGCGGCGCAATGCCGTTTTTGACTGTCTGGGTCCGTACAATGCTGAGGCGCAGCCATGATGTTTGATCGCGCGCGCAGTCCTTTTGGAGAAGACGCCGATGTAGGGGAAGCGGCTGATCTTGCGGCGCGCGGGAAGCGCCTTGATCGACGGGCGGCGGATATCTTGTATTACAGAGCAAGTCCGCACACGCTGGCGTCTCTTGCCCACTCCATGCGTTTGCGGCTGCATCCGAAGGCTTTTGTGACGTACGTTGGGGACCGCAATATCAATTATTCCAATGTGTGTGTGTGCGGTTGCCGTTTTTGCGCGTTTTTTCGGCCGCCGGAGAGCAAGGAAGGCTATGTGATCAGCCGTGAGGAAATGGCGAGCAAGGTCGAGGAAACACTGCGACTCGGCGGCACGCAGATTTTGTTGCAAGGCGGTCATCATCCGGGTTTGCCCCTTGAATGGTACGAAGATTTGTTACGCTGGCTGCGCACCACCTGGCCTGGCCTGCATATCCATGCCTTTTCACCGCCGGAGATTTTTTTCTGGTCACAAAAGTTCAAGCTTTCCGTGAAAGAAATTTTGTCTCGTTTAAGGGCAGCGGGTTTGCATTCCTTGCCTGGGGGCGGCGCGGAAATTCTGCATAATGATGTGAGAGCGCGGGTTTCCCCCAACAAATGTTCAGCCGACCAATGGCTTTTCGTGATGGAAGAGGCGCATAAACAGGGCCTGCGCACTACGGCGACGATGATGTTCGGTCATGTGGAAGAGCCGTCACATCGCCTTGATCACCTTTTTGCGGTGCGCTCGTTACAGGATCGCACTCAGGGATTTACAGCTTTTATTCCCTGGACATTTCAGCCCGCGTACACCCGTATCCGCTGCACTCCGCTGCCGGCACCGGCGTATCTGCGACTGCTGGCGCTTTCCCGACTGGTTCTGGACAATATTTTGAATATCCAGGCATCCTGGGTGACAATGGGCCCGCAGGTTGCCCAGCTTGCCCTGTATTATGGCGCGAATGATTTCGGTTCACTCATGATTGAAGAAAATGTTGTGGCTGCCGCAGGCGTGTCTCACAGCCTGAGCCGTGCCGAGATACACAAGGTCATACGCGCGGCCGGCTTTGCCCCCGTGCAGCGCACTATGGACTACACGCCCGTGGAACCGCAGCCCGAGATGTGATTTCACCACACGGGCAATCTTTTGCAGGGAGGCAGCATGTCCGTGAAACGAGGGGATACCGTAAGAGCCCATTACACCGGCACATTGGCGGATGGCACTGTTTTTGACTCTTCTAGGGAGCGTGAGCCTCTGGAATTTACCATGGGCCGGGGGATGCTGATCCCCGGCTTTGAGGCAGCGGTTGAAGGGCATGAGCACGGAGAAACTGTGACTGTCACCGTGCCGTCGGATCAAGCTTACGGCGACATGGATCCTGAACTTGTCTTCACCGTGTCGCGTGCCCAAGTTCCGGGGCATATTCCTCTGGAGGTGGGCACAGCTCTTCAGCTTTCCAATGAGCAGGGGCAGATGGATGTGGTTATTACGGATGTCGGGGAAGATGAGATCACGCTCGACGCCAACCATCCTTTAGCCGGCGAGGATCTGACGTTTGAAATTGAAATCGTCAGTGTGGGGTGATATGCCGCGGCTGGTGTAAATTTTTCATGGCAAAGCGCGTCCAGTTGCAGCAAAGTACAACATAGAGCATGATGCATGTTTGCAGACATTGTGAACACAGCATAGCCAAAAATACGCCTGCTGCTGTACCCCAGAGGATGTGCCCCAATAACCAGCCGAGCGGAAGACGTACTATCCAAAATGTGCCGCCAAAAATTATCAGGTTGTATCTTGTAGCGCCGGCCCCCACCATAATTCCGCCCATGACAGTGCTTGCGATGGAAAAGGGCGTGGACAGCAGGTTATACGTCAGGTAGCTGATAATCTGTGCTTGCGTACCGGGCGCATGGGAGAGCATTTGCGCTATTTCCTGACGGAAAGGCCAGAGCAGCGCGGCAATGAGGCTCATGGCAAGTGTGCCCGCTCCCACCATTTGCAGCCCCACGCGTTTTGCCTCGCCCGGGTTGTCCGCCCCCAGACAGTTGCCCACTAAAACGGCAACGGACATATTGAACGCCATGCCGGGCAGAAAGAGCAGCGCTTCCATCCGCAGGCCGGCAGTCAGGCCGGCCAGCGCGTTCACACTGTCTAACGGCAGTGCCGCCACCAGCACAAACAGCGTGAGATAGCCTGATTGCCAGACAATATGCGCAGCGCCCGCGGGCAGAGCCACCCGCAGCAGATAGGGCAGGCCTGCCCCGAGCCAGCGTAAAGACGGCAAGACATGGCGTGAGAGATAGCCAGAACGGACAAGCAACAGGCAATTGCAGACAGCTCCCAGCACCTGTACGCTCAAATTTGTCCAGACAAGACCCATATAACCGCATGCGGGCAGGCCGAAATAGCCGAGACCAAAGCCAAGGCAGGCCAGCAGATTGACGGCGCAAACCAGCGCCGCTACCCGGAGCGGCTGCAGAACCTGCCTCGTAGCGCGAAACATGGTGCCCGTGGCGGCGTACAAATACTGAGCCGGCAAAGCAAGCATGGTGACTTGCCATATTTCGTGCACGACCGGCATGATTGTGTTCGGCACCATGAGAAAAACAAGAATGTGATCTCCAAAACAATAGCCTGCAACAGCTACAAAAATGCCGAGGATAAGACTGCCCAGCACCGTCGTGGCTATATAGCGTTGAGCGCGGCAGGTTTTTCGCGCGCCGAGAGATTGTGCGATCGCGGCTGTAGCCCCGCTTGCAAGAGCCATGGCAACAACCATAAGGAAGATGGAAGATTGCGTCACCATGCCGAGAGCAGCCTGCACGTCGGCGCTGATTTGTCCCGCCACCCAGACCATGATGAAACCCATGAAGAATACAAGGTACATCATAAGCATCTGGGGCCAGGTAAGCCGCCAGATTGCGCCTGGCGACGTGCTGAGGTCAGGATTGTTCATTCGAGGCGCGGCTGTCAAAACAGCGGGCAAGATCTTCCAGCGTTTCACGGCGGCGGATCAGATCAGTCGTGCCGTCATGGCGAATAAGCACTTCAGCGGGGAGGCAGCGCTGGTTATAATGTGACGCCATAACAAAACCGTACGCGCCGGCATCCAGTATGCCCAGCACATCTTCTTCCTCAATAACAGGCAACAGACGGTTTTTGGCCAAAATATCTCCGCTTTCACAGATATTGCCTACAATGGTCTGCAACATCGGCGCGGTGTTGCTGCCCCGCCTGTCTGAGGGACGGTAAATTTCCACATCATGAAAAGAGTCGTACATGGCCGGACGCACCAGAACATTGAAACCCAGATCTGTTCCGACATACCGTTTGTCGCCGTTGTTTTTGACAGCGTGCACCCTGCCGAGCAGAATGCCGCATTCGGCAACAATATAGCGACCGGGTTCAATCAAAAATCGACCTTGATACCCTGATTTTTCCGACCAGCTGTTGAGCATGGCGTGCAGACGCCTGCCGAGCTCGATCAGATCGAGTCTTGGTTTTTTTTCATATTTATGATAGGGAATGCCGAAACCCCCTCCAAAATCGATCAGTTCCAATTGTGCAAAAATATTGTCCGGCAGGGCTTCCGCCAGATGTAGCAAAATTTGTGCCGCGTTCAGATAGCCGTCCGATTCCATAAAGAGTGAGCCGATATGCTGGTTGATGCCAGCGAGCGTTAGATGATGGTGTTGGAGCAGGGCAATAACGCCATCCGTCTTGTCAGGTGTAATGCCAAATTTTGTTTCCTTGCCGGCGGTGATGACTTTGGCGTGATGGCCGGCGCCTATGCCCGGATTAAAGCGAACCATCACTTTTCCATGCCGGTTGAGACGGCCCAGCGTATCCAGTTGAGAGAGGGAATCCACACTGATGAGCAGGTTATGCGCCAGAGCGTTTTTCAACTCAGATTCAGAATTATTGTTGGAGATATAAAGTATTTCGCTGGACTGGAATCCTGAGAGCTTATCCAGATAGAGCTCTCCGGGGCTCATGGCGTCGACTACGAGACCTTCCTCACGTATAATTTTCAAGAGAACGGGATTGGTATTTGCCTTGACTGAATAATTGACTCCAAATCCCGGGTGGCGTGAAAGATTCAGTAAATCCCGGCAGCGCTCCCGCAGCAGGTTTTCGTTGTAAACATACAAGGGCGTGCCGTATGTTGCGGCGAGTTCGCAAGGCGTGTAAGAACCGTAGAAGTTCAGATTGTCGGTGTATGCAGATCTGACTTGAGACATAAGACACTCCTATAGAATACCGGCAGCCTTAAAAAAATGAAATTACACTGCGCCTCATTGCCGTCCGGTTAAGGGGTAAAGAAAAATGTCCAAAACCTCTCTGATTTGTGGTATGAATTTGTTGCACAACTTTCTATCACTTAAGGAGATTTTGAACATGGTTCTTACTATCGCACTCTTCTCGCAAACGCTATCTCTCATTCCCGGACATGTTTTTTAAAAAGTTGAGCACAGGCGCACAAAACAGGACAATTCTTCACGCAAATTCTGATTTAAAGAGCAGGCCACAATCCGCGATGGCGAAAAATCCAGAATGATAATCAATTTAACTTGTTATCCCTGCCAGCTTAACTGGGCAGCAGTGTACAAAAAATACAAAATATCGTCCACAAATCAAAGTATACAAAGCGCATTGCTCTTCCTTCTGCTTTGGTATAAAGGCAAGACATGGAAGCAACACTGCCGCAAAAGCGGACAACGACTCCGGCGGAGAAACTGGACGACCTGAAACGTCTGCTTGAAGAACGCAAAGCGGAACGCATTGTCTGCCTTGATCTTGCGGAACAAGGCTTTTTTACCGAATCGCTTGTTGTGCTTACCGCAAATTCCGCGCGGCACGCGAGAAGCCTGGCGGACGATATCGCCGCCTTGTGCCATGAACGCTCCTGGGAATTTCTGCGCGCGGAAGGCTATGTGGTCGGCCGGTGGATTCTGGTGGATTTGAACGATATTGTGCTGAATATTTTTCTTGAGCCCGTGCGGGATCTTTACCACCTGGAATCCCTCTGGGGCTTCGTCAAAGAGTCAACAACATGACTCCCGCACTGCTTCTGATTCTCGACGGCTGGGGCATTGCCCCGCCCGGACCCGGCAATGCAATATCCCTTGCCGACACGTCTCATCTAGATGTGCTCTCGGCACAATGCCCGCATTCCCGTCTTGCCGCTTCCAGCCTTGATGTGGGCCTGCCCAGAGGATATATGGGCAATTCTGAAGTCGGCCATCTGAACATCGGCGCAGGCCGTGTGGTCTATCAGGACATGACGCGTATTGAATTCGCACTGGAAGACGGCTCCCTTGCCGCCAATCCGGTACTGAACAATTTGTTTGCCGACGTTGTGCGTAGCGGCGGCAGGCTGCATCTGGTCGGCCTGCTTTCCGACGGCGGCGTGCACAGCCATATCCGGCATCTCAAAGCCTTGTGCACATTGGCAGCTGAAGTCGGCATGCCTGTGCGCGTGCACTGCGTGACAGACGGCCGCGACACAGACCCCCAAAGCGGCGCCAACTTTATGCGCGACCTTGAGGCGCATATTACGCCGCTTGACAATGTGCGCATTGCCGACATAGTGGGGCGTTTTTATGCCATGGACCGTGACAAGCGCTGGGAACGCGTCTCCATTGCGTGGAATTTGCTGGCACATGGCGCGGGAGAGCCGGCGCAGAATCCTGCGCACGCGCTTGAGATATCTTATCATTCTGATATTACAGATGAATTTATTAAACCCATGTGTTTTGACACGGGCGATGAGTCGGGCATGGCTGATGGCGATGCCGTCTTTTTTTTCAATTTTCGGGCAGACCGCATGCGTGAGCTGACGGAAGCCTTTATTACGCCGGACTTTGCGGCCTTTGATCGGGGCCGTGTGCCCGTGCTGTCCGGGACGGCTTCCATGACGGCATACGATGAGCGTTTTTTTCTACCCGCCGCTTTTCCCAAGGATGTGATACGACTGGGTCTTGGCGAAACGCTTTCGCAATGCGGTCTGCGCCAGCTGCGTCTTGCGGAAACGGAAAAATATGCCCATGTTACCTATTTTTTCAACGGCGGGCTGGAAGATCCCTTTGACGGAGAAGACCGCATTCTCATTGACTCACCGCGTGACGTGTCCACGTATGATCTGAAGCCGGCCATGAGCGCCCGCGCTGTGACAGACGCTTTTGTAACAGCTTGGAACAAAGGCATTTATGACCTTGTGGTCTGCAATCTGGCCAACGGCGACATGGTTGGACACACCGGCGTGCTGCCGGCCGTCATTGAAGCCTGCAGCGTTGTGGACGAGTGCGTGGGACGCATGGCGTCAGCCGTGCGGGCGCGCGGCGGGCGTATGTTCATTATCGCCGACCACGGCAATTGCGAAACCATGCTTACAAAAGACGGCCGCCCACAGACGGCACACACTACCAATCCCGTTCCTTGCATTCTGCTGGAGCCCGGCGGATCCATCACACGCCTTGCCGACGGCAGGCTGGCCGACGTGGCGCCCACCCTGCTGGCGCTCTGGGGCATTGACGCCCCGTCCATGACAGGTCAGAATCTGACTGCCGTCGGGTAAACGGCGAACCGCTGCATGTCCGCCATCGGGTGGATTATGGAAACCCGTTATCACATCATGACAGATTGAGGCAAATATGTCTGGAAAACTCAGACCGCTTACTCCTGTGCCTCCGGACGGCATGGAAATCATCTTTTTTTACCGGTGTCCGCACTGCGGCAAACACGTGCCGCTGATCAACCCCACGGAACCCAAAATGGCCGCGTGTGACGCTTGCTCACTGGCCTTTCCCATTATCCCTGTGGACGAACACGGACTGCAGTATCTGCGCACCATGCTGGCGGGCGGCAAGGCGGCTTCTTCGCCGGATTTTTTGTGACGCCGCAGACGCCAGACCTCCTATAGACTTTTTAGATGTGTCTGCCTTGGGGTTGACCGCCCGCGCTTTTGACAAGCGTGCCGTACGCGGGCATTATTTACAAACGTGGGGGAGCGCCATGCCTCCGGCCTGTCTTTCCCCCCCGCTGTTCCTGTTCGTTGTGGCTTCGGTGGTATGTTCAGGAACATCAGGCCGTTGTGAAAAAAAGGCCTTGTGGAACTTGTGCAGACGAGCAGGCCGCCTTGGCAGTGGGGCCGCCAGCGCTGCCTTTTGTCCGCCCGTTGTGTGAGAATGGAAATGGAAAAGGAGCCGTACCGGTATAATGAGTGAACGATCGCACGTCCTTATCATGGACGACGAAAAAAATTATCTTCTGGTGTTGCAGACTCTGCTGGAAGACGCCGGGTATGTGGTCACCGCCATCAGCGACCCGGAAACCGCGCTGGCCTTTCTGGACGAGAGCGAGGTGGACGTTGTTGTTACAGACATGAAAATGCCGAAGGTCACAGGCCGGGATGTGCTGCAAAGGGCCAAAAAAAAGTGGATCCACATTCCCGTGCTGATCATGACTGCCTTCGGCTCCATTGAAAGCGCTGTGGAGGTCATGAAACACGGGGCCTTTGATTATATCACAAAGCCTTTTTCCAATGATGAGCTTTTGCTCTCCATTCACAACGCGGTCGAGCTTTCGCGAGTGCACCGGCAATACCGTCTTCTGCAGGAAGCCATGGAAGACAGGTACGGCGTGCACAAAATTGTGGGGCGCAGCAGGGCCATACGTGATGTGCTCGTGATGGTCGACCGCGCGGCGCCGAGCCGTTCCACCGTGCTGATCACGGGCGAATCCGGCACCGGCAAGGAGCTGGTGGCGCGCGCCATTCATTATTCAAGCCACCGCAAGGACAAACCCTTTGTTTCCGTCAACTGCATGGCTTTGAACGCGGGCGTGCTTGAAAGCGAGCTTTTTGGCCATGAAAAAGGTTCTTTCACCGGTGCGGTGGCCATGCGCCGGGGACGTTTTGAACAAGCGGACGGCGGCACGCTGTTTTTGGACGAAATTGGCGAACTGACGCAGGACTTGCAGGTCAAGCTTCTGCGTGTGCTGCAGGAGCGGCGTTTCGAGCGCGTCGGCGGCAGTGAGCCCGTTGATGTGGATATTCGCGTTGTGGCGGCCACCAACAAGGATATTGCGGAGCTTGTGACAAATGGCCTGCTTCGCGACGATCTGCACTATCGCCTGAATGTGGTGCAGATTCCCCTGCCGTCGCTACGCGAACGGAGGGAAGACATTCCTTCCCTAGTGGCTTGGTTTGTTGAAAAAGTTATTTCAGAAAACAGTATGCCGTCAAAGTCTTTCAGCACCGAAGCCCTCAATTATCTCACAGGTTATGAGTGGCCGGGCAATATCCGCCAGCTGGAAAATGTGGTGGAGAGCTGCCTTGTGCTTGTGCCGGGGCCGGTTATCAGCGTGGACGACCTCCCGCCAGATATTCGCGACGAAGAGGCGCAATTTAAAAGCGCTGTTGATTTACTGCCGGTACAGCTGGATCTGGCCGGCACGCTGGAAAAAATTGAGGCCGCGCTCATACGCCGCGCCCTGGTGCGAGCCGAACTTGTGCAGGTGAAGGCAGCAGAATATCTGGGCATCTCCAAAAGTCTCCTGCAGTACAAGTTGAAAAAATATGGCATTACAGGTCATTAGATAAAACAGCGGGGGGCCGGAGACAGACCTTCATAATCGTTGCCGTCGAGTCAACCTGCCGCTTCCTCATGCGGGAACAATTCTTTTTCTGACGCGCCGTCAAAAATTTTCTTCCAAGGGCGGCCAGACGAACCAGTCTCCGTCGGATCTGACGCGCCGCTCGTTGCCCGGCGCAAGAAAGACCTGCCTGCCAGCTCGCGTAATGCGCCCCTGCGCCAGCCATTGCAGGGCTTGTGGGTAAATGCGGTGTTCCATGGCGTGCAGGCGCTCCATCAGGCACTCAATATCTTCTCCCGCGTTCACCGGCACCGCAGCTTGAATGATAACAGGGCCGCTGTCCATCTGTTCTTCCACAAAGTGCACGGTACAACCGGAAATGGACACCCCGTACGCCAGAGCGTCAGCGCCGCCGTGCAGTCCGGCAAAACTCGGCAACAGCGCTGGATGAATGTTGATGACGCGTCCCTCAAAGGCTTTGAGGAAACAGGGCGACAAAAGGCGCATATATCCCGCGAGCGCGATGACCTCCGCTCCGCTTTTCCGCAGAACTTCGGCAAGCGCGCCGTCATAGGCCGCGCGGTCCGACCAGGCTGTGTGGTCAAGCACAAGGTGCGGCAAACCGACCTTGCGGGCGCGATCAAGCACGCCGGCACCCTGTCTGTTGCTTACGACAAGGCGTATGTTCACGTCAAGCGTTCCTGCGGCGGCTTTGTCCATCATGGCTTGGGCGTTGGAGCCGTTGCCGGAGGCGAGTATGGCGATATTCAGGGGCATAATGTCCTTTGGCTCATTGCGGCGTTGCAGCCTGAATCTGTACAAAAAAATATTAAAAATTATCCTGTGACCGCAACTTGGCGCGGATTCAGCTTACAGCGCCGAATAATATTGCTTCACCGCCTCAACCAGTGCCGGAATGGTGTACTCCGCGGGCGAGATATGGCAATCAAGCCCATGCTTCTGCAGTGTTTTTTTCGTCACAGGCCCTATGGCGGCAAGACGGATTTCCGGATGTTTTTTCAAAAGCTCCGCCGGAATCAGGGCCAGAAAATTCTCCACCGTGGAGGAAGAAGCAAAGGTCACACAGTCAAGCGCGCCTATCTTAATGCGTGCTAGCATCTCGTCTTTGCGGCTTGCTGCGGGCAGGGTTATATAGGCTTTTGCCATGTCAACCAGCGCGCCCGCTTTGGCGAGTTCTTTGGGCAGCACGTCACGGGATTTTGCCGCGCACGGCAGCAGAATACGCACGCCGGCAAGCGAACCGCTCGTTGCAGTATGCAGACCCTTCAGCACACCTTCAGCCACATAGTGTTTTGGCACAAAATCAGCCGTTATGCCGCAACCCGCTAGGGCAATGGCCGTTGCGGGGCCTATGGCCGCCACCTTGCAGCCCGCCAGGGCACGGCTGTCTTTACCTGCAGCGGCAAGCCGCATAAAAAAATGCCGCACGCCGTTCATTGAAGTAAAAATCACCCAGCCGTACTCGGACAGCCGGGCCACTGCCGCGTCCATCTCCGTGAAGTCTGGCGTGGGACGTATTGCAATAGTAGGAAACTGTATGACTTCCGCACCCAGGCTGCCCAGCGCATCGGCAAGCCCGCTCGCCTGTTCGCAGGCGCGCGTCACCACCATACTTCTGCCGAACAACGGTTTGTGCTCAAACCAGTTGAGCCTCCCGCGCAGTTCAGCCACCCTGCCCACCACAATCACCGAAGGATTTGTAAAACCCGCCTTCCGCACGGCGCCCGGCAAATCCGCCAGCGGACAGGCAAGGCTTCTCTGCCGGGGAGTTGTGCCCCTGTACACGACAGCTGCTGGGATTTGTGGATCCATGCCGACGGCAAGCAGATTCTTCACGATATGCGGCAGATTTTTCACGCCCATCACAAAGACCAGTGTGGAGGCGCTTGCGGCAATGGCGGACCAGTTGTGCGCGGCCGAGCCCTTGTCCGGATTTTCATGGCCGGTGACAATGGTCACGGAAGAGGCGAAATCGCGGTGCGTCACGGGAATGCCCGCATACGCCGGCGCCGCTATGGCGCTGCTTATGCCCGGCACTTCCTCAAAGGGCACGCCGGCTTTTGCCAGCACTTCGGCTTCTTCGCCGCCTCGCCCGAAAACATAGGGGTCGCCGCCTTTCAGGCGCGTGACCACCTTTCCCTTTTTGGCCTTTTCAACCAGCAGGGCGTTGATTTTGTGCTGCGGCAGGGCATGGTCTCCGGCCACCTTGCCAACATACACAAGCTCCGCGCCGGGTTTGGCATATGACAACAGGCCGTCACAGGCCAGCTCGTCGTACACCACCACGTCCGCACAGGCCAGCGCGTCCCGCCCCTTGAGGGTCAGAAGGCCGGGATCCCCAGGCCCCGCGCCCACAAGATACACTTTCACAATGTTTCCTCCAAAAAACACGCCGTTCATAACGGACGGCCGCTGATTCAACTTGCTTTCTTATACTGATCTTGCCAGTTCCAGCAGGGTGCGCACGCCAAAGCCCGATGAGCCTTTGGCGCAGAGCGGCGTTTCCCTGTCCGCCCAGTCCGCGCCGGCAATGTCCAGATGCGCCCACCGCACGCCGTCAGATACGAAATGACGCAAAAAAAGCGCGGCGGTTATAGCCCCGCCTTCCTTTGGGCCTGTGTGGCTGATATCCGCTACTTCGCTTTTGAGGTATTCCTCATAGGGTTTCCAGAGCGGCAGGGGCCAGAAATGTTCGCCGCACACTCCCCCGCAGGCCTGTATGCGCTCGGCCAATGTTGCATCGTCGCAGAAAAGACCGGCCATACCCGTGCCCAACGCCACGGCGCACGCGCCGGTGAGGGTGGCGATGTCTATGATCGCCGCAGGCGTCCACTCCTGCTGGGCGTAAGCGAGCGCGTCGCACAGCGCGAGGCGGCCTTCCGCGTCGGTATTGACAATCTCTACCGTGTCGCCGTTTGCCGCGCGCGCTACATCGCCCGGCCGCATCGCTCCGCCGCCGGGCATGTTTTCCGCACAGGGCATAAGGGCCAGCACCCTGCGCGGCACGCCTTCGCGCGCCAGCGCGGCCACAACGGCAAGCACCGCGGCCGCGCCCGTCATGTCGCATTTCATCTCGTGCATGCGGGCAGCGGGTTTGATGCACAGGCCGCCGGAATCAAAAGTGACGCCCTTGCCGATCAAAATCAGCGGCTTTTCCTGCTCGTGCCCCAAGGGCGCGTGTTCCACGATGACAAGACGCGGCGGTTCGGCCGAACCCTGCCCCACGGCCAGCAAGGCGCCAAGGCCCTTCCCGGCGAGCAGGGTTTCGTCCAGCACAGTGCAGGTGAAGCCGTATTCGCGGGCAAGTTCTTCAGCTCTGGCGGCCAGCGCCGCAGGCGAAAGCAGATTGCCGGGCGTGTTCGCCAGATCGCGGGCAAGTATCACCGCGTCGGCCGCGGTTTCACCGCGCCGCGCCGCGGCGTGCAAAAAATCCTGTTCGGATTTGCCGTCAAAACCCAGCGCCAACCACTGCGGATCGTGTCTGGCGTCGGCCGTCGGCTTTCTCATGGCCGTATAACGATACAGGGCCAGCTTTGCCGCACACACGCTCTCTTCCACAAGACGCTCACGGCCGCCGGGCAGGCGCGCAAGCGCCGGTTCAGGAAGCAGCAGAGAGGTAAAACCCAGCTTGCGGCAGTGCCGCGCGGCGCCGGCTACGGCTTTGCGAAAAACATTCATGTCCAGTTTTTCGCGCGGACCGAGGCCGACAGTTAGCACACGCGGAATGGGCAGCTCAGGATGGCCGTGCAGCAGGGCAATCTCTTCCCGCCCGCCGGTGACGTCGCGCATGCCCGGCGTTACGGCAAGCCAAGGCGCGGCAACGTCCAGCTCTGGACATTGCTCAAGTATATTCTCACCCCCGCAAAGGGGGGCCAGCAGGATATCGGCCTTCCACTGCTCCGTGCCAAAATTTTGGAAACGTATCTCCATGCTTCTCCTCATCATACTTCTTGTACTCCGTGCAATCAGATATATCGGTTGATTGTACCAATAGTCGCCGGAGCGCACAAGCGCGATCCACCATCCTGCCCAGGCAATCGAATGAATTTCCAGATTATATCTGGAAATATGAATATATCTCCGGTATAATAAGGGTTAAACTTGTTGGAGGAATATGTCTGAACGCTTGTTGATGCCATCATTGAGCATTTTGAGGATATGCCGGTCCAGAGCAACAGGCAGTGCTCTATACCGAGGAAGAATTGCGAAATCTGTAATCACCGGAAAACAATTTCGCTATGGCTACCCTGTTCAAACTCGCGTCGATTCTGGACTTCAAGCCGGTAAGGCTTATTGCACAATATGAACGGGATGCTGCTGACAGGTGACTAACACCTGTCATTCTGCCAAAACGGAAACTACACGATACACGGTTTCCAGTTTGCCGGCAGGGAGGTTCTCCGAATTTCGGCATCATCTCGTAAATGTTCAAAGTGAGGGGGACGTTGAACAAGTCACAATTTTCACGTTGTTATTGGCTTGATTTCAGGTTGATCTTTCGCTAATGTTAAGAAATTTCCATGTTGTTCAACGGTGGAGAGATTTTAATGAGAAATTTTTTTGTTTTGATTTTCGCCATATTACTTCTTGCTGCATGCACAGCATCGCAACACCGTGACGCTGTTCGCGACGATACCAAAGACAGAATTTCAGTTGGGACAGTCCAGCGGGAAATCCGTGTCGGCATGTCTGGCGCAGCTGTAGTGGCGACCCTTGGTTCTCCAAATATGGTTACGACCGATGGACAACGCAGGGAGACTTGGGTGTATGATAAAATAGCTACTGAACGTGTCTATTCTTCATCAAATATGGGTGCCGGCGCCGGTGCTGCCGGCGCCGGTGTGAGCGGCAATGGCGGAAGCATTCTTGGTCTTGTTCTTGGCGGTTCAACCCAATCCGGTGCTGCCTCAACAAGTCAGCGGACTCTGACCATTATTATCAAGTTCGATAATGCCGGTCTAGTGCGCGATTTTTCATACCGTCAGTCCAGCTTCTAGGGGAAGTCCATGAAAAAAACTTATCTTCTCTTCCTCTGTGCCTTGCTGATGCTTGCCTCTTGCGCCACCAAGGTTCCGAAGGATGCTCTGACATTGAGCCCAACAGCTCTTGCCGACCGACAAATGCAAACCCGTAGTTTTGAAACGACAAATTTTGAAACAATGCTGTCAGCAGCCTCGGCAGTTTATCAGGACTTAGGATTTAATCTGGACGAAGCCGAATATAAACTTGGTTTGTTGGTTGGTTCGAAGTCGCGTTCCGCCGTGAATGCAGGGCAAGTAACCGGGGCAATTTTTCTGGCCATTCTCACCGGTGTCGCCACACCTGTTGATAAAGATCAGGTTATAAGGGCGTCATTGGTTATGCGGGAACTTGAACCAGGCGACAGTAAAAAAGGCAAGGACGGAAGGTCAGCTGTAAGGATAACTTTTCAACGGATGATTTCTGACGATCACGGACAAGTGACCAAATTAGAGGGTATCAAAGATTCTCTTATTTATCAGGATTTTTTTGACAAACTTTCACAGGCTGTCTTTCTGGAGGCGCACGAGATATGAAGAAATTTTTTCCACTTTTTTTGTTTGCTGTTTTTGTGACCGGCTGTGTCGCTTCAGCGCGCCAGGGCGTGATGGATACAGGCGGTGAATCCCAACTTAAAATCCGTCAAATGCAGACACGGTATTTTGAAACAACGGACAAGAAGAAAATGATGGACAGCGCTATGGCAACTCTTCAGGATTTGGGATTTGTCATAGACAAAGCATCCTTTGAACTGGGCTCACTCAGCGCAACAAAACTTTCAGGGTACAATCTGCGGATGACAGTTAACATTTTCCCCAGAGGCGGCAACAGGATGATGGTGAGGGCAAACGCCCAGTACAACGTCCAGGTGATAGATGACCCAATTATATACCAGCAATTTTTCGATGCGCTTTCAAAATCGGTCTTCTTGGATGCCCATTTGGACGGGTGATTTTCATGGTGAAATTTTTTTGATTTATCGCTCTCGGAGAGCGGCATATGCGGCGCATTAAATTTATTTCCTGGAATGTTAACGGCCTGCGTGCAATATCCGCCAAACCGGACTGGTGCTGGTTTTCCGAGACAGACGCGCAGCTGGTTGCGTTGCAGGAAACCAAGGCAAACCCCAATCAGCTCGCAGACGATTTGATCAGGCCTGCAGGTTGGGAGTCGTATTGGGCTTCGAGTTATGTTAAAAAAGGCTATTCCGGTGTCGCTGTTTTCAGCAGAAACCTGCCGCTTGACGTGCAGGTGGAATTACCTGATGAGGCATATCAGGGTGAGGGGCGACTCCTGCATTTGGAATTTCCTGATTTTCATTTTTTTAACGGCTACTTTCCTAACGGAGGAGCAGAGGAACTGGATGAAGAGGGCAGACCGACAGGGAGCTTCAGACGGCTGTCCTATAAGATGGCATTTTTTGAAACATTCTTGAAGCATCTGGAAGAATGTCGGCAAACAAAACCTATTGTTGTCTGTGGAGATTTTAATATTGCGCACGAGCCGGTTGACTTGGCGCGCCCCAGGCAGAACATAAAAAATACCGGCTTCCTGCCGCAGGAGCGCGCATTCTTGGATCGTTTCATCGCACTGGGATATCTGGACACTTTTCGGCATGTCCATGGCGATGCGGGCGGGCATTATTCCTGGTGGTCATATAAAACGAAAGCGCGTGAGAAAAACATCGGCTGGCGTATAGATTATTTTTTTGTCTCTGACGAACTCAAACAAAATATTCGCGACGCATGGATTGAGTCCGACGTTTATGGCTCAGACCATTGCCCGGTAGGGCTGTTACTGGAATTATAGACCTGTCAAAAAACTTTGTCCTGGAGCTGATTCATTCTGGAACGCTCCCTTCGGTGCTTGACGGCGAAACACGGTTTTGCCTGCGCCCCTGGAGCGGGCGGCGGTTCCGCCGCCGGAGTATTTGCATATTTTAAATGTGAAAGTGCGATGGTCTTGACAATGGCGGCGCTTCAGTGTATCCTTTTAAAAATATTTTGCTTTTGAAGTCAGTTATTGCGGCTGACACATTGGGTGATTTGAAAGCAGGTGGATATTCTCAACAGCAAAATGTTTTAAGACTTGGCTACTGATTAAAATGGTAGTAGATGACAGTATGTTTCTTCCCCCGTTGACGACATATGTTGCTTTTTCTGCTTGGCGGCGTGTGAATATCTGCAAGGGAGACGTGCGGCAATAATTTTCTGTGCCTTCAATATGCTCAAGCGCCGTCTCTCAAATGAGGCGGCGTTTTTTTTGTAAAGTCTAACACAAAAGGACGGCAGAGATGGAAGAAGATACTGTGTTGCCTCCCCTCTTGACGCTGCAACAATCCGCACGTTGGCTGTCTGCTGATATGGACACGCCTATCAGCCTTTTTTTGGATGTTGTGGGCACGGGCAACGGCATATTATTAGAGAGCGCCGAGGTCGACGGGCGCTGGGGGCGTTACAGTGTTTTGGCTTGTGAGATGGCCTTAATTGTTTCGTGCCGTGAAGGCAAACTTGCCATCACTGTTTCAGATGAGCGCACAGCGCCTTTAAAACGTTTTGAAGGGCTTCCTTTTGTGGAGGGACTGCGGGCACTTATGGGGAAACTGCTGATAATTCCGCCATCAAATATTCGAAATTTGCCTCATATCACAAGATCTCTCTATGGGTATATGGGTTTTGGCATGGCCGGACTGTTTAACGCCAGATTGGGAGCAATCATGCCGCCCGGTGAGGCGGATTGTCTCTTGGCACTTCCCGGCGTCGTGCTGTTATTTGATCATCTGTACAATCGTCTTTGTCACATCAGTCTTACAAACCCTGGCCCTTTGCAGAGGCATTCCAAAAAATCCGAACTACCTGCGTGCTGGCAAAGCGAAAGTGGGTTTGATCCGGACGCCGTATGTATGGAACCGGATGAGCTTGGCTATAAAGACTATGTTGTGCGCATTAAGGAGATGCTGCGTCAGGGAGAGGCCATTCAGGTTGTGCCTTCTGTTCGATTTTCAATGCCCTTTGCCGATCACCCTTTTGGCCTGTATCGCCGCATGCGGCGTTTTAACGCCTCGCCCTATATGTTTTTTATGTGTTTTCCTGAACTGACGCTCTTCGGTTCTTCGCCTGAGATCATGGTGCGCTGTACTGACGGTTACTTACAGGTAGCACCGATCGCTGGAACCCGTAGACGGGGCAAAGATGATATTGAAGACGCGCTTCTTGCAGCTGAACTGCGCGATGACCCCAAAGAACGCGCTGAGCATGTAATGCTGGTGGATTTGGGCCGAAACGATCTCGGTCGCATTGCGAGGCCCGGCAGCGTCAAGCTTGAACGATATATGGAGGTTGAACGCTTCTCCCATGTTATGCACCTGGCAAGTCGTGTGACCGCCCGTCTTGCAGATGGATTGGACGCGCTGGATGTTCTCGGAGCGACATTCCCTGCGGGTACAGTTTCCGGCGCTCCTAAAGTGCGCGCAATGGAAATCATTCGAGATATTGAGGGCCGGCCGAGAGGACCTTATGCCGGTTGTATCG
Organism: Candidatus Desulfovibrio trichonymphae; assembly: GCF_002355955.1. NCBI lineage: Bacteria > Pseudomonadati > Thermodesulfobacteriota > Desulfovibrionia > Desulfovibrionales > Desulfovibrionaceae > Desulfovibrio > Candidatus Desulfovibrio trichonymphae. Next base: position 689,656 of record NZ_AP017368.1, on the reverse strand, counting down.
GCTGGATTGGTCTTGGTAAAGAAGGCGTCAATCTGGACATGGGCATCACCATCCGCAGTATGTGGACGCGTAACGGCGAGCTTTTCTGGCAATCCGGCGGAGGCATTGTCCACGACTCTGACCCTGTGCTGGAATGGAAGGAAGTTTGTAATAAGTCTGCCATCATGCGTATGGTCATACGGTCGGAGGATGAGGAATATGTTTCTGATTATAGATAATTACGATTCCTTCACATACAATCTGGTGCAGGCCTTTTATGTTTTGGGACAATCCCCTGTAGTGTTCTACAATGACGATCCGACCATTCTGCGCGTCGCGACAGATCCGAATCTCTCTATGGTTTGTATCTCACCGGGGCCCGGTCATCCTGCGAATGCAGGCCTGTGTCTGGAATTTCTGAAACGTCTTGATCCGAGCGTTCCGGTGCTCGGCGTCTGCCTTGGGCATCAGTTGCTGGGCATGGTTGCCGGCACAAAAGTGGATGTGGCTCCCTGTATCATGCACGGCAAGCAAAGTGAAATCGTACATGACGGCACAGGCCTGTTCACAGGTTTGCCCAATCCGATGACGGTAGGCAGGTATCACTCTTTGGTGGTGCGGTCTGATCACGATGTCTTCAATGCCCGTTTTACCGTGACGGCCCGCGCTCCTGAAGGTGAAGTAATGGCCTTGCGTTTCAATGATCGTCCTTGGGTCGGGGTGCAGTTTCACCCTGAGTCTGTACTCACGCCCGATGGTTTGAGACTGTTGGGCAATTTCCCGCATGTTCTGTGCAACGCCGTTGCAGATTCCTCTGATCTTACTGTTATTCTTGAACGATTGAGCAAAAGGGAAGACCTCACAGCGGAGATGGCGTCCGCCGGTTTTGCCGCGCTCATGGATGGGAAGATGACGTCGGCGCAAGCCGGGAGTTTTTTAATGGGCCTGCGTATGAAGGGTGAAAGCGTTCTGGAGCTTGCTCACGCCACGCGTGCTGCTCTTTCACGCGCTGTGCGGGTTGACGGCATATCCGGAACTTGTATTGACGTTGTTGGAACCGGCGGCGACAAACGCTTTTCTTTTAATTGTTCCACAGCAACATCTCTTGTCTTGGCCGGTATGGGATATAAAGTGATAAAACACGGCAACAGGGCGGTCTCTTCAAAGTGCGGCAGCGCTGATGCTCTGGAAGCTCTGGGCATACCTTTGGACAACAGTCCGGATTCTGTGGCAACAATGCTTCAACAAAACAATTTTGCCTTTCTGTTCGCGCCGCGTTATCATCCATCATTTAAAAACATCGGCTCGTTGCGTAAGGAACTTGGATTCCGTACACTTTTCAACATCCTCGGGCCCATGATCAATCCTGCCCGGCCAAGCCATTTGCTCATGGGCGTTGCAAGACAGGAAATGGTTCCCCTGATAGCGCAGACTCTCCTGCAATCCCCGCTCTATCGTGCTGCGGTTGTTTGCGGAGCCGGCGATTATGATGAAATAACCCCTATTGGACCTGCAAAAGCCGCCATTTTGCATAACGGCACAGTAAGCCCAATGGAGCTTAACCCGGCGGATTACGGCATCGCGCCGTGTACCCCGGAAGATTTGTCCGTTACTGACAAGGAACAGGCTGTGACTGTCCTCAAAGAGCTGCTCATGGGGGATGGTCCTCAGCCGATGCGTGATATGGTGACGCTCAATGTAGGTCTGTCTCTGTATCTTTTGGAAGAAAGCCCGGATATGTCCGTGTGCATGGCCTGCGCCCGTGAAGCGGTTGTCTCCGGCGTCGGCAGGAAGGTACTGCATGCGGCTTGAGCGGTTTTACAAAGCCAAGCTGGCAGAAGTCGAAAGTCTGCGTCGAGCGGCAGAGCAGGGCTTTTTGCCGGAAATTTGCAGCGAACCGCGACCTGATTTTTCAGATGCCTTACGTCGGCCTCAACATGGGCGCCCGCTTGCGATTGTGGCAGAGTACAAACGGGCATCTCCTTCGCATGGAGTAATTTGCGAAAAGATTTCTGTGGAAGAAGCAGCACGTCAGTATGCCGCAGCAGGCGCCGCCGCTTTGTCTGTTCTGACGGAAGAAATGTATTTTCACGGCAATATGAATTTTCTGAAACGTGCGGCAACGGTGCAAAACGATTTAGTAAAGCCCTTGCCGCTGCTTCGCAAAGATTTTATTTTCGATTTGCTTCAAGTGCGGGCTACCGCCGCAACACCGGCGTCTGCCGTACTGATTATTGTAAAACTGACGCCCGATGTCCGGTTTTTGCGTCAATTGCGGGAAGAGGCCGAAAAATTCGGCATGCAGGCGGTGGTGGAGGTGTTTGATAAGGAAGACCTGCGGCGCGCTCGTGAAAGCGGAGCGCGTATAATTCAGGTGAATGCAAGAAATCTTGACACGCTTCAGGTTGATCGTATCTCCTGTTGCCAATTGGCTGAAGAAAACACGCCGATGGACAATGAACTGTGGATTGCCGCGAGCGGCATTAGCCGCGCGGAGCACCTTGTCCAGGCAGCAGAAGCAGGCTACAATGCAGTCCTGATAGGTTCGGCGCTTATGCGTCAGGGCAGACCGGGTGTTGCGTTGCGTGCGATTTTGCAGATTGATTTCCCAGCGCGAAGGAATAATCATGCTGATTAAAATCTGCGGGATAACACGTCAGGAAGATATTGATATTGCTTCACAGCTCAACGTGCGTTTTTGCGGCTTTATTTTTCATCCGCAAAGCAGACGTTGGGTCACGCCTGTACAGGCGGCTGCTCTGCGGAGCGACAGTATGCTTAGAGTAGGTGTTTTTGTAAAGCAGCAGGCAGAGGAAATTCTTCGCGTCATGGATATGGCCTGTCTCGATTTCGCGCAATTGCACGGGGAACAGAGTGTTGAATGCGCGCTTGCCGTCGGGGCGCAACGCGTTATACGAGTTGTCCGGCCTGACCGTCATTGCCACCGTGCGTTACTCCACAAAGCGCTGCAACAGTACGCAGCTTCCTGTGCCATGTATCTGCTGGATGCGGGACTGTTCGGCGGCGGCAGCGGCAATTGCTTGGAATGGCAGGATTTGTCCGGCCTGCGCGCTCCGCATCCCTGGATGTTGGCAGGGGGCCTTAACGCCGTAAATGTGCATAATGCCCTCAGCCGGTGCAAGCCGGACGGCGTGGATTTCAATTCCAGCATTGAAGACGCGCCGGGTGTAAAAAATGCCGCAAAAATGCGCGCGGCCGTATATGCAGCGCTAACATACAGCGATGGCGGTGACGGGGTATGAAGGAAAGTTATTTTGGTGAATTCGGCGGCTGTTTTGTTCCGGAATTGCTTATGCCCCCTCTTTTAGAGGTTGAGGCTGCAATGCGTGATATCCTGTCGACACCCGGCTTTCAAACAGAACTTGAAGATTTGTTGGGCAACTACGCAGGACGTGCAACACCTTTGACATATTGCGCCCGTCTTTCAGAAGAGACCGACTTTCATCTTTGGCTCAAACGTGAAGATTTACTGCACACCGGGGCTCATAAGATTAACAATACACTGGGTCAGGCGCTGCTGGCAAAACGCATGGGAAAAACAGCCCTTGTCGCAGAGACAGGCGCCGGCCAGCACGGCGTTGCCACTGCCGCCGCCGCCGCACGGCTGGGCATGGATTGCGTTATTTATATGGGCAGCGAAGACGTTGCGCGACAGTCCCCCAATGTTATGCGCATGAAACTCTTGGGGGCTGAGGTACACGCTGTGCGAAACGGCACACGCACCCTTAAGGACGCCATTAATGAAGCCCTGCGGGCTTGGATCTCTTCTCAGGAAACAACCCATTACTGTTTCGGCACCGCAGCCGGACCACATCCTTTTCCTACACTCGTGCGGCGGCTGCAAAGTGTAATCGGCCAGGAGACGCGTTCACAATTATTTGAAAAAACAGGTAGGCTGCCAGATGCTGTCGTAGCCTGCGTCGGCGGCGGCTCCAACGCCATTGGAATATTTTATCCATTTCTGGAGGAGACGTCAGTGCGCCTCATCGGTGTCGAAGCAGCCGGCACCGGCGAAACAGGTTGTTTCAATTCCGCTCCGCTTAACCTGGGTTCACCGGGGGTGCTGCACGGCAATTATACCATGTTGCTGCAAAACAATGACGGTCAGATAGAACCGTCACACTCCATTTCCGCCGGGCTTGATTATCCGGGCGTCGGCCCTGAGCACGCATGGCTGCACAAGACAGGTCGCGTGCACTACGGGATGGTCAAAGACGCCAATGCTCTCGCCGCGTTTCATCGGCTCTGCAAAACAGAGGGCATACTGCCCGCGCTGGAATCCTCGCACGCGCTGGCTTGGGTGCTGGATCATCCGCAGAAATTTGCCCCCGGGTCGCATGTCGTTGTCAATCTGTCAGGCCGTGGCGACAAAGACATGGAGATTGTCAGCAACTTTCCGCACAGAGAGGAACCGCATGAACACGCTTGAAGAAAAAATCAGCTCGGCTGCGGCTGCCGGACGTACTGCGCTGATTCCCTTTTTGACAGCAGGTTTTCCCGATAAAATACGTTTTTGGCCGACAATCATGGAACTGGATGATAACGGCGCGGATATCATTGAAATCGGCGTACCGTTTTCAGACCCGGTTGCGGATGGTCCTGTTGTGGCGGAGGCATCGCAAAGGGCATTGAGCGACGGTGTGCATTTGCGTGAAATTCTGGCCGAGATGAAGGAACGCAAGGGCCTGATCAAGGCGGGTGTCGTGCTTATGGGTTATTTAAATCCTTTTTTGCAGTATGGCTTTGAAAAACTGGCCGTTGACGCTGCCGCTGCCGGTGTTCATGGTTTTATCATTCCGGACATGCCTTTTGAAGAATCTGTATCCTTACGCGCTGCATTGAAAAACCAGGGGATAGCGTTGATCGCGCTGATAGGCCCCAATACCGGCGAAAAGCGGATGCGTCTGTACGCCGGAGAAAACGAGGGTTACGTGTATGTCGTGTCTGTAATGGGAACAACAGGAGAGCGGACCGCTTTGGCGCCGCAGATTGCTTTTGTAATACGCCGGGCGCGTTCTGTTTTTTCTGTGCCGCTGGCGTTAGGCTTTGGCCTGGGGGATCCCTCCCAGCTGACGATGCTGCCGCATGACGCTCAGCCGGACGCAGTGGTTTTCGGCAGCGCTCTGCTCACGCATCTGGATGCCGGAAAAAGCGCTGCCGCATTTCTGAACCGCTGGCGTTAATAGACTGCAACGCCGTGCCGGCTATCAGACATTGAAGAGAAAATGCACCACGTCTCCGTCATGCACTGTATATTCCTTGCCTTCAATGCGCAGGAGGCCGGCAGATCTGCATGCGGCTTCACTTTCATGCTCCATGTAGTCATTGTAGGAAATAACTTCGGCTCTGATGAAGCCATGTTCAAAATCCGTATGAATCACGCCGCCGGCTTGTGGAGCCTTCCAGCCCTGTTGGATGGTCCAGGCGCGCACTTCATCCGACCCTGCAGTAAAATAGCTGCACAGCCCCAGCCTGGAATAGCCGGCGCGAATAATACCGGTTAATCCGCTTTCCATGATGCCGTAAGAAGCCAGCATTTCCTTTTGTTCGTCCTCGGGCATTCCTTGAAGTTCTTCTTCGAGTTTTGCGCAGATACAGGCAAAACCAGCGTCACGTTCTGCAGCAAATTTCCTCAGCGTTTCCACAAAAGTGTTGCCGTCAGCAATGGATGGTTCATCAATATTGGCGCAATAAATAACAGGTTTCGCGGTAATCAGCCCCAATTCGCGCCAGGAAGACAAGAAAAGCTCATTGTCCGGCAGTACAAAATTTCCAGCAGAGTTGCCTTCGTTTAAAAAAAACAACAGGCCCTGCATCATGTCAGCTGTTATCCTGGCGTCCTTGTCGGCTTTTGCAAGTTTTTGCAATTTTTCAAGACGTCTTTCTACGTTCTGAAAATCGGCCAGCAGCAGCTCTGTTTCAATAGTCTCCACATCACGCAGAGGATTAACTGCACCATCGACATGGGTTATGTTGTCATCCTGAAAACAGCGCACAACATGGACGATTGCCGGGCATTCACGGATTGTTGCCAAAAATTTGTTGCCGAGGCCTTCCCCCTTGCTCGCTCCGCGCACAAGACCGGCAATATCTATAAAATCAACCCTGGCGTAAATTGTTTTTTTAGGGAGCACTTTGGCTGTTAAAGCGTCCACGCGTGCGTCAGGCACCGCTACTGTGGCCCTGTTGGGTTCAATAGTGCAGAAGGGATAGTTTGCTGCCTGAGCGTTTTGAGCCTTGGTGAGTGCGTTGAACAGAGTGGACTTGCCGACATTGGGCAAACCGACAATACCTATGCTTAACGACATGAATCGTCTATAACCGTAAAATGCTTCAGATGCAAGACGTGAACACGTAACGCAAGCAATATGATTGTAAGCAACCAGTGCATGTTCCGGGAGCATAATGGAGATATGCGCTTGGCTTGCGTCTGATAATAGCTTATGTATATTGAACTGTTTGCCTGTAACTATGTGTTGAGGCAGGAATTATGTGTACAATAAAAAACCGCGCCATTCACCTCGGCAGCCTGGTTGTGGGGGGCGGCGCGCCTGTTATGGTTCAGAGCATGACAAATACAGACACCAGAGATGTGCCGTCCACATTGGCCCAGATTGAACGACTGCAGGCTTTCGGCTGTGAAGCCGTGCGTCTGGCGGTGCCCGACAATGCCGCCATAGCGGCGCTTGCTCACATTCGTCAAAAGGTTGTGCTGCCGATCATAGCAGATATCCATTTTGATTATCGCCTTGCGGTCTCCGCAGTGGAAGCCGGCGTAGAGGGATTGCGCATCAATCCGGGCAATATCGGTACCAGGGCGCAGATATTCAAGGTTATAGACGCGGCCAAAGCGCATAAAGCCGTTATTCGTGTGGGCGTCAATTCCGGCTCTCTGGAAAAATCACTGATGCGCAAATACGGCAGGCCTTGCCCGGAGGCCTTGGTGCAAAGCGCGCTCAGATATGTTCATTTGCTGGAAGCGCGTGGTTTTTATGAAATCAAAATTTCGATCAAATCATCCTCCGTGACGGATACTATTGCCGCGTACCGTCTTCTGGCAAAATCGTGTGATTACCCTCTGCACATCGGCATTACAGAAGCAGGCGGCCTGTTGCGCGGAGCTGTCAAATCTGCTGTTGGGTTGGGAATCCTGCTGTACGAAGGGATAGGCGATACATTGCGGGTTTCGTTGACGGCTGATCCGACTGCAGAAATCATAGCCGCCTGGGAAATTTTGCGCTCGCTCGGCCTCAGATCGCGAGGCCCGGAAATTATTTCCTGCCCTACCTGCGGCAGAACAGAAATTGACATTTTTGCGCTTGTGCGCGCAGTGGAGGATTGCCTTGCCGAATCGACAGCGTCTATCAAGGTGGCTGTTATGGGCTGTGTGGTCAACGGTCCCGGAGAAGCGCGAGAAGTAGATATTGGTCTTGCTGGCGGTCGTGACAAAGGCATCATTTTTCGTAAAGGCAGGGTAATACGTTCAGTCAAGGGGCAAGACGCCTTGCTGGACGCTTTTATGGAAGAACTGCAAACTCTGTTGAATGAACAGAAGGACAACAGTCATGCGCTATAGCTCCTGTTATATCCCAACCCTCAGGGAATCGCCATCTGATGCGGAAGTTATAAGCCATAAGCTCTTGCTCCGGGCAGGCATGATGCGTCGGCTGACTTCAGGCATCTATATTTACCTGCCGTTGGGACTTAAAATCCTGGATAAAATTTCAGCAATCGTGCGTGAAGAAATGAATGCCGCCGCTTTTCAGGAATTGCTGATGCCCATGGTTCAGCCGGCTGACCTCTGGAAAGAAACAGGCCGTTGGGAATATTACGGCCAAGAACTGCTGCGTTTCAAAGACCGCAATGAGCGGGAGTACTGTCTGGGCCCAACACATGAAGAGGTGATAACCGACATGGTGCGCGGTGAAGTACGCTCCTACCGGCAATTGCCCATCCGCCTCTATCAGATCCAAACAAAATTTCGTGACGAAATCCGTCCACGCTTCGGCCTGATGCGGGGCCGTGAGTTTATCATGAAAGACGCCTATTCCTTTGACGCGGACGCCGCTGGAGCGGAAAGCAGTTACAAGAAGATGTTTAAGGCCTACATGAGAATTTTTAGGCGTCTGGGCCTTAAATTCAGAGCGGTAGAGGCTGACAGCGGCTCCATCGGCGGCAATTTTTCCCATGAATTTATGGTGGTTGCGGACACAGGTGAAGACACAATCGCTTTTTGTCACAGTTGTGATTATGCGGCAAATGTGGAACGTGCCGAGGCTGTCTGGAGGGGGGAGACCGTTCAGGGCGATTGCCTGCCGTGTGAAAAAACAGGAATGCCCGGCGCGCGCACTGTGGCGGATGTCGCGGCGCTGCTTAACGTGCCGCCCGCAAAAATTATCAAGACCCTCATTTTTGTTGTCGACAACACGCCGGTGGCGGTGTTGGTGCGTGGCGACCGTGAAGCCAATGAGATAAAACTCAAGAATCTGCTTGACGCAAAAGTTATACATCTGGCAGGCCCCGATATTGTGAAAAAAGTCACGAATGCGTCTTGTGGTTTTGCAGGTCCTGTTGGGCTGAATTTGCCGATTTATGCCGATCTGGAATTACAAGGGGCCACTGACTACATAACAGGCGCAAATGAAGCAGACTCCCACAATACACATGTTGATCTGCGACGCGATGTTCGAGTTGCGGCCTTTGCGGATTTGCGCGCCATAACGGCGGAAGATATTTGCCCGCGTTGCGGCGGTAAGATAGCGTTCACCAAGGGAATTGAAGTGGGACATGTTTTTATGCTCGGGCTGAAATACAGCGAAGCGATGCACGCGACTTTTCTGGACGAGAACGGTAGTGAGCGACTCATGATTATGGGATGTTACGGCATCGGCGTGTCACGCATTGCCGCTGCAGCCATAGAACAGAATCATGATCGGTATGGCATTGTGTTCCCTCCTCCGCTGGCGCCCTTTGAGTGCGTTCTGATAAATCTTGACCAACATAACGCCGTAGTGACGGATACTGCGGAAGACATATACAGCTTGCTGCGGAGTATGGGTATTGATGTGCTGTATGACGACAGGGACGAACGGCCCGGTGTAAAATTTAAGGATGCGGATCTGCTCGGCGCGCCTATGCAGCTTGTGCTCGGCAATAAAGGTTTGGCGCGCGGTGTTGTGGAGTGCAAAGATCGTCGCAGCGGTGAACGCTGTGAACTCGTCATAGAGAATTTGCGTGAAAATTTTTCTTTATGGGCCAGGCAGGTGCGGGAGCACTGGGAAGCATTGTATGCCCGGCAATAATCTGCTCCAGTTTGCAGATGAGCCAGCAGGCTCGTTGAATATGCAGGACAGCATACTGACAGTGCGGCAGCTTACAGAAAAGTTGCGCAAGAACCTGGAAGGGCGGTTCCCATTCGTCTGGGTGCGTGGTGAGGTGAGCAATCTCTCGCGTCCGCAATCAGGGAACATCTATTTCAGCCTGAAGGATCAGGATGCCCAATTGCAGTGTGTCTGGTTTTTGAATCAACAACTCCATCTTCGGCAAGGACAGATATTCGATCCGCTTACGGGCGAGATTTTTGACGCGCCAAAACCGGCGCCCTCCGACATACTGCGTGACGGCCTGACTATGTTGTGCGCCGGACGAATAAGCGTCTACGCCGCCCGCGGACAGTACCAGTTGATTGTTGAACTGGCTCAGGAGGCCGGGCAAGGTCTTCTCGCACAGGCATTCGAAGCACGCAAGCGCAAGCTTGCAATGCTCGGGTATTTCGCGCTTGAACGCAAACGCCCGTTGCCGTATGATCCCAAACGTATTGCCCTGATCACATCTCCTTCGGGGGCGGCGCTGCACGATTTTCTGCGATTAGGCAAAGACCGCGGCACCGGGGCGCAGATTCGACTTTTTCCGTCGTTGGTGCAGGGCGATGCCGCTGTGTCGGAAATTGTTGCCGCATTACATCTTGCCGACGCACAGAATTGGGCTCAAGTTGCTGTACTGATCCGCGGTGGGGGTTCGTTGGAGGACTTATGGGCATTCAATGAGGAACCGGTTGTCGATGCAGTTTTTCGCTCACGTATTCCGGTGCTGGCCGGCATCGGGCATGAGGTGGATGTCACACTGACGGATTTGACAGCGGATGTGCGGGCGGCAACGCCGTCCCATGCGGCGCAAATGCTCTGGCCGTTGCGCGCTGAACTGTTGCAGCGCCTTGATGAGGCGAATGCCGGTTTGCATCAGGCAACGACAAACTTTCTCAATATTGCCGGACGATGTCTTCATGAACAGGAGAAGGCATTGCACTGGCTGTCGCCCGCGCGATACCATGTACGTTTGGTGGAACGTCTTGCAGGACTTTCCCTCTCGCTTGAGCACGCGATAAGACAATGGTTGATGAGCAAACAGCATGCGTTTGAGAAACTTGAGACGGCGCGACAAGGCGCGTCAAGCCCCCAAAAACTTATGGGGAGCGCAGGTCATCTCAATCTGCTGATTTCGGCTTTGCACAGGGCCTTTGCGCGTGTTTTGTCAAACGCGGAATCTGATTTGGCGGTACAGTTACATTTGCTGCGCATCAATATCTCCACTTTGCTTGAGAACCGCATCAACATGTATAATTATCTGACGCTTGCCCTTAAGGTCTGCAATCCGTCGGCGCCGCTTGTGCGGGGCTATGCTCTTGCGTTCACGTCAGAAGGAGATATTTTGCGCTCAATAAAACAGACTATGACGGGCCGGGAAATAGACGTGCGCTTGGGAGACGGTCGGCTGACTGCTGTTGTCCGCGCGGTAAAACCACGCTGAGTTTTAAGCCGTTCATATGTATCAATTTCAGGAGTTGTATTGAAATGACCGAGAAAACAGAAGATCTTTTTGAAAAAAAAATGTCGCGTCTCCAGGCAATTGTCAAATCTCTCGAAACTGAAGATTTGCCCCTAGAGAAAGGTATGGCTTTATATAAGGAAGGCGCCGCGTGCTCGCATTTTTGCAGGGAGCAACTGGAAAAAGCCCGTCATGAGCTTGCCCTCTGGCAGGACGGCGAATCAAAGGATTTGAGTCTGACAGCCGCATTGCCTGACGACACGACGGAATAACAGTGACGACAGCCGCACCGGATATGGAAGCCCGACTGCAGCAATATGTAGCAGATGTTGAGGGATATCTTGCGACCTGTCTTGATGATTTTTCCATGCCCCCCCGGCTTAAGCAATCCATGCTGTACAGTCTGCTGGCCGGCGGCAAGCGGCTGCGCCCTGTATTATGTATGAACTGCGCGTTACTCTGCGGCGGTACGGCTGCTATGGTACTGCCCTTTGCTGCGGCGATTGAAATGGTACACACATATTCTTTGATTCACGACGATCTGCCAGTCATGGATAACGACGACCTGCGGCGTGGAAAACCGGCCAACCACAAGGCTTTTGATGAGGCTACCGCTGTTTTGGCCGGAGATGCTCTGCTTACGGACGCATTTGTCATTATGTGCAGAACACCTGTTGCTTCGGACAGGCTGCTCAGCGCATTGTCCCGTTTTGCTCTGGCCGCCGGCTCGTCAGGAATGGCAGGCGGTCAGGAATGGGATATGATTTATACCGGCCAACCCGCAACCAGCTTGCAGGAACTGCAATGTATGCACGCCATGAAAACCGGAGCGCTGATACGGGCGTCATGTGTTTGCGGGGCGATGCTGGCCGGCGCTGACGAAAGGGCATTGCGCGCGATCGACAGTTACGGGACGGCGCTGGGCGCCGCTTTTCAGATAACAGACGATATTCTGGATGTAGTTGCGGATACCGCAAGCCTTGGCAAACCGTCAGGGAGCGATGTGGCCAATGGAAAAAATACATATCCCGTTTTGCTGGGACTTGAAAAGAGTCGTGAGCTTGTCTGCGAACAGTCTGAGGCCGCCAAAGCGGCGCTTATGGATTTTCCCGCTCAAAAAGCTGATTTTTTGTTGGCTCTGGTTGATTATCTCAATAATCGTGCCAAGTAATGACACAGACGACAAACCGAACACTGCTGAACACCCTTGCATTCCCCGCACAGTTGTCGGGCTTGACCGACCTTCAAATGCTCCATCTGGCAGATGAGGTCCGGCAGCGCATCATTAATGTCGTGTCGCACAATGGCGGGCATCTGGCGCCGTCACTGGGCGTTGTGGAGCTCACACTGGCCTTGCTTGCGACTTTTGATATGGATAGGGACAAGCTTATCTGGGATGTTGGACATCAATCCTATGCTTTCAAACTGCTTACAGGCCGTGCCGGCACATTTCATACCCTGCGTTTGTTCGGCGGGCTGTCCGGTTTCCCGAAGATGTCTGAAAGCCCGTGTGATCATTTCGGCACCGGGCATTCCTCAACATCTGTTTCCGCTGCGCTGGGCATGGCTACGGCGCGGGATCTTGCAGGGCTCAAACATCATGTCGTGGCGGTTATTGGAGACGGGGCGCTGACGGCGGGCGAAGCCTTTGAGGGACTTAATCTGGCGGGGCATATGGGCAGACGGCTCATTGTGCTGCTTAATGACAATGCGATGTCCATTTCATCCAATGTCGGCGCGTTGTCGCTTTTTTTAAGCCGCACTCTTTCGAGAAGATGGGTACGTCAAGCCCGCAAAGATGTACTTAAATTTTTACGATCCGTCCCAAAAGTCGGACAAAAACTGGCCACTTACGCCATACGGGGCGAATCAAGCTTTAAATCCTTCTTTACACCCGGAATGCTGTTCGAAGCATTCCGCTTCAATTATATAGGGCCGGTAGACGGGCACGACATTCCTGCACTGCGGCGACATTTACAAACGGCGGCCGCTGTGGATGACGGCCCTGTGCTCCTGCACGTTCGCACTCACAAGGGCAAAGGCTACGCGCCGGCGGAGGCAAACCCCACACAGTATCACGGTGTCGGTTTGTTTGCTCCTGAAACCGGTTTGCCTGTTCCTTCATCTGACACTGTGCCGTCGTTCACACATGTTTTCAGCACAACTCTTGTGCAACTGGCTGAGCAGGACGAACGGATTATAGCCATTACCGCAGCCATGCCCGAGGGCACAGGCACAAATTTGTTTAAGGAACATTTTCCTGATCGCTTTGTGGATGCCGGCATTTGTGAACAACACGCCGTCACTTTTGCCGCGGGTCTGTCCAGCCAGGGTTGTCTGCCTGTTGTGGCAATATATTCCACATTTTTACAGCGCGCGTATGATCAGATTGTTCATGACGTCTGCCTGCAAAATCTGCCGGTGACATTCTGCGTGGACCGTGCAGGCCTGGTTGGAGAAGACGGCGCAACACATCACGGTTATTTTGATATCGCCTACCTGCGGCATATCCCGCAAATGCGCCTGCTGGCTCCGCGGGATGAGAACATGCTTCGTCATTGCCTGTTTACGGCGCTATATGGCGGCTCTCCTTGCGCCCTGCGCTATTCGCGCGGCGCCGGATTTGGCGTGCCGCTTGTCTGGCCGCCGCAAAAACTGCCGCTCGGCGTTGGAGAAATTATGCAGCAGGGCAGCAACATCGCCATACTCGCGTTAGGCAACCGCGTGTATCCCGCATTGGAGGCAGCGAGTTTTGTTGAAAAAAAATTGGGTTTCCTCCCATTTGTTTTTGACCCTGTCTGGATCAAGCCTTTGCCGGAAAAACAACTGGCCGAGATAGCGGAGCGTTTTGATCGCATACTTATTGTTGAAGAGGGGGTACTGGCCGGCGGATTTTCTTCCTCTGTGCTGGAGTTTTTGAACGATCACGGGCTGCTGCGTGGTCACTGCATTCAGCGCCTTGGACTGCCGGACACATTTGTCGGGCACGGCACGCAATTACAGCTGCGTGAGATGCTGGGACTGCGCAGTAAAGGTATTGCGGAAGCTGTCTTCAGTCTGGCAAACAGCAATGGAAGTAAAAGCGAAACTAAAATTTTTGAGACTGGCTAAGGATAAGGCCAGCAGAAAGCTTTGTCCAATCACTAGATGCCAGGAGCTTTTGCCTTTGCCCATACCTGACTCACACCAGATCGGCAAATTCTGGAGCCAATCTATATTTGCGCGCCCGCTTGGAAGGGTCTGCCACAGACAGAAATCCGGCATTGACCCACTTTCGGCAGAGCACGGCGGCATTGCGGGCAGAAAGCCCCAACACCTCGCCGAGTTCAGCGGCAGTGATATTCTGCTGCCTGGCAAACAGCGTCAGAGCCAGACGCTGACGGCTATCCAGTTCACGCAACTGATTGTTTTTATCCCGTCCGCCCCGTTTGCGCTCAGCATCAGCGACCTTTTTCACCTTTTCAAAAGCTTCGGCAACACCAGTGCAAAAATAATCCAGCCAATTTGTGAGATCAGCGCCCGCTCTGCCGAAATAGTAATTGTGGTGCGGATGCGCGGCAACAGCCGCATAGTAGGCAGCCGGATCGCGGGCATAGTATTCTTCCAGCGCGTACACGCCCTTCAGGCCGTACCCATAACGCCGCATCACAAGCGTTGCCGCCAGACGGGCGGTGCGCCCGTTGCCGTCATAAAAGGGGTGGAATAATGGACGGAAAGCAGGCGGGCGCTCTCGCGCAATGAACGCAAAACATGGAGAGTAACCGGCAAAGACTCAAAAACAGCCTTCACGGCTTCAATGCGCAGCATACTTTTTGCTATGTTCGGCGTAATTGTATACTGTGGGGCAAAGGGCATGGGCGCTCCAACAAAATGCTGATTAATGTGAAAAATAATTGCGAATAACATATCATTAAAATGTGATTAACGCAAGATGATAATGCCGAAAATTTTGTTGCCGCTGATATGCGCAAGCTGCAGCAAGCTCAGCCTGGCCCAGGATACCTTAAACAAACGGTATTCGCGAACGCTTCTACAAAACCATCTTACAGGAGTTTTACCGGGTTGCATTCCGGGGGTGGGAACCATATCATTCTCTGGACGGAGCCGCGGACCGACACGGACGCTTGGACAGAGCGCTGCAACACAGAAAGAGCGCATCAAGGGAGAATACGCCGGGGGCAGGGCGTCCATGCGGACACTCCTTGATGGCAAACAACTCTGGGAGGGAAGGTTCGAACTTCACAGCCATACAGCCATTGCAAAATGAAAGTTTTTTACTGATGTACACTTTGTTTTGGCGCCACAGCCCAGGGAAAAGAGATACTGAAGCTGCCGCCTGAAGGCGAGGGATTTTATCCTCCCAAAGCGGGACAATAAAAAATTACATGGCTTCTCTCAATGTTTAATTGGCAAGAAATTTTCAGTAAAATCGCTCTTCCCTCACAAGACGCAGACTCTGTCCGGTCCGAACCCCTTGCTGTTGCTTCTCTTGGTGAACTCAAACGCTTTCTGGACGGTGTGCATATTCGATACTGTCTTGTTAAACCGTATCAGGAAAACAAAAATTATCCACTGGTCGAGGCGCGTGAACTGTTGCCTTCCTTTGACAGCGACATGTTTGAATATAAAGAGTTGCCCGGATTTGCCATGGTGGCCTTTGCCCGTCAGCTGGACTACTTTTCTGAAATTTTTCAATTCGATAAACTTCATCCTGTGATTGCCGAGGTGGACGGAGCCTGTTGCCCCTTGGAAAATCAAATCATGGAGCAAAACCTGCAGACGCTTGCTTCCCGTTTGCCGCGCATCCATCAGGAAGTATTTCGCCAGCAATTCCGCAACAACGGCACTGTTCTGCTGGAGCACTACCCCGCGCTCATGCCTTACCTGCTCAATATGGACAGAGCGCATGTGCTGGCCCTTGATTCTGAAAATCTTTTTCATCTTGCAGGTGTATTTGCCTCCTTTCCGTCTGATATTGACAGTGAACTCAAACGATTCGGCATTCGAATCGGCAAATTTGTTTACGGCGACAGCGATATGTACGAACGCAACCGTATGTTCGTTTACCGATATCTCATGGAACTTTACGGTTTCCCCATTGTCTCTGAACGCCGGACGTCAAGCGCACTTTTTGCGCGCAAACTTCACAAAATGGGCGAGCATTTTCTTTTGCGCGTCATCGGTCAGACAGACCGCACCATTACAACATACACATCTGCAGGGGAAAACCGCCGTTATCCCTTACTGGAAAAAACAGCTCTGGTTGCGGTGGATACAGATCAGGAAGAAACGCTAAAAATTATTGATGATAAAGGTTTTTTTTTGGACAAGACAAAACGCGTTGTGATCGCCCGGATAACCTACCGCCAACACCGATATGATCCTGCGAACCTGCGTCAGGATCGCGCTCTTTCCATTGCGGGGCAGGAGATTTTACATCCACTTACCGGCGAATCTTTACCCGGGCTGAATATTATAAAAGACAACACCAACATGTTGTTACGTTTAAATGACATTGTACGGGGTGAATATGCAGGTCGCGTTATTTATAAACGCACCGAGATTGTGGAAAATACGGATAACGATGAAAAACGTCTGAAAGTGCTTTACTATTGGCTGACAAAGCACCAACGTCGCATGATAGGCTACAGTGATGAATTCTTCTCGAATGTCAGCAAAGTGTTGGCAGGCTATCTCTACGCGCCGCAATATGATGAAATTTTTGACAGCATGCGTGAACTGCATCATGAAGTCCGCTCGCGATTCAGTTATATTCAACAAGCGCGTCGTGTGCGCACTCTGGAAGACATCTGCCATCGCACCTTCAAGGGAGCGCGCATAAGCTACAGGCAAATGGTGGGTGACGCCGTTATTTTGCTCAATGATCTTAAATTTGAAATCGTCAATTTTTTCCCGATGCTTATAGACGTAATCATTGACTGTGTGGAAAAAATTTTGCGTGATCGTTATGTGAGGCGAAAATATCTGGATGTTCCCGAAGAATCCTTGGGCAAAGCCGGCATGGAGTTACGTAAAAATTATGGCAAACTGGTTGCCTTGCAGGACGGTTTTAAAGCGGTGCGGAAAGCGCGTCTGGGCAGAAAATAAAAGGAAGACCTTGCGGTATGAACAAAGCGTGTTTTTATCTTCCGCCGACCTGCTGGGGACAGGATGTTCAACTGGAAGGAAAGGAGGCGAAGCAACTTATTAATGTTTTGCGACTCGCTCCAGGCTGTGAAGTCTGTCTGCTGGACGGGCAGGGGCGTGTCGGCCGCTTTGTGATCCGCAAAATCCGCAAAACAGACGTATTGCTGGAACGATTGGAAGAGCGGCTTGTTCCACGCCCCGCATCCCGGGCCATACTGGCACTTGCTTTCAGTAAGGCTGTACGATGCGGCTTTTTCATAGAAAAAGCTGTGGAACTTGGCGCGCACGCCATCTGGATCTGGCAGGCTGATCACAGTCATGGCAAATTGTCGCATACTCCACGGCAATCACTGCTCTCTCAATTGACGGCAGGCGCCAAGCAATGCAGAAATCCCTGGTTGTCTGAGATCCGTACACTCCATGCAGGCATTCATGAAGTTGTTGCATTGTCTACAGGTGCGGAACATCGCATCCTGCTTTGGGAAATGCAGGAAAATGTACAGATGCTTCCACAGGATGCAGTTGGCCAACAAGGCCTTTCCGTCTATATTATTGGACCGGAGGGAGGTTTTTCACAAAGAGAGCTGACCATGTTGCGCACAGCAAAATTTAAGACGTTCAGTTTGGGCGCGCGCATCCTGCGTTGCGAAACAGCGGCGATACTGTGCCTCGGCATTCACTGGTGGGCTGCGCAGCTGCACAACAATTCCGGAAAATATACCGGAATGCCGTCATGACTGTCGGTATGCCCCTGCCTGAACGCATGCGGCCCGACGATCTGGCCGATTTTTCAGGGCAGGGCCATCTTGTGGAAAGTCTGCACTCGCTTATGCAAACCAGCAGGCTGCCAAGTTTATTGTTGTTTGGCCCCCCGGGATGCGGCAAATCTACCTTGGCGCTGATGCTGGCCAAATCAGCCGGAAAACAATATCTGCGTCTGAGCGCGCCGGAGGCTGGTTTACAGCATTTGCGCCGTTCTCTGACAGGGACAGAAATTTTGGTGCTGGATGAACTTCACCGTTTTTCCAAAGCGCAACAAGATTTTTTTCTGCCCTTGGTAGAATCCGGAGATCTTACTCTTCTGGCCACGACGACGGAAAACCCTTCATTCAGCGTAACACGACAGCTGCTTTCGCGTCTGCATGTTTTGCGGTTGCGTCCCTTGGGCCGCAGTGAACTTGTACAGTTGGCCCGACGGGGCGCAGAGAATATTCAGGTACAATTGCCGGATGACGTGCTGGATCTCCTGGCCGGCGTTTCGCAAGGTGATGCCCGGACGCTGCTCAATCTTGTAGAATATGTGGCCGCCTTGCCCCGGGAACAGCTTGCGCTTGAGTCAGTCAAAGCTGTTCTGCCCGAGATGTTGGCGCGGCATGATAAAGATGGAGACAGCCATTATGAATTGGCCTCGGCCCTGATCAAGTCCATACGCGGCAGCGACCCGGATGCGGCGCTGTACTATCTGGCTTGCCTGCTTGAAGGAGGCGAAGAGCCGCGTTTCATATGTCGCCGTCTTATTCTGTCTGCTTCAGAAGATATCGGACTGGCGGACAGAAACGCCTTGCCGCTTGCCGTAGCCTGCCAGCAGGCTGTGGAATTTGTCGGCATGCCGGAATGTTTTATACCTCTTGCAGAAACTGTAGTCTATCTGGCGCTTGCGCATAAAAGCAACTCAGCCTATGCCGCCTATCTCAATGCTGCACGTGAAGTAAAACTCAACGGCGTACGGCCGGTGCCGCTGCATTTACGCAACCCATCGACACAATTACAAAAAGAATGGGGATATGGCAAAAACTATCAATATCCTCACAATTATCCGAATTCTTGGGTAAAACAGCCATACCTGCCGACAGAGCTGACAGGCCGACGGTTTTATCAACCGCGTGACAACGGCGAAGAGCCGCGCCTCTCTCAATGGTGGCGTAAAATGCATCAAATAAAAGATTTTGATATATTAACATGAACCAGCACTTTCATACTGTGTTTGACGGTAAATTTCTTACCGGCAACAGCTACCGCAGCCCGGCCATACAACCAGACGCCATAAGCAGGCTTTTACCTTCACTTTCGTTTTACAGCCGTCTTTTTTTCGGCCCGGTACGCCGCCTTTGCTCTCTGGCCGCCAAAGGCCGGTGCAACGACACGGCCTGGGTGCATGCCAGCGTTCAAGTAGCCGAAATCATAGAACAGACAGGATGTCTTATCAACGTCCAGGGTATGCAGGCCATTACCGCCACAGATGGTCCGTGCCTCTTTGTCGCCAATCACATGAGCACACTGGAAACATTTATGTTGCCGGGTATTATACGGCCCCGTAGAGCTGTCACTTTTGTGGTAAAAAAAAGTCTTGCAACTATGCCCTTCTTTGGGGCCGTCATGCGTTCACGCGATCCCATAGTTATAGAGCGGGCTGATCCCCGTGCGGATCTGACAACTGTTCTGGAAGGCGGCACACAACGTCTGAACAAAGGCATTTCAATCATTATTTTCCCCCAAAGCACGCGATCTGCAGTTTTTGACGCCCGTCATTTCAACAGTATCGGCATCAAGCTGGCCCGTCGCGCGCAAGTGCCGATTGTGCCGCTGGCACTCAAAACAGACGCTTGGGGGCAGGGTAAAAAAATCAAAGAACTGGGGAAAATCAGACCTGAGCTGGCTGTACGTTACCGCTTTTCCAATCCCATATGGGTCGCCGGGAAAGGGAAAGAGGAACACGTCGCTATTTGCGATTATCTGGCGCATACGCTTGAAACCTGGCAGAGGGAAGACAATGGCGGCAGCTAGATAAACAAGGCATTGGCTAGGTATTCCATTGTTAAGTTAAGGATGGCGTAAATAATCCATGGTCATGAAAGAGTTGATTGACACTTCTTTTAATAACAGTAATATTTATTAAAGGGGAGATGTCATGAGTGCCCCGGAAACAAGAATGACACGCCAACGTTCCGTGATTCTTGAAGAATTGAGAAAGATAAGGTCACACCCCACAGCAGATGAACTTTACGGCATAGTGCGGAACAGATTGCCCCGCATAAGCCTCGGCACTGTCTATCGTAATCTGGATTTTTTGGTCGAAGTCGGGGAAATTGTACGTTTGTCCTCAGCAGGGCACGCAATGCGCTTTGATGGCGATATTTCGAGGCATCAGCATGTGCGGTGTATTCACTGCGGGCGTATTGCTGATATTGTATATCCGTTGCCTGCGCCTTCAGTGGATGGTATACAGGAGGTGGAAGATTTCGCCTCAATTTTTGCCTCAAGAATTGAGTTTGACGGCGTGTGTCAACCGTGTGCTGTCGCTGGTTAAAGGATTATGGCGAACTGGCTCCCAAGTGGTCAGCCTTCACAGTACTCAAGCTTGACAACTCGTACCTCTTCCCGTGTTTCATTGATTTTTTTGCGGAAGCTCTGCCGCCGGTCTTCGCCGTCAATGAGCCCGGCCAGCCATTCGGCCGTGTGCAGCACGGGGCGCTTGTCGCCCATGTTGATCAGGCAGCGGCCTATGCCGATTTTGCAGGAGGGGCAGCCCACGAGCACAGGCGTGGCGTCATTCCCGGCCAGATCTGCTTGCAGCCACGCCTGTTTGCGTTCCCGCAGCACATTGAATATCTGCGGCGAAGTCATGGCGCCCATGCCGGACTCGGCGCAGCATCCGAGGCTTAAAGAAACAGCGGCGCCGCTGAAGTCAGTGAGGGCGTCCGCTATCATCTGACGTCCCTTGACTTTGTGCACGCCCGCCCATTCGCAATGGCAGGCTGTGTGGCAAACAATGTTTGTTCCTGCTTCAGGCGCGTTGCGCATATTTTTTTTGTCAAGCAGCGGCAGTGCGAGCTGGGTTACGTCCTGCTGGACAAGATTGGGGAACTGTTCAGTGAGTTCATGCCGCCCAAGACTGTCCCGGCATGTGCCGCAGGCTGAGACCAGAGAGCGGCAGTCAAAGCCGAGACGATCGAGATTGCGCAGCATGGTGGCGAGATACAGGCGGTTTTGGGCCATATTGTCTTCAAAGGCCGTGTCCATGCCGGCTGCCAGCAGCGGGTAACCACAGCACATGTGCCTTGATGGCACAGCCACGGCCAGACCGGCCTTGAGCAACAGCATGATGGAAGAGACGGATATGCGGTCGTAAAAAAGCGCGCCGCCGCAACCCGGGAAATAGAGCGCGCATGGCATGCCCGGGATCGGTTCGGCCGGCGCGAAAATAGAGCCCCTGTGCAGTTTGAGCGTTTCATACAGGTTGCTATAGCCGATTTTGGGGCCGTGGCCGGAAAAGAGCGGATTTTGCATGCGCTTTTTCCATATCTGCGGTACAAAGCCCATTGCCCTGTTTTGCATTTTTTGCCCCAGAGAAGCCATTTTTGCGGCCTTTGGCACGCGGTGGCGCACGTCACGAGCCATCCATTCCAGAGCGTGCGTTTTCAGGGGGTGGCCGCCTGCGCCTTCGTGCTCCAGCAGAGCGCGCAGACTCAAGGCCACCTCGCCGGAAGGGATGGAGATGGGGCAGTTCGCCGTGCAACGACCGCAGGAAGTGCAGTGTTCCACAAGGTCGCGCAGTGCGGCGAGCAGATTTTCGTCAATGCGGCCTTTGTTGACCTGCGAGTAATAAACAGCCTCCAGCAACATGCCCAGCACCATATTTTTGTTGCGCGGGTGGTAGTGCATGGAGCGTTCAGGGCAGGACATGGGGCAAACCTGCTTGCACTTGCCGCAACGTGTACAGATTTGCACTGAAGTCAGCAGGCTGATGAGTTTTTCTTTGTCAGACAAACCGCTGTCATGAATATCGCGGATAAGGCGGTTAAAGGAAAAGGTAAAAGGCCGTACAGGCAGTTCCCGGTAGACGAGTTTGGCGGGATTCATTACGTCGCGCGGGTCAACGCGCTCTTTAAATGCGCGCAGGGCGTCCATTTTGTCTTTGCTGAAGAAAGCGATCTTGGTGATGCCTATGCCGTGTTCGCCTGAAACCTCGCCGCCCATTTCCTGGCACGCGGCCATCACCTTGGCTGCGGCTTCCTCTGCTTCTTCCAGCATGCGCGCGTCGTTGGAATTGACGGGAATATTGACATGCCAGTTGCCGTCTCCTGCGTGCATGTGGCTTGCCACAACAATGCGGCTTGCCTCCATATATTCTGCAACGGCATCAATTTTTTTGGCCAGATGTGGATGCTTCCCCGACAGGTCGTTTAAAAAGCGCGTTGCCTTGTCAAAAAGCTCGGTGTCGGAAAGATCCGTGGCCGGCACATCGCCTGAAGCGGCTTTGGATGCGAACGAAAACTCCCTGTTAAAATTTTTGTCTTCCATGGGGAAGCCCGGCAGGCGGCCCACTTCCTGCAGAGCGTGGCGAAAGGCCGCCGCCGTGTATTCCAGATTGAGCTGTTCCAAAAACAGGGCGAAATCTGGTATGCGGTCTGTGGGCATGACCACATCTTCATTAAGTTTGAAGCCCGAGGTGCGTTTGGCGATGGCGGAGAGCCGGTGGCGGTCTTCCCAGAAGCGGTCGGCCTCCTTGTCGTCCGCCGCCACGACAATATCCACATTTTCCTGATTTTCCACAACCTTCACGATGTCGCCTACACATTTGTCGAGCAGGTAGGGGTCGTCGCCGTCCACCTGCAGAATAATGACGGAAATGGGCAATCCATTGAATTTATTTGATTTACGTTTGTATTCTATGGCCTGCACGTATTTTGCACTGAATTCTTCCAGTGCAGAAAGAAGAGCGTAATCGCCTTCTTCACGGATACGGTTGCGTAAATTGACCAGTTCGCGTACTACCACCGCCGCCGGGTGCATGGAGCGTCCAAAAAATTCCAGCACCATGACGCGGTTGTACAGCGGTTTTTTGTGCAGAATGAACGCTGCCTCGGTGACAATGCCGTCCACGCCCTCCTTTTGCATGCCGGGCAGACCGCCGAGCGCCTTGTTGGTGACATCCTTGCCAAGGTCGGGCAGGCGTATTTCGTCGCCGCGTAGATGAATCACATTGCGTACGCCGCCGCTTACGTCCTTGACCACAAACACCGCTGTTTCGTCAGGCAGAATTTTGTGGCGCGGGTGGTCTTCCCGCTCCACGGTAATGATTTCCCCGGTGGGCGTCACCATGCGCCACCAGAGCAGATTGTCGAGCGTGGTGCCGTATTCAAAAGCACTGGGGCCTCCGGCGTTTTCCGAAATATTGCCGCCGATGGACGAAGCCTGTTTTGATGCCGGATCTACGGTAAAAAGCGTCTTCGCCTGTCCCGCTGCATTGATCACATCCTGGGTGATGGCGCCGGCTTGGGCGACCACCGTCATTCCGTCAAGGTCAATGTTGCCGATGCGCGTGAGCCGCGTCAGGCTGACAATAACCGTGCGCTTGCGCGCAGGCACAGCCCCGCCTGTCAAGCCGGACCCGCCGCCGCGCGGAATCAGGGCGAACTTGAGCTCGTTGGCGAGTTTGACTATTGCTGCCACTTGTTCGGTGCTGTCCGGCTCCACGACGAGCAGCGGCAGTTCCATGCGCAGGTCGGTGGCGTCTGTGGCCGCGCTCACCAGTGCCGAAGGTGTGCTGAGCACGCATTCCGCCGGAAGAATGTTGCGTAGCGCCTCAATGAGTTTGTCGCGGAATTCCAACTCCGCCTCATGCGCGGACCAGAACATGGTTATACCTTCGCCGACGGCCGTCGCGTAGTAGTGGGCAAGCGCAAGCGATTCGCGCTCAAAGCGTTCCTGCACGCTTTCGCGCACAATGTCGACGTCTATAAAGGGGTTGCAAGCCACTAAAAAAAGTTCTTCTGCAATGGCGATGGCGAACAGACGTACAGACTGCGGCCATTCGGCGAAGTCGTCTATATTGATGCGCAGAATGCGGTTGACAACATAATTCGGTGGAATAGAGATATGCGGACCCTTGTGGGGCATGGTGTTTCCCTTTGATGAAATTTCAGGCGCGAAAAGCCTCTTTTATGTGTATCGCCGCCGGAAGGCAAGACGTGTTCATAATTGAGAGATTCACTTCATCCAGCATACTGCTGCATCCACAATGTAATCCGCACCATATCCCTTGTCAGCCATTACAGCACCTGCATTTTCATTTTCAAGCCGGGGCAGAGCTTATAAATCAACCTGTTCTCCCTAGGTCAGAACGAATTTTATTGGATTGCCAGGGGCATCGGAGGCCATACTCTTGATAATATATTGATTTTATTGCTTGCAGCGAGGCCATAGCGCATAAAATAACTATGACAAATAGATATAAAATGCTGTGATTGTGTCAGGCGCCTCCTGTTTGACGCGGCGCGGCAGGGGCATATATACTTTGCGGCTCTGGAGGTATTAGAGACTATGTTGATTGATAAATTACAACAGATTACAGATATTTTTGACTGGATTCAGCATGTCTGGGAGCATCCTGTCACACAACGGCGCGTTGCCTTGATAATTCTCTGGGTATATCTGCTCGCGCTGGCCTGCGTGGAGCTGAACTGCCGCGGTCTGCTGCCGCCGCAGCTTGCCGCGCTGACGCCGTACAGTCATTTTGCCGCCATTCAGCTCGCCTTGACCCTGATTCTCAGTATAGAGATTATGGGGCTTATTTTGTCCATTTCCAATTCCATTTCGCGTGCCCTGGGCAAACAATTCGAGATACTTGCCCTGATTTTGCTGCGTAACGCTTTCAAGGAACTTTCTTCTCTGACGGAACCTGTGAGTATGGCCGGCAATCTTGAGCCCATTGTTAATATCGCCGTTTCCGGAGTGGGTGCACTGTGCGTTTTTGCCTGTCTGTGCCTGTACAAGCGCCTTTTCAGGTCGCAGCATTTTATACAGACGCCGGAAATGCGCATGCGCTATGTGATGACCAAAAAAATGTTGGCGTTGAGTTTGTTTATCATTTTTTTCTGCCTAGCCGCGCACAACGTTTTTTGCTTTATCACAACCGGCGGGGGAGAGCAGTTTTTTGCAACCATATACACAGTGCTGATTTTTTCAGATGTCGCTTTGGTACTCATCGCCCAGCGCTATATGCCGACATTTCACGCTGTGTTCCGTAATTCCGGCTTTGTGATAGGCACACTGCTCATGCGGCTGGCGCTTTCAGCTCCGTCGCCTTGGGACAGTGTTGTCAGCGTTACCGCCGCGCTCTATCTAGTGGCCCTGACCTGGATGATCAATTATTTTATATCCTCACCCCCCGCGCAGAACGGGGCAAAGGCGAAGCGCCCCCCGCGGCATGACGGAGGACGTTCTGTGTGCGGGCGAGAAAAAACGACGGTATGAACTGACAGGAGAAAAATAATCAGGCATTGGCGGTCTTGAGCAATTCTTCCATCATCGAAAGCGTAGGAGTTGTGCCGGTTTCCAGCCCGCATATGCCGCGTACAGCCAGCATGAGCGCGTCAAATTGCAGGGAAATTTCAGAGGAGCCGTTGAAGATACGGCAGTTGTCTCCATTGACGGAAAGACGGTAAGCATGGCGGCTGTGTTCGTCGCCGCTGGAACGCACAATATAATAGACTTGTTCGTTGTTGTCCGTCACATAGAGCTTTTGGCGGGTGAACATACCGGTTTCATCGTCATACCAGGAACATTCTGAAAAAAGACGGCCACAGAATTGAAGGTCGTTGCCGTTGTCGTGTTTCAGACAAATGTCTTCCATGTTTTGTTGCGAATTCATTGAATTCCTCCGCCTGATGGGGCAAGCCGTGCAAGGAGAGAACACTTCAGCGAAATGAAAGCTAGCACCAGCGGCAAAGGCTTGTCAATAACCGCATGCTCATTTTTATGCCGCCGGAGCGAGCCATGGTGGCAGGCGCGTGATTAAATTGCCGCTGTCTGTCGGAAAACAGCGTTATATGTGGTAAGACAGGTTGTAATATCTCGTATGATTGTTTAAAAGTTTTACTTTAATTTATGGCCATTTGTTTTTATCTCATATCTGGCTAAATAACCAAAAACGGCTAAAAGCCAAGTATGTCGCTGTCGAGCCGGCTTCCCATATTGAAGTTGAGAAACAGTTATGTAGTGAATAAGTAACCAAAATGCGAATATGTTAACTGTAACTGTCTGATATTACTTGGTGCCGGAAGAGAGATTTGAACTCTCAAGGGGCTGCCCCCGGCGGATTTTGAGTCCGCTGCGTCTACCAATTCCACCATTCCGGCAATTGTGAGGCATAATTGCGATAAAATTTTATCCCGGTTCAGGGTTGCGCGTCAAGTGTGTTGAGCAGAGAAACGTATGCGGCAGAGGGAATTGGGGTGATTCCGCGCCACAAGAAAACCTTACGGCACGGTCGGCCAGAAGAGGCATGTTCTGGCAGGTGCGTATCCGGCCAGAAATGCGTCCATTAATGTGCCGAAATATATTTTGTTGCGCGGTTTGATGTGTTGCACTTCCGGGCAATCGGCAGGGAAAAAACGCAAAGAGTTCCGATTGCCGGTATAATTGCCGCGGGCCAGCGGCAAAGAGAGCAAATGCGCCCAAAATCCTCGCCGTTTTGCGATAGCATGTTGCTGCAGGGAGAGCATTTTTTTTTGAAAGGCCGCGTTCTGATTCTTATGAGGATAAAAATAGGCGCAGCCGCGGCTGATCATCAGTGCGCTCAATGATTGTCCGTCCTCACGCTGAACATCGGCCACAATGCGGCCGTGACTGTCCTTGGGCGCGTTTTCAACAGCAACAAGACGCACTTTATGGCGTTTAGTCAGGCGAATGAGTTCCTGACGCGCCTCCCGCGCGTAATATTGCGTCCGTGCAGCGCCGTGGGCCATTTCGGGGGCGTCAATGCAGGCGATGCGCACAATGCGTCTGTCTGTCAGCTTCAGGGTGTCCCCGTCAAAGCAATAGGCCGCAACGCCTTCAGGATGGGGTATGCCCTGTTTGCCGGGCAAGGCCTTGATTGCGGGAGATCGGACGGCTTCCTTGCCCATGGCGAAGGCAGCCGTTAAACAGCACAATAACAGGACGCAACCCGATATCGCCAAGCGCCGGCGTCTTTTGCAAGATGCGAAAAAAGCGCGCATTATTTGCTCATTGCTGATTAATTTTCGTAATAGGAACGCAAAGGCTGGCTGCGCACAGGGTGACGGAGCTTGCGCAAGGCCTTAGCTTCGATTTGGCGAATGCGTTCACGTGTTACATTAAAAAGTTTGCCTACTTCCTCAAGCGTGTGGTCACTTTTTTCAGCGATGCCGAAACGTTTGCGCAAGACCTGTTCTTCCCGTGTTGTCAAATCCGCAAGAACTGCGGCCAACTGTTCGGAAAGCTTTGTGTTGATTACTTCTTCAGCCGGAGCTATGGCTTTTTTGTCTTCTATAAAATCACCGAGGCTGGAATCTTCCTCATCCCCGATGGGGGTTTCCAATGAAATTGGCTCCTTGGCAATTTTCAGCACTTTTTTTACTTTTTCTAGAGGGTAGTCCATACGTTCGGCAATTTCTTCCGGGGTGGGATCGCGCCCCAGATCCTGTACCAGGTAGCGCGCTGTTCTCATTAACTTGTTGATTGTTTCAATCATGTGCACGGGAATGCGTATCGTTCTTGCCTGATCAGCGATGGCGCGCGTAATGGCTTGGCGAATCCACCATGTTGCGTATGTCGAGAATTTATACCCTCGCTGGTATTCAAATTTGTCCACAGCTTTCATCAGGCCGATGTTACCTTCCTGAATCAGGTCAAGAAACTGCAGACCGCGGTTGGTGTATTTTTTGGCAATGGAAACCACAAGACGCAGGTTCGCTCTGATCATTTCCTGCTTGGCACGCATGGCCGCGGTGTTCCCGTGTTTGATGCGCCAGAGCACCTCTTCTAGATCCGTCACATTATGACAGCATTTTTCTTGGAGGCGGCTCAGGATTTCAATCTTGCCTATAATCATTTCCTTGAAAGAAAAAAGCTCATCCACGCTGAGTTTAAGATCTTTGGCAGCGTCAACCGGATTGATGTCACGCTTTTCAAGACCTGAGAACATGGCCTGGATTTCAGCCTGGGTACGTCCGGTGGAGAGGATATAGGCCGAAAGATCGCGCTGGCAGTTGTGCATCTGTCGCACATAGTCCTCAACCGTTTCGCTGATCCGGTCAATGAGTTTTTTTTCCAGTTTGATGTCGCGCAGGCGCGTGACGATTTTTTCCTTATAGCTGATTATTTCTTTTTGAATGGCCGTAACGCGGCGTTCCAAGGTGGCGCACTCATCAAGTTTTTTGTATATCTTACGTTTTTTCTTGAAAGTTTGCTTGATTTCATCCAGAAGCAGGATAACGCGGGTACGCTGGTTCATCTCGTCTTCACTGGGGTCGTCTTCTTCTATAGTTTTAACGACATCCTTGAGCTTGATGCGATTCTGCCGCAGGTCTTCACCAACATTGATCAATTCTTCAACAGCAACAGGCACTTCCGCCAAGGCATAGAGCACCTCCTGCTCGCCCATTTCAATTTTTTTGGCAATGACCACTTCCCCGTCGCGATCAAGCAGGGGCACAGCGCCCATTTCACGCAGATACATCCGCACGGGGTCAGTGTTGCGGGGAGAATAATCGGCGGAGTCTTCATCCTCTGATAAATCTAGGGATCCTTCGACAATACCCTCAGTAGTCTCGGCAGCAGGGGATGCAATTTTTTTGCCTCCCTTGTCAGGAGTAACAATATCTATTTCCAGTTGTTCAAAAATGCCTATGATCTCTTCCAAAAGTTCAGGCGTGCTCATTTCCATGGGCACCGCCTTGTTTACCTCATCAAAAGTCAAAAAGCCGGCGCCTATACCTTTTGCAATCAGAGATTGTATTTGAGGAATATTTTTAAGATTACCCATTCCCTCGCTCCAAGGTTTTTTGCAGTGCGCGAAGATAATCCAAATCAGATGCAAAATCACCTGTGCCGGTGTTTTGACGTAACACGGCGGAAACAGATGTTTTTTGTGAAAAATCGTAATACGTGTTAAGATGACTGCTTAGAGATTCTAATTCCTTGTCGCCATTGTCCCGGGGAGCGGCTTCGGCCCCCCTGTAAAGAGACCAGAGAATTTTTTCCTGTTCATCCAGATGAAAATGCGCTTCCTCTCCCCATTCCTCAATTTTTTCCCAAAGGCTGCGCGCAGTGGCAGACTGCAAAGCCATATCCGCGCCGAGCGAGCGCAGATCTTCAAGACGGTCCGGGTAGCGAACAGCGTACATCATTATTTGTTTGTCACGCATAGTTTGTCGCGTTAGTTTCTCGTCGCTGCTGTTTGCGCCTTGCGCCTTGCGGGCTGGCCTGTTCTGATCATGCCAGTCGGCCAGTCCTTCGCGCAGAACGCTCTCGGAAAGCTGCAGGTGCGTGGCCAGACGTGAAATGTAGGGACTGAGCAATTCCGGCAGAAGCAGATGCCGCAAAAAAATTTTTGCCCATTCCACAGTCTCGCGCGGTGCCAAAGCCTTCAGCACGTCTATGCAGAACCGCAGGCCGTCGGGTGCGTGCTTTTGCAATGTCTCAAACGTCTGTACGCCTTTTTTTCTCAGTAAACTGTCAATATCTTCGCCGTCCGGCATAAGCGCCACGTTGCAGTTCAGGCCACGCGCCAGCATCATTTCGCAGCTTCTAAAAGCCGCCTTTCGTCCCGCGCGGTCACCGTCGAAAAGGAGGGTAAACTCCGATGTGAAACCGGAAAGCCGTTTAAGCTGTTCAGGAGTCAGTGCCGTTCCCAGCACTCCTACCGCATTATCGTAGCCGAACTGATGCAGAGTGAGCACATCAATATACCCTTCTGTCAACAGTGCCCGTCCGTTAGCGGCGATGCCGCGTCTGGCTTGGGACAATCCGTACAGATGTTCGCCTTTTTTGTAAATGGGGGTGTCGGCACTGTTGATATATTTCGCTTCATCCTCTTCTAAGGTAATAATCCGACCGCCAAAAGCAATGACCTGATTGGCAAGATTTTTAATCGGGAAGATCAAGCGGCCGCGAAAACGATCAAAAACATGCCCTTTGGCAGATCGGTTCAACAGACCGGCGTCAACAGAAAAATGCGCGTCAAATCCGGTGCGGCGCAGTGTTTCTGCAAGGGCGCCCCATTCCCGGCTCGCCCATCCCAGACCAAAGCGTTGTACAATTGCTTTGTCAAGACCTCGTTTTTCAATATACGCGCGACATTGAGCCGCGTCCTGTTTTTTCAGGGCCGCCGCAAAGTGGGCGGCGGCGGTTTCATACATGCGCAGCATCTGCCGCCGCGAGAAAAGAGGTTTGTCTGCTTGCTCTCTGTCGCGGTGGCTGCCCGACGAGCGTTCGAGGCTGACACCTGCCTCTGCCGCTAATTGTTCAAGTGTTTCTTTAAAATTCAGCCCGTTGATCTTACTGAAAAATTCAAAGATGTCGCCGGAAGCTTGACATCCGAAGCAATAAAACTGTCCCTGTTCCTCATTGACGAAAAAGGAGGGTTTTGTTTCCTGGTGAAAAGGGCAGGGTGCCGTCCATCGTGCGCCGTTGCGTTTTAGTTCAACATAGCGGCGAACAATGTCTACGATATTCAGTCGTTCCTTGATGGCGCGCACAGTGTTTCTTGACTGCATGTCAGTAGCTCGGATTGTTGTGTTTGCGGGCGGAGCGCCGTCAGGACAAATGGACAATAGTTATGCCGTCGCCGCAGCAATCTTCCGTCGTCGTGGCAAAGCCGCCCACAGCAGGCAGCGTGCGCAGAAAATCATGGACTGCACGCCGCCGCAATGCGCCTGTTCCCCGTCCATGAATAATTTCAACTTCAGAAAATCCGGCCAGCAGGGCTTTATTCAGGCAATAATCTGTCTCACCCAGCGCGTCATTGACGCTCATTCCACGTAAATCCAACCGTAGGGCGGTGTTTTCGCTGTTCTGATGTTGAACGGCGGGCAGCCAATTCCCAAGACGGCGTTCAGGGGTGGACGGGTTCTGTTCGCTCGCGCGCACACCCTTCATTCGAGCCCAAATGAATCATGGCATCAGGCGAGGCGGGCTTTGACCGCTTCGGCAAGCGTTTTGCCGTCGACGCGTCCTTTGTATAGCGCCATGATGGCGGACATGACCCTGCCGGTGTCTTTTGGTGAGACAGCCTGAAGCTCGGCAATGGCGGTTTCAACGAGCGAGTCAATTGCCTCACGGTTGAGCGGTTGGGGAAGATATTTCTTCAAAATTGCGAGCTCTGCCGATTCTCTGTCTGCGAGTTCAGCGCGTTTTGCTGCCGTGTACTGCTCAATGGAGTCCTGACGTTGCTTTGCTTCTTTAAGAACGACATCCAGCATTTCGTCGTCAGACAGCGCACCGCCGGGACGGCGCAATTCAACCAGCCGGTTTTTGACAGCGGTTTTGACAAGTCGCAAAACGTTCAGCCGTACGGAGTCTTTTGCCTTATAGGCCTGCACGTATTCTTTTTCAATCTGTTCAGATAGGCTCATGGCGGCGGCACACAAAAACTACGGGAAATCCCTAGGGGCTTCCCGTAGTCCGGGGTTCAGGATAAGGAAGCGACACAAATCACGACCGCACAAAACGAAAAAGCGTTTTGTTCTGTCAGGCCATATTCATTTTTCTGATTTTTTTCATCAGACGCTTCCGGGCAGCGGCTTTTTTCTTTTTGCGCATAACGCTGGGTTTTTCGTAATGCTGGCGTTTTTTCATTTCAGATAGAATACCGGCTTTTTCCACCTGTTTTTTAAAGCGTCGCAACGCAATATCAAAATTGTAATCATCTTCGTTGAGAAAAACTCCTGGCAAAAATATCACCCCCTTTTTGGGCATACAGTCACAGAAAGGAAAATACTCCATGACCATGGAAAAATCAAGCCCACCTTGCAAAAGTGGCCGTGGCTCGCTCAAACAGCCCGTTTTCGGGATTTATGAGCGCAATGGTTGTGTTTAGCACTTGTCGCTGACTGCTTGGCAAAACGTGCCAAGGGATCATCCGGAGAAAAATATCTCCGGAAAGTGTCCATTCATTTCGATGGATGAAGGGCTGTGACTGCCTTATGGATATTGTCTGCAACAAACATTCTTGTGTCAACGCCGGGTTGCCGCTAACGGCTGGTGTCGGCCAGAGGGCCGAAGGCCAGCCGCGACACCCGGAAAAAGTCCGGCGTGAGGCCTGTGTGCAGCCAGAATCCTTCGCAACCGGGGGAGAGGGCCAGTGAGTCCGCGTAATGGGGGCCGTCATGGTGAAGGCGGCAATGGCCCAGCGCCGCTTTGTCTGCAAGATACAGGGCAGCCGGTGTGACGGGATGGGCCGGTTCAAGGGTATGTTCCAGCGCCGAGCCCTGAGCAAAGGCAAGAACATTCATGTCAAATGCGTCAGGTTCCGGCAGCACAAGAGAGGGGGGACGGCTTTCTTCATAACAGGGTATGCCGAGAGCGCGGGCCGTCTGCCGTGCGCCTGACAGCTCGCCGGTATGCATCAGGACAAGACGTCCGGGACTTGGCTGTACTTCTTCCAGCAGGGCGAACAGACCGGCCGTGTCCAGCATGAAAATATCTTCCACCCCGGAAAGCTCAAGGCTGACGAGCGCTTGCCGCGAAGCTTCCCCGTCCACGCACACCGCACCAAGCAAAGGCACCCCGGCGAGCTGCGCGGGAACACAGGCCGCTGCCAGCCGCGCCGCGGCCGTGAAGCCCGGCGTAAAAGCCACGAGAGCCCAAGGCGCGGGAAAGGCGGTCGTGTGCAGCCAGTAGCCAAGATGATTGTCGCGGCGCTCCGCGCGCAGACACCCCAAGCTTTGGCCGAAGTGCATAAAAGCAAGCGCCAGCCCTGTCTTCAACGCCGCGCGGCACTGCGGGGAAGTGGCGTTATACGCCTGTTCCGCAAATGCGTCGTCAATGCGTTTATCTTCCGCCCATTCCGGCCAGGCTGCCGCGCGGCCTGTCCCGGCAAGGGCATGCTGCAGATCATGGGCGGGCATGACTGTCGCCGTCAGCAATGGCGCTGCTTGTTGCATGGTGTGGCGTTTGCATTGCCGCAAGCCAGCGGTTGATCTGGTTGATCTGTCTGGCTACCGAGCGCGGTCCGGTGCCGCCGGGGGTTTCACGTCGTCGCACCGCTGTTGTGTAATCCAGAGCCGCGTGAACGTCTTTTTCAATGTGCGGGTCAATTGCCTGCAGTTCTTGCAGCGACAGGTCTTCAAGCCCCTTGCCCCACCGTTCGGCCAGGGACACAGCCTTTCCCGCAGCATGGTGCGCCTCGCGAAAGGGCAGTCCTTTGCCAACAAGGTAGTCCGCCAGTTCCGTAGCATTGAGAAAGCCGCCCTTGCAGGCCGAGCGCATACGTTCCGTGCAGAAGCACAGTTCTTCCATCATCCCGGCCATGACGCGCAGGGAAGAATCCACCGTGCTGTCGGTGTCCAGAAATGCCTCCTTGTCTTCCTGCATGTCGCGGTTGTAAGCGAGCGGCAGGCCTTTCATAACCGTGAGCATGGTTGTCAGCGCGCCGTAAACCCGGCCTGTTTTCCCCCGTATAAGCTCGGCCACGTCCGGATTTTTTTTCTGCGGCATGATGGAAGAGCCGGTAGCGTAGCCGTCCGGCAGGCGCACAAAGCCAAAGGCCGGGTTTGCCCAGAGAATGATTTCCTCGCACAGCCGCGAGAGGTGCATCATGACGGCAGCAGCGCAGAACAGAGCTTCCAGCACAAAATCCCGGTCGGAAACAGCGTCCATTGAATTGCCGTAAATTTCTGAAAAACCCACTTCTTCAGCCACGCTTTGCGGATCAAGGGGGTAGGTTGCGCCGGCGAGCGCCGCCGCGCCCAACGGGGAAACACGTACCCGTTTCAAGGCGTCTTCAATGCGTTGAACGTCACGGCGGAACATCCAGGCGTAGGCCAGGAGATGCTGTGCAAGGCTCACGGGCTGCGCTGGCTGCAGGTGCGTACAGCCTGGCAGAATGTCTTCGCAATGCTCCGCTGCGCGTCGGGCCAGCACGGCGCAGAGGGCGGCGACATTTCGTCGCCACACGGCTATTTTGTCTGCAACAAAGAGGCGGAATGTCAGACCGATCTGATCATTGCGGCTGCGTCCTGTATGCAGTTTTTTACCCACATCGCCCAAAATTTCGGTAAGACGGGCCTCCACATTCATGTGCACATCTTCCATCTCCGGCTTCCAGACAAAGGCGCCGGACTCAATTTCCGTCAGAACGCGTTCGAGACCATCCGCCAGTTTGCGCGCCTCCGTAGGCGTGATGACGCCCTGACGGCCGAGCATTTTCGCGTGAGCCTGCGAGGCGCGGATATCCTGCGCATAAAGCGCCTTGTCGTAGCGCCAGGATTGCGTGTATGCGACGGCGGCCTCGCGGGGTCCCTCGTCAAATCGTCCACCCCAGCTCTGATTTTTATTCATGCCGGCCTTTTTTGCTGTGTGTCGCCATGCGGCCTGTGCCGGCCGCATGCAGGCGCAGGCGCAAGGCGTTCAGTCGTATAAAACCTTCCGCGTCTTTGTGGTCGTAGTCGCCGCCTTCCTCAAAGGTGGCCAGTTCCGATGAAAACAGTGAGTTGGGCGAAACGCGGGAGAGCGGCCATACGCCTCCCTTATAGAGCTTGGCGCGCACTGAGCCTGTGACCGCTTCCTGAGACTTGTCCATGAAAACCTGCATGGCTTCGCGCTCCGGCGAGTACCAGAAACCGTTATACACGCATTGGGAATAGCGCACGGCAAGAGTGTCGCGTATGGCGAGCAGCTCGCGGTCCATACATATTCCTTCCAGATCGCGGTGAAGTTTATAGAGCAGCGTGCCGGCGGGGTTTTCATAAACGCTGCGGCACTTCATCCCTACAAAACGGTTTTCCACCATGTCGTCCCGGCCTATGCCGTTGCGGCCGGCGACCTTGGAAAGAGTGCTGATGACGGATGCCGGCGAGAGTTGTTTGCCGTTGACGGCCACAGGATTGCCGTGTTCAAAGTCAACGCTGACGATTTCCGGCGTCTCCGGCGCCTCTTCCACAGGCACACACCGTTGGCGACAGGAAGCGTGCGGTTCGTTGCCGGGGTCTTCCAGTTCGCCGCCTTCAAAACTGGTGTGCAGCATGTTGGCGTCCATACTGTAGCGTTTGGCCTTATTGGAAATGGGTATGTCGTGTTTTGCGGCAAAAGCGGTGAGGGCTGTGCGCGACATCAAATCCCATTCGCGCCAGGGTGCGATGACTTGCAGATCCGGAGCCAGGGAACTGACGGCAAATTCAAAACGCACCTGATCGTTTCCCTTGCCTGTGGCGCCGTGGGCAACCGCGTGCGCGCCTTCAGCGCGGGCCACATCGACAAGGGCTTTCGCTATCAGCGGGCGCGCGATGGAAGTGCCGAGCAGATAGCGGCCTTCGTATCTGGCGCCGCTGCGCATCATGGGAAAAACGAAATCACGGGCCATTTCCTCGCGCAGATTGAGCACAAAAGCCTTGGATGCTCCCGTGCGCAGAGCTTTTTCCTCCACGCCGGAAAGATCTTCAGGCTGGCCAAGATCGGCGGTAACGGCTATGACATCGCACCGGCGTTCGGCAATCAACCATTTGAGGATCACAGAGGTGTCCAGCCCGCCGGAATAGGCGAGCACAACTTTTTTTACGGTCTTCATGGGGTAGAGCCTCTTGTTTGAATCCGGCGTAGTATTGCCCAGAAGACTCTGAATCGCAAGCTTTTGGCGAACGGCAATTTATGTTTTGAGCGTTTCGCCTTGGTGCTGATATTGGAGATTTTTTGGTAAATAAAACAATAAATTATGTACATAAAATGATTGTGGAAGAGAGATTTTCCATGTTTTTTTGCGGTTGACAGCAGAGCCGATATGGCGGAAAATTTTTTTAAGGTAAACGTTTTTCCACGCGTTGGACGCGGCTGCGCTTATGCCAATATTCGGACTGCGACTCGGCCCCCCTTGTCAGACATGTTATTATTCCGGCCCTAACGGACTCAATGCGGGGGACTGTGTTTTGGTTGACGCCGAACAGGGACTTACGTTCGTGCAGGTGGCGTCAGGCCCGATCAGTGCGCTGTCCGGCGTGGATGAGCAGACCTTACCTGCTATTTTACGACAGGCCAGTCCGGAGGATATGGAAAAGAATCTGGAAAACGCAAATCTGGCCCGTGATGCCGATGCGTTTTGTCGCTGTTGCATACAAGAGCGCCGTCTAGATATGAAGCTTGTTGATGTGGAAGTGTTCTTTGACCGCAGCAAGTTCGTTTTTTATTTCACGGCGCCCGCCCGTATTGATTTTCGGGATCTTGTCAAGGATCTTGTGCGTGAATACCACGCCCGCGTAGAGCTGCGCCAGATCGGCGTGCGCCATGAAACGCAGATAGTAGGCGCTGTGGGCAATTGCGGCATGGTGTGCTGCTGCCGGCGCTATCTGCGCAAATTCGCTCCTGTAACCATACGTATGGCGAAGGAGCAGAATCTCTTTCTCAATCCGGCCAAAATTTCCGGCATATGCGGCCGTCTGCTCTGTTGCCTCGCGTATGAACAGGATCATTACGATCGCTTTCACCGCCAGTGCCCGCGTCTCGGCAGGAAATATCAGACAAGCCGGGGGAGCATGCGGGTGGTGCGGGCCAATATGTTTCGCAATTCGCTTTCGGTGCTGACAGAGAATAATGAAGATGTTGAATTGACGCTGGAAGAGTGGAAGGAGCTTGATCCGCGCCGGCCGGAAAGGGAGTACGATTCAGCCTGTGACGACGACGGACAGCAAATGCCGGCAACGCGGTGTGTTGAGGCAAGCGGTACCTTACCCGCCGCCGCGGCCGAAATTTTCCGCAAGCGTCGGCGCAGAGCAACGCGTCACGAGAATGCCTGATTTTCATCCTTCGGAGCCTGACGTGAAAAGTTTTTTCATTACGACCCCCATTTATTATGTGAACGCCAAGCCCCATCTCGGGCATGCGTATTCAACCATTGTAACAGATGTAATGGTCCGTTTTCACAAAATGCTTGGCGAAGACACACTTTTTTTGACCGGCACGGACGAGCACGGCGATAAAATTGTGCAGGCCGCCGAAAAACAGGGGCAGACACCCAAGGAATTTGCGGACGCGGTCAGCGCTCGGTTTCAGGCTCTCTGGCCGGTGCTCGGCGTCGCAAACGACCGTTTTGTGCGCACTACGGATGAGGCGCACAAGCGTGTGGTACAGGCTTTTCTGCAAAAGGTGTACGATGCGGGCGACATTTATTTCGGCGAGTTCGGCGGGCATTATTGCTATGGCTGTGAACGTTTTTACACGGACAAGGAACTGAAAAACGGTCTTTGTCCTCAGCATCGGAGCAAGCCAGAGTTCATCAGCGAAAAAAATTATTTTTTCAGAATGTCAAAATATTTGCCCTGGCTGCGGGAGTATATCACTCAGCACCCTGACCTTATAAGGCCGCAGCGCTATCGCGCTGAAGTGCTTTCCATGCTGGAATCAGATGTGCTGGAAGATTTGTGCATTTCCCGTCCCAAGACGCGTCTGACCTGGGGCATTGACCTGCCGTTTGACCACAATTACGTTTGTTACGTCTGGTTTGACGCCCTCATCAATTACGTCAGCGCGATCGGCTGGCCGGCCGGCGCGGATTTTGACCGTTATTGGCCCGGTGAACATCTTGTGGCCAAAGACATTTTAAAACCTCATGCTGTTTTCTGGCCGACCATGCTCAGAGCGGCCGGTCTGCCGGTGTACGGCCGTCTGAATGTGCATGGCTACTGGCTTGCGCGTGACGCGAAGATGTCAAAATCTCTGGGGAATGCTGTGGATCCGGTGGAGATGAGTCAACGTTTCGGGCCGGACGCTTTCCGATATTTTTTATTGCGCGAAATGCATTTCGGATCTGACGCGAGTTTCAGCGAAGAGGCGCTGACAGGCCGGTTCAAT
This sequence comes from Candidatus Desulfovibrio trichonymphae, assembly GCF_002355955.1. Taxonomy (NCBI): domain Bacteria; kingdom Pseudomonadati; phylum Thermodesulfobacteriota; class Desulfovibrionia; order Desulfovibrionales; family Desulfovibrionaceae; genus Desulfovibrio; species Candidatus Desulfovibrio trichonymphae. The sequence goes on along the minus strand of NZ_AP017368.1, from coordinate 651,883 downwards.
GCGGATTTGGCCAATGATCTCGGTAATCTTTTCAGCAGGGTGCTGTCCATGGCGGCCAAGTATTTTGGAAGTCGCACGCCGCAGCGGGGCCGGCTGTCCGCGGACGATGAGGCTGTAGTGGAGCACTGCCTGCACTCTCTGCAAAATTTTATTCAGCTTTTCGGCAACGTTCAGTTCGCGCATGCCCTGGAGTCTCTCTGGGAGACTGTGCGCGCCCTTAACAAGTATGTAGACAGTCAGGCGCCATGGGCGCTGTACAAGCATGGGAACACGGAGCGGCTTGCCGCCGTCATGTATGTGCTGCTTGCGGCCATGCGCAAAACGGCGCTCTTCCTCTGGCCGATCATGCCCGCCGCGTCGCGCAGGATGCTCGAACAACTGGGTTGTCCCGTGGAGAAAAATGCGCCTCCCGTGGTGTCTCTGAAAGAAGAAGCAACTTCTTTTGACGGACTGGCGTCGGGAACAGCGCTGGCCGCAGCCTCAAACCTGTTTCCACGCGTGGAAAAAATGTAATATTTTCACGGAGGAGGTGTCGCCGCGCCAGATTGGTCAACATCGAACAGCCGTTCCAGGGCGGCTGTGTCAAGCGGCGTCAGGTTAAAACGCATACCGGCTTCGTCCAGCAGCGCGGCCAGACTTTTGCCGGTGGCGTTCGCGCCTTGTTCCTCAATATATGCCAAGGCCTTGCGTACGAGCTCGCTTTGGGGAATGATGGTGGACAGTTACGCCTCCTTTGTTTCAATAGCATAGCTGTTGTGCAGTATTTTAGCAAGAGCGCGCAGCCTCAGGGCGTGTTATGGACAATTTGCTCACAGCGTTTACTTTAAGCATTGTGGAAGGGCTGACAGAATTTTTGCCTGTTTCTTCTTCCGGCCATCTTGTTCTGGCCGGTCATCTGCTGAATTTTATTGAAGCGCGCGCGGCTACGTTTGTGGTAGTCATCCAGCTGGGGGCAATTCTTGCCGTCGTTGTTTTATACTGGAAGCGTTTTTGGGGGCTTGTCCGACCGCAGCCTGACATGCGTTTCTCCGGCATGCGCGGCATCTGGTTTTTGATGCTGACTTCACTGCCGGCGTGCGTGCTGGGTCTTTTGCTGCACCCGCTGATCAAGTGCTGTCTGTTTAAGCCCTCCACGGTGCTGATTGCCCTAGTGGTCGGGGCGGTCTGCATGATTTGGATCGAACGCCGCAAATTCAGACCGACCAGTACAAATCTAGATGAAATGACGCCCAGGCTTGCTCTCGGCATCGGCTGTTTTCAATGTCTGGCGCTCTGGCCGGGGTTTTCGCGTTCGGCAGCCACCATTATGGGGGGCATATTTTTGGGCGCAAGCCGGCCGTTGTCGGCGGAATATTCTTTTATCGCGGCCGTGCCGATTATGGTGGCGGCTACCTGTTTTGATCTGATCAAAAACCTGAGCCTTTTCAGCACGGCGGACATTCCATTTTTTCTGGTGGGTCTGGCTGGCGCCTTTGTTTCAGCGCTGCTGGCTGTCAAGGTTTTTGTGGCTCTGGTAGGGCGTATGAGCCTGCTGCCTTTTGCTGCGTACAGGCTGCTGATCGCGGCTGTCTATTGTTTTATGGTGTGAACGGCCGGCGTCGGTTGCGCATATTCCACGCGTACAAGGGCAAGCCCGCCGGCCGGCGCCGTCACTGAAGGCAACGCCTGGCGATCTCGGACATTGAGCAGCTCCGTTACCGAGTGTTGGTCAAGCTTTCCCCGGCCGCACGCAACCAACAATCCGGCTATATTGCGGACCATTTGCTTGAGAAACCCGTCAGCCGTTACGGAAAGCCGCAAAAGGGGCTTGTGCTGTGGATAATCTTCCATTTGCGGCAATTCTGTTATTGTTGCGGCAAAGATCGTGCGGCGCGTGTTTTTGATGTCTGTGCCGGTGTTTTGCAAACCGGCGAAATCGTGTTCGCCGAGCAGGCGCGGCAGTATCCGGCGTATGGCGTTGAGGTTGAGGGGGCCGCAGTTCCAGACAAAAGGCGCGAGTTCCGGCGGAATGAAGCTTCTTTCCTGCCAGAACTGGTAAGCATACGTTTTACATGCGACGTTGTTGCGGGCGTGAAAATCAGGTGCCTCCGGCCCGGCCATGAGCACACGGATTTCAGACGGCAGCAGGGCATTGAGGCTGCGGCGCCAGTCAAGCCCGGCTCTGGCCTCGGGCACGTCACAGTGCGCGACCTGACCGCGGGCGTGCACACCCGCATCGGTGCGGCCGGCGCCGTGCACCCGCACAGGGCCGCCGACAAGGGTGTGGAACGCCGCTTCCAACTCGCCCTGTATCGTTGGCGGCTGGTTCGGTTTTTCCTGTATCTGCCAGCCGCTGTAGTGTGAACCGACATAGGCCAGCAGCAGTTTGAGGCGCATCACTCAGTCATCCTTATGCGCATTCAGTTCTGGGAGTTTGACGGTTTTTTCCGGATTTGTAAAGGGCATTGGCATGGTTGGCGAAGCATGCCCAGGACGGTCGATCTTTTCGGCGTTGCAGACGACGCTGGCAAGTAGAACGACTTTCTGCCAGACCGCATAATTTTCGCAGAGTTGTTGTAGGATAGAAATTTCACCCTGAAAACTCCTTGGCTATGGTGCAACTTATTATATATTCTTAATCTTGCTCAGATTGATTAGTGAGACAGCTTTTAGCCATAACCCTATTATAATAAGTTATCGTCACTCTTGGCTGATTTCACAAAAAAGATTCACTGCCGCAATAATTTGACACTAGTAATCAATTGTTTTTGTATGTTAAAAATATTAAAAAACATCACAAAGGTGAAACTCGCTTTCGCAAAACTGCCTTGACGCGTTTTTCTAAACAGGTTAATGCAAACCCCAATTAAACTCTCTCGGGCGTAATTTTTTTAGGACTGCCTGTATGCAAAAGGACAAGCACATGAGGAATGGCACACCACTGCTTCTGCTGGCGGCGACAGCCCTGGCCTGCGTTGCGTGTCTAACGACATGGGGGGCGGGGACAGCGCCAGCGGCCTCCCCGGAAGCCACTGACAGCGGCGCGCCTTCGGCCATGGTTATCTTTCCTGTCGGCGCAAAGCCCAACTTCGAGGGCACCGCGATGAAACCCGTGCTTTTCAACCATCTCGTTCATGAGAAAAAAATTGAAAACTGTGAATCCTGCCACCACACCGGCGAGCCGGCCGCCTGTACATCCTGTCATACGGTGGAAGGCACGCCCGACGGCAAGTTCGTCACCCTGGAAAGGGCCATGCACGCCGACAGGCCGGCAAAGCGCGAGCAGGGCAACACGCCGCAAAGCTGCGTGAGCTGTCACACAGAGCAGCTTGCGCGGCGGGAATGCGCCGGCTGCCACGCTCTTGTCAAGCCCGCGCGCAACGAGGCATGGTGCAAGACATGCCACAACGTGACGTCGAACATGACCAAGAACGACATGCATCAGGGCGCCGCCGGCAAACTGGCTTCCGAGAGAAATGAGGCTCTGGCGGCCGAGACGGTGCTCGACCGCAGGGACGTGAGCCACCTCACGCCCACGGACGGTCCCTACAAGGTCAAAATAGATGCCGTGGCCGAAAAATACGAGCCCAGCCTCTTCACCCACCGCCGCCATGTGAACTCGCTCATGGAGCGCATCAAGGACGACAAGCTGGCAAAGGCCTTTCACACCTCTCCGGAGACGCTGTGCTCGGTCTGCCACCACAAAAGCCCTCTCTCGGCCGCCCCGCCCAAGTGCGCAAGCTGCCACTCCCCGCGCATTGACCCTGGGCATCCCGAGCGTCCGCAGCTCAAGGCCGCATACCATCTGCAATGCATGGGCTGCCACACGGGCATGAAGGTCGGACGTCCCCTGAACACTTCGTGCACCACCTGCCATAAGGAACGTGCCCCGCAGAGCGCTGACCAGCTCGGAGGAACGAAATGAACCGCAGAAAATTTTTGACTATTCTGGGCAGCGCCGGCGTGGCTTCGGCGTTGAGCACGGCCCGCGTGGCCAACGCCTCCGGCGGCACACCCACCTGGCCCTATTATGAAAACAGCTACGGTGTGTTGCACGACACTACCCGCTGCATCGGCTGCCGCCGCTGCGAAGAGGGCTGCAATAAGGTCAATGGCCTGCCCAAGCCAAAAAAGCCCTTCAGCGACCTTTCCGTTACGGAAACGCGCCGCCGCACCTCGGCCTATGAATGGACGGTTGTCAACAAGTATGAAGTGAACGGCAAGCCGGTGTTTCGCAAGCAGCAGTGTTTCCACTGCAATGACCCGGCCTGCGCTTCCGCCTGTTTTGCCAAGTGCTTTCAGAAGCAGCCCGACGGCAGCGTGACCTATGACGGCTCGCAGTGTGTAGGCTGCAGGTACTGCATGATAGCCTGCCCCTTCTATGCGCCGGGCTTCCAGTACGACGAGGCGTGGGATCCTCTAGTGCAGAAGTGCACCTTCTGCGAGCCGCGTATGAAAGAAGGCAAGCTCCCCGGCTGCATTGAGGCCTGCCCCATAGACGCGCTGACCTTCGGCCGGCGTAGCGACCTCATCAAGATTGCGCGCGTGCGTATGCATGAAAACCCCGGCAAATACGCCGATTACATCTACGGCGAATGGGACGCGGGCGGCACCGCATGGATGGTGTTGGCCCCCTCGGTCGAAGCTGCTGCGGCCTCCGGGCATGAATTTGCTGATCTGGGGCTTGACACACATCTCGGCAACAGGCCCATAGGCGAGCTGACGTACGGCGCCCTCAGCGCTGTGCCGATGATTGTGGCTTTCTGGCCTGTGCTCTTCGGCGGGGCCTACGCCATGACAAAACGCCGTGAAGTCATGCACAATGCCGAGCAGGAGGCTATCGTCAGGGAGGCCGGGGAAGACGTGGCCGCCGCTGTAGACGCTGCCGTGCGCAAAATTGAAGAAACCCAGGGCCGGAGCGCGGCAGACACGGCCCGCACGGCCATGGCCGACGCACTGAAAGCCAGGGAAGCGGCCTGTGCGCAGTGCGGGCATGCGGTGGAGGATAAATAAATGGCACACCACGACATTGTCATTCCTACAAAAGACAGGCTCTTCCACTTCGGCGAGTTTTCATTGCGCACGACGGGCAACAAAATAACCGCCGTCATACTGGCGGTCGGCCTGATTCTGACCATCATACGTTTTACCCAGGGCATCGGCTCGGTTTCCAACCTTTCCGACACCCAGCCTTGGGGCTTGTGGATAGGCTTTGACCTGCTCTGCGGCGTCTGTCTGGCGGCCGGCGGGTATTTTACCACTGTGGCCTGCTACGTCATGGGCATGAAGCATTTCCACTCCGCCGTACGCCCGGCCGTGACAACGGCCTTTCTGGGCTATGGCTTTGTGGTGGTGGCGCTTCTGTATGACCTCGGCCATCCGCTACGCCTGCCCTATATGTTCTTCTTTCCCGGCACCACGTCCGTTCTTTTTGAAGTCGGCCTGTGCGTCGCCACCTATGTCACTGTGCTCTTTGTGGAATTTTCTGTGGCGCCCTGCGAATGGCTGGCGGCAAAATTCCCTTTTCTGCTCAAATGGCGCAAGCTGGTGAACGCCACCAACATTCTGCTGACAATCTTCGGCGTCACACTGTCCACCCTGCATCAGTCCTCGCTGGGGGCGCTCTATCTCATCGCGCCGGCAAAACTGCACCCGCTCTGGTATTCGTCCTTCATTCCCATGTTCTTCTTTGTCAGCTCCATGATAGCGGGTGGGTCGATGGTTATTTTTGAAGGCATGTTCGCCCACAAGGGCGTGCACTACTATATGGACGCCACCCACATGAAGGAAGCTGACGAAATCGTCTTCAGCTTTGCCAAGGCCGAGGCATTCATTATGTTCGCCTACTTCATGATCAAGCTGATCGACATGCTCGTGCAGGCCAACTTTCCCTATCTTTTCTCAGGGTACGGGTTCTGGTGGATTGTGGAAATGTTCGGCTTCGTGCTCTTCCCGGCCCTCGTCTACGCCAAAGGCGCACGCACGCGCGACATTTCCCAATGCCGTTTCGCGGCGGTTGTTGCGGTGGCGGGTATTGTGCTCAACCGATTCAACGTCTCCATGATCGCCTTCAATTATGCCCTGCCGTCATCCGAGCGCTACGTCCCGAGCATATGGGAAATTTGCATTTCCATGTTCGTGGTGACCATGATTGTGACGGCTTATCGCTTTATTGTGTACCACATGCCCGTTCTGTACGAACACCCCGATTTCAAGGATGCCCACTAGTGCGGGAGGAGAACAGAGATGGAATTTCACACTTTTTACAGCTATTTTCTCTACACCAAGGACTGGGCGTACATTATGATGTTTCTCGTGTTGCCCATCTATGTGGTGTATTGGAACACGGTGCTCAATCCACGAAAAAAACAGCGCGGCAACAGCCCGCGCTGACGTACAGCCGCTTGCACACCTGACAGACGGCCCGTCCGGCCCCGTCTGTTTTGCACCGGAGGCGTTGTGGCTTGGCATCTTTTATGACGGCGTTCGGAAGGGTTCACCTTTGTGGTGTTTTTGTTAAACAAGAACAAGGGACTACCGGCATCAGCTCATTGAAAAAGTGAATCTTTCGTGTTCGCGCCGGCTTGACAGGAGTTGTGCTTGCAAGTATGATTGATAACTTGCCGGGACGTTAACTCAGTAGGTAGAGTATCTGCCTTTTAAGCAGAGAGTCGCAGGTTCGATCCCCGCACGTCCCACCAAATCAAAGTCTCATCTTCGACTTGAACCGGAATTTATGCCACGGAGCATGGGGGTGACAAAGGCTACATTTCGGCGAACAGGTCTTTGAAAAACCAATATGTCGGCATCAGCGAAGGTGGTTCGCAATAATTAGACACTAGTCCTTGAACGGAGATATGGCCCGCAATGTTTCTATAACGCCGGGCAGGTGTTCAATAACATAGTCCACTTCTTCTTCGGTGGTATAGTGTGAGAGTGAAAGGCGCACAGAACCGTGCGCGTAATTGAAGGGCACGCCTATGGATCGCAGCACGTGCGACGGTTCAAGACTGCCGGAGGTGCAGGCAGAGCCGGAACTGGCGCAGATGCCGAGTTGGTCGAGCATCAGTAATATGGCTTCGCCTTCCACATTTTTAAAGGCTATGTTGCTGGTGTTGGGCAGGCGGTTTTCCGGATCGCCGTTGACCATGCAGTCGGGAACGCGCGCAATAATGCCGTTTTCCAGTTTGTCGCGCAGTTGTGCCACATACACACGTTCATCCTGTATATGTTCCCCGGCCAGTTTTGCGGCCATGCCGATCCCCGCGATACAGGGCACATTTTCTGTGCCGGCGCGGCGCCCGAGTTCCTGATGTCCTCCGCGCAAGAAAGGTCTGAAACGTACGCCCTTGCGCACATAGAGTGCGCCTATGCCCTTGGGGGCGTGGATTTTATGTCCGGAAAGCGAGAGCATGTCTACCGGCAGATGTGACAGATCAATAGGCATTTTTCCCACAGCCTGCACGGCGTCTGTGTGAAACAGCACGCCGCGTTCCTTGGCCGTTTCGGCCATGCACTGAATGGGGTAGATATTGCCCACCTCATTGTTTGCAAACATGATGGAGACCAGAGCCGTGTCATCGGTCAATGCCCGCGCGTATTCGTCCAGATCAAGGCGGCCCTTGGCGTCAACGCTCAAATAGGTGACGCTATAGCCTTGCTGTTCCCAGTACTGCGCGACATTGAGAACAGCGGGGTGTTCCACCCGCGTGGTGATCAGATGGCGTTTTTCCGGTTGTGTCCGCAATGCGGACCATACAGCAGTGTTGTCGCTTTCCGAACCGCAGGAGGTGAAGATGATTTCCTTAGGGCTCGCGCCCAAAAGCGCGGCCAGACGCGCTCGTGCTGTTTCCACCGCATCGCCCACCTGACCGCCGAAAGTGTGCATGCTTGAGGGGTTGCCGTACAGATCGCGCAGATAGGGAAGCATGGCGTCAAGCACTTCCGGATCCACGGCCGTTGTGGCGTTATTGTCCAGGTAAACGGTTTTCATGTTTTATGCCTCCTCTACCGTCAGATCAGGTTCTACATGCTCACGCAGGAGCCGTTCCACAAGATTGCGTATGGTCACGTCACTGGACCGGCATTGCGCGCATCGTCCGCGCAGCGACACCACCACGCGGCGGTCGTCAACATCCACCAGTTCAATGTCGCCGCCGTCAACCGCGAGTTGCGGGCGTATTTCTTCGTCAATGGTTTTGAGTATCTGCTGCATGCGCTGCACATTCGTCATACGCGGCCGTGGCTTGAGTTCGGCAAGCGGCTTCTGTTTCAGCTCAGTGGCGAGTATTTCCGCAATTTTATTCAGGCAGTCTCCGCAGGCACCGCCGGCCTTGGTGTAGTTGGTGACCTCCTCAAGTGATTTCAGACTGTTTTCACGGATGGTCCGAATGATTTGAGCATCCGTCACGCCAAAGCATTTACAGACGAGCTTGCCTTCTTCATGCGCCTGTGGAACCGGCGACTCGCCTTTCCACTGGCGTATGGCCGCCTCAAGCGCCTCCTGGCCCATGACGGAACAGTGCATTTTTTCTTTCGGCAGTCCGCCGAGCGCGGCCGCAATGTCCTTGTTGGTTAATTTAAGGGCCTCGTCCACAGTCATGCCCTTGATCATCTCTGTCAGCACAGAGCTGGAAGCGATAGCGCTGGCGCAGCCGAATGTTTCGAATCCCGTTTTTTCAATTACGCCCTGAACGCTGATTTTCAGATAGAGTTTAAGAGCGTCGCCGCAGGCAAGGCTTCCCACCTCGCCTACGGCGTTGGCGTCTTTGAGAGGTCCGGCATTGTGCGGCTGTAAAAAATGATCATGCACGGTTTGCGTATAGCTCCACATGATGATGTTCCTCCTGAAACAAGGATGAGATGCACAGTGCGCGTTCAGTCCTGGTCGTCCCTATCAAAGGATGTGAGGATGAAGGGAGTTTCCTGATATACATAATAATTGAGCCAGTTGCTGTAAAACAGATGGGCGTGCGCCCGCCAGGTCATCAGCGGCGCGGCCTCCGGGTTGTTGCCGGGGTAATAATTTGCGGGAACAGAGGGATTGAGCCTCTTGTTTAGATCGCGCCGGTATTCGGCGTCCAGCGTGACGCGATCATATTCAAGATGGCCTGTCATGAAAACCTGGGTATGGTCTGTTCGTTCCAGCACGGTGAGCCCCGCCTGATCTGACTGCGCCAGAATACGCAGATGGGGCGTTTTGAGCACATCTTCAATGTTGATTGCGGAATGGCGTGAATGAGGCGCCTTGAATTCATCGTCAAAGCCTCTGAAGAGACGACATTCAGGATGCAGCACAGCGTGGCGGAAAACGCCGAAAATTTTGGCGGGCAAGTCGTGTCTGGGCAAATGATAAAAATGGTAGAGCGCCGCCTGCGCCGCCCAGCAGAGGTAAAGCGTGGAATAGACGTTCTGTGCGGCGTAGCCCATAATGGCCAGCAGTTCCTGCCAATAGTCCACATTTTCAAAAGGCAGATGTTCCAGCGGTGCGCCGGTGACGATCATGCCGTCAAAACTGCGGTGACGGATTTCCGCAAATGTTTTGTAAAAGCGTTCCAGATGGTTCCGCGGCGTATTTTTGGACACATGCGCCGCCGTGCGCAGCAGGGTAATATTGACATGAAGGGGAGTGTTCCCGAGCAGGCGCAACAGTTGTGTTTCTGTGGCGATTTTTGTGGGCATCAGATTGACGATCACGATTTCAATCGGGCGTATGTCCTGTCGGACAGCGCGGTCTTCCGTCATGACAAATATGTTTTCGCTTTCCAGGGCGGTTCTGGCCGGGAGGTCAGCGGGAATTTTAATCGGCATGTATGTCCTTTTTGGCTGCGGGCTAGTTTGTTTCTGTTGTGTCTGGATGCAAGAGCGTCAATGATAGCAATTCCGCCCGGGATGGGCAAATTTCATGCAAATGTCCCGGACCATCTGTAAGGGATGGTCGGATCGTCCGGCGGCCGGCGTTCGCTTTCGTCCGGGGCATGGGGCATGTCCGCACAGTTGCAGACGAGCGCCGGGTTTTGCCCCAGCGCGGCAAAACCGTACCAGATGCCGCGGGGAATGTGCAGCAGACCGTAATGGTCCGGCCGTCCAAGAATCAGTTCGTGCAGCAGGCCGCACGAAGAAGAAGCGGGTCGGCCGTCGTAGAGCGCGATCGTTAGACGTCCGCACGGCACGGCAAAGAGCTGCGTCTGGCGACGGTGGCGTTTCCATGCTTTGACTGCGCCCGGCAGGGCTTCGGAAAAATATATTTCACCAAAGCCGCTGGTGAAATCCGGAAGTAGGGGAGAGTCCGGCTTTAAAAAATGCAGTACCGGGCCTCCGTTTGCGGCAATGACCCGCAGCGGCAGAAAAAACGCGCCCTCAATGCCAAGGGCTTCCGGCGCCGGTTCGCCGGCGGAAGCGGGCGGCCCGGCCATCACTGCGTCCATATCTGGCCGCACTGTTCCGCGGCGCTGACGTAGGCCGCTATCTGTCCGAGGGTGAAGTCCAGCATGTTCCGCGGCTTTTTGCCCCCCTCGCCTCTGTAAAAATACTGATACCACTCCGCAGTGTGGCGGACGGTTTCTTCAAAGCCGAGCGTGGCCTTCCAGTTGAGGTGTGCGAGCGCCTTGTCGCAGCAGAGTTTGAGCAGGCTGCATTCTCTGCCGCCGGTCTGCCCTGTGGCGTCCATCTGTACGGCAAAGCCGGGCCAATGGCGTTTAAGCGCCTGTGCGACTTCGTTCACCGTGTTGTTCACGTCTGCCGCCGGGCCGAAGTTGTATGCCTGTCCGTGCACCGTGGAAGGATTGCCGTGATTGTCAAGCAGGCGCGCTCCAAGCCACAAATAGCCGGAAAGCGGTTCCAGCACGAGTTGCCATGGGCGGGTTGCCGCGGGGCTGCGTATGACGGCGGGTTGACCGGCGGCCCATGCCCGCGCGCAGTCCGGAACAATGCGGTCCAACGCCCAGTCTCCGCCGCCTATCACGTTGCCCGCGCGGGTGGTGGCGCAGGCCGGGCCTTTTTGGAAAAAACTTTGAAAATAGGAATGGGCAATGATTTCGGCGCAGCCCTTGGAGGCGGAATAAGGGTCTCCGCCGCCCAGATGATCTGTTTCCCTGTAACCCCAGACCAATTCGTCATTGCGGTAACATTTGTCTGACGTGATCAGCACAAGTGCCCGTAATGAGGGGCAGCGGCGCGCGGCTTCCAGAACATTGAGCGTGCCGAGCATGTTTGTTTCAAAGGTCTCTGCCGGAGCCTCGTAAGATTTGCGTACCAGCGCTTGTGCGGCCAGATGAAAGACAACTTCCGGCCTGAAGTTGCACATGGTCTGGGCGAGTGTTTCCCGGTCGCGGACGTCGCCGCGCATGTCTTCAATATGTTCGCCGATGCCCATGGCCGCAAAATGGGAAGGTTCCGTGGGGACGGAGTCGGCATAGCCGCCCACGGCGGCTCCCAGGCGGACAAGCCATGCCGCCAGCCAGGAACCTTTAAAACCCGTGTGACCGGTTATAAAAACGCGGCGCCCGTTATACACGTCGGCGAACATGCTGTTTCCTTTTTATCCGTCAGGACAGTCAGGTGTATTTTTGGTGGTATAAAACGATACTGGGGAGCATGATGCCCCTGCGGCGGAGCACGGTTATACCCAGAACGCCCCGCCGGAATTCCAGAGTTCGTTGAGAAGGATGGAATCACGCAGTGTGTCCATGCACTGCCATTGTCCGCTGTGAGGATACATGGAGAGCTCTCCGTCGGCCGCTAGTCGCTGCAGGGGCTCTTTTTCCAGATCACAGGATTCGTCTTCGCTCAAATAATCCAGGAAGGCGCGCTTGAAAATAAAAAAACCGCAGTTGATATATTCATTGAGCACCGGTTTTTCTTCCCAGGAGAGTATTTTGCCTGCCGTATCCGTGCGCACGGTGCCGAAGCGCGAGGGCATGCGCACACCGGTGAAGGCGCCGATTGTTCCGGACTCTTCATGAAATTTCAGCAGATTGTTCAGATCAATATCAGCAAGCCCGTCACCATAAGTAACCATAAAACGTTCGCTGTCAATGTGCCGCGCGACGCGTTTGATTCTGCCTCCTTTGAGGGTTTCTTGGCCTGTGTCGCAGAGCGTGACGCGCCAGTCTTCAATATGGGTCGGGTGCACGGTGACATCGCCGGTTTTGAGTTCCACAGTGAAGTCTGTATGATGGATATTGTAGTCGTGGAAATACTGCTTGATGACCTCGCCCCTGTAGCCCAGCGGAAGGATAAAATCTCTGAAGCCGAATCGGGCGTAAATGGACATAATATGCCAGAGCACGGGCCGTCCGCCGATTTCAACCATCGGCTTTGGTTTGGCGGCAGTTTCTTCACGCAGACGCGCGCCTTGGCCGCCGCACATAATGATCACTTTCATGCTGCCTCCTCATTCGTGCTGTGCGCTGTTCACAGGAATAGACTGTCTTTAACAGAGGGCGGCGTAAAAAAAAAGCCCTTGCATATGCCGGAATCAGCCACAAGTTTTTTGCCTCTGAACGAGAGCGCCGTTGTGGCAAAAGTGACCACGCAGGCGAAAATGACAAGCTGGCTTGCCCTGCGAAAAAAGAGTGACCGCTGGATCGTCTCGGGCAGGCTCTTTCAAAGCCCCATGCCTGCGGCTCACTGGATTATGAACCTGCAGGGAAACGGGCAGCCGGGTAATAAAATTTTCATTTGTGCTTGACAGTTTTCGTATTTTGTTTGTATAGAGAGAAAAACCTCATGGTTTTTTGCATTGTAACGTAAAGGCATAGTGCATGTGGTCAGGGCAAGGACAAATTTTCCCGCGCGGAGCGGAGAGAGATTCGGGCGAAGCTGACGGTTTCGGCCCGATTCTTGCTACACACACACACACACACACTAACTCCGCAGTGCCGCGCTGTCCGCCGCAAGGTTCAGCGCGGCTTTCGGCGTTTCCTTCGGACATGGTGAATTCAGCATTATCGTTTACATATAAAAACAGGGGAAGGAATTTATGAAAAGAAACTACGTAAAGCAGTTTATGGTTACTCTGATAACCATAACCATGTTTACAGCGTATCCGTTTTTTACCCGGGCGGAAGATCTTAATGGTGGTGGAAAGTTGCCTTCAGACTTGTCCACCGGCTTGATTGATCTAGCAAGAGGGGAAACGGGCGGTTTGAAAAAACTTATTTCTGATGCTGTAGAGCTTGCTATAACCAGTTTTGGTGGTACAGCTTTTCCGTCAGATGCGATGATTGAACCAACAACAAATCTTGGTGGATACCATTTCAAGGATTATGCTGGTAACAATGCTGTACTATATGGCAATATCGGCAATCTTAGTGAAATTGTGTTCAACAATAATACAGTAACCTTTGAGGTGGGCGACAATCTACGAGGCGGCGGCGTATTAAGAGCTGGTGAGAATCAACAGATAGGCGCCATCGACAATGCTATTTTCAGTAATAACACAGTAACAAAAAATGGAGACGGCGATTTCCAGGGTGGCGGCATTATCGGAGCCTATCGGGGAACTATAGGCGATATCAGCAACAGTATATTTAACGATAACATCGTAACAGCCACCGAAATAATGCGTGGTGGTGGGATAGTTGGTGTTTATGGTGTTCAGGAAGCTTCAGCCATTGGTGCCCTTAAGAACAATATATTCAGCGGCAACACGGTAACAATCGCCGACACTATGGCAGGTGGTGGGATAGTTGGTGTTCATAGTAGTCAGGAAGCTTCAGCCTCTATTGGTGCCGTTAAGAACAATATATTCAGCGACAATACGGTAACAATCGACGCAGTAATTCGTGGTGGTGGGATAGTTGGAGTTTACACTGATAACCTGCAAAGTGCCGATGGGACATATATAGGAGATATTACAGATAACATATTCAGCGGTAATACGATCATTGCTTCTGGAGTTGTTGGTGGTGGTATTGTTGGTGCTGATACATACAGCACAATAGGCGATATTGTCAATAATGTTTTCGATAACAATACTGTAATTACCACGGGCTCACTTTGGACAGGTGGTATTGTTGGTGCTTTAAATCAGAGTACTATTGGCGATATTATTGATTGTACGTTCACCAACAATGTTATTTCTGCTATAGATATTAATGGCGGTATTGTTGGTACTTTAACAAGTACAATAGGCGATATCAGTGGCAGTATATTTGCTGATAATACAATTACAGCAAGAGGTAATATACGTGCCGGAATACTGTATCTTGAAGATAGTTTGACAGTCACTGATAGTCAGTTTACAGATAATATATTTACTTCTTTGCAGACGTATGATTCGGGTCGTGTATACGGTGGTGCCATTACACTGGATACCGGCACCGACATCGCCGCTTCTTCTGGGACTTTGTCCTTAACTATAGTTGCAACTGCCGGCAACACAACGATTTTCCGGAACAACGAGATTAATGATATTGATGGAAAACGGACCAATTCCATCTCTATCCGATCGACGACACCGATAATCGAACCCCATAGCAATGCTGACGCGACTCTTGTCATTTCCCCATTCTCGGGTGGTGATGTATATTTGTATGACCCCATCTATGTGGAACAGGACAACGGTAAAACATTCGGAATGGAAGTTACTCAGGATGGATACTTTTACTGGGGCGGCGATAACAAGTTTATTGTAGACGCGCCCGATGCTGAAAAAAATATTGTCAATTTGCGTCAGTATACTAATACATCGTTAATGAGCGGTTTCAATTTGGATGCGCCCAATCACGATTTTAATATGAGTCGTTATGCAAATCTGCATATATATCCTGGAAGCAGCATGACTGTGCATGCGGCCGATTTAAGAGGAATGTTAGCATTTTATCTGCGAGGTATTCCAGTCAATAATCAAGATAATCCAGTGTTAACTGTTACAGCGGACAGCATCAGTATTGATGGAATGTGGCCACAACTAGATTTCTCTGGCGATGTTGAACCATTGCAGTTTGGCGACAAATACTATCTGCTTCGCGGAAGTACAGAATTGGCAGGTAATATTAAAGACAGCGGAATTCAAACAATACAACACGGTTCTCTTCTTGAATTCACTTTTCAGTTGAGGAAAGACGGCGACAACGACTTCGTTGCTGAACTTATTGAATCTGACGGCCCAGGCGGCGGTGGTACTCCTGTTGTACCCGGTGCCAAATCGATAACCGAAGGAGCCTCTGTTGGGGCAGCTCTTGCCAATCAGGGTGCGGACCTTGCGGCAGGCGCAGGTATGGGAAGCGCAATCAATTCTGCGAAAGAAGATGCCTGGGGTGCTTTCGCTGTTGTTGATGCAAGCAGCATGCGTTATAACACCGGTTCATATATTGACACAAGCAGTGTAAATTTGATGGCCGGTATTTCACGTAATATAAATACGGAAATCGGTAAACTGACTGCCGGTGCCTTTTTTGAATATGGTGGAGCTTCATACGATATTCATGGAAGCGGCAACACTTCCTATATTGGTGGCGGTTTGCTGGGTCACTTAAAGTTCAATGATGTCGGCCCGGGTCACTTCTATACAGAAGCCGCGGCCCGCATCGGTGGACTCAATAATGATTATGAATCCACCAGACTGAAGGATGTTTCCGGACGCAAGGCCTCGTTTGATACGGAATCGACGTATTACGGTATTCACGCCGGTGTGGGCTATGTGTGGAACATCACCGAGGAAGCCTCTCTTGATGTGTACGGCAAATACTTCTGGTTGCACCAGGACGGCAATGACGCAACAATTTCCACAGGCGAACCGGTAAGTTTTGATCCGATTGATTCTCATCGTCTGCGTGGCGGAGCTCGATTTGCCTATGCAATCAACGAGTATATCAGCCCTTATATCGGTGCGGCCTTCGAATATGAATTTGACGGCAAGGCAAGAGCGTCTGTATGGGGCTATGATCTCAAGGCTGCGAAGTTCGAAGGAGAGACGGGCATTGGTGAAGCGGGTTTGGTTTTTAAACCTTCCAGCAAATCTCCGTGGCTCGTTGATCTCGGCGTGCAGGGCTATGTCGGCAAACGCGAAGGCGTGAGCGGTTCCCTCCGCGTGGGACTGGAATTCTAGGCGTTAACCGCCAACGTCACCAGATGCGGCGCGGTGTCGGCCCTTACGGGACGGCCCGCGCCGCATCTGTTTTGCGCCTCAACTGCAATACGGGACGGCCTGAACATGCAAGATTATTTGGCGGATGTGCGACTGAATCCGTCCTCAATGAGGCGGCGTGCGGTCTCATCGCGCGCCGCCCTGCTCCTGCCGCCCAGCACAACGGCCAGCAGACGCGTTTTTCCACGAACGGCCGTTACAATGATGTTATAGCCGGAGGCAACGGTAAAGCCGGTTTTCAGGCCGTTGACGCCGGGCACGACGCCGAGCAGCGCGTTTGTGTTCTGCATGGTGAGGCCGTTATGCGCGAATACGGGCGTGCTGTGAAACCTTCCGGCTGTCGGGTGGGTGCCCAGATACGTCTGCGCCAGCAGCGCCATGTCGCGGGCTGAAGTTTTTTGGGCGCCGGCGGGCAGGCCTGTGGGGTTTTGAAACATTGTGCGGCGCATGCCGAGCGCGCGGGCTTTGCGATTCATTGAAGCGACAAATTTCGGCATATTGCCGCGGGCGACGCACAGGGCGATGGTCGTGGCCGCGTCGTTGCCCGATGTCACGGCCATGCCTGTGAGCAGAGTCGCAAGGGGTACGCTTTCGTCGGCGCGCAAGTGCATGGACGAGCCGCCAGCGGCGACGGCAAGCCGGCTGATTTTGATTTTTTTGTTCAGTGAAAGCCAGCCCGCTTTGACCGCGTCGAGGCAGAGAAACATGGTCATGACCTTGGTCAGCGACGCAGGGGGAACGACGAGGTCGGCGTTGTACTCATGCAGCACGCGCCCTGTGTTCATATTGAGCACTATGGCGGCGCGCACGGGCAGTGCCGCCCGCGCTGCGGCAGGGAGAACGAGGGAAAAAACAAGGCAGAGCAGGCCGGCGCGGCAGCGGATGGGCAGGGGCATCAGTCGCGCTGTCTGTAAAAACGGTTGCCTTCTTCCACAGCTTGAATGGCGAAGGCTAGCAAAACGGGGCCGACAATCAGGCCGACAGGGCCGAATCCCGTCAGCCCGCACAATATGGCGGTGATAAGCACAAAAAACGGCGCATGAATGCCCTGACGCAAAAAGAGGGGGCGCAGCAGGTTGTCCACCGTCGCCACAGCCAGCGCGCCCCACAGGGCAAGACCGACGGCGGCTACCGTTTTGCCGGTAAACCACAGGGAAAGGCTGAGCGGCAGCCACACGATCGCTGTGCCTACCACGGGAAGGGGTGCGGTGAACGTGGTGAGCATGCCCCAGAACGCGGGCTGCTTGAAGCCTGCGGCGGCAAAAGCGATGCCGCAGAGCAAACCCTGAATCATCGCCACCAGCGCGATGCCGAGCATCACCGCGCGCAGGGCGCGGTGGATGGCGGCTGTAAAACGCCGCAGCAGCGCCTGCGGCCAATGGAATATACGGCCTGTTATCTTGCGGATGCGCCGGGAATACACGGTAAAGAGCACTGTGAGCGTGAAAAAGAGAAAGAGGCTCCAGAGCACATCCATAGTGCCGCCCAGTACGTCAAGTACGTCAAACCCCCGGCTGAAGAGCAGGCTCACCGTATCGCTCAACAGCGTGTCCAGATTACGGAAAAAATCGTAAACCATTTTTTCAAGGCGCGGGTATTCCCCAAGATACGTCCGCACCTGCTGCAATTGGTTCACCCACTCCGCAGGGAGCTGAAAATTGTTGGCCTTCAGCTCGCGCAGGCGGGCAAGGCCGGCGCCCGCTTGGGGCGAAACCAGCAAAATGAGGGTGGCCAGCGGCGTGAAGACAGCGGCAAGCAGGGCGACCGTATAGACGTAAATCGGCGCATGGTCTGACAAAAAGCGAGGCAGGCGCAGTTTGCGCTGAACGGCTGTGTGCTGTCGGCATTTTCGTCGAACGCGCATGTTGTGTCTGAGCCTGCGGTAAAGCGGCTGGGTCAGGCAGGCAAAGCAGCCGGCCAGAAAGATGGCTATCGGGTGACGCCAGAGCAGCAGGTACCAGGCCAGCGCGGCAGTCAGATAAAAAAAGCGCGGCAGCAGTGTCGTCATGGCTGAAGGCCGGAGCTTCCTTCAAAGCTGACGGAAAGTATTTCATAGGTAACGCGTCCGCGCGGAATATCCACCGTCACTTCATCGCCCGCCTCCCTGCCGAGAAGCGCTTGGCCCACAGGCGAGAGAAGGGAAATGGAACCCTTTGTCGGCGCGGCTTCGTCCGGGCCAAGAATGGTAAAGGTTTTGCGCCCGCCGCTGTCGATGTCTTCCACTTCCACTGTGGCGCCGAAAATCACCTTGTCGCCGGAAAGCCTGTCCAGATCAATCACCTGATAAAGCGCGAGGCGCGACTCAATGTATTTGATGCGCGCTTCAGCCATGCCCTGACGTTCGCGCGCGGCGTCGTAGCCGGCGTTTTCGCGCAAGTCTCCTTCTTCCCGCGCCTCCCTGATGGCCTGGATAATGGCGGGCCGTTCGTTTTTCAGACGAGCGAGTTCCTCTTCCAGTTTTTTATAGCCCTGGGTGGAAATGGGAATGTTTGACATGTCTGACCTCACAATATAAAAATCATAATCCACCCGTGGTGGATTATGGGCGGCGGAACGCGGGATTTGCCGGATTCCGTTTTTTCTGTTTGGCGACGCTTGCGCAGTCGTCTGTATAAACTAGCCATTGCCTTCTTTTCGGTCAAGTCCTGAAAAATTCTCTGTGCTGTTAGGACAACGCGTTCTTGAGACCATGAAAAAATATCTGCGTTATCTTGGTTCGGCGCTGGTTGCCGCTATTTTTTTGCTGGCAGCGTATCTGCTGCATCATAAGCTCAAGGCTTACAGCATAGCCCAGATACGCGCGAGTTTGAGCAGCATTTCTTACGCGCGCGTCGGCTTGTCGTTTTTGCTCATGATTGTCAATTATCTGATTTTGGTGGGCTATGACTGGTTGGCGCTCAAAGCCATCTGCAAAAAATTGCCCTTGCCGCACGTGGGACTGGTTTCCTTTGTCGGGCAGGCCGTCAGCTACAATTTCGGCGCGCTGCTGGGGGGCACAACCGTGCGCTGGCGTTTCTATTCGGCCTGGGGCTTCACGCTGGCGGAGATTGTGCGTCTGGTGCTCATGCTGGCCGTGACGTTCTGGGTGGGTGCGCTCGGGCTGTGCGGCGCCATTTTTATGTTCGCGCCGCCCATTATTCCTGAAGAACTGCTGGCGAAAATGCCCATTTCCGACGTGCGCGTCCTCGGGCTGATACTCTTTTTGTTCGCCTGTTCGTATCTGGCGCTCTGTGGCGCCATGCGCAAACCACTGCATGTCTTCGGCAGGGAATTTGTTTTTCCCGCGCCGCGCATCGCTGCGGCTCAGGTTGTTGTGGCGGGGGTGGACATTATTGTCGCCGCGTCCTGTATGTATGTGCTGCTGCCGGACAGTATCGGCGTGAGCTTTCTGGACTTTCTGCCGGGCTATCTCATGGCCCAGATAGCTGTGGTTCTCACGCATGTTCCCGGCGGCGTGGGGGTGTTTGAGCTGGTTATTCTGCACCTCACGCACACCGTGCATGAGCAGGTTGTTTTTGCCGCCGTGCTTGTGTTCCGGCTTGTATATTACATCATTCCCCTTTTGGCGGCCGCCGTGCTGCTGGCCGTGTACGAGGCGCGGCAGGCCCGTGGCGTCTTGCGCGAGGCCGGCCGCCGCTTCTCTGTGTTGTCGCATTCCATCGCGGCCCATGCCGCCTTTATCGGCGGAGTTATTCTGCTCGTTTCAGCCACGCTGCCCGCGTTGCCCGGCAACGTGGCACGTCTGAAGGCCGTGTTTCCCGCGTTTGTGCCGGACGCGGCGCATTTTGTCTGCGCCTTGTCCGGAGCTGCCCTGCTTTTCGTCTCCTGCGGTCTGGAACGGAGGCAGACCGGAGCTTATACGCTGGCGGCCGTTTTGCTGGGGCTGGGCATGTTGGGGGCTGTGCTCAAAGGCCTGTCTTGGGAAGCGGCCCTGATGGTTAGTGTGGTTCTGCTGGCCGTTTGTCTGGCGCGGCGACGTTTTTACTGTTCTTCCTTTTTTTGGGAAGAACCTCTCCCCGTTTATTGGCTGGTCGGCGCGCTGGGCGCGCTGGGCGCGGTTTTTTTGCTGGGTTGGTGCATTTATCATCCGGCCTGGGACAAAATCGCCAGCTGGGGATTTGAACACCCGCTCAACGCGTCGCGCGTTTTCCGCGCCTATGTCGGCATCGCGGCGGCGCTGCCGTTCTGCTGGGCATGGCGCGCGATCCGCCGCCGGGGCAGGCGCGGCGCCTTGCAATAACATCCGGTCTGTCCGCTCTTTTATTGTAACACGGCGGCCGTACACACCATAATGGTTCAAATTTTTTGCTGTTTGCTTTACTAATGACAGAATTACGGCAAGCAGTCACCGCAAAAACATCTTGGAAACGCAGTCTGTTTTGCGGGCTTCTATGCCTGATTTTTTTTATTCAGGCATTCTTCCAGAAATCTCTTGAAACTGTCCTGAAATTTATTGCGGGAAAAGCGTTCTGCCTCCAAGGTAAGCCTGTCCGGTTCAAAAACATGCCGTCCGTTTTCAAATTCTTCTATCGCAGCGCATAAGGCAGATGATGTCTGTTCAGAAAACAGTAAGCCTGTTTTCCCGTGCTGAATGGTCTCCAGCGCGCCGCCCGCGCCGAAAGCAATAACAGGGCGGCCTGCCGCCAGGGCTTCAACGGGTATGATTCCGAAATCTTCCTCGCCTGGAAACAACAGGGCGTTGCAGCGCTGCATGTGGCGACACAGGGATGCCTCGTCCTGTTTCCCGAGAAATGTCACTGTCGGCCCGGCAATGGATTTGAGTGCTTTGTGCTCCGGCCCGTCGCCGATGATTATGAGCTTTCTGGCAAGCTGATTACAGCTTTGTATTGCCAGATCCGCCCGTTTATACGCTACAAGCCGGCCAACATATAAATAATAGCCTTCAGGTGCCGGGTAATCTCCCTTTTTTGGCGCAAAGGCCCGCACATCCACAGGCGGGTAAATAATTTCAGCCGTCCGGCGGTAATGTTTGGCAATCCGGCGTACTGCGTTATGCGAATTCGCCGCAAAAAAATCCACCCTCTGAGCGGTGAGCGCGTCCCACATGCGCAGATATGGGGAGAACAGGCGCAGGGCCAGCCGGCTTACCGTCCCCGCTTTTTCCAGATAGTGCTGATAGCAATCCCAGAGATAGCGCATAGGGGTGTGGCAATAGCAGATATGTACTGTGTCCGTCCCTGTCAGTACTCCCTTGGCCGGGCCGGATTCCGAGCTGATGACAAGGTCATAGCCCCGTAAATCAAGCTGTTCCAGAGCCAGCGGCATGAGCGGCAGGTATTTTGGGTAAGCAGTGGCCGCAAACGGCAACTTCTGTATAAAACTGGTTGTCACCTTGTGTTTGCGTATGGTCGGAGAAACGGCGTCGGGCACATAGACATGTGTAAAAATATCCGCTTCAGGGAAAAGGTCAAGGATGGCCTCAAGCACCTTTTCACCGCCACGCATGCCCACAAGCCAGTAATGTACAACGGCGACACGCATATGCCTCTCCAATATTACATATTGCGTCGGGAAACAGGATCCAGCGAACGCAGCATCTTGGCGTCGTCTTCCGTTCCCCGCATAATTACAACCGGGTTTTTTGTCTGTTCGTCAACGGTCAAGGCCAAGCAGGAGGATTTCTACCATAAATCACCCGCCAGACGGCCTGTGAGGGTGCGATTCTTCGCCTCCGTTATCCGCACGGGCGCCATGCGCCCTGTATGGTCCGCGCCTGCGGGCAGGGCAACGTGCACCAGCGCGCCGTAAGGGTCACGCCCTTGCCAGCTTGTTTGCCCGGATACGGTTTGTCTGCGGCTTTTCCCTTCGACAAGCAGGCATGTTTCTTCGCCGATACGTCCCTGCAGCCAGCGGCGGCTCAGGTTTTCCTGCATGGCCTGCAGACGCAGCAGTCGGTCCCGCTTGATTTCAGGCGCAGTTTTGTTCGGGAAAAGCGCTGCCCGCGCGCCGGGGCGATCTGAATAGCAGAAGGAAAAAGAGGAGATGAAGTTACAGGCATCCATCATGGCGAGCGTGGCCTGAAAATCGTCTTCATTCTCGCCGGGAAAACCCACAATAATATCTGTGGAAAGCGTCATGTCCGGACGTGCAGCATGTAATGAGGCAACGATGTTGAGGAAGTCACGGCTGTTGTATTTGCGTCCCATACGCGCGAGAATCGTGTCTGAACCGGACTGCAGCGGCAAATGCAGATGCGGGCACAGCGGCGTCAGAACTGCGAAGGCCGCCACGTCTTCCGGCCGCATATCTTTGGGGTGAGAGGTCAGGTAGCGCAAGCGTTTGATGCCGGGCAGCGCAGCCACCCGCGCGAGCAGCGCGGCAAATGGGGTGCCGTCGCCGCTTTTGTCCCGCCCGAACGCGTTGACGTTCTGCCCCAAAAGCACAAGTTCTCTCGTTCCTTCGTCAAGCCGCGCCCGGCATTCGTCAAGTATGGGCGCGGCGCAGCGCGATTTCTGGCGTCCGCGGGTAAACGGCACGATGCAGTAGGCGCAAAAATTGTCGCAGCCCTGCATGATGTTCACATATGCGACCGGAGCGGACGCGCCGCCGTGCACCGGTTCGCGTTCGATATAGCGGCTTGTGAAATCAAGCAGTGAAAGACGCAGACCGGGCTCTGCCAGCAGGCGTTCAACAGCCTCCGGCGCGCCGCTTATGCCGTCGCTGCCCGCTATAAGGCGCACTTGACTTTGCGCGGTAAAAAAAGTTGAGCCATATTGCTGGGCCACACAGCCAAGCACCCCCACCAGAACGTCCGGGTTGCCGCCTGTGAGGCTGCGCACACGTTCAAGCGTGGCGGCGACTTTGTGTTCCGGTTTTTCGCGCACAGAGCAGGTGTTGAGCAGCACTGCCCGCGCGGTTTCCAGCGGTGCTTCCACAAAACCGCGCGCAACGAGACGGCGCGCGAGCCAGTGTGAGTCGTTCGCGTTCATCTGGCACCCGAAGGTTATGATATGAAAGCTTTTTTCAATCACAGATACTGTTACTGCGCCACAGATGAATCAGAACCGTACACGGCGGGCGCGTCTTCCTCTTCCAGGGCATTTATCTGCTCTTCAAGCCACTCCCGCAACGCGCACGCTGTATGATAATTGAGCAGAACGCGTGAATGCACATGGCGGTTGACTGCACGCTGTTCTTCCTCTTCCGGGGTGATTTCATGGCCGATGGATCCGTCCGGCGTTACCAGTTGCTCGGAAAAAGCGGGCAAGGCGTCGCTTTCATGATAAAAATTTATTTCAATTTCACCCTGGGCATTGATGCCTCCCCATATGCCGTGCGCCGTCTGCAAGCGCGTGTCGGAGGCCGTGCTGTAAATATAACGGATTTTTGCCGGATTTTTGTTCATTGATCTTCCTTGTGTGAGGTCGGGGAAGGGTGTATAAAAGACAATAAAAAAGAGAAATGCCGAAGTAAAGCCGGTTTCGGCCGGAGAGTTTCACCTTCCGTCCATCCTGTTTGCCTTGACCGCGCGGCACTTGACGGGGTTTTCCCCTTGGTTACAATGAAAAAATATTTTTTATGAGGGAGGCGTATGTATATGGCCTTCGGGGGATGGGTTAATCCGGAAATACTCTTCCCCGTTATTGTGGTCAGGCTCTCCGGCGGCATTTGGACAATATTGCTCACCATTACGCCGCTGAAATGCAAAGTGCTCACACTGGATTAAGGAAAGGGGCAATGTCCTCCTGGGTTGACGGCGTCTGCCCCCTGAAGACGGCACAGAATATTTTATAAGGTTCCCGCGTGAACAAAGCCAGTATCAAAGAGCACGACGTCAAGCCGTATTTCGATATGGAAGCCTTCATATTCCTGAGCCGGGAGACGCGCCTTGGCGCCGGCGCCGCTGAACGCCTTGCCTGGTTGTGGTGTCAGTGGCTTGAGCTGTTGAAAGTGCGTGAAGTGAGTATGGGCGAAATTTCTTGGCTCGCTGTCTGGCTGCCGGAAAATGTGGAAGACCTTGTGGATGAGACCTGGGGGAAGTCTCCTTCCGAAGGCTATATGGTCAACAGCCTTGCCCAGTTTATGTGCATGTCCTCCGTGCAGGAGCTTTTGCCGCAAGTGGCGGAGGGGGGTTGCGCGCCTTCGCCGCGCCCCGCGCAGGCCCTGCGTGAGGCGCTCGCCGGGCTCGGCATCCCCTACAAAGAAGACACGCCGCTGCTCAGCCGGCGTTACGCTGTGGTAACGCATTATCCATATAGGGGTGGTTGTGAAATCTGCCATTTGCAGAGCCGCTGTCCCAAGGGGCAGGGGCAGGCCGAAAGCGCGGGAATAGTGCTGCCCGGCTATGAACGGGAAGAGGAGAACAAGGGTTAGCGGCCTTCCATGACCAGAATGCGCCTGACCCCGTTTGCCGCGCGCACCATCACTTCCACCGTGCGGGCATTGCGGGTCACGCTTTCCACGAGACAGGTTTCCGTAGCGTCGGTGTCGTAATCCCGTACATCAATCGTGTCGTCTCTTAAGGGTATGTTGTCAGGTGTTATTTCCACAAGATTGGTTGTTGCAGCATCAAATCCGTCCCATGCAGCGGCCGCCTGCGGCAGACAAAAGCAGCCCGGCACGACCGTCAAAAACAATAGGTGTTTCATGAGGGCAGATGTAAATTCATTTCGATTTCTTGGCAACTGTCCATTCTTTGGCAAGGGCGGGCAGGGTCGTGCGCGATCTTTGTGACGGCCGTGGCCGCACGGTGCGCTATCTGCGTCTTTCCGTGACGGATCGCTGCAATCTGCGCTGCATGTATTGCCGCAGCAACGTCAGAGAGCACAGCATCCCGCATCAGGAAATTTTGCGGTATGAAGAAATGGCGCGTATGGTGGGGGTTGCGGCATCTCTGGGCATAGAGAAGGTGAGGCTGACCGGTGGGGAACTTTTTGTCCGCAGGGGGTGCGACACGTTTTTGAGCATGCTGCGTGCGCGCTACCCGGAGATAGATTTGCGCATTACAACCAACGGCACCCTGCTTGAGCCGCATATTTCCCTCTTGCGCCGTGTGAATGTACACGTCGTGAATCTTTCTCTGGACAGTTTTGACAGGGGTACTTTTGCCGCCGTAACCGGCCGGGACATGTTGCCGGACGTGCTGCGGGCGCTTGAGGCGCTGCTGTCCGCCCGGCTGCGCGTCAAGATCAATGTGGTCGCCATGCGCGGCGTGAACGACGGCCAGATGGACGATTTTGTCCATGCGGCCCTGACAATGCCTCTTGACTTGCGTTTCATCGAATTTATGCCTATGAGCAGCGGCACATTGTGGAACACGGAAAATTTCTGGCCGGCCGGGGAAATAAAAAAAGAGGCCGAACGTCGCGTGCGGCTGTTGCCGGAGGCGGACAGCCCCGCAAGCGCCGGACCGGCGCGCATGTACCGGATTGTAGGCGGCAAGGGGCGGATGGGCTTTATCACGCCCGTGACGGAGCCTTTTTGTCTGGCCTGCAACCGTTTGCGTATGACGAGCGACGGCGCGTTGCGCACCTGTCTTTTTGCCGACAGGGAATACCGTTTGCGCGGCCTTTTGCGGCATCCGGAAATTACGGACGCACGTATAGCGCAAATAATACGCCGTGTCTGCGCAAACAAGCCTGTCGGGGCGGATATTTTGTACGCGCGGCCACTGAACGGCGCGGTGGCCGCAAAGCAGATGTCCGGCATCGGCGGGTGAGGGCTGAACCTGCCTTGATACCGCCCGCTTTGAAGCATGGCATAACAATGCGAAGGGAAGATGATTGCTTATATTGAAGGACGTCTGGTCGAGACATGGGACCAGGCCTGTCTTGTCGTAACCCAATCCGGAGTAGGCTATGAAGTGGCCCTGCCGTCACGCACGCTTGCCGCCCTGCCTGCGAGGGGAGAGTCCGTGGCGCTTTATACCAGCCTTGCCGTACGCGAGGACGCCCTGGAACTTTTCGGCTTTGCCACATTTGAAGAACGTCAGGCCTTTGAGGTTTTGCTGACGATTTCCAAGGTCGGCGCCAGAACTGCTCTGGCCATTCTTTCCACATTCCGCCCGGACGATTTGCGCAGGCTCGTTCTGGAAGAGGATGTGGCGGCTCTGACCAGAGTGTCGGGCATAGGCAAAAAGTCCGCACAACATATTTTTTTGGAACTCCAGTACAAACTCAAGGTGGACAATGCCGCGGGCGCAGCCCTGCCGACTGTGGGGACGCGTGAGGCTTCTGTTTTTCGTGACGCTGTGGCGGGGCTTGTCAATCTTGGCTACGCCGAAGAAGAGTGCGTGCCGCTTGTGAAAAAAATTCTGCATGAAGAACCTGATATGGACGTTGCCGGCGCACTCAGGCTGGCGCTTAAACGCTTCGGCAGGGGGGCGTCGTAATGGCCGCGCCCGCCGCTGTGCCGCCGCAGGATATTCAGTCCGTCGCCGGGCAGGATGAGAGCATCCGGCCGCGCAGCCTCAATGATTTTATCGGGCAGGACGAATTGCGAGCCAATCTGCGCGTGTATCTGGACGCAGCTCGGGAACGGGGCAAGGCGCTGGACCACACGCTGTTTTACGGAAATCCCGGTCTCGGCAAAACCACGCTCGCGCAGATCATGGCCGCAGAATTGAACGTCAATCTGATCTGCACTTCAGGGCCTGTGATGGAGCGCAGTGGCGATCTGGCGGCCATTCTCACCAATCTGGGCCGGCACGATATTTTGTTTGTGGATGAAATCCACCGTATGCCCATTGTTGTGGAAGAAATGCTGTACCCGGCTATGGAGGACTTCAAGCTGGATCTTGTGATAGGCCAGGGACCGGCCGCCCGCACAGTAAAAATTGATCTGGATCCCTTTACGCTGGTGGGCGCCACAACGCGTATGGGTCTTATATCCTCGCCGCTGAGAGACCGTTTCGGCATTGTGGCCCGGCTTGAGTATTACAGCCCGTCAGATTTGGCGCGTGTGGTGCGGCGCGCCGCCGACATTCTGCATGTGTCTGTCACGGAAGACGGCGCGAAAGAAATCGGCCGCCGTGCGCGCGGTACGCCGCGCATTGCAAACCGGCTGTTGCGCCGGGTGCGGGACTTCGCGCTTGTTCACGGAGACGGGCGTGTGACGGCTGAACAAGCGGCGGCGGCCCTGACGCGTATGGATGTTGATAAGTACGGCCTTGACCAGATGGACCGCAAGCTGCTTGCCGTGCTGATAAAGCATTTCGACGGCGGCCCTGTGGGCGTGAAAACGCTTGCGGTTGCCTGCTCGGAAGAGGTGCGCACCATTGAGGACATTTATGAGCCTTATCTGATCCAGTGCGGCTTTTTAAAACGCACTCCGCGCGGCCGTATGGCGACAGCCAAGGCTTATGAACATCTGAACATGCCCGCGTAGCCCACGTAACAGGATTGCGGCATCCGTCGAGACGAGCAGATGCTTCAGCGCGGGCAACACCGCAACAGCTTGAAGACACAACAGTGTTTGTTCGCGATATGCCGTTTGTGGATATGTTCTAGACGGCGACGGCGTTGACAGCTCTGGCCAGACGCGACATTTTGCGTGCGGCTTTTCTGCGGTGCAGCGCGCCCCTGCCGGCGGCCTTGGCGAATACGGAAGAGGCAGTGGACAGCGCGCCTTCGGCCAGAGATTTGTTTTTGTTTTGAATAGCCGCGCGTACGGACTTGACGGCATTTTTGACGCGAGTACGATCGGCGCGGTTGCGCGCGGCCCTTTCAAGGCTCTGTTTATGACGCTTGATGGCTGATTTATGATTGGCCACAGTGTTCTCTCCACGTATTTTTGCCTGTTTTGCAAACAGTGTCGTAAAATCTGAAATTGTCTTAATAGTTCATGCCTGAAAAACTGTCAAGCGGTTCTTATCGTACTCGCAGGGCAATCGAATGAATCAAACAATCACGGTTGCGTCTGACGCGCCCGGCGAGCGCGACTGACTGGAATGCCTGGATGCTGCTGCTGCATGAAAATAAAATTTGCCAATGCTCAGCCGGGGAGATCTGAAGATATGCCGTATTCCGCCATTGTTTTCCGAACATAGTCGGGTAACCCGGCGCAGAATCGTTCAGCCAGACCGGGGGTGAGTTCCTTGTCTGCCCAGATAATGTGGCCATCCACCTCCAACGCGACAACCCCGGCCTTGACGCCGCACAGAAGACGCCGCGCACTGGATAGCGCCGCGGGATTGCCCTTGTACTCCGGGTCATAGGGGCAGGGTTCCCCGGCCCAGATGGAAGGCGGATCTCACGGTTCGTGCGGATCGAATGAATCTACCCAGAACAAGAAGGGACGGGTTTTGTTCCGACCTTCGAGAATCTACTTGTCGGATTTTGCCCTCTGAAATTCTTGAAGGTTTTGCATATTTGTTTTTTATTGACATGCTTGGCTGTCAGCAGATTTTTGGCTACTTAAAAATTAATTTGCTCTGGGGCGCATCAGCATGGTTTACGCATGTCCGTGCGGATCGTTGCCCGCGGGGTGCATGTGCGTATGAGCAAACAAGGGCGAACAGGCACTCAGACGGCCGTCGTGAATGGTCAGGCAGTCTGTGGAGACCTGAGACAGAAAATCCCAGTCATGGGAAATGACAATCCTAGCTGTGGGCAATCCGCGCAGTATGTCGATCAGGCGCTCACGGGCTTCGTTGTCCAGACCGCTGGTCGGTTCATCCAGCAAAAGGGCTTCAGGCCGCATGGCCAGCACTGTGGCCAGTGAAATCAACTTTTTTTCACCACCGGAAAGACGATGGGTCAGGCGGTTTTCAAAGCCGTCCAGCCTGAGACTCTTCAGGGTTTCCAGAGCGCGGTCTCTGGCCGCTTCAGGCGTCATGCCGAGATTCAAGGGACCAAACGCCACATCTTCCAGCACGGTGGGGAAAAAAAGTTGATCTTCAGCGTGTTGAAGCACAAAACCAACTTTGCAGCGCAGTGCATAAAAATCTTTTTCACTGTTCAGCACAATGCCGTGAAAGCGCGTGACACCCCGCTGTGGCCGCACCAACCCTGTAATACAGCGAAAAAATGTTGTTTTGCCGCTGCCGTTCGGGCCGAACAGACCGAACTGCCGGGCGGGTGAAAGGGCAAAATTCACGTCATGCAATACCTCTCTGCGGCTGTCGCCCTGAATATAGGCAAAATGAACATGCTCCAGACTGAAAATAACATCCTGCAAGCTCGTTTCAGCCATGAAACACCCCCGCTTCCGTCAGCGCGATGCCGGTTATGTAAAGCAGCACAACAAGTGCAAAAACCGCATCCACATAGCGCGTTCTGAAAACCGTCACGGTAGTAAACCTGCCGCTGAAAGCCCGTAAACGCATAGCTTCGCAGACACGCAGGGAACGATCATAACTGCGCACCAGCAAAAGTCCCAGCAGGCAGGCCAGCGTGCGCCAAGCATGCAGGCTCGCGCGGGGCATAAAACCGCGCAGACGTGCGGCCACGTTAAGAGTCTGCCATTCTTCTGCCAGCAGATTCACATAACGCCCTGTGAGTAAAAAGAGAAAAACCAGCTTTGGCGGACAGCCTATGCCCTGAAGGGCATAGCCCGCGGTGGAAGGATGCATGGTGGCCGCAAGCGCCTGAAAAACAAAGAAAACGGCGTTTGCCTTGAGTGTTGTCAGCAGGGCAAGATGCACGCCTCGCGCGCTGACAGGTATCAGATTGAATACAGTGAACGTTTCTCCTGGTTCGGTAAAGGGAATCAGACAGCAAAAAAAAAGAACAAAACAATTTACCGCAGCAAAACGACGGGCAAAAGGGATGAAAGGCGGGCAGGCAGACGCAAGCAGGCATGCACCGAGCGCGAGGCCAAGCATGCAGGAGGTCGGTTGCTGCAGCGTGGCAAAGCATACGGCGACAAGGCCCGCAAGCCCGAGGCGCACACGCGGGTCAATAGCCTGTATCGGGCAGTCGTGGACAAACGGTTGATCAAACACAATACATTTTTGTTAGCCGCGCCGCCCTTTGAAGTAAAAAGCTATACCGGCAAGCCCCAGAAGCCAGCCGACGCAGCCGATGATTTCCTGAATGCCCGGCTCTGATGCGGCTGCCAAATCGCGTCGTATTGGAGCAAGTTTAGTGTCCAGCACCTCATTGACAATGCGTCGTACAGCTTCCTGCGTGACGCCGTCGCCCGACGTGGACAGGAGAGATGCTTCTGTTGCTGAGGGCTGTGTTCGCGCGTCGGGAACATCACCGGAAAGCATCAATTCATCAGCAGCTATAAGCCATTCACTCTGATGCCCTTCGCCGGCGTTGACGCGTATGCGCAAACCGTGGGCGTTGCGACGGACGCTTTGAGGCACGGGGAAACGGAAATGTCCCTTTTTGTCGGTAGCGCCCTGTAAAAGCTCTTTGCCGCTTTTCGCGTCAAACACCGTAATGCGCCCATTCCTGACAGGCGAATCCCGGCTGAAGCCGCATTCTACAGCCACGTCGTCGCCCTCCAGCCAGGCGAAGATATTGACGCGATGGGCAACTGCGGACGACGGCGCGAGCAATATTGCAAGGAACACAGAAACAAGACAAAATTGGATGAGTTTCATGTAGAGCGTCCGATTTTTATGGGCATTCAGCGCCAGTGAAGCATTTCAGGACGAACACGCGCGATAAACGAAACCATGAACATGGTGATTATTCCCTCCACCAGCATAACGGGCAGATGCGTCAAAAACAAAAGTTGCGCCGTCGTGATAAAGCCCTCATCGCTGAAAGCCAGCGCCGAGGCAGTAAACAGGCCGGCCAGCGCAACCCCCAGCGCGCCGCCGCAAAAGGCCGCGGCCTTTTGACCTTTTGGTCCCGGGCAGATGCGCGCAACTGCCTTGAAACAATACCCTGCCAGTACGCCGGAAAAAGCCATGCAAAACGTATTAACGCCCAGTATGGTCAGGCCGCCATACTGAAAAAGAAGAGCCTGCAATGCAAGCGCTGCAAGAATGGCGGGAAATGCCGCAAAGCCGAGCAATACGCCCAACAGTCCGTTCAAAATCAAATGCATGCTTGAGAAACCGACAGGCACATGCACAAGCGAGGCCACAAGAAAAGCGGCTGACAACATGGCGACCGTCATAAGCCGGTCATAATCAAGCCTGCGAAGGCCCACGGCCGTGCCCACCGCCGCCAGCGCGGCACCCGTGCCGAGCACGGCCGGGGAAAGGACACCATCCGCAATATGCATAACTTTTGCGCCCTGTTTATTATCCCACTTGAGGATGGTAAAAATCCCCGCCTTCAGACGGCAGCTTCAGCTCACAATGGCCACCTGCTAAAGCAGGTGGAGTATTCACTTTGTCCTTGGCGCGACAAACTCCGTCCATAACACGGCGCCGAGTTCAATGGGCTTTTGTTCGCCCTTGTAATCCAGTTTTTCATCAGCCGTGCTCAAAGCTGCAAAACCCCACCAGCCGGCCCAAGGCACGCCGAAGGCAAAAACGCCGTTCTGATCTGTCCTGACTATCTGGGTGAGAAAATATTCATTGGGAGCCGTACGGCGACCATCTGTATTCCAGAATTCTACTTCCACATCCGTATTGGGAGCTGGTTTGCCGTTCAACAGCACCTGCCCGCGAAAAATGTTTCCGGCATAATTGCCGAAAGGTCTGGTCAGCGGCACGATTTCCGTTTTCAGCCCCAAGGGCTCATTCCAGCCGTCCTCGCCGCCAAAGGCCGCCGTCACGGTTTTGGTGTAGTGAACGATATATGTGTCTTCGGCCGGCTCAAAATAGGGCGCCTGTGCTACGGCGAACTGGTAGACGCCGGGTTTTTTAACGGCATACGCGGCCTGCCAGGCCTTGTGACCCAAAATGACGGAGGGCTTGAGCAAGTATCTGACGTCTTCTGTTCTGCCGTCCACGGTCACGGTAAAGGCCTTTGGTGCCGCCATGTCCATGCCCTTCATTTCCATGGGGTGGGCAAAGGCGAGGTCAATTTTCAAATTCGCGTCCTTTTTTTCCGTTATCGTAGCGGCAGAAGGGATAACCATGCCGAAGTGCGCCTCGGCCTGCGCGGCGCAAAACAAAACCAGCGACAGGATTGAGTAAAAAATTTTCCACATAGCCTCATCCTTAATGAAAATGTGTAAATATGACGGCTGGTGCGCATAAAACCACCACAATGCGTACGCAGAGAATTAGTAACACGAAAGATAAAAAAGTAGCAATGAAAGATACGCATGTTTCCGCCTCATTACTAAAATTTCACGGTCTAGGATATAATTTCCAAAAAATTTTGCAAAAGAGCTTCTTCGTTTTTAAGCGCGTCTTGACAGGGCTGCAAGGCGGCCTTATCCCAAGATTGGCGGCAGGCGCTCTTTAGTGCCGCCAGCAGCCGTCTGAAGCGCGGAATGCACAGGGTGGGAAGTTCCAGGAGGAAGCATGCATCGCCACAAAATATCCACAAATGAATACCCGCACAAAGAACCAGACAACAATTCGCGGCCTGAAACTACGGATCTTTTTGATTCTTGGACAGATCCTCTTGCAGATTCCTGGACGAAGGGGGATACCACGCGAGACGGAGAAGATTGTCGTGACAAGCAGGTTCTTCCGGACAAAACGGAAGAGCCGCCAGAAGACACAAAAACGCTCTATAAGGCGGAAGTGGAAGAAATGCGCCTGCGCTCCGCCGCTGAAATGGAAAATTTTAAAAAGCGTCTGAGCCGCGAACATCAGGAACAATTGCGCTATGCGGCCGAAACGGTGTTAAGCGATCTTTTGCCTACCTTGGACAATTTGGATCTGGCGCTGCAATACGGCAGCCAAAATGAAACCTGCCGCGACATGTTTCAGGGCGTGGCCATGACGCATAAACTGCTGCTTGCTGCGGTGACAAAACACGGACTTACGCCGCTTGGCGCGGAAGCTGAGGAATTTACTCCGGAAACGCATGAAGCCGTGGGATTTGAAAACAGACCAGATCTCCCTGCCGGCGTTGTGTCGCGCGTGCTGCAGCACGGCTACAAGCTGGGCAAACGCCTGCTGCGCCCGGCCAAGGTAATGATCAATCAGTAGCCGTCGCGCCGAAAGCAGAACAAACCCGCAGAAACGCGAGCCACACCTGCATTCAGGCACGAGGTATCATTCCCGAAACAGCTTGGGCAATGTGATATTTCCAAATGTAAAACCCGCTCTAACGGGTGCTGTCTATCACAGCTTCCGCTTCCGGGTGAACTTGACACAGAGCTTCATGCATGGCGGCGGCATCCGCAAAAGCGCGAAACGGCCCCACATGCTCATTGTCCTTTCTGCCGGTATGCTTAAATATTTTTTTGAGATAATCCGGCTGCTGCGCGACTTTCTCAATATTTTTCACACTCTTTCCAGCAAAGAGCGATTGTTGTATGTTCAGCGCGGCGCGCCGTCTGTCACAGTCAGGAAAATCTTTCTGTCGCCAGCAGCTTACAAAAATATATGCAAAAGCCATACAGTAAAAAACAGCATTCATCGTCCGGTATCCCAAGGCATAACCGGCCCTATATCAGGCATCATGGCGAGAAAAGGACATGAAAATTATTGTTCTCGGTAATCAGGCAAGAGCATTGGCCAATTTCTGGAGTGTGCTCATACACAGGATGCTGCGGGACGGTCATGAAGTTGTCTGCTGCGTTCCTGACGGCGATGCAAAATCCGGCGAGACATCGCGGACAACCGGCGCGCGGTTCATTCATTATACCTTGGACCGCAAGGGCTTGAATCCCCTGCGGGACTTGTGGACCCTTGTTGATCTGACGAGGCTTTTTAAAAAGGAAAGGCCGGAGATGCTCTTCGCCTCCACCATAAAACCTGTCATTTACGGCTGCATGGCCGCCCGGCTTGCGCGCGTGCCGCATATTTACGCGGCCATTACCGGGCTTGGCTACGCGTTTGAGGCGGACAATTTTTTTAAAAAATGCGTCAATCAGCTCGGCGTGCGCCTTTACCGTCTTGCGCTTCGCGGCGCGGAAGGCGTCTTTTTTCAAAATCAGGATGATGTGGCTGAATTCCGCCGGCTCGACATCCTTGCGTCCGGTGCTCGTGTGCTTATGTCGCGCGGTACGGGAGTGGATATACAACGTTTTGCGCAGGCGCCGCAGCCGCCCTTGCCACCGATTTTTTTGTTGATTGGGCGTTTGCTGGAAGCCAAGGGCTTGTCGGAATATGCAGACGCAGCCAGCGTTCTGAAAGCCCGTTATCCAACAGTCCGTTTTCAGGTGCTGGGACCGCCGGAACAGGGTCTCGGCAGCGTGAGTTTAGCGCGGATGCGCGCTTGGGAGGAGGCGGGGGATCTGGAATATCTGGGTGAAACAGCAGACGTACGTCCATATATAGCCGCCGCGCATGTTCTGGTCTTGCCTTCCTGGCGGGAAGGCACGCCCACATCCATTATGGAGGGGATGAGCATGGGCCGTCCTGCTGTTGTGACAGACGCTCCCGGTTGCCGGGAGGTGGTGCGGGACGGCATAAATGGCCGTTTGACACCCCTGCGGGATCCTGAAGCGCTGGCGCGTGCCATGGAGACATATATTCTGTATCCTGAAAACATTGTCCGCATGGGCGCGACCGGCCGTGCAATGGCCGTTCAGGAGTTTGATGCGGAAAAAGTGGCGGCGCGCATGTTGTGTGATATGAACGTCAATGCCGGAGTAACGTCGTGATCAGCATATATCGAAGAGCGGTTTTGCAGGCACTGGATATTTTTTGTCTGCTGCTCGCGCTTTTTGTGGCGGGCCTGGCCACCATAGAGCCGGATTTAAGGGTCTTTCACGATTACACCGGCGCGTCGTTGTTCACTGTTTTTTTCTACATGCTCTTTTTCTATATTCTGGATGCTTACAGCGTCGGTTTGGAAGATTTCAAAGAAACAATTGGTCGGGTGCTGCTGGCCTGTGTGCTCGGCATCATTTCTTCCAGCACAGCCTCCTATTCTTTCCAGCACTGGCGCTTTGACCGCGAAACCCTCTTGGCGCTCTTTGCCCTTTCTTTCTGTTTTGCACTCGGCTGGCGATGGTTATACCACCGTAATGCGGACAAGCTGACGCATCCGCTCCGCGTTCTGCTGGTGGGCGTGGACCGCGCCGGCAAAGTGCGCAGACTGCTTGCCGAGGGTTTTCCCAATGCGCAGATCATCGGGTATGCGGGTGAGCCGGATCAGGGGCCGGACACAGGCCATTGTCTTGGCCCCATATTTAAATCACTTGAAATTGCTGAAAAAAATTATGTAACCATGATTGTTCTGCTGCCGGACGCCCCCATTGACGACGAGAGCGCCCACGAACTGCTGGAAGCCAAATTGTGGGGCAGAATGGTGGTGGACATACGCACGTTTTATGAAAAGGTGGCACAGCGCCTGCCGCTTTCACAAATCAATGATGAATGGCTGTTGCAAACGGAAGGCTTTTCGTTGAACACGCGAGGATCGCTCAGACGCTTCAAACGGGCGCTGGACATGCTGATTTCTCTTGTTCTTCTGATTCCGGCAGCCCCTGTGATGCTGATTACAGCAGTTATTGTGCGCCTTGAATCGCCCGGACCGGTTATTTACCGTCAGGAACGCGTGGGGCTGCACGAAAAGGAATTCACGGTTTACAAATTTCGATCCATGTGCGCCGACGCCGAAAAAAACGGCGCTGTCTGGGCCGGCGCCAATGACAGTCGGGTGACGTGTTTCGGCAGATTGATCCGCAAAGTGCGCATTGACGAGCTTCCCCAGATATGGAACATACTCAAAGGAGACATGAGCTTTATAGGTCCGCGGCCGGAACGTATGCCCTTTGTGCAAAAACTAAAGGGGAACATTCCTTATTACAGCCTGCGGCACACCGTCAAACCTGGCCTCACGGGATGGGCGCAGGTTTGCTGCCCTTACGGAGCGTCTGAAGAAGACGCCCGCCGCAAGCTTGAATACGATCTCTATTATGTAAAAAATATGTCCATTCTGCTGGACGTGCACATTATTTTCAAAACGGTGGGTGTTGTGCTGTTTCCCAAGGGAGCGAGGTGAAGCCGTTGCTGATGCCGGTAGATTACCAGTCAAGCGTTTGCCTGAACGCGCGAGCCAGATCCTCCACATTTTCCCGCAGAAAAACGCTGTCTCTGCTTCTGAGGGTTACCTGTCCGTCGCCGGTGACAGTGCCGATGCGGCGGCACAACTGCCCGTGACATACAACGTCGAGCAGGGGCGCCAGATCGGGGCGCACGCTGACAAGCAGGCGGCTCGCGGATTCGCTGTACAGCAGTTCTGTGCGCGTCATTGCTTCCATAGATGGCACGGCGTTGATATCCACATCGGCGCCAAGGCGCCCGCCGATGCACATCTCCGCCAGCGCTACGGCCAGACCGCCGTCAGAACAGTCGTGGCAGGCGGCGACGGCGCGTTTTGACATGAGGGAGTGTACGGCACGATAGCGGTGCAGGGCTGTGCCGGCATCAACATGCGGTATGCTGCCGCCAGCAAGGCCCAGTTCGCCGGCCGCCTCGCTGCCCGCCATGTCGCGCCAGGTTCCGCCCAAAAGATAGATATGCTCGCCTTTCTGCTTGAAATCAGAGCTTTGGGCGCAGGTGACGTTGTTCATGACGCCCAGAACGGAAAACAGCACTGTCGGCGGAATGGAAATACGTTCTCCGCCGCCGGTGTAATCGTTTTTCATAGAATCCTTGCCGGAAATGCATGGCAGGCCGAACGCGAGCGAAAAATGTCTCAAAGCTTTGCAGGCGCGTACCAGCTGGGCCAGTTTGAAGCGGCCGTCCGGGTTTTTTTCGCTCGTCACAGGATCGCACCAGCAAAAATTGTCCACGCCAGCCAACGCATCGGGGTTGCCGCCCACGGCCACGGCGTTGCGTATGGCTTCATCAATGGCGTTGGCCATCATCCAGTAGGTGTCGTAATCGCTGAATTTGGGGCAGATGCCGTGGGCGACGACGATGCCCGCGTCCGACTCAAGTAGGGGGCGCAGCACGGCCGCGTCGGACGGGCCATCGCACAGCACGCCGACAAGAGGCTTGATAACGCTGCCGCCGCGTACCTCATGGTCATACTGGCGGACAATATATTCCTTGGAGCAGATATTCAGGCGGCCGAGCATGCGCCGCAAAAATGAGCCTTCCGCCATGCCTGTTGTTTCCACGCAAATGTCCCGCACACTGGGCGTTTGCCATACGGCCTCAAGCTCAAGCTGCGGCACGCCGTCGTGCATGAACGGCATGGGCAGGGAGGCGACAAGGCGTTCTTTGCTGCGCACTTCAAAAAAACCTGAGTCTGTAAAATGCCCCAGCGCAGTAGCCTCCACATCCATGTGGGCGGCCAGTTGCAGAAATTCGTCGAGCTTGTCCGGCGGCACAGAAAGCGTCATGCGTTCCTGGGCCTCGGAAAGCAGTATTTCCCAAGGTCTAAGGCCGTCGTATTTCAGCGGAGCCTTGCTGATGTCCAGAACACAGCCGCCTGTGGCTTCCGCCATTTCGCCCACAGAAGATGAAAGGCCGCCCGCGCCGTTGTCCGTTATGGCCGTATACAAGCCGAGATCGCGTGCGGCCAGAATAAAGTCGTACATTTTGCGCTGTGTGATGGGGTCGCCTATCTGTACGGCTGTTGCCGGCGAACTCTCGTGCAATTCTTCAGAGGAAAAGGTAGCCCCATGGATGCCGTCTTTGCCGATGCGGCCGCCAGTCATCACAATGATGTCGCCCGCACGGGCCTTTTTTTGCCAGCCGGGGCGGCCGTTGATTTCTGCGGGAATAATGCCCACAGTTCCGCAAAACACCAAGGGTTTGCCGAGGTAGCGCTCGTCAAATACAAGTGAGCCGTTGACGGTGGGAATTCCTGATTTGTTGCCGCCGTGCTCCACGCCCTTGCATACGCCCACCAGCACACGGCGCGGGTGCAGCAGACGCGGCGGCAGGACCGTGTCATGAAAAGGCGAGGCAAAACAGAAGACATCTGTATTGCAGACCAGTTCCGCCCCGAGGCCGGTTCCCATGGGGTCTCGGTTGACGCCGACAATGCCGGTCAACGCGCCGCCATAAGGGTCAAGCGCAGAAGGGCTGTTGTGCGTCTCCACTTTGATGCAGGCGTCGTAGCCGTTAATAAAGGCAACAACTCCCGCGTTGTCTTTGAACACGGATTTGCAGTAATCGTTTTCGCCCATGCGTTCGCGCAAAAGCGCGGTTGCATCGCGGATGCAGGTTTTGTACAAATTGTCCACATCTTCGTTCAAGCCTGTTTCCCTGTTTTCGTAGGCGATGCGCGCGGCAAAAATTTTGTGTTTGCAGTGTTCGGACCAAGTTTGAGCCAGCACTTCCATTTCCACATCCGTCGGGTCTGACGGCAGACGAAGCGCTGCACGCCGGGTCTGTTCCGCAGGCGTATTGAAAGCATCGCGGATGCGGCGCAGTTCGTCAAGGTTCAGCGCCCAGGTGTTTTCACGGCTTGCGTTCATCATGGCTGCGTCGTCCATGACGGAAAGCGGTACGGTTGTGACTGTGTCGTCGGTTTGTCCCGTGACTCTGGCGGCTTCAGGCGTAAAACCAGGTTCGGCCTGCCACTGTTCAAGACTTTTGATTCTGCTTCTCTGGATCAATGTGTTGCAGAGCAGGCCGCGGCTGGCGTTTTCCACCTGATTGCGGTTCAGGGGAGCAGCGGGGTCGTTGCGGACACGGTACTGAACAGCAGTGTATACATTAATATTTTCGCGCGGGATGCCGAGCACAAGAGCTGCGGTGTCGCGGGCTGTGCGGGCTTCGTTGTCCGTGACGCCGGGGCGAAAACCCACTTCCACAAACCAGTCGGGCGCTGGGTCAAACGGTTCAAGAACGTCAATGGCCGCGCGTTGCAGAATGGGGTCGTGCAGAATGCCTTCGTCCAGCAAGCGCGAGACCTGCTCCCTGTCAAGGCCGTCCATGGTAAAAACTTTGATGCTGTGCACAGAGTCCACCGTGAGGTTCAACGCTTTTTGCAGCTGCAGGGCCGTTTTTCGGCCTTGGGTATCATCCACGTAAGACTGCGGCCCGACTTCGATACGGTAAAGCATGTTTGTCCTTTGATTGACCCACATTGGGAAGGTTAAGTCCCCGCCTTCAGGGCAGCTTCAACATTCCTTTTGCTTGAGCTGTGGTGCCAAACAAAGTGTGAGTGCTGTTGATTGAGGTCACAAGCTTTAGCAGGTGGCGTTTCACTTTTTCCTGTCGCGTACATAATCGGTCATCCGGCGCAATATCTCGCGTTCCGGCCTGTCCGGCAGGGCTTCCAGCGCTGTGCGCGCTGCGTGCAGATATTTGTCCGCCTGCAGAAGCGATTGCGTTTCATAGCCCGCCGCGCAAATGTGTTCGGCAATAGTTTCTGCGTCGTGCTCCGTTATCAGCCCGCATGTGAAAGCTGCGTCAAAAGCGGCCTGTTCTTCCGGGGGCAGGTGCAGCCGGTAGATCCGCAACGGCGGGGTCAGTTTCCCCTCGCGCATATCGCCGCCTGTCGGCTTGCCGGTCACGCAGGTCGGCGTGAGATCAAGCGCGTCGTCTACCAGTTGAAAAGCCATGCCCAGATTTTCGCCATATGTTGCGGCGGCGTCAACATAGGCGTCGTCAGCTCCGGCGGCGAGCGCTCCCATTTCACAGGAGGCGCGGATGAGCCACGCCGTTTTGCCGCGCACGATATTTTCATAGTCGTCGTCGGAAATATCCGTACGGCCTTTGACTGTAATTTCCAAAATTTCGCCGGCGGCCGTGCGGCTGGTGGCCGCGGAAAAGCAGCGCGTCAAACGCGTGTCGCCGAAGTCGGCCACCAGAGCGTTTGCGTGCGCAAGCAAGGCGTCCCCGGCCAGTATGACGGCAGGCACGTCATATAAAATATGGGCGGCCGGCGCGCCGCGGCGTCTTTGAGCGTTGTCAAGCACGTCGTCGTGCAACAGCGTGGCAGCGTGCAGCATTTCTATTGTCACGGCAAGCCTGTCAATGTTTTCCGCCGCGCAGTCGAACAGGCGCGCTGTAAGAAGCGTGAGCAGAGGGCGTAGACGTTTGCCGCCGGCGTCAAGAATATGCCGCGCCACAGGGCGCACAGGTTCCGGCAGATCCTGTACGGCCTTGTCGAGCGCCGTGTTGATACGCGGCAGCTCTTTGGCAAGATGTGCTTTCAGTGTTTTCATGGCGTCATTTCAGATCAGGTTCAGGCCCGGCAGCACACGTGCAAGACTCTGCAGCGCGCCGTGGAAATCTTTTTCATCTTTTGCGCGCGGGCCGACTTTATTTGACACGCTGCGCAGTTCCACGCAGGGGATGCCGCCGCGTGCGCAGGCATAGGCCACGGCAAAACCTTCCATATTTTCCAGATCCGCATGATGCCGCTGCACCAGATCTCTTGCCCGTACAAACGCGGAGCTGACGCCGGCCACGGTCAACGACACACATTCCGTCAGCATTCCGGCCAGTCCTGCTGTTGACAGGCTCAGCGCGGCAGGCGTGTCGAGCGGCAGCCTGTCGTACACATCGCCGCCGTCTTTGGTATACCGTTGCCAGAGAGGAAAACTGAACGCCTTTGCCGTGACGCTTGTGCCGTCGTGCAGCCCGTATTCCGGCCAGATTTCTTCTCGCACCAGACAGAGAGCGCGTAGCGGCAGCCGATCAAGATCAAACGCGCCGGCTAGCCCTGCCAGCAGCACAGCGTGTATGGGTGTTTTGCCTGCTTCGGCTTCAGCAAGGCATTTGCCGAGCGCAAGGGCAGCGTTTATCGGCCCTACGCCGGTTGCGCAGGCAAAAGCTCCGCCTTTTTTCAGGCGTACGGGCAAAAGACACATTTCTTCGCCGACTTCAGGCGTGAGGTTCGGCAATAGAGCGTTGAGTTCCTTGCCTGTTGGGGCGCAGATCAGCAGTGCCACAGCGTATACCCCGATTCATCATGTTTGGATACTATTCAGTTACAACAAGATATCAATATATACGCCAGTTGCGGAGTATGCTTTACAGCCTCCAATAATCAAAGCCCGTTGCGCGCATGGCCGTTGGGTCAAAAAAAGCCTTTACGTCCAGCAGCAGCGCGTTTTTCGGATCCGCAAAAAATGTTTTGAGCTTTCCCGGCGTGAGTGATGCGTATTCTCTGTGCCCTACAGCCAGAATCAGCGCGTCCAGGCTGCGCATCTCGTCCAGAGAGAGGAGTTTCTGGCCGTATTCGGCAAGCGCCTCCCGCGGGTCGGCCTGCGCGTCATTGACAAGCGCAGTCACGCCGTAGTCCGCAAGTTCGCGCACCACGTCTACCACGCGGGTATTGCGCAAATCCGGAACATTTTCTTTGAAAGTGAAACCCAGGATACCTACCCGCGCGTCGTTGACGACGCGGCCGTGTTTGATCAGGCGCTTGACCGCGCATTCCGCAACATATTTGCCCATGCCGTCGTTGACGCGGCGGCCCGCCAGGATGACTTCCGGGTGAAAACCCAGCTCTTCCGCCTTGAACGTGAGGTAGTAGGGGTCGACGCCTATGCAGTGCCCTCCGACAAGACCCGGCCTGAAAGGCAGAAAATTCCATTTGCTGCCGGCGGCTTCCAGCACTTCCATAGTGTCAATGCCGAGCCGTTCAAAAATAACGGCCAGTTCATTCATCAGGGCGATATTTAGGTCGCGTTGTGTATTTTCAATAATTTTGGCGGCCTCCGCCACTTTGATGCTGGAGGCGCGGTGAATGCCGGCCGTCACAACGGTGCCGTAAAGCTTCTCCAGCAGGTCTGTCGTAGCTGCATCCGACCCGGCAACAATTTTCGTAATGGATGCAAGCGTATGTACTTTGTCGCCGGGGTTAATCCGTTCAGGGGAATAGCCCACGCTGAAATCTTTGCCGAAGTGCAGGCCGGATTCGCGCTCTAACACAGGCACGCAGATTTCTTCCGTCAAGCCAGGGTAGACTGTGGATTCATACACTACCACGCAACCTCGGCCGAGGTTGCGCCCCACGGTGACGGTTGCACTCACAACCGGCGTCAGATCAGGGGAGCGGTGATTGTCAATGGGCGTGGGCACGGCAATAATGATAACGCCCGCCTTGTTGAGTTCAGCGGGATTGACAGTGTAGCGTACTGTCGCTGCAGCAAGGGCTTCTTTGCCGACTTCCCGCGTGTGGTCATGGCCGAGCCGCAATTCCGCAATGCGGTGTTGACTAATGTCAAAACCAAGCACATCCGCACGGCGTGAAAGGGCAACCGCCAGCGGCAGGCCTACATAGCCGAGTCCGACGACGGCTACCGGCTGTTTACGCTGCCGCAGATCTTCAAAATTCACCATGTGTGCCTCATTTATTCTTTTTCTCCTACATGCAGGCAGACGATGCCGGAAGTGAGTTTTTTATACCAGGCGCGCGCAAAGCCGGCATTTAGGAGTTCTTCTTCAAATTTTCGCGCTGTGGGGAAGGCGCGTATGGTCTCCGTCAGATAGGCATAGGCCGCTTTGTCTTTGGAAATCAGTCTCCCGGCGCAGGGAAGGATGCGGTTCAGATAGAAATTATACAACCCGCCCCATATGCGCTCGCGGCCGGAGCCGAATTCCAGTATGCAGGCCCGTCCGCCGGGCTTGAGCACTCGCAGCATTTCCGCGAAAGCGGCTTCGCGCGGCAGGATGTTGCGTATGCCGAAGGCCATGGTTATGCAGTCCGCCGAATCTGCCCGCAGAGGCAGTTTTTTTGCGTCCGCGGCGACAGGCAGAATGCGCACGGCATTGTCCCGTCTGAGTTTACGCCGCCCGCCGCCCAGCATTGCCGGGCAGAAATCTAGAGCCGGCACCAGAATTTCAGGATGTAGGCGGTGCAGGGCCAGTGCCACGTCCAAGGTTCCGGCGGCCAGATCCAGCGTTACTGATCCGCCGTTTTCCAGCGCGGTGACGGCAAGCGTGGTCCGCCAGTTCCGGTCAATACCCAGGCTCAGGATGTGGTTCAGCAGATCATAAAAACGCGCGATGCGGCCGAACATGCCGGCCACAGCAGCGTCATGCCGGGGCGGAACTGCGTTCACGCTCTTGCCCTGCGGCTTTCGTCGTCCTGTCGATCGTCGGCAAGCACGACGTCATAGACCACTCTATAGACAGCGGGGAAAATTTCCACAAAGTTGCCGAGTGAAACGGTGCGCGTTTCAATAAATTTTGCGGCCAGCTCCTTGGCCATCATGAGAATTTCTTTTTGAACCTTGTCCATAGCTGCCTCTGAGACCCGTTCGTAAGGGAATGGCCTGACCCACAGCGGGAGAAACCCGGACGAGTAAAAAAACGGAAACGGTCGGTCCGCCTTTCTATTGTGACATGTTAGTCAGCGAAACGTAAATTGTAAACAGATTTCGTCTGTCATGACAGGGCATGTATAACCAGCCCCCTTGAGTCAAACATTTATGGAATTACATCAAAAAAGCGCTCTTCCGTACAAATATACTGCACAGATTGATCCCATTTTTCCACGGGCAGGCTCTCAACGAGCTGAAATTCAAAGCAAAGGCCCATGCGTGGGCAGACGAGATTTTTGTGTAAAAATCGATCGTAAAAGCCCCCCCCACAGCCCAGCC
The DNA here is from genome assembly GCF_002355955.1 of Candidatus Desulfovibrio trichonymphae. Classification (NCBI taxonomy): domain Bacteria; kingdom Pseudomonadati; phylum Thermodesulfobacteriota; class Desulfovibrionia; order Desulfovibrionales; family Desulfovibrionaceae; genus Desulfovibrio; species Candidatus Desulfovibrio trichonymphae. The sequence continues at coordinate 608,352 of NZ_AP017368.1, read as the reverse complement.
GTGAGCCGCGTTTGTCAAAAGCAACGCCGGGCGCTATCAGGAGGTCGGGGGCAAAAGTTTTGCCGACGTCTGCAGCGTTAAAACCCGGCAGGCTGTCAAGTGGTTCGCGCAGGCCAAAAGGGCCTGGCCGCAACTGCCCCGGCCCGGAGCAGGGCACAAAGTCCATGACGCCGCGCTCAGTGCGGCGTATACGCGGCAGGTAGACAATGCGCCCGCTCTGCCAAGCGGTTTTGAGCAGCATGTCGGAAGACATCTCGCCTGCGCAGGATACATATAGGGCCACAGACCGCGATGACTGCCAGTATTTTGTCGCCGCGAGCCTTTCCTGCGCCCTTTGGCTGCACTCAAGCGACGATGATGGATACTGGCTGTTGCGCAAAATGCGTATGCGTTCGCGCAGGGTGTTTTTTTTCGCGGTGAAATTTGTTGATGATGTCGCGCTCCGTGTTGTTTCTGCGGGCATATTTCTTCCCTTTTCATGTGACGCGAGATGTGGCAATATCGTTCTGCCGTTTTTTCTAGCAAAGGATAGGCTGTTATGCCAAGCGCAACTGTGCCGGATCGCCTCTGGATTGTCGTGGGAGATATTCACGACGACACGTCTCTTTTTTCCCGTATTCCCGAACTGGCGAAGGCCGAAGGGGTTATCGTCACAGGAGACCTGACCGTTGTCGGCGGCGTCCGCGAGGCCGGTCTTGTGCTGGACGCACTGCACCGAAGCGGCAAACCCGTACTTGCGCAGATCGGCAATATGGACAAGCCGGAAGTGAACGACTGGCTCAACGCGCAGGGAGTCAACCTGCACACTGCCGTCCGCGAGCTCGCGCCGGGCATTGCCGTTTTCGGCGTGGGAGCCTCGACGACAACGCCTTTTTCAACTCCTAGCGAATTTCCTGAATCCGCCTATGCGGACTGGCTTACGGCATTGTGGCGTGAGGCGCAAGCCTGGCAGCACGCGGCGTTTGTCTCGCACAATCCGCCCAAAGACACAGCTTGCGACCTTGTTTCCGGCAATGTGCATGTGGGATCCACGGCGGTGCGCGCCTTTTTGGAAAAAGCCCAGCCGGATGTCTGCCTTTGCGGGCATATACATGAGGCGCGGGCTGTGGACAAGATAGGCCGTACCGCAGTGGTCAATCCCGGCCCGCTCGCCCAGGGCGGCTATGCGGTTTTGTCCTGTGCTGACGGCCGGTTGACGGCGGAACTGCGCGTGCTTAAGAAATAAACGCGGCGTTTATTCAGTTTTAAAACGCCGGCACAATCCCTTTGGGCGTCAGGTTCTGTTCAATATACGCTCTGACTTCGGGGGAGTTGACGGCTTTGCTCAGCGCTATGATCGCCGGGCGGTCAACGTCTTCTCCGCGCACAACCACTACGTTGGCGTACGGAGAATCCCTGTCTTCAATGACAATGGCGTCCCGCGAAGGAATCAGTCCCGCTTCGGAAGCAAAATTTGTGTTGATCACTGCCGCGCGTACATCCTGCAGTATTCTGGGCAGTTGCGCAGCTTCCATCTCAACGAATTTCAGACCTTTCGGATTGTCCCTTATGTCGCGCACCGTTACCAGTTCGCCGGGTTGAATCTTGATAAGGCCATGCGTCTCCAAAAGGCGCAGGGCACGCGCCTCGTTGGTGGGATCGTTGGGCACGGCCAGAGCGTCTCCCTTCTTGAGTTCATCAAGGCTTTTGATTTTTTGCGAATACAGACCCAGTGGTTCAATGTGCACCTTGGCCACCCAGACGAGGTTCAGGCCCTTTTCCATATTCATATTTTCAACATAGGGAATATGCTGGAAAAAATTGGCGTCCAGCGCTTTGTCCGCAAGGGCCAGATTCGGCTGCACATAGTCGGAAAATTCCCTGATGGTCAAGACGACGCCTTCCTTGTCCAGCACATCTTTGACGACAAGCATGATGTCCTTGTGTGGGAAGGGCGTCACGCCGACGGTCAGTGGGAATATTTCTGCGGCCGGCGTGTACTGCGCGAAAAATACTGTGAGCAGCAGGGGGGTGAGCAGATGTTTCATACGTAGTCCTTTCTGCGCCATTCAGCGCAATTTTTTGTAAAGATAGTTTCCTCCGCTCTGGAGGCACTGCACCACGACAATGAGCACGGTCACGGCACAGAACATGATGTCTGCCCTAAAGCGGATGTAGCCTTCATTATAGGCCAGCGCGCCGAGGCCGCCGCCGCCGATGGCGCCGGCCATAGCCGAATACCCGAGCAGGGTTATGGCCAGCACCGCTAGATTCAGAATGATGGAAGGCAATGCTTCCTTCACCATGACGCGGCAGATGATCTGGCTGTCGGATGCGCCGAAGGCTCTTGCCGCTTCCACAACACCGGGGTCGACTTCCAGCAGGCTTCCTTCAACAAGGCGCGCCATGAAGGGGATGGCCGCAATGGTCAACGGCACGACAGTCGCCGTACTGCCGTAAGCAACTCCCGCAACAAGCCGGGTGAACGGGATAAGGGCGATCATCAGAATCATGAAGGGGAAGGATCTGAGCAGGTTCACGGCGGCATCCAGTGCCGTGTAAATTCCGGCGTTGGGCCGCAGACCGTGGGGGCCGGTCAGGATCAGCGGCAGGGCAAGGCCGAAACCGCCGACGGCGGAAAACAAAGTGGAAAGAAAGACCATATACAAGGTTTCATTGAGGGCGCTGAAGAGCGTTGTTATCATCGGCAAGAATCTCCCAGTGCAGATTTTTTTGACGCATATGGTGGCATACTCTCTCAAAGTGTTCGTCCGGCACGTTGATTACCAGAAAGCCGAGCACATCGTTGATGTAGCGTTCCAGCTTGCCGCCCACAATGGAAAAATTGATGTCAAGCTCGCGGGCCATGTCGGTAATGACGGACTGTTGTGAAATTTCGCGGGGGAACAAGATGCGGATATTTGCGCCGGAAGGGACAAGCGCGTATTCTTCTCCCGCGAGATCTTTCAGTCCTTCCGGGGGCGCGAGGAAAAGTTCTTCTGTTTTGCCCATGCACCGGCTGACGCCTTTGTCCAGGAGCAGCAGGCGATGGCAGAGGCGTTTGACCACCTCCATCTGATGTGTGACAAAAACGATGGTGAGGTTGAAGCGGTCGTTGATGCTTTGCAGCAAATCCAGAATGTTCAGTGTCGTTTTGGGATCCAGGGCGGATGTCGCCTCGTCGCACAGGAGAATTTTCGGATTCAGCGCCAGCGCCCGAGCGATGCCTATGCGTTGTTTTTGCCCGCCAGAGAGATTTTGCACGCGCTCACAGCGTTTGTTCGCCAGACCGACGAGTTCAAGCAGTTCCATGACCCTGCCGGTGATTTCCGGAGCGCGCCCGGGTTTGCGGCTGTTCCAGATCTGCAGGGGAAAGGCCACGTTTTCAAACACGTTTTTGCGGCTCATGAGGCTGAAGTTCTGGAAAATCATGCCCATGTCGCGGCGAAGCTCCCTCAGGCCATCTTCGTTGAGATCAGCAACTTCCCTGTCCATTACTTTCACGCTGCCGCCTTCATATGTCGTAAGGCCGTTAAGACAGCGCAACAGCGTTGACTTGCCCGCGCCGGAATGTCCAACAATGCCGAAAATTTCTCCGGCTTCCACAGAAAAGGACAAATTGCGTAAAACAGGCGCATTGCCATAGCGTTTTTCAATGTTACGCACAGTAATCATGTACTGAAAAATATCCTGATTGTTCCTGTCAGGCAAGAGGGGATTGTCTGGGGCGCGTTTCTTCGCAGTCAGCCTTGCGACGGCATAGCGCAAGGTGGCAATGACGTCTGTGCGTTGCGGGTTGTCTGCCGGGCGCATCTATAATTTTATGTAAAAATTTATTCCGGGGGAGTGGACGATTGACAAGAAAGACTTAGATATGTCTTACGCGGTCTGAAATATGCGGCCGCCTTTTTGTGAAATATAATTTCTCCCGGAGGATGCAGATATGTCTAAAATTATCGGAATCGACCTTGGTACCACGAATTCCTGTGTGTACGTCATGGAAGGCAAGGATCCGAAGTGCATCACCAACCCTGAGGGCGGCCGCACAACACCTTCTGTGGTGGCCTTTACCGACAAAGAGCGCCTGGTGGGCGAGATAGCAAAACGTCAGGCCGTGACCAACCCGAAGCGAACCATTTTTGCCATCAAACGTCTTATGGGCCGAAAATACGACAGCGTCGAAGTAAGCCGCTGGAAAGAACACTCCCCGTATGCCATAGCCAAATCAGCCAATGAGGACGCAGGGGTGGAGGCAGATGGGCGCGTGTACAGCGCGCCGGAAATCTCAGCCATGATCCTTGCCAAACTGAAGGCTGACGCTGAGGCGTACCTGGGCGAGCCGGTTTCGGAAGCCGTCATTACCGTGCCCGCTTATTTCAACGACGCGCAGCGGCAGGCCACCAAAGACGCCGGCCGCATAGCAGGCCTTGAAGTCAAGCGCATCATCAACGAACCCACGGCCGCGTCGCTGGCCTACGGTTCGGACAAAAAGGCCAATGAAAAGATCGCTGTTTTTGATCTCGGCGGCGGCACCTTTGACATTTCCATTCTGGAAGTGGGCGACAACGTGGTGGAAGTGCGCGCCACCAACGGCGACACTTTTTTGGGCGGCGAAGATTTTGATCAGCGCGTCATCAACTGGCTTGTGGAGGAGTTTAAAAAGGACAACGGCATTGACCTTTCCAAAGACAGCATGGCTCTGCAACGTCTGAAAGAGTCAGCGGAGAAAGCAAAAAAAGACCTTTCCACATCTATGGAGGCGGAGGTCAACCTGCCCTTCATCACAGCGGATCAGAACGGGCCGAAGCATTTGCTGATAAAACTTTCCCGCGCCAAACTGGAATCTCTGGTGAGTGACCTTGTTGACCGCACCATTGCGCCCTGCGAAAAAGCGCTGGCTGACGCAGGGCTTTCCGCCGGTCAGGTTGACGAGGTTATTCTGGTGGGCGGCATGACGCGTATGCCGCTTGTGCAGCAGGTGGTGGGCAAATTTTTCGGCAAAGAGCCGAACCGTTCTGTCAACCCCGACGAAGTTGTGGCGCGCGGCGCTGCCATTCAAGGCGGCATTCTGGCGGGTGACGTCAAAGATGTGCTTCTGCTCGACGTGACCCCGCTCTCACTCGGTATTGAAACTATGGGCGGCGTGTTCACGCGGCTTATTGAGCGTAACACCACCATTCCCACACGCAAGAGCAATGTGTTCACCACAGCGGCGGACAATCAGCCCTCAGTGTCCATTCATGTGCTGCAGGGCGAACGCCCTATGGCGAACGACAACATGACGCTTGCCCGTTTTGACTTGACCGGCATTCCGTCGGCTCCGCGCGGCGTGCCGCAGATTGAGGTTTCGTTTGATATTGACGCTAACGGTATTGTGAATGTTTCCGCCAAAGACATGGGTACCGGCACGGAACAGTCTATCAAGATCACGGCGTCTTCCGGTCTCTCGGAGCAGGACATCCAGCGTCTTGTGCGTGAGGCGGAGACCCACGCGAGCGACGACAAGAAGAAACAGGAACTCATTGAAGCCAGAAACCACGCGGACAGCCTGATTTACGGCACGAAAAAATCATTGGCCGATTTGGGCGACAAGCCCGACGCGGCTGTCAAGAGCGACATTGAAGACAAAATCGCTGTATTGCGCAAGGTGATGGAAGGTGACGATACGGCCGCCGTCAAAAACGCCACGGAGGAACTCGCCAAGACCTCGCACAAGCTCGCGGAGCAGCTCTATCAGCAACAGGCGGGGCAGACCGTCGGGGCTGGCGCGGCCGACGCCGGACAGAATGCCGGGGCCGCCGGGCAGGATGTGGAAGACGTGGTGGATGCGGACTATACGGAAGTGAAGAAATAACAGGTCAGGAAAACCCGGCTTGTTATGAAGTGCCAACTATACTAAAAAGAGCCGACTCCTTTCTATGGAGCCGGTTTTTTTATCCGCCGCCCCGGAGGGCTTATAACTGTTTATGCCCCTTGTGCCGAACGGCCTTCTGCCAGGGCATGGCCGCCGTTCAATCCTGATTTTCAGCAACGCAGCATAACGAACAAGGATAAGCCATGTCAGACAAACACATCAGCCGTGAAGACGTTGTCAAAATGGCGGCGCTCTCCTGTCTGCGCGTTGGCGAAGAGGAGCAGACCCTCTTTTCCCGTCAGTTTCAGGATATTTTAGGCTCTATGGATACGTTGGCCGGGGTGAATACAGACGGCGTGCTCCCGTTGTACAGTCCGGCAGTGCACTCCGGCCGCTGCCGTGAGGATGTGCCCGCCGCGTTGCGCGGGCGGGAAGAAGCACTGGTCAACGCGCCGGCGCAGAACGGTGAATATTTTATAGTGCCGCGTATTATATAATCCATCATCCGCAGATAATTGAGGATAATTTGCGGACGGCTTCTAAAGCAGCCGCTGTTGCGACACCGCTTTCCGGAAAGAAATATGACAGATATATGTTCGCTTTCGCTTGCTGCCGCGGCAACGGCCCTGCAAAAAAAGGAAATCAGCGCTGAAGAGGTGACGCAGGCATGCCTTGACCGCATTGACGCAACCGAGCCGAAAATTGCCGCCATGCTGTGCATAGACAGAGAAAATGCGCTCGCTCGCGCCCGCGATCTCGACAGTACCGGGCCGGACAAGGCCCTGCCGCTCTTCGGCATTCCTGTTACCGTCAAGGACGCGCTTTGTACAAAAGGGATTGTCACTACGGCCGGTTCGCGTATTTTGGAAGGATTCACGCCGTTTTTTGACGCTTTTGCCGTGGAAAAACTGCGCGCCGCAGGGGCTGTGATTTTGGGTAAAACCAATATGGACGAGTTTGCCATGGGATCTTCCACGGAAAACTCTGCCTTTCAACTAACCCACAATCCCTGGAATACAGCAAAAACGCCCGGCGGCTCAAGCGGCGGTTCCGCAGCCTCTGTCACGGCAGGGCAGTGCTTTGCCTCTCTGGGGTCAGACACGGGCGGTTCTATCCGCCAGCCGGCGTCGCTGTGCGGCTGTGTGGGCTTCAAACCCACATACGGGCGAGTTTCCCGCTACGGTCTTATTGCCTATGCTTCTTCTTTGGATCAGATAGGTCCGTTCACGCGCACTGTTGCGGACTGTGCCCGCGTACTTGGCGTGATCGCCGGGCATGACCCGCGCGACGCCACAAGCGATCCTAGGCTGGTAGAGGATTACACAATCGCCCTTGGCGGTAAAACGCTCAAGGGCGCGCGCTTTGGCCTGCCCAAAGAATTTTTCGGCGAGGGTGCCGCCCCGGAAGTGCGCGCTGCCTGCGATGCAGCCTTGTGCGCGGCGGAGCGTTGCGGCGCGGAACTTGTGAAGGTGAGCCTGCCGCACACCGGCGCGGCCGTCGCCACCTATTATATCATCGCCATGGCTGAGGCCAGCTCCAATCTGGCCCGTTTTGACGGAGTGCGCTATGGCCATCGCGCCGCGAATGTGCAGCATCTGGAAGAACTTTATGTACGGTCGCGTTCCGAAGGTTTCGGAGAGGAGGTGAAACGCCGCATTATGCTGGGGGCATATGTGCTTTCCGCAGGGTATTATGACGCCTATTACCGCAAGGCAGCTCAGGTGCGGCGTCTGATTCGCAATGAATATCTGGCCACCTTGGATTTTTGTGACGTTATCTGCGCGCCTGTTTCACCTGAGACGGCTTGGGATTTGGGGGCGCACAGCGCCGATCCGTTGCGCATGTATCTGATGGACGCCTATACCCTCTCGCTCAATCTGGCTGGTTTGCCGGGGCTTTCCCTGCCTGTGGGCAGGGGAGCGGAAAGCTGCATGCCTATAGGCATGCAGCTTATAGGCCGGGCTTTCGGCGAAGCGGATCTTTTGGCTTATGCCCATGCGTTTGAACAGTCTGTGCCGCGCATCGGCACGCCAGATTTATAGTTGCTGTTTTATATTCTTGCCGAGTAAAAAGAGGGTGACCCCGCCTGTCGTGTGAACTGTCCGTCGGTATCACGCGTTGTTTCCTGGCATGAGACAAAAGACATCCGGTGTCATGAATGGAGAGCGCCTTCTTACTACAGCTGCAGATGACTCCCTCATCTTTCAGACGGGCCAGAGCCTTGTGCAGGGAACTGCGATGCAGACCGAGAATACGCCGAGGTCTTGTTGCGTCAGGTGAGGCACAACAAGTCCGCCTTCCCGGTTATAAAGGAGTCAAATGCGAATCCGCAGGAAATCTGCGAATATAAAATTCTGATCTTTATGCTCAAGGACTGAAGCATATTGAGCACCAGATCGGGATATTCAGCGATAAAATCCGTAGTGATGAATTGCTTTGGACAGTATACGGCTTCTGTTTGTTCTATGTTTGTGAAAAGATACTCTTCGCTTGTCTGGAACATGGGAACCTCAGCAAATAAAGCCCCTGACCCCATATAAAGCATGCCTTTTTCATTTCCATTCAAAAAAGTATTGGAAAGCCTGATGCCCCCCGCGTTTTATAAAATATAGGCCTATAGTACCCGAGATGACGCTTTTAGCGGCAAGGGAGATCGGTGTGCCGCAGGCCAACACCGTCTCCCAGGGTTTATTAAGTCCGGTGAGAATTATCGGGGGAAATTCAGGATGTATATCCATATCTATGCTCTAGGTGGGATATGACTCCTTGGGAAATGTAAGAAAACCTCTCGCCGTGAAGCATGTTACGCTTAACGGCAAGAGGTTCCCAACAGGTGAGAGAAACAGCTTCAGGCTATATCCTCCAAAGACTTGCCTCCTGTCCGTCTGCCGAACATCAGCACAAAGGGCACGGGCAGAATAAACAGCGCCGCGCAGGTGGTGAATGTGGTGAATATAGCCGGGATATCATAATTGACAAGTCCAACTGTCCCGCCGAAGGAAGCCAGAATAACCGGTATCGCATACTGAAAGGCGGAAACGGAAAGTCTGGCCAGCCCGTTGTGTGTGCCGGTGGCGGTATTACGCATGTGCGTGGGATATGATTCGGCGGTATAGGAAAAAAGAATAAAGCCGCCAGCCATATTAAATACGCTGAGCAGAAAACCGCAAAGCGCAACAAGATAGATTTGCGTAGAGAATCGGGCGAACAGCAGAGCTGCGCCGGCGGCCAGCAGAAACATGACCGCCAGTCGGTATTCATAATTATTTTCTACTACGCAACGATACGCCATGCCGGGAAGGAGGTTGAGAAACCTTCTAAGGCTATTTTCCACCTGAAGTAGACTTTTTTGTAAAAGTCGGGAGAGATCGTTTTCCATAGGTTGCACCTGGGAACGACACGACAAAGATGTCGCATTCATCGTCTATTTCATTTCGTCTGTCAAGCCAATTGGTCAGAAGCTGACTACCTAGCAAAAAAAATGCCAATGAACCGGCTTTGGTATAGAATGTGCTATCTTTAACATAGTGATACAAAGAGCAAAGACTGAGCCAAGTCTGGCTGCTTCATGCCAAAAAATTGTACTGGAGAGAAATTATGGCCAAAATCGTTGTTTTCTATGAAAACAGAAGCGGGCAACAGCAAATTCATACCGGCTCTAAAGCGTTGGGTGATTTTACCATTGATTATACAGGAATTCCTGAAGACGAACGAGGGGGGACAGCCAAACAACTGCTGGCTTCTTCGGCATTGTACTGCTTTTGTGGCGCCTGGGCAAAGCCCTTGAAACGCGCGGCGCGAAATATGAGAGCATCAAAGGCACGGCGACACTGAAGACTGGCTTGGATTCAAAAAAACGTGCACGTGTCATCGGGATAATCTTGGATATTACTGTGTATATGGATGAGGAATATGAATTTATTTTCGAGCGGGTGGAAAGGATCATGCAGCAGGGATGCTTGGTTACAGCCTCTCTTGAAGCCGCCTTTCCGATAACTTATTCTATGCACCACGAATTTTAATGGTCACGTTCCGTTACTAAGGATATGCATATGCACGACATTACAATTATAGGTGCTGGCCCAGGCGGTTATGCCGCTGCCTTTGACGCGGCAAGGCGCGGAGCTTCCGTTACCTTGGTGGAAAAGGCGGAACTCGGGGGAACCTGTCTCAATTCCGGTTGTATTCCCACTAAAACCATCAAAGCCTCTGCCGATGCACTGGAAACAGCCGGGGGTCTGGCGGAATTCGGTCTTGTCTCCAACGATGGCGCTCATTCGGCATCATTCCGGGCGGATATGCCATCCATCGTGGCCCGCAAGGAACGTGTGTGCAAAATACTTCGTGGTGGGTTGGAAAAAACGTGCACCGGTCTCAAGATCAAGCTGCTGCACGGGCAGGCTGAACTCGCACCCGACCGCAAAGTGTTGGTGTATACCGGACAGGGCGTGGAAAAACTGTGCGCCGATGCCGTGATTATCGCCACCGGTTCAAAAATCATGACTTTACCCTCTCTTTCAATAGATCATCGGTACATCATCGACAGCGATGACGCGCTTCATCTCGAACAGCTTCCAACGCGTATGCTCATCGCAGGTGGTGGAGTCATCGGCTGCGAACTGGCCTTTATTTTTCGGGCTTTTGGCGTGAAAGTGACTGTGGTGGAAGGTCTGAACCGTTTGCTCCCGCTCCCTTCCATAGATGAAGAGGTAAGCCGGCTGTTGCAACGTGAGGCCAAAAAGCGCGGCATCCGTGTAGAGCTCGCCAGGATAGTGAAAAGCGCGGAACTGTCCGGCAGCAAGGTAGCCTGTATTTTATCTGCATCACCTTTTGTGGAGAGTGCTGGTGGTCAGGAAGAGGTCATTGAAACGGATGTAGTACTGGTTACTGTGGGGCGTTCTTCTAATACGGCAGGGTTGAAGCTGAAAGAAGCAGGGGTGGCAACTGACAGACAGGGCTGGATAATGGCTGACGGCTGGATGCGCACATCTGCTGACGGCGTCTACGCAATTGGAGACGCGCTCGGTCCCGCGCGTGCTATGCTGGCTCATGTGGCTTCTTTCGAAGGTGAGTGCGCGGTAGCCAACTGCTTCGGCCGAGAAGAGAGACTTGATTACAGCGTGATACCTTCCGGCATTTTTACCTCGCCGGAAATCGGCACTGTGGGACTTTCAGAAGCAGAGGCTAAAAAACAAGGAATGGCTGTCCGCTCAAGCCTTTTCCAGTTTCGCGAACTGGGCAAAGCCCATGCCATGGGCGAACTGCCGGGCTTGTTTAAGCTCGTCTGTGAGGAGAGCAGCGGCAGAATCCTTGGTGCGCACATAGCAGGCGCGCATGCCACGGATATTATCGCCGAAGCAGCACTGGCCATGAAAAGCAGTCTCAGCGTCGCACAATTGGCCAATACCATGCATGCTCATCCGACGCTTGCTGAAGGGCTCTATGAAGCCGCCAAAGCTTGGTTGCGAGGCTAAAACGCTTTAGCTGAGAGTTCACTTGTGCCTATTCGTCTGAAAATAAAACCAGATATATCAAAATAGCCAACCGCAATGCGGCAAACTTGAAAAGTGCAAATTATTTTGGAAGACAGGCAACACTATTTTTTCGAACCTGAAGTGAAAGAGTCCGTAATAGACTTTTTCACCAGACTCCTATGGCTGTCAAAAAGGGGATTACCGTGAGTGAACTCAACTTTCCAGACGACCTCCTGTATCACCCGGAGCACACCTGGCTGCGAATGCAAGACAGCGGTGTTGTCAGCGGAACCCTCCTTGATTAACATAGATCCTTACAGAGAAGGCTGGATGCTGCAGATTGAACTGGAACCCGGTGCAGACAGGTCACATCTCTTGAGTCCGCGGGACTATATGTCACTTGTAGGTTCTTCCGCCTGAGGTACTCGGCCGAGGGCTTGTATTTACACAAACAATCTGAGGTATTGTTGACAAAAAAGGAGCAGTCTAAGGAATACTACGCCAGGAATTATTTGGCGCGCCCGGAGAGATTCGAACTCACGACCTTTGGCTCCGGAGGCCAACGCTCTATCCGGCTGAGCTACGGGCGCAGATTTCGTTTGAATATGCCTTGCACTGTGCGCTGTCAAGCGCGGTAGCCGCGGGAGTCAGTGCAGATATAGACCCCGCCCCTCCGAGTCAAGGATTTAGGTGACGTCTGTTACCGAATGGCTGCTTGCACAGGGTATCGTGATAAATAGTGGGGGAGAGCGTCTGCATGCCCCTGTCGCGTCCGCACAGCGTGGCAACTGCCCGGTTTGCCGTGGGATCGGAATTTTATCCTTGTCAAAAACGGTAGGACAGCTTAAACATGCTACAGAATTTGACCGGAACAGGCTCTTGCATCCACTGTCGCGGGAATAGCTCAACGGCAGAGTGTCAGCTTCCCAAGCTGAAAGTTGCGGGTTCGAATCCCGTTTCCCGCTCCAAGAAAATTAAAGGCTTATAGATAACACTATAAGCCTTTTTTTGTTTTCCGGTTGCCGACAGTTATGCTAACCATTCTAGAATTCCAGTCCCACGCGGAGGGAACCGCTCACGCCTTCGCGTTTGCCGACATAGCCCTGCACGCCGAGATCAACGAGCCACGGAGATTTGCTGGAAGGTTTAAAAACCAAACCCGCTTCACCAATGCCCGTTTCTCCTTCGAACTTCGCAGCCTTGAGATCATAGCCCCATACAGACGCTCTTGCCTTGCCGTCAAATTCATATTCGAAGGCCGCACCGATATAAGGGCTGATATACTCGTTGATTGCATAGGCAAATCGAGCTCCGCCACGCAGACGATGAGAATCAATCGGATCAAATCCGCGCGGGAGAATTTGTCCTTGCCATGACCACATGCACTATGCCTTTACGTCCTTTAAGAAAACCAAAGCCGGACAATGCAAAAAACAGTCCGGTGAAGTAGTTGCTTCTTTTACACACAAAACGCGGTGGCTGTCAAGCGCAAAGGGGATTTTCAGATCGTGCTGACTGACAATTTTTTAGAGTATCAAGAGATTGCGAAGAAAATTGAGAGACGAGACACGCTGATCGCGACACGGGCAAAGCGCTCCGATGCATGTAAACGTCTTGTGCGGATAAGCGGCTTTGGTCCTGAGCAGCAGTCATGACAGCGCCATGCCGGGCATTTTGATAATGGCGTCAGATGGCGGCGGCTGCCGACATAAATGAATGAACAATTAGTTTACCCGTTATTTTATCATGTGTCATGACAGCTTGCTGCAATGTGTTTTTATTGCGGCAAAAAAGCAATTTGTTTATACTGATGAAAAAGGATTGCGCATTGTGTCGCTGTTCTCTGGATTTTTACAATTTTTTGGAGGAATACAATGAGGTTCGGCAAATATTGTGCGCTGCTGGCCGTACTGGCGCTTACCGCTTTGACGGGCGAGGCCGTGGCGGCTGGTGAAGCCATAAAGATTGGCGTGTATCTTCCGTTGACAGGGACAGAATGCCTTTGGCGGTCAACTAGAGCTTGAAGGCGTGCGCCTGGCTCATAGAGAAATGCCTGCCGTGTTGGACAGGCCTGTTGAACTTGTAAGGAAGTGTATCTGGGAGGCTGAATTCCCCGTTTGTTCAGGCTGCTTTTTCGGCGTTGCCCTGTTGTATCTCTAACTCACAGGAGATCGACATGCTGCAGAAGTATCGTCTTGTGACCAGTCTTTTTGAAACACTGCGTCTTGGCGGCGCGCGGCCAGACAACTGTATTATTGATCCCGAAGCCCGTCGGCCGCGCGGATTGTTTATGAGCATTTTGGCGGCAGCGGGCATTTTGTCGCGGGATCAGGCGGAAAGAGCGCTGAATGAGTTGGTTGTCGCATTGAGTTGAAGTTCACTGAAGCTGTCCGAAGGAGTTTTCATGCGTTGCCTGCTTTTTGTTCCGGTACTACTGTTGGTTATTGCTGTCTCGTCATGCGGGTCAGCCGGCCTCGCGTTTGCCGGCGAAGGGCGTTTGACCCGCCTTCCGAACGGGCTTGGCGTCTATATTATCAAGGATACGCGCTTCCCCCTTGTCTGTGTCAGGCTCTATGTGGGTACGGGCTCTGTCAATGAGACACGGCGTCAGGCGGGAATCAGCCATGCGCTTGAGCACATGGTTTTCAAAGGTACGGATCATCGCCCCAAGGGGCAGGCGGCACGTGAGGTTGAGGCGTTGGGAGGGTATCTGAACGCGACCACCGGTTTTGATAAAACCACCTATATCACGGATATGCCGGCAGCGCATTGGCGTACCGGCCTGGATGTTGTGAAAGACATGGCTTTTCAGGCAAAACTTGACGCGAAAGATCTGGAAACTGAAAAAAATGTCATCATTTCCGAGCTGGAAATCGGCGAAGATTCGCCCATGCGCAGGCTTTTTGAAGAACTTCAGACAGCCGGCCTGCACAATACCGCGTACGGCCGGCCGATCATCGGCTACCGGGACACGGTGCGGGCTTTTTCCGCCGAGGATCTGCGTTCGTATGTCAAACGCTGGTATCAGCCGCAAAACATGCTCCTGCTGGTGGCCGGAGACATTGATGAGGACGCGGTGCATGCCTATGCGGCAAAGCTCTTCGGCGGTTTGAAAAACAGTGAGGCTTTACCTGCAGTTGCAACCCCCGATCTTTGCAATGCGGCGGGCGGTCCGCGTGTTGAAGTGCACAGAGGCCCCTGGAGCAAGGTTTATCTTGGAATCTCCTTTCCCGTGCCGGGATTGCGCGATCTGCGCTCTGTGGATCTGGATGTTCTTTCGTATCTGCTCGGCGGGGACGGCACGTCATTTTTGCGGAATAAGTACAAGTACGACAAACATCTGGTGGATGAGATAAGCGTGCACAATATGAGTATGGCGCACGTGGGGCTTTTGACCATTACGGCCACGATGGACGCAGACAAGGCAGCGTTTTTCTGGCAGGAATTTATCAGGGATATGGCGAAACTCAGGGCAAAGGATTTCAGTGCCGCATCCCTGCAGCGCGCCAAATTTAATCTGGAAGACGAGATGGACAGGGCGGGCGAAACGCTGAATGGTCTCGCCTCGTGGCGCGGGGCAGTGCAATTTGATCTGGGCGGGCTTGAGGCGGAGCGGAACCTGCGTTTCAGCCAGCGTACAGTGGACGAGAACCGTCTGCAGCGCGCCATCAGTGACTGGCTTGTGCCGCAGCGCGCGCGCGTTCGCGTGCTGGCACCGCAAAATGCGGCGCTGCCGGATTTTGAAGCGCAGCTCCAGCAAAACTGGCCCGGCGCAGGTAATGTGTCTGCAGTCGCGACAGGACAAAGCCATGCCGGGCAGCGTGAAACGCTCGACCTGGGCATGGGGCGCACGCTTGTGCTGATTCCCGACGCCACTGTGCCCTATATTTCTCTGGAGTTGATGATGCCGGGCGGCAATGCCCTGATCAGCCCGGAGGAGCAGGGTCTGGCCGAGTTGACGGCGCGCGCGCTCACGACAGGGTGTGCCGGTTTTAACGCCAAGGGCATAGAACGGTATTTTTCTGAACGCGCCGCTTCTGTCGACGCCAGGGCGGGTTTGCAGACGTTCGGTGTGTCGCTGACAGGGCACTCGCGCTTCAATGCGGACTATTTCACCATACTCGGCGACATGATGCGAAAGCCGCGTTTTGAGAAAAATGAAGTGCGGCGTGAGGCGGAAGATATGAAATCCGCCATCCGGCAGCGCGCGGACAGGCCGTTGGCCTATCTCTTTGCCAAGGTGAATCCTTTCCTTTTCCCTGGCGGACATGTGTATGGATTTGACGGTCTGGGCACGCCGGCCGGTCTGGATCGTTTTGACGGCAAAAATGTTCGTGAATTCTGGAAGCGTCAGTCTGCTCAGCCGTGGGTGCTTTCCGTGGCCGGAGATTTTGACAGGGACGACGTGCTGGCTTTTGTGAAAAGTCTGCCTGAACCGGCAAAAATATCTTTTCGTCCCGACGGGGAGGTTTTGGTGACGCAGCCGGAATGGGGAAACGCGCATAAGCTGACGCTCAATCTGTCCGGCCGCAATCAGGCCCATCTGCTGCGGTTGTTTAAAGCCGTGCCGTTAAGCCACCCGGATGCGCCGGCCCTGTTGCTGCTGCGGGAGGCTCTTTCCGGCCAGAGCGGACTGTTGTTCTCCTCTCTGCGTGATGATCAGGGCCTGGGATATTCTGTGACGGCCTTTTACCGCGCCATGCCGGAGTCGGGATTTATGGCGTTTTATATCGGCACGACCGCTGACAGGATGGAGCAGGCCAAACAGGGCTTTGCAGGGGTGACTGCCGCCGTCAAAACAAAACCTCTGCCGGAAAAATTGCTCAGAGCGGCCTATAATCAGCTTGTAGGCGATTTCTACAGGCAACGCCAAAGCTTGGCCTCACGCGCAGGAGAAGCGGCCACGGACGCTGTTTTGCACAATCCGCGGGATTTTCAGAAAACGCTGATTGCAAATGCCGCCAAACTGACGCCCGCAGACGTGCAGGCCGCAGCCCGCAAGTACCTGAACGACGATGATTCCTATGAAGTGCAGCTGACTCCATAAAATTCTGATCCCCGCACAGTGTTTTTTTCAAAATTTAACGATGCTGAATGAGGGCATTGTATGTTGCGTCCGCCGAATATTTTGACAATCGCAGGGTCCGACTCCGGGGGCGGGGCCGGCATTCAGGCAGATCTGAAAACCATTATGGCCTTGGGTGGCTACGGCATGAGCGTCATCACCGCACTCACCGCCCAGAACGGCATGGGCGTCGCGGGCATTCACGCGCCGTCCCCCGACTTTGTCGCGCTTGAACTCGCGGCGGTGCTGGAAGGCTTTCCCGTGGCGGCCGCCAAGACCGGCATGCTGTATTCAGCCGCGATTATTCGTGCTGTAGCACCTGTGCTGCGCGAGCGCGCTTTTCCTCTTGTGGTGGACCCTGTGTCGGTGAGTCAGAGCGGCAGCCTTTTGCTGCAGGAGGATGCCGTCGCCGCATTGAAGGAGGAAATTTTGCCGGGCTGTGACCTGCTGACGCCCAACAGATTGGAAGCGGAACTGCTCTCAGGTGTGAGCGTTTCCGGCATTGAGGACGCCTGCGCCGCCGGCGAAAAACTGCTGGACATGGGAGTCAGGGCCGTTCTGATCAAGGGTGGGCATATGCCGGGCGACATTGTTGTGACAGATGTTTTATGTGCAGCGGGCAAAGAGCCGAAAATCTTGCCGCAGGCAAAGGTGGATACCGAAAACAATCACGGCACGGGCTGCACGCTGTCGGCGGCCATAGCAACAGGCCTCGGCAGAGGGCTGCCCCTGCCGGCGGCAGTGAAAGAAGCCCAGGAATTTTTAAATCGCGCCCTGCGGCAAAGCTATAATCCGGGCAAGGGCTGTGGCCCTGTCAATCACGCGGACGGCATGACAGTATGATATGTGCCGGATTTTTGTCTTCCTGATTCTTGAATGAGCGCATACTTGTTTTGCATTGGCATACCTGGCTCTTCAGGCATTTTTTTGGCAAGTCAGCCAAGCATGAGCCCCAATCTTTTTTAAAAAAGACCCTCATGAAGATGCGGCGCACAGATACCCGGTGCAGCTGTCCGGCGGCATGGCCCAACGCGTGGCGTTGGCGCGCTCTTTGGCGCGACGGGCGGAGCTGTTTTTACTGGATGAACCCTTTTCGTCCCTAGACGGCATTACGCGCGGAACAATGCAGAAGCATCTCTTGAGCATTACGCGCAAATACAGAAGCTCCGCCCTGGTTGTGACCCATGATATGGATGAAGGGATCATGCTGGCGGATCGGCTGATCCTGGCGGAAACAGGGACGGCGCAGTCTGTACGCATCGGCTATCTGCCCATCACGGACAGTTCTCCGCTGCTCATTGCCCATGCCAACAAATTGTTTGAAGCGGAAGGGCTATCTGTTGAAAAACCCCGCATGTTCCGTTCCTGGTCGCAGGTGGTAGAGGCTTTTATGGCCGGGCAGGTCAATCTTGTGCACCTGCTGTCGCCTATTACCGTGTGGGCGCGATTCGGCTCAAAATTTCCGGCCCGCGTCAACCGCCTGGAACCACATGGCCGGATCCGGCCTGAGCGTAGCCCACAAAATTGCTTCCGTAAACGATCTGGGCGGCAAAAAAGTGGCCATACCATTCTGGTATTCCATCCATAATGTGGTACTGGAAAAAATATTACGGAGGGCAAACCTGCGCATCGTGACCACACCCAAAGCTGTTCTGGATGCAGACGAGGTCGCCCTGGTGGTCATGGCGCCGGCGGATATGGGGCATGGGCGCAAAAATCCATTGCCGGCTTCATTGTGGCTGAGCCGTTCAATGCTGCGGCGGAACTTAAAAACATCGGCAAAATCCTGCGTTTTACCAGCGATGTCTGGAATAACCACGCCTGTTGCGTCATCTTTCAGCATCAGAAGGATCTGGACGAACGTCCTGAATGGTCCCAAAAGGTAGTGAACGCCATTGTCAATGCCCAGCTCTGGATGCGTACGCACCGCGCAGAATTCGCAATGCTTTTGGCCGATGACGGGGTCGGCAGATACACGCCTTTCCCCATGCCGGTTTTGGAACGCGTCCTGACACCGAACTCTGACCTGGAATCGCAATACTTCGCAACCAGAGCCAATATACACAAGAACTGGAACCACGAGCGCATCGACTTTCAGCCCTATCCTTTTCCCTCATATATACACAGGCGCTTGTCGAGGCGCTGCGGGAAACAGTTGTGGAAGGGGAGAACGCCTTCCTGCAGACACTGGATCCCGTCTTCGCCGTCAAGGATCTGGTGGATGAGCGCTTTGTGCGCAAGGCCGTTGACAACGCGGGCGGCTTACAGGCCTTTGGCGTGACCGGCGGCTGGGATAGAACGGAACTCATTGAGGCATGAACCTGCCCGGAAAAAGATCCGGGTATCGACGTATCCTGTATGCCTTGCTGCCTCTGGCCGGCCCGATCTGCTTCGTGTGCATCCATTGGTGGGCCGTAACGCATTTATTGGCAGACGGCACACCCATTGCCGCGTATTTTGTCCCGGAAAAGACTTGGCAGGCGGCCTTGCGTCTGCTGGGCATGCCCCATTTTTTGTTCCGGCGGCACTCAGGCAAGCGGCAACGCGCCGCTTTTGATAAATGCGTCTGTCAGTCCGAACACGATCTCGTTGCCGCAAAAATTACCGGCGGCGATGGCGGCCCGGTATGCGGGCAGATGGCCTTCAAACTTTTTGAGCATGTCCGGCGTGAGGGTGCGTATGTCCGCCTGCATGCCGTAGTTCAGGCGCTCCACATACAGGGCATTGAGGCGCTGTTCCACCATGGCGCCGATCGGCAGGGCAAGTATGGGCTTGCCGAGGTGAAGCGCCTCGCTCATCAGGGTGTGGCTGCCGCCCTGGATAACATAGGCGCAGCCTGCAAGCAGACGTAAAAAAACTTCTTCGTTTTTTTTCATAAAAACGACATTGCCTTCACGGCCTTCCGCGCGGCGGTAGCCGTAAACATAGCACAGGCGGTCCGTCGCGCGGCGCAAAAAATCAATCAGGTTGCTGTGGATGGAATTGCTTTGGTAGACCAGTATGTGGCCTTCGTCACCTGAGGACAGGGCCAGCACGCTGTCGCGCAGAATGGGCGGTGCCACGCGCGCCTTGCAGCGTGGCAACACCGGCGGAGCGTAAAAAGAAACAATCAGATTGTCGCTTGTAGGCCTGAAGAGCCAGCGCGGCGTTATGCCTTGCAGCAATGCGTCCGCCCACATGCCGGGCGGCAGGCAGTGGCGGCAGCAGGTAATGACGTGCTGGTGATCGAGCGTGAGACAGGGCAGGCCCGCCCGCTCTGCCGCGCGCGGCACAAAATACTCCAGGTCTGTCATGCAGACGTCAGGCTTGAATTCGTCAATAATGCTCAACGCCTGGCGTATATAGCCCTGCTGTTTCAGTAGCAGGGGCGTAGCGCGGGCAATGGTGGCGCTGAAGTCCACTTTGTAATTGTGAAATACCGTGCCTAAATTGGGCAGACGGCGTACGGGAAATTCCCGCTCCAGCACCTTTGTCGCGTCATCTGACGCGACAAAAAGAAAATTGTGCTGTGACAGGCGGCGGGCAATGGTCAAACCACGCATGGCGTGTCCATGCCCCGTGCCGTGAATGCCGTAAAGTACGTGCGCCATAATCCCCCACAGAAAAAGTAGCATTGCGGCGCAAGGCCGGCAACACAGTCTTTTCGGCACAGCGGCTCTTGCAAAATACGCGTTCTTCAACACGATCGAAGCGGATGCGACAGGGCCACAGCAAGGATCGGCCAAATTATAACATGACAGGAGGCATTGTAGTGTATCAGCGGATTACATCATGGCACCGAGAAAATTTCCTGAAAAGATGCCGGATACATGGACAATATTCGATACCGTCGGTTTAAAAATCCTTGACTCGGATGGCGTCCACACATGCCCTGAGGAAGCCGGGCGCCTAGTCCAAAAAACATCATGCGCCACGGCGTTTATTTTATGGCCTTATCTATGTGTACACGCACACGGGTATGACGTTTGCGAACATATTTTTCAAAACGCACAACGCCCGCTGTTTTGGCAAAGAGAGTATAATCCCTGCCCATGCCCACGTTGACACCTGGGTAAACTGTTGTACCCAGCTGGCGCACAATGATTCCGCCCGCCGATACGCGCTGCCCGCTGTAACGTTTTACGCCGCGCCGCTGGCCCGCGCTGTCGCGACCGTTACGCGAGGATCCCCCTGCTTTTTTATGAGCCATATCGCCTCCTTGCACCGCATGACGGTGTCAGCCGTTAATGCCTGTAATACGAATGGTTGTGTAGTCCTGACGATGCCCGCGCAGCTTGCGCGAGTCGTTGCGCCTCCAGCGCTTGAACACCTTGATTTTCGGAGCGCGCCCGTGTTCTGTCACCTCCGCCGTCACAGAAGCGCCGGCAAGACAGGGATATCCCACCTTGCATTTGCCGCCGCCGATCATCAACACCCTGTCAAGGGAAATTGCGCTTCCGGCTTCCGCTGCGAGTTTTGCAACAGCGAGCTTTGAGCCTTCCTCGACACGGAACTGCTTGCCGCCGGTTTCTATAATCGCATACATAGTCAACCTCCAAAAAAAGAAAAAATTATTTGCACCATCAGCGGTAAAATGTCAAGCCCGCAATACGCGTATCCTCCCGCTTGCTTTTGCCGCATTTTTTTTACAATCTGCAGAATATGACACAGCCATCTACAACCGTAACCATAGTCGGCGGCGGGCTTGCCGGATGTGAATGCGCCCTTGTGCTGGCCCGCACCGGTGTTGACGTAACCCTTTTTGAGCAGAAGCCGGGGCTGCGTTCGCCCGCGCACGTAAGTGACTATCTGGCCGAGCTGGTTTGCTCCAATTCCCTGCGGTCTGACGAACGCACGTCCGGCGTTGGCCTCCTGAAAGCGGAAATGCGCGCATTGGGCAGCGAATTCATGAAAACGGCGGACAACTGCCGTGTGCCGGCGGGCAAGGCTCTGGCCGTGGATCGTGAAGCTTTTGCTGCGGCCATGAACGCGCGCGTGAAGAATGATTCGCATATCCGCCTGCAGGAACGTTGTATTGCTTCTCTTGATGACCCCATGTTGGCCGGAGCTGAATGCGTGGTTATCGCGGCCGGGCCGCTCGCCTCCGGGGAGCTTTGCGTCTCGCTGGCAGAGGCGGCGGGGGCTGAACACTGTTATTTTTACGACGCTGTCGCGCCCATTGTCTGGACGCATTCCCTGAATAGCAGCATTGTCTTCCGGGCATCGCGCTACGGCGTGGAAAACGGCGGGCCGAACGGCGAAGGCGACTATCTGAACTGCCCCATGACCAGGGAGGAATACGAGCGTTTTTATGAAGCCTTACGTACAGCCCTCAGGGTTGAAAGGCACAACTTTGAACAAATGCTGTATTTTGAGGGCTGCATGCCTGTGGAGACCCTTGCCGACAGAGGCCCCCGCACCCTGACATTCGGGCCGCTCAAGCCTGTTGGTTTTGTGGATCCGCGTAGCGGGCGCCGTCCGTGGGCAGTATTGCAGCTTCGCGCGGAAAACGTCAATGCCGAAACCTGTAATCTGGTTGGCTGCCAGACGCGGCTGGCCCAGAGCGAGCAGGAGAGGGTCTTCCGCCTTGTGCCGGGCATGGCGCATGCGGAATTCGCCCGTTTCGGCAGCACGCACCGCAATACTTACGTCAACGCCCCCGAGGTGCTTGCTCCTGACTGTTCCATGAAAAAACGGCCGCATGTTTTTTTGGCCGGGCAAATTGCCGGCGTGGAAGGCTATGTTGAATCCGCAGCTTCAGGCCTCTGGCTGGGGCTTGTGCTCGCTGCGCGGCAACGCGGCCTTGCACTGACACCGCCGCCGCCCGAAAGCGCCTTCGGCGCGCTGCTTAGGCATCTGCAACGGCCTGTAAAATATTTCCAACCTTCCAACGCGCACTTTGGTCTTATGCCGGAACTTGGCAAAAAAGCTCATAAAAAAGACCGCAAGGCTCTGTATGCCGCCCGCGCTGAAGCGGCTTTTACGCAATGGCTTGCCTCCTCGCGAACGACCCTGCGTTTTTAAGGCTCTTCCACTTTGATATTTATGATAATACAGTGTATGCCGCGCCGTATAGCCATATCGTACAAAGTGAAGCCTTCATTTGCCTTCAACACGCACTCAAAAACGTTAATGCCTTCGTTGTTTATGCGGTCCGTGGCCGCAAAGAATTAAACCGTCATGTTCTGTTTCTGAACAAGTTTGATTGCACAAACAGACTGTCTGCAAAATTTATCTTGCAGTGGGTGCATTTTTGACGAAAATTATCAGGGTGAGAAGAGCATGGAACGCACCTTGCCCGACACTCACTCTGCTCCGGCGCGGGCATGCATGCAGAAAATTTTTATGGCAAATATCGGCAGCGTAAAACACCTTGCCCGTGCGGCGCGGTTCTGCCTTGTTACAATGCTGTGCGCCGTCGTGCTGACAGGCTGCGGGGGGCGCGGATCCTGGCGCAAAGGGAGAGTGCCCGGCAGCAAGCCGTACACCGTTCGCGGCAAAACCTACCATCCGCTCAAATCAGCCCACGGTTTTGTGGAAGAAGGCACAGCTTCCTGGTATGGGCCGGGTTTTCACGGCAAAACAACTGCAAGCGGCGAACGTTACAATCAATATGCGATGACGGCGGCGCATAAAATCCTGCCCCTCGGCACAAAAGTGCGCGTCACCAACCTCGCCAACAGACGCGCTGTTCTTGTTGAAATAAATGATCGCGGTCCTTTTGTGGAGGATCGCGTCATTGACCTTTCGCGCACGGCCGCAACACGTCTGGAGATGATGGGTAAGGGCACAGCGCGTGTGCGCGTGCAAAGTCTGGACGTCATTGCGCAGTTGCGGGAAGACGGCGCCATGAAGGGAGAATTTTATGTGCAGGTGGGAGCCTTTGCCGACAAGGAAAATGCCTGGAAGCTGATCAGCATATTGATGCAGTCAGGGCACAAGGGGCGTCTTCAGTTCGGCAGCAACAACCTGTGGAATGTGCAGGTAGGCCCGTGGCAAAATTCCGCCAGCGCGCAACAGATGCTTGGGGCATTCAGGACACTTTATCCCCACGCCTTTGTTGTCGGCGGGGAGTAGAGTTGTTTAACTTGTGAGATTGCACATGACCAGTTGAACCAGCCCCCGGCGTCTTCCGACGTAATTATCTTCATAACAGCCCGGCGGAGGAAGACAAGTCTTTATTGCTTTTTGCCTTGATTCCACGCAACAGTTGCCTGACCTTCATGAGGTATTCAAAGTTTTTTGCCGTGTTGTGGCGAAATGAATTCGCCTTGCGGCAATCTCGCGGGTTGTCACTTGCCTTGAAGGGCGTTCCGCGCTATTATTGTAAACGCAGGTCAGGTTTTTGTCATTGCGTTGACGAGATGACATTTTTTAGAGGGCGCATATGCTGAGACACGTATTGACGATCAGGAAGCTTGGCAGGGAGGCGCGCTGGCTTCTGGCGCAGCAGACCATAGGCATGCGCAGCGCGAAGGAACGCTCCGATTTCATGCTCGGCCGCACCGTGGTGCACGCCATCACGGTGGAGCAGAGCATCTTCGCGGCGAGTCCGGCCTCGCTGCTGACACGTCAGGCGGACTATCGCCATCGCCTACGCGTGCACAAATGAACGTGCGATTTAGCCGATGTGAAATGAACTGGTTGCACATCAGCTGTTTTGTTCTGTTTGCCGCGGTTCTTGTCGGCTGCGCCGCTGCGCAACGGCGGGGCATAAGCGGTTCCGCTTATGTTTCAACGGCAAGGCCGGCTGTTTCCTTTCAAGCAAAAAATATGCCTGTGCTTGCCAGGGCGGAGGGCACGGCCCGTCCGATGGCCGGCAACATGGTGAGCGGGCTGCCGACGCGCGTGTGGCTTGTGGCGTACGGTGACGGCAATGCCCGAAGCCCTGTGGCGCTTGCGGCGCATGCCGAGGTGCCGTACGGCTGGTACTGGGACGGCATTATGCGCCGGCCATTCAGCGTGAATGAAGGTGTCGAGATTGTGAACAATATGGAATTTCAGGCCTGTACCTATATTGTAGACGGCGCCCGCGACCCCTTCACACAGCTTGTCGCAGGCGTGGAGCAAGGCGCGCCCGCCCGGTGGATAATCCGCGGCTTTGCGGCCAGGACAAACTTTTATACAGATAAAATAATTTTGGAATACCGTGAGCCGCTTCCGGAAGGCATTGTCTCGCTTTCCACCATGCCGATGGGCTTGGGAGATTTTGTCAGGGGCTTTGAACAGCGGGCCAGAGAGAGTTTTATTGAAGGCCCCGCTCCCTCTGAAGTGACGCCGGAGCGGCTTGGTTATTCCCGTGATATACAGTGGCGATATATGAATGAAAAATTTCTTGGAACAGCGTCAAAGTATGAAAATTTTACTCGACGTTAATTTTTTGCATAAAAAAACACTTGCCGCTGTAATAATGGTTCCATAATATCATAATATATTGACGCGTGAAAGCGCATTGTATAACATGCGCCCATCTTAATCCGGTGAGGGCATTTTTTGCGATACAGAATGAGCACAGCAAGTGTCTGTGTTGTATATTCAGACTGTCACAGAAGAGGTCAATGATGGACGATTATCTGAAAGAGGCTTTGGAAATTACACGGGCGCAGGCTGGTGTTCGCGTGATGACAGAAGAGGAAATCACAACTTTTATTCAAAAGGTGGCGGGCGGCATCCGCGCTGTTATGGACGGCAACGCCCCTGTGGAGATGGACAGCACGGAATTGCTTGTTGAAGCCCGCAAGTCCGTCAAAGAGCAATCCATTGTGTGTCTTGAATGCGGAAAGGTTTTCAAAATTCTGACAAAGCGCCATCTGGCGAACCATAGCATGGATTCTGTCGAATACAGGGTGAAATGGGGCTTCAAAAAGAATTTTCCCTTGGTATGCAAGGCACTGCAGCGGGAACGCCGCAGGAAGATGAAAGACATGAAACTGTGGGAAAAGCGTCGTAAAATCAGAAAAAAATAGAGCTCCGTCAAATTCGGCGTGCGGCGGATTCAACATTGCCTGCGGGCGCGGGGTTCCTGCTCCGGGCAACAGAAGGGGCAGATCATGAATACGTCTTTGACGCGCGAGCAGGCGCTGGAACTCTCGACCCTGCCTCTGCCGCAACTGACGGCTGGCGCCGGGCGGCTGCGGGAAGCGGCGTTCGGCCGCAAGGTGGATTTGTGCGCGATCATCAATGCCCGTAGCGGCAATTGCGCCATGGACTGCCGCTTTTGCTCCCAAAGCCGGCACAACAGCACGCCCATTGAGGTCTTTGATTTTTTGCCTGATGATGTTTTGCGCGCCCGTATTCTGACCCTGGCGGCACTACCGGTCGGGCATATAGGCATTGTGACCAGCGGTGCTGCGCTCGGTGGGGAGGAATTTACGCGCCTGTGCGCGTTACTGGCCGCCTTGCCTGAGGACGTGCGGCGGCGTGTCTGCGTCTCGCTCGGCAGACTTGCGGACAGGCAGTTTGACGATCTGGTCCGCGCCGGCGTGCGGCGGTATCATCACAATCTTGAAACGGCGAAAAGCCTGTACCCAAGCATTTGCACCACGCAGACTTGGGCGCAACGCCGCGACACCGTGCTGCGGGCCACACGCGCTGGCCTTCAGGCATGCACCGGCGGGCTGTTCGGTATGGGCGAAACATGGCGGGAGCGCATTGATTTTGCCTTCAGCCTCAAAGAGCTGGGCGTGTGCCATATTCCCCTGAATTTTCTGCACCCCCACCCGCAAACGCCGCTGGCAGGGCAAGAGCCGCTGGCTGCTGACGAAGCTCTGCGTATCATTGCCGTGTTCCGCCATATTCTGCCCGAAGCAACTCTGCGCGTCTGCGGCGGCCGCCCCCTGATTCTCGGCGGCCGACAGCACGAGATATTTGCCGCCGGCGCCAACGCCATGCTGACGGGCGGTTATCTTACTACGAAGCAGGGACAGGGCGTAGACGAGGACATGGACATGCTGTCGGCGCAGGGGCTGGAGGCCGCTGGCGCCGGCGGTGCGCGTCTTGAATCCTCTGCGCCGAGTGAGGAAATACGGCGGCTGGACAAGGGAACGCACGGCGGATCTCCTGCTGCTGGAGGGTCGTGGGCGGACTGCGTACGCCCATGAACAGCTAAGGATGACTCTGGAAGCCGCCAGTATGCCGCGATCTGCGGGCGTAGCGGACGTGCGCATGAGCCGTGTGGCTGCAGCGTCGACCGTCTCCGCACGTCCATAAGCTTTCAAACAGATAAAAACGGTTCTTTCCGCAGCCTCCTCTGAAACTTTTTTCTAGCCAGCTGAAATGCATAATTCTTCCAGTTCTTTGACAAGTCAGCACGGCGTGACCCCCCTGTTCGCCAGCGCTGTGAGGCAACGCTCGGTCAGGTCGGCCGCGAGGTTTTCCGCAAGGGCAATTTCTTCCTGCGTGATATGCTCGTAATGTATGCCCGCGCTCACGCAGACGGCGCAGCCGAGTGCTGTCGCCATGCGCCGCGCCGCGTGCGCGGCCAAGTTGTCTTCTCTGTGACCGGGCAGGCGGATGGCCTGCTCCCGCGGTCGCGTGCCGTCTGCGGTGGGGAATGCCAACGCAACGGCGCCCAGATGGGCGCGGCCGCCGCTGATAACCACCTGCGCGTCCGGCCCCATGCGCAACAGGTGCAGAGTTATCGCTATTCTTCCGCATTTCGCGGTAAAACGCCGCATCATGTTCCCCCGAAGGTCATAATTATGGGCAAGTGGAAACGAATGAACAGATCTGTCAAAGAAGCCACTGTCGGCCGTTGCCATTGTACAAAAAGCATGAAGAACTCAAAAGGCATTTGCACGCGTTCTTATGGGTTATAATCTTGCCAACGGCTGCAAACACCCCAAAAGATTTCATCAGATTCACTTTGGGGCTAAGCACATTAGATATGAAATGAGACGGATTGCCGCGCCGTTGTTTTTAGAGTTGTTCACGCTGACAATTGAGGGCCATACGTGTAAAATTGTGAGCCCAGCAGGGCACGGACGGCGCAAAAATATGCGTGTATGCGGCAAAGACATTGTTATGCGCAAGGCCGTCATGAAACGTGCCCCCGATTGCCCCCATGCCCGTTCCCTGCTCAAGTAAAAAAACGCATGAAGGAGCTTCTCCCGTCCATTCACAGCGGGAATAATGAAATTCGTGCCCGCGCAACGCAAGCCCCACAGGAAACCAAGGATTTTCCCGCACCACTCTGGCGCTCACATAACCAAGCCCTTGCGGTTTTTCGCAAAAACGGGCTGTCACAGGAAAAACGCCGCTCATCTTCCACAAGCGGCCATCCCGCTCAATGCCGCGCGCCAGCAGCATAAAACCGCCACATTCCGCATAGACGGGCACGCCACTTTGCGCAAGCGCAACGAGCATTGACAGATGAGGCGAAACGCTCAGTTCGGCGGCCATGTCTTCCGGAAAGCCGCCGCCCAGATACAGACCGTCCAGTCGCGGCCACGCCGCGCCGTCAAGCAATGAAAGGCGCGTCAATTCTGCGCCTGACAGGGAGAGGGCATCCAAATTTTCCTGATAATAAAACCACAGTGCCTCATCGTGCACATAGCCTATACGCGGTTTGCAGAGCGGCGTCCGCCTTGTCGCCAGCTTGTCTCCGTCATCTCCAGAAGTGACGCTCAGGCAGCGCGCTGCATCTTCCCGCCAAAAGGGCATTTCTTCCCTCAACGCCGGCGCACAGTGAGCCGCGGCAAGCACAGCGGCAACATCCACATGCTCGCGCACAAAAGACGCCAGCACGGCAAGCGCGTTTTCCGCCGTTGCGGACAGGCGCTCGCCAAAGCTGGCTATGCCCATGCGCCGTTCAGGCAGAGGATTTTCAGAAAGACGCGGCAAAGCGCCCAGCACGGGCATATCCGTATAATATTCTAGCGCCCGGCGCAGAACGGTTTCATGCCGGGCAGAACCCACATGGCTGATCACAAGGCCGCAGAACGTGAGCCCAGGCTCAAAATTACACACGCCCTGGACGAGGGCCGCTGCCGTGCGGGTCATCTTGGTGCAGTTAAGGCTGAGCAGTATGGGACAATTAAGAGCGCGGGCCAGAGCCGCCGTAGAACAGGAGCCTGCCGTGTCCAGACCGTCATACAGCCCCCTGTTGCCTTCCACAAGCCCAAGCACTGTTTTTCCGGATTTTTCGACGGCTTTTGCCTGTGTGACGGCGTGAACAAAAAGATCGCGCAGACGCGCGGGCGACAGAAAATAAGGATCCAAATTGGTCACCGGTTGCCCTGCCGCCAGTGCAAGCCAAGCCGCGTCAATATAATCCGGCCCTTTCTTGAAGGGTTTGACTGTCTGGCCAATCTGCGTCAACGCACGCGCCAGCCCCAGAGAAAATAGAGTTTTGCCGCCGCCGCCGGAAAGCGCGGAGACGCACACCCGCGCTGTGACCGCGGGTGTGTTCACGCCGGAAAGACCACAATCTGTCAACATAACGCCGACTAATGTCTGAACGAGCGCTGACCTGTAAACAGCATCGCCACCTGTGGCTTTGCCTCATTGCAAGCCATAATCACTTCCGCGTCGCGCAGCGAGCCGCCCGGCTGGGCAATGGCCGAAACTCCTTCGCATACAGCCACATCTACCCCGTCACGGAAGGGGAAAAAGCCGTCGGAAATCAGAGCTGAACCGGCAAGACCAGCGCGGGATCCACGCGTGCGGCGCTCAATATCCGCCAGTTTTTCCTGCATAGCCGGATCCTCGGCAGCCCTTTGTTTGAGTTCGTAGAGAGAAAGCCCAAGTTCTCTGAACGCCAGCGCATCGGCATATTTTGTATACGCCTTGTGGATAGCCAGTTCCACGCAGCCTACACGATCCTGTTCACCGGTGCCGATGGCCAGCGTGGCCCCGTTGCGGACAAAAATAACGGAATTGGACGTGACACCCGCCTCCACGGCCCAGGCAAAACGCAAATCGTCCAGCTCCATTTTTGCGGGGCGGCGCGCCGTAACGGCAAGGCCTTCCCGCGTGGTCGCCTTGGCGGGCAAAAAGTCCTCAGCGGCGCGAATGCGGCTGACAAAAGATTTCTGCAAAATAATGCCGCCGTCAGAGAGACTTTTGACATCCAGAAACGCAGAACGCGTCAGTTCCTCAAGACGCGCAAGACCGGGAAGCTCCATAATGCGCAGATTTTTACGGCTTTTCAGAATCTGTACCACGCCTTCTTCAAAGGCAGGCGCGGCCACCACTTCAAAATACGCTGAAGCTACAATTTCCGCCGCCTCACGGCTGAACGGCCGGTTCACGACTACCGCGCCTCCGAAAGCGGCAATGCGGTCGCACATGACGGCACGCGTGAGCGCACACGCCACGCCCTTCTCAGTCCAGGCGGCGCCGCAGGGATTGTTGTGCTTCAAAACAAGCGCGGCCGGGCGTTCTGCAAGATACTGGAGTATGTTGACGCCGTTGTCCACATCCGTGAGGTTTATCTTTCCCGGATGCTTGCCCGCCTGAATTATCTGCGCTTCGGTAAGCACAGAGACAATGCCGTGTTCAGGCCCGCGCCAGGCAAGCCCGCCGCAGGTGATCGCACCATCCCGCAGGGCATAGAGCGCGGCCGGCTGATCGGGATTTTCGCCGTAACGGAGGCCTTTTTCTTCGTTATCAATCGTCCAGACGCGCTTTTTATAAACAAGTTTTTCTTCCCCGAGCAAAATGGTCATTGTCTCGGGAAAAGCATCTTTATGAACAGTGCTGTAGATGGCCTTCATATCCGACATGCCGCCTCCGGTGTGGTTTCCGGCGTTATTAACACAAAATGCCGTGCAGGCCAAACAAAGAAAAGACAATAATTAATAATTGTTATATATAACCATTTTGGTATATTGTTATTTCGCTAAAAAAGGTGAAGGCGCTGCAGTAGGCTTGCGGGGAAATCAACTTTTCGCTATTGTGCCGATCTATAATTTAACCAGTCAACCCGCAGTGCAAACCAGGAGCCTGTGTATGTCTACTGAATCCGGCATTGGCGCGAGAATACGCTCTTTCAGGCAGGAACGCGGCATCGGTTTGTCTGATCTGGCAGACAACACGGGGCTTAGCGTTGAATTTCTTGACAAGCTGGAAAACGGCGAAATTTACCCGAGTCTTGGTCCGCTGCAAAAAGTGGCCCGTACCCTCGGTGTGCGTCTGGGCACATTTATGGACGATCAGGAAACGCGCGATCCCGCCATCTCCAGAATCGGCGAGGGGAAGGAAGCCAACGCTCTTCATACCGGCCATGCGGCGCGCCCGACGTATGTGCACCGCTCCCTCGGCCAGGGCAAGAGCGACCGCAACATGGATCCTTTTTTCATCACAATGCTCCCCAATGCAGGCGAAGAATACAAGCTCATTTCCCATCAGGGCGAAGAGTTCATGCTGGTGCTTGAGGGCGAAATGCTTGTGATTTACGGGCGTGAAAAGCATATACTCAGGGCCGGCGAAACCATTTATTACAATTCCATAGTACCGCACTACGCGGGCGCGGCGAGCAATGAACCGGCGCAGATTCTGGCAGTCATCTACAGTTCCTGAACACAGAAAACGGCATGGACAAAAAAGTACGCGAACGTCAGGCGCAGTTTGAGCTGCGCGAATGGACTGTGGGGCAGATTCTCGACCATACGGTGGAGCGCTTCCCCGATGTGGAAGCAGTGGTTTACGCTGACCGCAACTACCGAAAAACCTGGCGGGAATTTGCCGCCATAGTGGATCAGTTTGCCAAAGGGCTGATGGCTCTTGGCGTGGAAAAAGGCGAAAAAGTGGCTGTATGGGCCACAAACGTGCCCTACTGGGTGACGCTGCAATTTGCCACTGCCAAGATAGGGGCCATTCTGCTGACGGTCAACACCAACTACCGTGAACACGAGCTGCGCTATTTGCTGCATCACTCCGAATGCGAAAATATCTTTATTATCGACGGACTGCGCGACCACGATTTTTTGGCCACACTCTATGATATTGTCCCGGAACTGCGCACGCGGCCGCGCGCAGATATACGCTGCGTAGCGCTGCCGCATCTGAAACGGGTGTGCTTTCTGGGGGCTGAAAAACACCGTGGCATGTATTCCGTGCCGGAAATCCTGGCCATGTCTGTGATGACCGACGATGAGGACTATAAAGCCCGCCAGGCCTCCCTTGACCCGTGGGAAGTGATCAATATGCAATACACATCAGGCACCACAGGCTTTCCTCGCGGCGTCATGCTGACGCATGTCGGCGTGGGTCTGAACGGTTACTGGATAGGCCGGCATCAGGGTTTTACAGAAAAAGACCGCCTGTGCCTCACTGTACCGCTTTTTCACTGTTACGGCTGTGTGCTGGGCGTTATGGCATGCGTCAACCACGGCACAACCATGGTCATTCTGGAAACATTCAATCCCCTGAAAGCCCTGATCGCTGTGGACAGCGAACGCTGCACCGCGCTTTACGGTGTGCCCACCATGTTTCTGGCCGAGCTTGAACACAAGCTTTTCAAACGCTTTGACGTTTCAAGTCTGCGCACCGGCATCATGTCCGGTTCCGTCTGCCCTGAGCCGCTCATGCGCCGTGTTGTGGAAGACATGTACATGAAAGAAATCACCATCTGTTACGGACTGACAGAAGGCTCGCCGGTGATGACGCAGTCGGACATCAGTGATCCCCTCACATTGCGGTGCGAAACTGTGGGTTGCGCCATGCCCGGCATTGAAGTGCGCATAGGCGACCCGGACACATGTGAGGAACTGCCCCGTGGCGAAGTGGGTGAAATTCTCTGCCGGGGCTACAATGTCATGAAAGGCTATCATAAAATGCCCGAAGACACGGCCAAGACCATCAGCCCGGAAGGCTGGCTGCATTCCGGAGATCTGGGCGTTATGGACAAGCACGGCTATGTGCGTGTGACCGGACGCATCAAGGACATGATCATCCGCGGCGGAGAAAACGTCTATCCGCGCGAGGTGGAAGAATTTCTGTTGCAGATGGAAGGCGTGCTGGACGTACAGGTAGTGGCCGTACCGAGCCGCAGGTACGGTGAAGAAGTCGGGGCATTTGTCATCCCCCGTACAGGAGCGGATGTGCTGCCCGAAGATGTGCGCGATTTTTGCCGCGGCAAAATATCCTGGTTTAAAATTCCTAAATATATCACAATAATAGAAAGATTTCCGCTCACAGCCAGCGGCAAAATTCAAAAATACAAATTGCGGGAACTGGCTGCGGAACACTGGCCGGAGGCTTTGCAGTGACAACCGATCAGTTTTCTTTTGAAAAAAAACGCGGCGACGCCCTGACAGACGCTCCCGCTTCACGCGAAAACTGTGCCGGCGCCTGTCCGCTCGCTAAAATTCCGGGCGATGTCTGGCGGCATCTTTTTCGGCGGCCATTTCGCAGGCGGTATCCCGTCATCTTCTGGACGACGGCTGTTGTGACGGCGCTTGCCGCAGGACTCCTGTTCAGCCTCAATGACGACGGCGGTGATCTGCTCAATAGCGGGGAGCGCCTTGCCCTTGTCACGGTATGCGGGCCGATCATGGACGTCAGCGACGAATTGCAATGGATACACGATATTGAATGCCGCCTGAACATCGGAGGCGTACTTGTGCGGGTGGATTCACCCGGCGGCGGGGCGGCGACCTCACAAGAGGTCTACTCCGCTCTAGCCGAGCTCGCCGAAAGCAGGCCAGTGGCTGTAAGCATGGGCGCCGTTGCCGCGTCTGGCGGTCTTATGATCAGCATGGCCGGGAATAGGGTGTTGCCAGTCCGTCCACAGTCACAGGCTCCATCGGCGTGCGCATGGACATACCGCAGTTGCAGGGCATGTTTGATAAAATCGGCATAGGGCAGCAAACGCTTGTCACCATGCCCTACAAAAACGCCGGCTCCTATCTGCGGGAGCTGACTTCCGAAGAAAAAAGCTATTTTGAGGGCGTGCTTGCAGACATGCACACGCAGTTTACCGATATCGTGGCACAGGGGCGGCACATGCCGCGTGAACAAGTGGCGTAGCTCGCCAAGGGCAAAATCTTTACGGGGCGAGAAGCTAAACAGCTCGGTCTGGTAGGACGAACTGGGCGGGCAGGATTCCGCCCATCGCTGGCTTGCCAGGCAAACAGGCGTGCCCTTTGAACGCAACCTGTTGGCGCGCAAAAAGAAGACCTTCTGGCTGAAGGACAAACTGAAAGCCTGGTTCGGGCTGGACATTGACGGCGCTGCGGCAGGGAACTGGCACACACCGATTTTCCTGTACCACTTTTGAACAAGGCGTGCGCGAACCAAGGCAAACGCATTTAAATTTTTGAGCTGTTTTATCATTGTTGAAATGTCTGACATCACTTGCATGGGCAACCAGCGCCACCGCCGTGAGAGTTCCAATAGCGCTTTCTGCATCAGGCTTTGACAGGCCTCCGTGTTTTCTGATAGTGTATAAGCAATTCCGCCATCTTCCCGACCTATAATTTTTTGTCATATGTGACATTATCCGGGACCATGCTGGAGTTTTGGTATCATATCAAACCATAAAAAAACGGGACAGAGACATGACCGGGCCAAGAAAACGGGACAGCGGATAGCTGAGCGCAGCAACGAAAAACCACTTTCTGTCCCGGTGTCCCGCCTGTCCCGGTGAAAAATAACATATACCTGTATCTAAATTTGTAAGGGGAGAGGGAAGGGGGAAAAATGTTCAACCTGACCAGAAGGGAAGGTGGTACCCCTGCTGGCAGACCCGGGGGCAGCTTGATAAAACAAGGGGAGTATTCATGTGTAAACTAGGCACGATTCTGGCGTCAATGGTTCTGATTGCGGGTATGCTTGGTGGGTGTGCTACAAAAATCTCCTATAATAAAGATATGTCCGGCTTTAAATTCAAGCCGGATGATTGACCTTGCGCAAGCCATGGGGGATGCCTTACAGTTTGAACTCAAAAACCGCAGTTCCTTTTCAGAACAGGGGAACTACATAATAAATGTAAATATTCTAAAATATGAACCTGGAAACGCTTTCAAGCGTTGGCTAATGCCTGGCGCAGGTGAAACAAAACTTGCTGCTAACGCCTTTGTAACGATCTATTGCCTTCGGTGGTGCCTTTACAATAGGCGCATGGGAATATGTTTTTAAAGAAGCAGCAAAGGAAATTGTAAACAACCTGAAAAATGAAAAAACGCGTAAGGCCACAATAAAAAAAGAGGCTGGGAAATAAAACCTGCCAAGAAATTTCCCCCTCCCTGATTTTTGGAATGCACCTGTTAATTTTTTTCGCAGCACAACCCGAAAAACATAGCAAGGGCGAGATACAGATATATGTTATTTTTTAGCGGGACAAGGGGGGGTCGTTGCTGCGCCTATGTTTCCGCTGTCCCGCCATGTGTCCCTGTCATGGTTCTTGTCCCGCTTTTATGTAGTCCTACTCTCCGCTTCATCAGGGATAGATACTGCATAGAGTCTTGGACGCCCCCCAATATCTGCCACTGTTTGAGGCAGCTTGTATTTTATAAGAAGTCCGACCTCCTTAAAAACTTCATCAAGAAAATAAAAAATAGTCCGGCCCTCCCCATTTTCATAGCGGAATCCTGCACGGCCTCGACAGGTCTCGCCCATCACTCCGCCCCGAGTCAAAACCTGAAACCTGCTTGCGCCGTGCTTTTCAATGAAGAGTTGGAACCGCTGCACGATTTGCAAAGTCCTCCATTCGGCCTGAGATATTTCATCGAGACAGAGAAAGGTATCCGAACGCAAGGCCGTTATCAGTTGCTCGCCATGAATAAAGCCATCGTTAATGGTTTTATCCGTTGAACTGGTGCCAAAAAGGTGAAAACCGCCTGATTCTTGCCCCAGTGGCCTCAGAAGCGATCCCACCAATGACGCGCATATTACCAGCATAACCCGGCTGTTACCCTCAGCCCAGGTACCTATCGTCTCTTTCCACCCTTCCAGCGAACCTCCTTGTGTGTAAGGGTTGCGTGAAGGCATCGACTGGAGTATGATTTCAGAGCTCTTCTCCTCAGGAAATACTTGTCCCGGTAGGATGAAGGCAGCATCATGCCAGCCGGTGCGGTCGACTCCCAAAAAACGCCGCACCGGCTGTATGTTCTCAAGATAGCGCAATAAAAGCTCGCGCTCCTTTCTTGCGCTCAGCCCACCCCATTTTTATAAGAGGAGCTCGCCAGGAGCTATCAGTTCCGTCCAAACGTTCGTCAGGCATGACATACCTGGCAAGTTCCCGTCGGGGGCTTCACTGCCCCCTTTATACAAAAATGGGGACAGAGCAGGGACAAAATAGACAATGCACAGAAAAGAGGCTGACTCTTTGAGCTTAACCAATTGATTTTTCTGGTTGCTTGGCAGGGGCTTGGCCATGTTGGCGTCGTGTTTTCTGCGAGATTCAATCAATGCGTCAATTTTTCATAGTCGGCGACATTCTCCGTCAGGACGACCTGAAAATCATTGTTGAACTTCTTCGTCCTTTCTGCTTATAATCAACGACATATAAGGCGGCGTGCCCGCAGTTTCATCTAGTCCCAGCGTAATGCGTTCTTCGGGCTGCTCAACATGACAGGCCATAAGGCAGGTTTTGTCGCGGCAGCTTGCGCGCAGGGCATCATGTATCCCCGCTATGTTGCGGTAGGCTTTTAAAATAACGGCCGTGTCAGCTCCGGTCAGTTCTTTTGTGAGTTCTGCCGCACTGTTGGTGCCGGATATAAGGCGCAGACTCTGCCCGCCTTCGCAGAGCACAGTGCCGGCGCGTGCGGCGGCCGCCTGAAATGAGGCGACGCCGGGCACTATCTCTACGGACACATGTGGCTCGCTTTTTTTGAGCGTGCGCAAAAGATAGCCGAATGTGCTGTAAATGAGCGGGTCGCCGATGGTTAAAAAAGCTGCACTCTTCCCTTCATTCAGCGTTTCCAGTGTGCGCCGTGCCGCTTCGCGCCATGCCTGCCGCAATACATCGGTCTGTCGCGTCATGGGAAATTCCAGACGCACGATCTGCACATCCGGTCGCAACCAGGTCCATACAGTGTTGAGTGCTGTTGAATAATCGTTGAGGGGCGATGCGGCGGTAAGAATGGCGTCCACCTTCGCGAGCACGTTCACTGCCCTGATCGTCAGCAGATCCGGAGCGCCGGGCCCAACGCCCACGCCGTAGAGAGTTCCGGAGAGCGAGTTTTGTTTGCACACGATTTTTTGTCCGTATCGGCAGTTTCAGAGGAAAGCCAGTTATTGGCTGCTCTGGCGAATCGGGTATGCGAGCAGTTTGTCCGACAGTTCTTCAGCCGCGTCAATGGCGCGTGGTCCAGGCCTGGCAAAGCGTTTTTCATCCGCCGCCAGCACCCGGCTCGCGCGTACGGCGCGCAGATCTCTGTAGTGAGGGCGGTCTGCTGGCGGCGGCGGCGCAGGGTTCATAGGACCTTGCTGCACTATGTAGATGTCCGGATCAGACAGAATCAGGGTTTCCTCATTACAGCGCACCAGTTTTTTTGGTTCCCGCATCACATTTTTCCCGCAGGCAGCAGTGATGATTTCATTTACAATACCGCACGTTCCGGCGGCCAGCAGATTGGGGTAACGCACTTCATAAAACACGCGCGGTTGTTTTTGCCCACTACAGCGCGCGTACAGAGTCGCGAGTCGCGCGCGAAAACCGGCGACAAGCCCGGTTGCCTGCTCCTGTCGTCCGACAAGTTCTCCCAAGACGGAGGTGACGCGAAATATGTCTTCAAAAGACTCCATGGTAAAAGTCAACACATCAAGGCCCAGCGCGCGCAGGGATTCTGTCTGCATCAGCGCTTCCTGACGCCCGGCAAGCTGCAGAACCACATCCGGCTTTTGGGCCACAATCAGTTCAGCATTGGGGCGCATGTGCGTGCCGATAGCCTGCAGGTGGGCTATGGCCGGAAATTCCGCGTCAGCCGCTGTGCGGGCGATAAGGCAATCGGCCGCGCCAATCGCCATCAATAATTCATTAAAAGCGCCGTACAGCGCGATAACGCGTGTGACAGGCGTGTTCAGCGTCACGCTGCGGCCCGTGTCGTCAGTGATGTGCGCCGCGTCTGATGCAACAGGCATAAACGGGCTGAGCAGCAGGCACAGGAACGCGAGACCTGTTGCAGTATTTTTCATTTTTGCTCCTAAAGGCTCTTTGCCGATCCGTAAAGTTGTCATGCAAGCAGCGTCATTCCTTGTTTTGCCAGAGGAATTCTGTCGTGTTTTGAAAAGACGCCGGATTTCCGCCTTTGCGGGTATGATGGGGAGCATGATTCCACGGCCCATTGGCCCTTCCCGTCAAAGCCTGCGGCAGTTCGAATTTCGGATGCGGCATAACGCAAAAAGGAGCCTTGTACAATGCGTTGAGATTCGCCTCGGTCATCATCTCCTCCACAGGCCCGTCAAACAGCAGACGGCCGCCTTTCAGGCCAAGCAGGCGCGTGGCATAGAGCGCGGCCAGATTATAGTCGTGCACGGCCATGAACACACAGGTGCCGGCGGCACGGCGGCGTTCAAGCAGGTCAAAAATTTCCGTCATGTGCGCCGGGTCAAGGCCAGTCGCCGGTTCGTCCAGCATGAGCAGGGGGCTTTCCTGCGCGAACGCTCGCGCGAGTAAAACCCGCTGTCGTTCTCCGCCGGAAAGTCCGGAGACGGCTCTTCCGCTCAATTCACGAGCTCCAACGGCCGTCAATGCCGCGTCAGCCGCAATGTAGTCTTTACGGCTGTAAACGCCGAGCCAGGAAAGCCAGGTGTAGCGGCCAAGCAGCGCCATTTCGCGCGCCGTCAGTCCTGGAGGAATTTCTTCGCGTTGCGGCACAACCGCACAAAGTCGCGCGCGTAAACGCGGCTTAATATTCTGCAGGGGAGTGCCCTGCAGCGAGATCGCACCGCCCGTGTGCCGCAGCACGCCAGAAATCACCCGCAGGAGCGTAGTTTTGCCGCTGCCGTTTTGCCCGAGCAAGGCCACGCATTCGCCGGCACCTATGTCAAAACTCAAACCGCGCAGCACAAGCCGTTCGCCATACCATGCTGTGAGGTCACGCACACGCAGCATCAGCGTCTGCCCACCAGCAGAGCGAAAAACGGTCCACCCAACAGGGCAGTGACGACGCCGACAGGCAATTCCTGTCCGCCGCCCGGCAGGTTGCGGGCCAGCGCGTCGGCCCATACAAGCATAAGACCGCCGCCGAAAAAAGCGCCAGTGAGCAGCGGGCCGTGCCCGGCCCCCAGCACAAGACGCAGTATGTGCGGGACAACCAGTCCTACAAAAGCGATGACCCCCGCCACAGCCACACAACCGGCGCTCATGCAGCCGGCGCCGGCCAAAAGCCAGAAACGGGCGCTTCCCACAGAAATTCCTAGATGGGCTGCCGTATCATCGCCAAGGCAGAGCACATCGAGCTTTCTCCAATTTATGCACACCAGTGCGAATCCGGGCAGCAGCGTGCAGAGCAGCATTGGCAGACTGTCCCATCCGCGGCCCTGCAGCGAACCCAGAATCCAGAAAACAATGCTGGTGACGGATTCTTCATTCAGCGCTTTGACGAGCGCCACCAGTGCCCCCAGAAACGCGGAGACGGCAATGCCGGCAAGCACGACGCGTTCGCGGCGCAACGCTTCCTCCCCCCCGGCACCAAGGCAGAGCGCACCGAACAGCGCCAGCAGCGCTCCTGTGAGGGCGGCGGGCGCAACAAGGCCGGCCTGTGAGAAAGCAGAGATGCCGGTATGCACAATCGCGCCGCCAAACGCGATTACCATGCTCGCTCCGCAAGCCGCGCCTGCGGAAATGCCCAGCGTAAAGGGATCCGCCAAGGGATTTCTCAAAACGCCCTGCAATGTAACGCCGGCCGTGGAAAGAGCGCCGCCGCACAATGCCGCCATGACAACACGCGCTAGACGTATGTCGCCCACCACAAGCAGGTTCGCCGCTTCCGCCGGGGCATCTGCAAGGCCAAGACGAGCTGCCAGAGCCAAAAACACATCCGCCGCGCTTATGGGCACGGGGCCGGAAAGACAGGCCACCGGCAGCGAGCAGAGCCATATCCCGGCCAAAAAGACAAGAACGGGCGTATGTCGCCTTACGGCTGGCGTCGTGTTATGTATGAGCGGCAGTTTTTTAATTGACATCTATTGTTTTTTCGGCTCCTTCGTCAGATCGTCGCCGCTTTCTTTGGCGTGGCGCACAAAAATACTGCGTATGCCGTCCATTTCTCCAAGGCCGCGCAAATCGGCCTTTATCTGAAAACCGACTGCTTTGAGCCTGGACGCCCAGGAATCCTTTTCATCTCCGGCCAGATCATTGCGGGCGTGCTCTCCGGCCACAAGCATCAGTGCCTGCAGCCGTACGCGGCGAACCTTGCCGGACTTGAGGTCGCGCAGAAGGCGGTCAAAATTCCGTGCACCCTCCGCTGTGGCCATAAAGAAACGCGGATCAATTTCCCTGAACACAGCACGCACGCCTTCAAAAACCAAATCCGCCCTGCCTTGGCTCTGCCCGTGTCCCATGAACACCAGCGCTTCGCCGCCCGCTTTCTTTGTGTCCCCAACCAGAGCCGCGGCTGCTTCCAGCGCGTCCTGACGGGATTCAAGGAGGGGTCTGCCCAGATATACGGCGTTAAAACGGCCGGGATTTTTTTGCACGTCAATAAGCACGGCGCGCGCAAGTTCCGCAAATTCCTCGCCGGCCATGATGTGCAACGACTGCACACGCACAACTTTCACACCCCGCGCGGCCAGCGCGGCCAGCCCGTCGCTGACGCCACCCACGGGACGGCCCTGTTTTTCAAGCTTGCGGCGGATAATCTGCGAGGTATAGGCCCATTCCACAGACGAGCCCGGAAATTCGGCCTTAAATGTTTGCTCAATATCTGTATAGACGCTCATGGCCTCGGGCACAGTGGTGCCGAAGGCCGCAAGCAATATCCCTTCTTTCGGGGCGTCAACAGCTTCGGCGGGACGAACAGTCGCAGCAAGCGCTATACTGAGAAACAGCAGAAAAATGCGCGGAAATAACCGCTTCATGGCGGCCTCCTCAATCGTGCGTTGATTAGGTTTGTGAATGACGCGGCTCAGAACGTCTCCATAACCACGGAGAAATTTCAGAATGCGCCCGGCGGGTATTCGGACTTGAGGGATTGCAGGCATGTGCTCTGCGCCTTTGCTTCGCCTTCACCGCGCGTAGACGCGACTGGCTGTCGTGAACCGTAAGGACCACGGAAGCTCTGTACCCTCTTACCGCAGCGCGACTGTTTCCGATTGGCATGGAATTCCCCGCCGCGGGCACAGTTAAACCTTCTGAGAACCGAAAGTCAAGGCGTCATCCATGATGACGACAGGGCATGTATAGACACCCCGAGTCAAGGATTTTTTGAACTGACGATATCGAATGCTCTCCATAATAGTTGATCGTGCGATGTTTGACGAATATATAAAAAAATCCGGAATCAAGCACATCGCCGGCCATTTAAAACGGAGTGCTGGTCATTGCCGAGTCTGCCTTGTCCACAATGTCCTTTGGGCAATTCGGGTAAAAGTGCTGCGGGCTGTTCCAATTGTTCAGTGGTGCGCGATGTATAATCTGAGGAATGTTATCATGCGTTTTTGTGTGCTTTTTGCTTTGTGCGCCATGCTTTGCCTGTCTTCAGCCGCATTCGCCGCCGGGTTAAAAGCCTCCGGCGGGGGCATCAGCCCGAAGGAAGCGTGGAACCCAAAGAAAAATCACCACGCAGAAAATCTGACGCTGCGCATGCCGTGCGGCGGGCAGATGGTGTTCCGCGCTGTAGGCGTGCCTGCCAAGGATGTGCTTTCTGACAGACGAATCAAGATGGGTGTGCGTGAGAAGCCTTACCCACAACGTGAGATTTACGAACACGCGCGCGACGGCTATGTAAGCGGCCCCTTTACGCTGAAAGAACTGCCCGGGAAATGGCGCAATGCATTAAAACAGGGTAAGGAAATTTTTTTCTATTATTTTATGGACAAATATGCAGTGAGCGTGTGGCAGTGGCAGGCGGTTATGGAGGGTGCGGAACCAATACGCCGGAGAGCCGCCGGCAGGAACTGGCAAATGCTGAAACAATATTGAGTGACGCCAAGGAAAATTTACCTGTTGCGCAAAACATGCCCGCATCCCTTGAACAGGCGAAAAATCCGGCCAATGACGACAGCAAAGTACACATCAATCCTTTATTAAAAATGTCAAAGTCCGGGCGCCTGCCTTGAGGAATCTGCAGGGCAAGCGGGACATTGCGCCGAAATGCCAGGAAATCCACCAGCTTGTTTTGACACGTGCCGTGCTCCGTTATATACTTCCCAGTCATGATAACCATGTCGGATCTTTTTCACGTAAGTCTGAGGCAGGTGATACGCCAGCGCAATTATGGCGTGGTGATTTCCATTGCGCTCGGCATCACCGCCTTTATAGTGCTGGCTGTGCTCGGCCGCGAAATACGCTACAAGATCGGCCAAGACATGCTACTGATGGGCGGAGTGAACGTCATCCATGTCTATATGGAAGATACACAGTATCCCGGCCAGCCCCTGCGTGAATTTTACCCTGAAACAATACAAGCCATTGCCGCATTGCCCGGCGTTTCGATAATCAGCCGCAACGTGCGCGACGGGCAGTTGTTCGGTTTGCGCGGCGTAGGCGAACGTTCGCTAAACGTGCTGTTCAGCGGCGTGGACGAGAAGTACACCGATGTTTTTTCGCTGGATCTGGTGGCTGGCCGCATTTTCACAAGTGAAGATATTGACCGCCGCCGGAGAGTCTGCATGCTGGGGATCGACGCCGCGCGCAATCTGTACGGCGATCCGGAACAGGCTGTCGGCAAGCTGGTTTTTTTGCAGAAAGAGGTTTTTGAGGTGGTGGGTGTGATCACCGGCGTGATGCTCGGCTCGGAAAAACAGAACGGCTTTCTACCCTGCACCACAATGATTGACCGCAAATGGGCTGGGGACAAGATAAGTCGCATTTACGTACGCGCCACCGGCTGGGAAGACGTGTCCCGACTTGTGAAGCAAATACCTGCTCTGGTACGCGAGAAGCAGTCCGCCCCTTATGTGGTATTGCGCATTCAGGATGAACAGCTCAAACGCATACAGTTCACCTTCATATGGGTGGAGGCGCTGTTGTGGCTCAGCATTGTCGCGTCGCTCATGCTGGGTGGTTTCGGAATATGGTCCGGCACTTTTGCCGCCGTG
The DNA here is from genome assembly GCF_002355955.1 of Candidatus Desulfovibrio trichonymphae. Classification (NCBI taxonomy): domain Bacteria; kingdom Pseudomonadati; phylum Thermodesulfobacteriota; class Desulfovibrionia; order Desulfovibrionales; family Desulfovibrionaceae; genus Desulfovibrio; species Candidatus Desulfovibrio trichonymphae. Next base: position 565,853 of record NZ_AP017368.1, on the reverse strand, counting down.
CGCGCACGCACGCGTGAAGTCGGTCTTAAAAAGGCCATGGGCGGCTCAGATATTGACATCCTGGTGCAGTTTCTGGCCGAGGCGCTCTGCAAGGCCATGGTCGGAGGCGTGCTCGGCATTGTGGTCGGCGCACTTCTGGTGGCGGCCGGTTCATGGACGCTCGCTACAGGCTTCTCGTATTCGCTGCTCTGGCTGAGCAGTCTCGGCAGCATTATCTTCTCCGCCGCCATAGGTGTGGCCGGCGGGCTGTACCCTGCAGTCCAGGCAAGCCGCATGGACGTTGTTGCCGCCCTGCGCTTTGAGTGATATATGACCCCTGTCATCACCGCAAAAGATATCTACAAGTGCTACGCCGGTTTTGATCCGGTGCTGCGCGGCGTGAACATGGAAGCCGACGCCGGAGAAATGGTGGCCATCATGGGGCCATCCGGCTGCGGCAAATCCACCTTGTTGCATATACTGGGCATGCTGCACGCGCCGGATTCCGGTGAACTTGCCATTCTCGGCACGGATGTGGCATCGCTCAACCGGGAGCAGGCTGCCGCTTTCCGTCGCGTCAACATGGGCTTTGTGATGCAGTCGTCCAATCTGTTCGATCATTCCACTGTCTTTGAAAACGTTGAGTTCCCCCTTCTCTATGAGGGCGTTGCTCCGCAGGAACGCTGGGCGCGCGTCATACGGGCGCTTGATCTGGTGCGGCTTTCCGCCAGGGTGCATTACCGCAGCAACCATCTTTCCGGCGGTGAGCAGCAGCGTACCGCCATCGCGCGGGCGATGGTCAACAACCCGTGTATTCTGTTGACGGACGAGCCGACAGGAGCGCTGGACGCCCGTACAAGCCAGCACATCATGGAAAATTTTTGCACGCTCTGCCACACCTGCGGCGTGTGCATGATCATGGTTACTCATGACCCCAAGATGGCGGAATACTGCGACACTGTGTATACGCTTGAAGAAGGCGTGCTGCATTGCAGCAAGCGCGGCTTCACACCGCTTGCTGCCGCGCGGCCGCAAAACTTTCTTGCGCAGGACGAAGCTGCAATGCGCGGCGCGTTTGTGACGGATCATTTCGCGGGCGACATCGGCCGGTTCTCGACAGGGCAGGCGCGCTGTCTGCATGCAGAAGGTCTACTTTCGCGCGTATACGCCCTGTGTGGCAGATCTCTTGAAGGCACTGCCGACGACTATGTTTTGCCTCTTGCGGTACGCAGTTTTGGCATAGGGCCGTTTTTCTCCCTATGCGCGCTTTTTCGTCAACCGCGCAAGGCAGCCCGAGATCTTCGGGAATTGCTGCGCCTTACTGCAGGGGACGACGGCCTGACGCGTCTGCGCGCGCTCTGCATCGGGGCGCTTTTGGCGCGCTGGGCGCATGAGGATCATCTGGAATTCTTTTTTGCCGCGCCGGGACGAGCGCCCCTAGCGGCAGTCAGGGGCGCCGTGCGGCTAACCGGCCTGCCTTTTGTCGCTGTCGCGCACGACCGAGAATCGGCGCTTGCCATCGGCGACTGCGCAGACGCCGCGCTTGTGTGCTGCGACAGCGAGCAGACCTGTCAGACCGTGCGTGAATGTTTGCCTGGGTATCCGGCGGACAAAATCCTGATTTTGCCGGGCACACAGCCGGCAAGGGAGCCGTGTGAAGAAAAAGCGGCAATGGCAATAACTGCCCAACCGGACGACGAATTGCAGCTTTCGGCTGAAGCGCGGACTGCGCTGAGCCGTTTGAAAATCTTGCTGACAGCAGTCTGCCGAAAAAAATAACCATTTTTATCGGAAACACGGGCTTATCATGAAATTTGACGAAGTACGCGTCCTTGTTCCGGGCGACTGCAAGGCAAAGGTTGCTGTTATTGAGGATTTGCCTCCCTCCTGTTTTTTGGGAATATGAACCAATAAAGAACAGCTGTGGGGAGGCTGACAATGCGCAAAATTCTGGTGGGCGTCAGCGGCGCGAGCGGCATGCCGTTAGCCGCGTGCGTACTGCGCGGCCTTGCCGCTATGCCCGATGTGCAGACCCACTGTGTCGTCTCGCGTAGCGCTGTAGCGGTACTGAAAGCGGAGTGCTGCGCAGGGGCGGAAATGCTCACAACGTATGCGGACAGCGTCTACGACGCGGACGATCTGGCCGCCGGACCGGCCAGCGGATCATGGTGGCACGGAGAAAACGCCGCCATGCTGGTTGTGCCCTGTTCCATGGCGACGCTGGGCGCACTGGCAAGCGGCGTCACGCGCAATCTTGTGCACCGCGCGGGAGATGTTGTCATGAAGGAAGGTTTGCGTCTTGTGCTTGTCACCCGCGAAAGTCCGCTCTCGGCCGTACATTTGCGCAACATGCTTGTCTTGTGCAGGGGCGGTGCCGTGATTATGCCTTTTTCTCCGGGCTTTTACCTGCGCCCGCAATCACTGGAAGACATGCTGCTGCAAACAAGCGGCAGAATTTTTGACCAGCTCGGACTGACGCACAATCTGACGCGCTGGCTCTGATCCGCCGCGATATCCGGATCAGGAGCGGACTGCACAGAAGCAAAACAAGGAAGACTGCCATGAGCGACATCACCTGGTACGGTCATTCAGCATTCAAAATCAGTTCTCCAGCAGCAGCCGTGCTGGTGGATCCTTTTTTCACGCCCGTTTCCGGCGTGACCGCGGAAACAGTTGGGCCTGCGGACATCGTGCTTGTCACCCACGACCACGCCGACCACGTGGGCGATGCCGTTGCCGTGTGCCGCAACACCGGCGCCCTGCTGGGCACCATTGTCGGCACGGCCGACAAGCTGACGCAAGCCGCCGGCATACCAGAACATCTGCTCCTGAACGGCATCGGCTTCAATATAGGGGGCACAGTTGAACACAAGGGCGTCAGCGTCACCATGACGCAGGCATACCACTCAAGCGCATCGGGCGCGCCGTGCGGCTACATCATCACCATGCCCGACGGGCTGACCGTCTACCACGCGGGCGACACCTGTATTTTCAGTGGCATGAAACTCTGGGGCAACCTGTACGCCATTGATGTGGCGCTGTTGCCCATCGGCGGCGTTTTCACCATGGACGCGCGGCAGGCGGCGCTGGCATGCAGGCTTTTGCAATGCAAAACGGTTGTGCCCATGCACTGGGGCACCTTCCCTGTGCTCGCGCAAAGCGCGGCGGATTTCAGAACCGCGCTTGACGCCCTGCATCTTGACTGCCGATGTACGGAGATGAAACCCGGCAAACGCGTTTGTTTTAACGGAAAGCTCCCGGCTTAAGAGATAGGGCAGTGGGTATATTGGGAATCAGCATGCCCCGCACGACGAGATAAAAATTCTATTCTTTCAAAACCGTTATCACGCTTCCAAGTACTTTTTCTCCTTTCGGCAACAGATCCACAGGATTTGGACGCTCAACTTGCTGAAATTGGCGGGGTTAACTGATTCGGGAAGCTCTTGACAGTTCGCGCTCTATTTTCCTCGCCTCAAAAAGCTGTTGGCAATCGACCATAAGCGGATTATTTTTACCGCATGGACAAAATCAACAGGGAAACACGCAGCCGCAATATGGCCCGCATCAAAGACAAAAACATCAAGCCTGAAAAACGGGTGCGCGTAGTCTGGACATCGTATTACCGCTTATAGCCATAATCTTTGTACACGGCTATTTTTGGCACGGGCATGAAGGGTGCAGGCGAGCGACAATCCCAACAACCAGAACGGATTTTTGGCGTACAAAAATCAACGGCAACAAAGAGCGTGACGGTCAGAATCTTGCCGACTTGGTGCAATTGGGCTACCGTTGTTTGATAATTTGGCAGTGTGAAATGAAGGATACAGCAGTATTGAAACAACGACTGTCGGCATTTTTGCACGATACTGTGAGTCTGTTATAATGCCAAAGCATACAAAGCCGGGAAATCCGGAGAAATACCGCCGGCAACTTATTGAGCTTCTTGAAAATTTTGAAGAACATTTGAAAAGCTTGGAAGCTCACCACATAACAGCTGTAAAATTTTTGCGAGCAATACAAGATTGTTCATCAAATATCTCACGTACTCTTTTTTCATCTATAGCAATATTATTTACTATAAAATTTTGAACAACATAATTTGATGAACTTTAGTAATATTATTTAACTGATCTAATTTTTTTCTTGTTAAAAAAAATCTTACTAATAGCTAGTGCACCAATCCACTGAATAGCCATTCTTTATTTTCAAGAACAAATTTAACAAAATTATCAAAAATTTTTATTTACTTTCCATTATACGCTTAGGTGATGGCTGTTCTGTGTATGTGGCGCAAGCTATCCAAAGTAAAAATCTGGTAAGAGTAAAAACCCGCATGGCGCAAGCCCTACGTGGTTATAGATTAAAATTTTTGTTTATGCAGTCGCGGTTTTGGTGCGCAGGATAATTGATGATGTGCATATTGCCGGCAAGGATTTAATTCACGATGGCGTTGTGTTTCAAGGAAACTTCCCCCACGCGGTAAAGCTGTTTCGATAGCTTGCTGCGTTATCGTGAATACCCAGGATACCGCCTTCACCAGCCCAACAGTGGCTCAAACCGTCGATCACCAAAGTCATATCTGGCGCTTCAGTTTCCTGTTATCAATGCGCTGAAAAAATGCCGAGCCCATATCGGCTCGGGCGCTTCACGGTTGTGTTGCGGCGGCGGCAATGGATAGAAATCAACGCCGTAGACGACAGATAGACACAAAACGCCGCCGACAGAAAAGAGTGTGCAAAACTACATCTTCGAGGCTTGTCGGCTTCTTGTATTAGATGGCTTTAGACTTTCCGTAAAATTTTTTGGGATGTTTTACTTGACACCAACAGGAAGCGAAATATACTGCTCAACCTGATCTCTGCCGCCGGTCACGCGGCAGACAACACAAATTTACTCATAGCCTGATACGGCAACAAATGCGCTTCTCGGCGTATGGAGGTTTGTATGAGTCTGCTGGAAAATGCCGCCAAAACTCCTGATGGCATTGTTATGAACGGTTTTCTGCTTTCTCCTGTTGTGGAGCAGTGCGCCGGCTGTGGTCGCGTGCGTCAGTTCGACGAGCAGGAATTCTGTTCAAGTTACCCGGACCCCACAAGTAAATGGACCGGCGGTCGCTGCAACTTTGCCACACACGTCAAAACCCAGACAACCGCCGCCGCCAAGGTGAACCCACTGAAGGCATCCAAGCGCGCCGCAAAAGGACGTTAACCTTCATCAAACCTCCTTCCGCCCAACGCGCACAACGACTGACGCAGCAAGGCTATGGAGAAACAGACGGGCGTATGGACAATGATGATCTGACAAGACTCTCGGTCGCCCTGACAGGTCGTCGGGTGCGCGTTGTGGAATTGCAGACCGCGCTCACGGCCTGCGGCGTTCGGGACATGCAACGCACTGGCGGGATCCGGCAGAATCTCGTGGCCCGTGTGCCGGGCAAGTCTGCACGAACGCTCTGGATTTTCGGCCATACAGATGTTGTTCCCCCCGGCGACTCCACTGCCTGGAGTTCTGATCCCTGGACAGTACGGCAGGCGGAGGACAGACTTTACGGTCGCGGCGTGGAAGACAATCAGCATGCCCTTGCGGGCATGCTGATTCTGGTTGAAGAACTGCACGCCCTACGCATGAGGCCCCGTCTCACCCTTGGCCTTGTCTTCATGGCCGACGAAGAATGCGGCAGCGACTACGGCTTGGGTCATCTTTTATGCGGACTGCCGGCTGCTGTTGGACGTCTCCCCTGAAGCTGTCCTGGCGAAAACGCGTGCCCTCCACCAGAGAAATTGCCGGGCGGCACAATGTGGACATTGTGGTAAACGTGGTGCGGGAGCAGGCCGCTTCAACCGTCTCTCCGCAAGAGCCTGTTGTTGAAGCCCTGCGTAAAGCCGTTCCGCACGTATACGACGTTTGCACCCGCCCTATCGGCATAGGCGGAACCACAGTGGCCGCGCTGTTGTGGCACAGGGGCTTTCCTGCAGCCGTCTGGAGCTGCCTTGCAAACACCTGTCACCAACCGGACGAATACAGCATGATCAGCGCGACCATTAAAGACGCGCAAGTTTTCGCCCATATTCTAATGCACGCTTACCATGCCTAACGCCGCCTTTGACTGCATCATCGTCGGCGGCGGCCATGCCGGCTGTGAAGCCGCTGTCGCTCTGGCGCGGCTTGAACACAGCATTCTTCTGATCACCGGCAATGTGGATCGGCTGGGCTATCTCTCCTGCAATCCAGCCGTCGGAGGCCTTGCCAAGGGCCACCTGACGCGTGAAATTGACGCCCTTGGCGGAATGATGGGCCTGTGGGCCGACGCGGCGGGCATACAGTTTCGCCGGCTGAACATGAGCAAAGGCCCGGCCGTGCGCGCTACGCGCGCCCAAATTGACCGCGAGGCCTATCAGCGTGCTGTGAAAAAAACGCTTTTTGCAACACCCGGCTTGCGCATCTGGCAAGACACTGTCACCGCCCTCGCTTGCGACTCCAGCCGGATTTACGGCGTACACACGGCGCAAGGTCTCTTTTTCGCCGCTCGTCATGCATTACTGACTACCGGCACCTTTTTGGACGGACGCATCCATATCGGCCTGAGTAACCTGCCCGGCGGACGTCTGGGCGATGCGCCGTCACTTGGCCTTTCCGACTCTTTGCGCTCGTTGGGCCTGACGCTGGGTCGTCTGAAGACCGGCACCACACCGCGTCTTTTACGCTCTTCCATTGATTTTTCCCGTCTGACGGTTCAACCTGGCGACACGCCGCCGCCCGGTTTCAGCTTTCACGGCAACGGGCCGGAACTTCCGCAGATTCCCTGCCATATTGCCTGGACAAACACGCGTACCCATCAGATCATCCGTGACGCTTTTGACCGTTCGCCCCTTTTCACCGGCGTGATCAAGGGCACAGGGGCGCGCTACTGCCCTTCCATCGAAGACAAGGTCTCCCGTTTTCCCGACCGGGAGCGCCATCAGATATTCTTGGAACCGGAAGGTCTTGAAAGCGGGGAAATATATGCCAACGGCATCTCGACAAGCCTGCCTCTCGACGTTCAACAGGCCATGCTGCACAGCATTGAGGGCCTTGAGCGGGCTGTTATGGTGCGGCCCGGCTATGCCATTGAGTACGATTACGCAAATCCCGTGCAGCTTGCCCCCACGCTGGAAAGCAAGACCGTGCCGGGTCTCTGGCTTGCCGGACAGATCAACGGCACTTCCGGCTATGAAGAAGCGGCGGCCCAAGGGCTGTGGGCCGCATTGAATATTTCCTGCGCCATACGGAGTCTGCCGTATTTTCTGCCCGGCAGAGACAGCGCGTATATGGCGGTGTTGACAGATGATCTTGTCACGCTCGGCACGCTTGAGCCGTACCGCATGTTCACCTCACGCGCTGAAAACCGTCTTTTGCTGCGCGAAGATAACGCTGACGAGCGCCTGACCGCGCTCGGTCGCTGTCTGGGCCTTGTGGACGACGCGCACTGGCAACTTTTTTGCAACAAGGAAAAAGCCTGTGCACGACTCAAACAAAGTCTTGTGCAAATGCGCATTCCCGCCGATAAGAATGCGGACGAGCGCATTGCGGCCTTACGGCACAACCGCAACCTCGCGGAAATTCTACGTCGTCCCGACATGGACATGGACCGGATGCTTGATCTGCTCAACGACCCGGCACATACACTGCTGCGGGAGACGGGCGACAAACTGGCTGCGGAAATGGCGCAATGTAATGCGGCTGTGCGGGAGCGTGTGCAGACCGACATCAGATACGCGGGTTATCTGGAACGCCAACGACGCATAATTGCCCGCACGGCGAAACTGGAATCAACAATCTTGCCCTTGGATTTAGATTATGCCAAAATAACAGGACTGTCCCGCGAAGTGGAAGAAAAGTTGAGCCGGGTACGTCCACGCAGTCTGGGACAGGCCAGCCGTATTTCCGGGGTGACGCCTGCTGCTTTGAATTGTTTGGAGATATATTTGCACAAACTAGGGTTGTTGCGTCCGCACCAAAGACAACACTCTCAGAAAACGATTTCTTTTTTACCTCGGTGACGCGCTATGATGGGCACAAATCAATACATCCTGATTTTTCTGGCCATAAGTAGGGCAGAGCAGAGCCGTTATTTTTGTTCTGAAATACTCCGGTTCCGCAGTTTCCCGTCCAGAAGCGTAGCCTGATAACACAGTGGGTGATGTGCATTGACAAAATACAGCGACACCTGACGCAAGTCTTACATGTTATCTATCACCGGCAACTCCCGTGGGGATTCACAGCAGGAGGTTATTTTGGACGGAGGTTCAGACTGTCACAGTACCCTCTGGTCGCGCCTCGGCAGATTATTCGGGCATGACGACGAATCCCTGAAAAAAGCTATTGTTGAAGCAAGAGCGGTAGGCTGTGTGGAGCCGGATGAGGAATCCATGCTCCTTGGAATTTTGCGCTTTGACGACCTTCATGTGCATGATACCATGATACCCCGCACAGACATTGACTGCGTGCCGCACGACATGCTGCTGCCCGATGTGGCGCGTGTTGTTGTGGAATCCGGCCACTCGCGCATTCCCGTCTACAGGGACACCCGCGACAATATAGTCGGCATTCTGCACGCCAAGGATTTGCTGCACAACCTCATTGCCCCGGAAAAAACTCGGACGCCGGTCTCTGCGGTGATGCGCGAACCGTTTTTTGTGCCGGAAACAAAGTCCATCCGCACACTGCTGCAGGAATTCCGCGCCCGCAAACAGCATATTGCCATTGCGCTCGACGAGTATGGCGGAACCTCCGGCATTATCACAATTGAAGATGTGCTGGAAGAAATTGTAGGCGACATTGAGGACGAACATGACACCCCACATGAGGAAGACATCCGACTTCTGGACGACAATGCGTATGAGCTCACCGGCCGCGCTCTTCTGAAGGATCTGGAAGAGCTCGGCATTGCCCTGAGTTCTGACGATGTTGACACCATCGGCGGCTATCTGAGCATGGAAGCAGGGCATGTGCCGGCCGCAGGCGAATGTTTTGCCCTGCACGATTGGCTTTTTACCGTGCTAGAAGCGGATAAAAAATTGATACGCCTTTTGCGCGCTGAACGGACAGCCGACGCCGCAAAAACAGACAGACCGAAATCAGGCGCGAAGCCGGTACCGGACGATAGTGAGTCATGAACGCCGCAAGCGCGGGAAGCGCAGCGCAAACGATTGCCGCGCTATGGCGCGGTCCAGTGTTTTTTGTGGGGCTTGTCGGCGCGCTTGCCGTATGGCTGGGTTTTCCCAATGACCTCATAAATCTGCCGCCGCTTGCCCTGCTGTGGCCTGTGGCGCTTGCCCTGCTCGGCATGAACGCGCAGACGCCCTCCGCCGCGTTGCGCGCCGGCTGGCTGCTCGGCCTTGCCGGCAGCACTGCGGCGCTGTACTGGCTTGCCTTGCCCGTCCATAACATAGGCAATCTCCCCTGGATTCTGGCATTGCCCTGTGCCGTATTTATTGCGGCCTGTCTTTCTGCGGCGAACGGCGTTTTCTCGCTTGCGGCATACGTGCTGCGTGAAAGGCCTCCCTTCTGTCTTGCGGCGCTGCTGGCGTTCGTCTGGTACCTGCTTGAATTTTTCGCCGCGCACCTGCTGGGCTTTCCCTGGCTTCCCTTGGCCGGCGCGCTGGCCGTCTGTCCAGTGCTTGTTCAGGGAGCAGACATCTTGGGCGCGTACGCCCTTGGCGGACTATGGGTTTTTATTGCGCTGCTTTGCCTGTTTTGCCGCGCGGACAAACGCTGTCTGGCCCTGGGTCTTGCCGGCGCGCTGGCCGTGCTCTCCTATGGGACATACAGACTCAACGAGACCCCCTTTCTCCCGAATCCAACCGGACCTGAAAGTTTTGCAACGCTTTTTGTGGAAGGCAATATCGACCAGAATCAAAAATGGGTTCCCGCATTTCAGCGTGCCACTGTTGACGCGTATCTCAACCTGACCAACAATGCCCTGACGGCCTGCCCCGAAGAAAAACCTCTTATTGTTTGGCCGGAAACAGCCCTGCCTTTCTTTTTTGAAAAAAGCCTTGCCCACGCCTCACGCGTACGTGAGCTGGCGCGCGCAAGCGGCTGTCCCCTGCTTTTCGGCGCACCTGGCGCCGGGCAGCGCGGCAACGGGGAACTCCTTGTGTTCAACCGAGCTTTTCTTCTCTCGCCTGAGGGAGATACCATAGGCTGGTATGACAAGGAACATCTGGTGCCTTTCGGAGAACACCTGCCGGCCTGGCTCCATTTTGATTTTTTGCAAAAGCTTCTGCAGGGTGTTGGTGTATATGAGCAGGGCTCGTCCAGCGCGCCGTTGCGCCACGGCGCTCTTGCCCTCGGCATGCTTATCTGTTATGAAGGTATATTCCCTTGGCTGGCTGATGCCCGTGTGAAAGACGGCGCCAACATTTTTGCCGACATCAGCAACGACGCCTGGTTCGGTCGCACTCCTGCAGCCCTGCAGCATTTGTATCTGACTGCCCTGCGGGCCATAGAGCAGAACCGCTGGATTTTGCGCGGCACCAACACAGGCATTTCCGCTGTAGTAGACACACGTGGCCGTTTGACGTTGCGCGGCGAACAGTTTACTGCCGGCGCACTCTTTGCACGAGCGCGCCTTGTCGCCGTGCAAAGCCCTTACCACACCTTCAAGCCTTGGATTTTTCCCTCGGCCTTGCTGCTTTTTTGCACCCTTCTCGTTTTCGGCCGTTCGGCAAGAGTGGCCCACACCTTTTAATCCAAAAACACACCATGTTGCATTTGAGTGATCTGCGCGCCGCCTGTCAGCCCTTGTCGCAACGTTTTGACAACCTCTGGAGGCGTCTTTGACGTTGCCGCTTCACTGCAGCGCCTCTCTGCCATAGAAACAGAGTTGGCCCACCCCGGCGCGTGGGACAAACCGGAAAACCTGACGCCGCTGCTGCGGGAAAAAAGCGCCTTAAATGACGCAATAGAACGGTTAACCCGTCTCAAGAAATGCTGTGACGATATGCAAGACTGGCTTACCCTGGCACTGGAAAGCGAAAGCAGCGAGGATGAGGAAGTCTTGGAAACTCTTGCGCAACAGCAGAAAGAGCTGGTGGATCTGCTTGATAAAACCGAGCTTGTCATGCTTCTTTCCGCAGAAGAGGACAACAGGGACGCCATTCTGGAAATTCATCCGGGCGCGGGCGGTACGGAATCCCAGGACTGGGCTGAAATACTCCTGCGTTTGTACACACGCTGGGCCGCACGCCATAAATACGCTGTGGAAGAATTGGACATGTTGCCCGGTGATGAAGCCGGTATCAAAAGCGTGACCCTGCGCATCGCCGGACCGCACGCTTTCGGTTTTTTGAAAAGCGAACGCGGCATTCACAGGCTGATACGCATTTCGCCCTTTAATGCTTCAGGCCGCCGGCATACTTCCTTTGCTTCTGTGGATGTCATCCCTGACGCCGGCAGTGAAATTGAACTGGACATAAAAGAAGCCGACCTGCGCATAGATATTTTCCGTTCCAGCGGCCCCGGCGGGCAAAGCGTCAACACCACCAGTTCAGCCGTACGCGTGACACATTTGCCCACAGGCATTTCAGCTCAATGCCAAAACGAAAAATCGCAGCACCACAATAAAGAGACGGCACTGCGCGTGCTGAAGGCCCGTTTGTATAATCTTGCAGTGCAAAAACGCGAGGCGGAACGCCAGGCGAAATATGCAGGCAAAGACGCCATCGCCTTCGGCAGCCAGATACGCACATACACCTTGCAGCCTTATCGTCTTGTCAAAGATCACCGCACCGGCTGTGAAGCGGGCGATGTGGACGCGGTGCTTGACGGGCAGATTGACCGTTTTCAGCACGATTATCTTTTATACCGCCATGAGCAGCAGCGCTGAACGCCCTTCCACACCGCGGCACAACGGCTGCGTCGACCCGATGTCGGCCATTTTTCCGCAGGCATAGCCGGCGAAATGACGCACCTTGCAGCGGAACATGGACGATACAGGCCTCGGACGCCTTGAAAATGCGTACGCTCGGCACGGCAGACCGGCTCGCCGGCAGAAAAATTTGCAGGAGCTGCCTGAGTAACCGAACAACCGCTTTACATGACTATTGAACAGGGATAATGTAACGACGTATATCTTTATTCAATAACTATGGAGGCGTGATGAATAAAAGCGAACTTATCAAGGCTCTGGTCGACGAGACCAACATTCCCCTTGATGACGCCACAATGGTGGTGAATACCTTTATAGAATCCATGAAATCTTCCCTGCTCGCCGGAGACCGTGTTGAAATCCGCGGTTTCGGCAGCTTTAAAATCAAGAAATACGGCGGTTATTCCGGACGTAATCCGAAAACAGGAGAAAAAATCTCCGTTGTTCCCAAACGACTGACCTTTTTCCGTGCCGGCAAGGAATTGAAAGAATTGATCAACCAGAAATAACTCCCACTCCCCGGCACTCAGGAGACGGCCATGCGTTTTTCCGGCGCATTGACAGCACTTGTCACCCCGTTCAGACACAATGTTGTGGACGAAGATGCCTTTCGCGTCCTGATTGAACGCCAGATCAGCGAAGGCATACACGGCCTCGTGCCTTGCGGCACAACGGGAGAATCCGCCACTCTTTCCCACGAAGAACACGAGCGGGTTATTGAAATTTGTATTGATCAGGTCAAAGGACGCGTGCCGGTGCTGGCCGGAGCCGGTTCCAACAACACAAGCGAAGCGGTGCGCCTGACCTGCTTTGCGCAAAAAGCCGGGGCGGACGGCGCACTCCTCATCACGCCCTACTACAATAAACCCACACAGGAAGGCCTGTACCGGCACTACAAGGCCATTGCCGAAGCCGTGGACCTGCCGCTCGTGCCCTATAATGTGCCCGGACGCACGGGCTGCAACCTGCTGCCCCCGACCGTGAGCCGCCTTGCAAGAGATTTTCCCAATATTGTGGGCATCAAGGAAGCCACGGGCGACATACCTCAGTGCAGCCGCCTGCTGGCAGCCTGTCCAAAAAAATTCATCGTGCTTTCCGGCGACGACCTCACGGCTCTGCCCCTCATGGCTTTGGGCGGCAAGGGGATTATCTCCGTCACCTCCAATGTGACGCCCGGCCTCGTGGCCGAAATGTGTAACGCCTTGGCCGCGGGCGACCTGCAAAAAGCCGCGCGTCTGCACCTCTCGCTCTTTGCCCTGCACGACGTCATGTTTGCGGAAACAAACCCCATACCTGCAAAAACAGCGCTCGCGCTCATGGGTTTGATATCGGATGAAATGCGCCTGCCGCTCTGCCCGATGGACGAAGCCAATAAAAACAAGCTGATTGACGTGCTGCACGCGCAGGGAATGCTGGACTGAACGCCCTGACCTCACGCCATGATATTTGAGCGTCATGCGACTGAATCTGTTACGCCCGGACCTGCCGCGTTGAAGCGTCTCCCACCAGGCGGCCAAATTCAAGGCTGACAACACGCTGCCCATGTGCCGCCACTTCCGGCGAATGTGTAACAACGATAATGGTGCTGCCTTCCTTATGTAATTGATGAAAGATGTCCATGACCGTATTCTGATTTATTTCATCAAGGTTGCCTGTTGGTTCGTCGGCCAGAATCAGCTTGGGATAATTGATCAGAGCGCGGGCTATGCACAGACGCTGTTGTTCGCCGCCGGAGAGCTGACGGGGCAGGTGTTTTGCTCTGCTTGCAAGACCTACGCGCTCAAGCGCCTGTGTGGCTTCCTTCTCATCAACCATACTGTGGTAATACTGGGCGATCATGACATTTTCCAGGGCCGTAAGATAAGAAATTAAATGAAACTGCTGGAATATCAAACCTATTTTATCTCTGCGAATAACTGTCAGATCCCTGGCGTTGAGCCGTGAAATATTTTCTCCGTCCAAAATCACGGAGCCGTGCGTAGCCTTGTTCATGCAGCCCCCGATGTTCATCATCGTTGTTTTGCCGGATCCTGAAGCACCCATAATAGAGATCCATTCCCCCGGCCGCACGGCCAAACTGATATGCTGCAGTGCCTTGACAGAACCGTAACTCATGGAAACATCATTCAATTCAAGAATATTCATTGCGTCGTCCTTTTATTCGCCCCTCAAAACAACAGCCGGCTCGACATCTGTCGCCATGGCGACAGGGATCAAAGAGGCGGATACGGTTACCGCAAGCGACGCGCCCAAGGTAAGCAGAACAAGAAAGAAGGGCAGGGCCACTTCGCGGGAGAAGACGCTCATGCTGACCACTTGAGCGAAAAAATAACCTGAGCCGGTGCCCAGCAGCCAGCCGCCCAAGGCCAGGGTAATGCCTTCGCCCATGAATTCGGCAATAATGGCCCTGTTTCCCGCGCCGATTGCCTTTTTTAAACCGATTTCCCTGCTTCTTTCCATAACCACCGTCATCATTGTTGTCCCCACGCAAATCATGGTCAGGAACAACACAACGCCTGTCACCAGACAGACAAGCACTTGAAGCTTGGAGAGCACTGTCGTTTCCGAATCGGCAATGCGCTTGACAAGACGGGGGGTGATGCCCGGCACTTTTGCCTGAATTTCCTCGGCAAGCCGGAAAATTTCCTCTCCTGCGGCGACAATGCTGATCTCCACCACATTGGCCGTGCCGCTTGTGCCCATAAGGACTTCCAAGCCGGCCATGGGCATGAACACAAAACCATCTTCCGCCCCCCCGGTGCGCACAACTCCGCTGATTTTCAGTTCTTTCACAAACTTACCCCCTCTGGGCGGCAGGATTTCCACAGTAATAAACGAACCCGCGTATTGGCGTGTATGCTCGGCGATATCAGTACCGATGAGGATTTCATCGTCCTTTTGGGGCCATTCGCCCTGGATTTGCCAATATGGGCTGGTTTTTTTTACTGCAGAGAAATCCGCCCCCGCGACGGTGAGACCCTGCATGTTGTAATACATAGTCTCATAGCGAAAAGGCGATGCCCCCACCAGCTTGTCAGCGGGAAGCATCTCAATGGCCTGTTTCGCATCATCCAGACTCAAGATGGAATTACTGCCGGAAGAGACAAAAATGAGGTTGGCGCCGTAAGAGCGAAACTCCCGGCCCATCTGGCGGGGGATGTCGTAATACACGGCTCCCATGCCCAGAAAAACCGTGGCTCCGATAACGACCGCGAGCAACGCAACCAGCATTCTTGAACGACGCCTGATCAGCGAACTGACAACTATTTTGAAAAACATGGCGTGTCGGGCCATGACAATTACCTCCCGTGCAGCACATCTGCGGGCCGCAGGCGCAAAAGCATACGAATGGCGGGAAGGCTCCCGCCGATAGTGACAAGAAGCACCAGAAGCGCAACGATGGGGATAACCAAACCCTTGGCAGTCACGGCGGAGCCAAACACGGAATAGCCTATGACTGAAGCCAGCCCGAGACCGGCGGCATAGCCGAAGACACCGCCGGTGATTGTGGCAATGAGCATTTCTGTCAGGATGAGAAAGGAAATCTGATCGTCAGTGGCTCCCAGCGCCTTGAGCAGGCCTATTTCGGTGCTGCGTTCCATCACATTGGCCGTGACCAGATTTGAAATGGCAAAGGCGGAGCAGGCAAGACTCAAGAGCGTAAGCAGCAGCATCAGAAACCTGGTCTTCTGCAGGATGGCCCCTTCGGATTCCGCCACCTGAAGGACTGGTTTTACGCGAGCGTCCGTGAGCACTTCTTCAATCTGGAAGGCAATGGCACTGACATAGGCTGTACAGTACCAGACCTCCCAATCTTGGCGCGAAAGACTGTGCGGATTCTGTGCCGCGCGCCGGGCCAGATCGTTTTCCGGCGTGGTCAGGGCACTCACTTCCACCCGCCGCACCTTTCCCTCAAGGCCCGTCAGATATTGTACAGTGGCGAGAGGAGCGAGCAATCCGCCATCCTCCTTATCCCCGGAATGGAAGATTGATCTGACGACCACAGTTACCGTACGCCGGGTGCCGGAAGCATTCTTTGCGGAAAGCCTCAGATTGTCGCCCTGCGTTATTCCATGTTTTGCTGCAAAGGCCTCCCCGACCATAACTCCGGACTGATCCTCATCCCTGAGCCATGCGCCGCGCACATCCCACCAGGAACGCAAGTTTATAATCCCGGTATCCACGGATTCGCCTGTCGGGATATCCAGATGTTTTCTAAACCAGGTACCCAGCAGGGGGACATCGGCTCCCGAGTCGTTCACGCTGACAACGGCATCAAGGTAAGGTGTGAAGTCCACGATGTTAAAAGCCCAAAAAATAGTTTTCATTTTGGACAATTCATCTTCAAGCAGGTATTTGTCCGATACGCCGGCGCCTTCTTCAACACCATACAGATCAGTCAGGAAAGAAGCGCCGCGCGATGTAACCATAATGTTAGCGCCGTAGGTTTTCAGTTCCTGATTTATTTTGTCGCCCACATCAAGCATGACATTAAGCATGGCGGTAGCGAGCGATATGCCGAGCGTCATGGCGCAGGCCATCGTCATCAGCTTTTTTTTCTGGCGCGTAACCGCGCCGAGGATCATACGCAAAAACATGAATACTTCCTTACATGAACCGATGAGCTTCCGCTTCAAGATCTTCCGTATTGATAATCAGGCTGCCGTCTTTCAAGGAAAACTTGAGCGGCACGGGATTACATCCGCCGGCAAAGCCGATGGTGGACTTGTTCATAACAACATCACAAAGAATGCAGATCACTTGTCCCTTGCGTTCGTAATAGCCGGCAGGGCCGCACACATCGCAGGCATCCAGCCCGACGCCATAGGCGGTTTCACTTTTTTTGATAATGATGTAGCGTACATCCACCCCCTGGAGCGTCTTGTAGACAAAACGGTGCAAGGTTCCATCTCCGACAACGGCAGTGGAATGGGCAATCTTGCCGTCCGCAACCGTCATTTCCAGCGGAGGTGAAAGCTCCACTTTTCGGGTGTCTAAATACATTCCCACTGTCATAGTCAGCAAACCGGCCAGCAGGGAGAGGATGGCCGTTCTGCTCCACCGCACACGCCTGCGCATGACGCTGCGGGCCTTACGCCGTAGTGCCGGATTTTCGCCATCAGCCACGGTTTTGCTGCTGCGCAACCACAGGATGGCGGCTGCCAGGGCGGCTGTGCCGACAATCCCATAGAGCAGACAAGGGGCGTTGCTTAACAGAAAGATGATACAATCAAGTGCCCAGTCATAGCGTGGAGTAAGACCACGTCCCAGTAAAATCTGCCCCACTGTTATGAGTTGGCTGATGCTGAAAGCCAGAAACGCCAGAGAAAAAAGTGGGAAAAGAAAATTTTCCGGCACATCCGAGCAAAGCTGAAAAATGGAATACCCGACCAACAGACAAAGCCCTATGCCGATCACATAGCCTGTGGCGATAAAGATGAATTCACTACTTGCGACTTGCACTACTCCCACGGCAAAGTGCGATGGGTAAATAAAAATGTCCGGCAGGTAAAAAGCTCCCCAGGAAGCAAGAACAATAAAGAAAGCGAACCTGAGAGGCAGTGAGGCGGCTTTTTCCGGGGCAAGGGAGCGCGTGGCGACAAGCAGCACCGACAGCGCCCCTCCCGCCGCAAGAGCCACGCAGAGTACGATAAGATTGTAATATTCACGTACAACGAACGCAGTTGTGAATTCGAGCAGAGCGAGAGCAGCCGCCGCAATAATGCCCGCAATCGCACCGTGCCGGGCAGGCGACCGCATCTCCAGAAGATCCCGCTGTGCGGCATAGCCGAGCAGCAGGCCCGTGAGTATGGACACAGCAAGCATTGTTCCGGTAACCAATACCCAAAAATGGAGCATAACCCTTCCCGGCTCTGGCTGCTGGCATAAAATATGCCGCACGGCTCCCGCATGAGAACCCTGCAGCGAAGACTACAAACAGAAATCCATAATCAAATAACGGATTACCAAGCGCGCGGAACCCATTTGAAATTCCAGCTTGCTTTCAGGGGCTCTTTCCAGAACCGCCCGCTCACGCCGGTTTTCTTGTCAACATGGAGCAGGAAGCTTTGCTTCTCGGGGTTATCAATAATGAAGGTAATCTTGTATTCTCCAGGCCCGTCAAGCTTGACATTGTTGCCGTAATGCGGCCCGTCGCTGGCGCTCATGGGCATGAAACTGCCTTCAATGCCCTTGCTCCCGCCTTTTTTTTCGATCAGGTATTTCACCGTCAGATAGGGCACGAAATCACCGATACCGTAACCGAGACTGTTGCCTTCAACAGCAGTGATCTCGGCTTCCAAGTGCATATCCGCCTTGGAAGCGGGCAGACCGCCAAGCCCGACAGGCTCCATATCAACGGGCTGAAAGTAGACGCCCGCAATTTTTAAAGGGCCGACAAACTGCTCGTCACCCAGAGGAAATTCCTTAAAACCGGCGGACTCAGGGCCGGGCGCGGGAGGCGCCGCCATTGCTGTCGCTGCGAAAGCGCACACGGTAAGGGCCGGCAAAATCAAATGGACAAGCTTACGCATGTGTTTGTTCATCATAACTGTTCCTTCTTCCGTTAAAGGTTGGTCTGATTCAAGAGTGTTGTTCAGTATGCCGCCTTTTTAAGAGCAGCGCCTTTTCGCATGTAAAAAAGAAACGAAGCGACAGCGAGAATGAGCAGAGCCCCTTGCGGCAACAGGGTTTCCATTGTGGGGTAGATGCCCAGGATATCCACAGTGGCGATGTCCGATACATGCGTCACGGGCACAAGATCAGCCACTTGCAGCCTTTTCACGCCGCCGCCGGCGAAACTGATGGACATGACGTACATGAGAATGCTGGTGCCGATGAAAAAGGGCCGCAAAGGAATACGCAGGCTCCCGAAACGAATCGCCGCAAAAAGAACGACAAGGCAAAGGCAGGCAACGCCGAAACCGAACCAGAGCATGCCCATGTGATCCTTGGTATCGGCCAAAAGAGCCTGATAAAAGAGGATTGTTTCCGCTCCCTCCCGGAACACGGCCAAAAAGGACGCCGCCGCCAGCGCGGCAACACTGCCGGTCGTTGCGGCGGCGGCGACCTTGTCTTTAATATAGTTCTTCCAAGCCTCGCTCTCTGCTTTGGACACCATCCAGTTACTGACAAAAAACAGCACCGCCACGGCCAGGAGCATGGTAAAACCTTCAACCATCTCCTGACCGGCGCCACTGATGGAGAACAACTTCTGCAAGGCAACGGCGAGAAACGCGCTTGCAGCGACGGCTGCAGCCGCGCTTTTATAGACCACCTTTGTCAGGCTTTTGTTGCCGGAACGAATGAGGTAGGCAGCTATGGCCGCCACCACGAGAATGGCCTCAAATCCTTCACGGAGTAAAACCAGAAGAGAAGCGACAAAAACCCCCCAGCCGGTTTCTTTTTTACCGTCAAGTTGATCCGCATCTTCTTTCAACATTTTGATGAGGGTATCCAGACTGAGCCGCACGTCTCTGTTTGCGGCCTGTTCTGTCATCAGGCGCTTTACCTCGGCGAACCGATACTCCACTATGGACGCCCGCTTGCCGGAAACATACGAGAGCACAGCACGTTCCACACCCAGTGTTTCATAAAAATCAAAGTAAGCCTTGTTTACCATCTCTTTGCTCTGTGCAATATTCCCGGTCAGATATATCTCATAGGATGAGTTGAGAACCACGCTCATCTCGGCCACAATTGCGTTCCAGGTACTGTATTGCGTGGCAGATGCCGCATTCGTCCATGACAGGCCGAACAACAGAAGGGAGACTGTTAAAAAAAACCGTTTTTTCATGATGGCTCCTTTTTGACATTTTTGACATTGAATGCGACAAATATGACATCCATTCAGCTGCTGTACAGTCTGACGCGAGCATGTATGAACTTTTTATGCGACATGCCGGATTGCCGGAACCACTTCCATCGGCGTCCGCCTGTTGCCGTCGATTCGACAGATTAGGTGATCCCCGCAGGGGATTACTCCGGGCAATTTGTGTATATTGAAATTGAAATTTATTGTCAACAAAATTTACACATAAATAAGGATATCGAAATACAGCAAATTTTGTCACCAAAGACATACAGAATGTTGCCACTCAGTGGTTCTGGAGCTATAAGAACGCTCAATCTAATAATTGAGCATTTGCGGCATCACATCGGCCATGAAACCGCTAAAGGCGGCATAGGCTCTACTTTGAAGTGTTGCTGAAAGGGGACGACTACCGTGACTCCGTATTGGGCAAAAACAATATCGAAAAAAACTCCTGGCATTGGTATAGATCAGCATGGAGAGTATGTCCGTAGTGTACTTAATTGCCTTTATGATGCCTTCAACAAAGCAATCTTTCCTCCAAGTTTTACAAAAAACTTTCTTGGCTTTCTTGCAGCTGTGCATGATGTAGGCAAAATTTCCCGCGAGTTCCAGGCAAAATGTCCGGCATGGCTGGTGATGAATGGCTTTCAAGAAGCCGCCCAGCAAGGAGATTGGAAAAACGGCCTCCCGCACAAAAAATGCGCTGGAGCGCTTTTTCAAGACGCATGTTCAGGGCCAGGAAGAAGCCAAAGCTTGCTGAGGAAGCATCATCGGAGCACATCATGGTCGTATTGCCCGGTCATTCACTGAAGGATCTCTCCCCCAAGCTGAAGCTGCCGATAAAAAACTCCAGATAGATTGGGAAGGGGATCGGCAGACCCTTTTACGCCACTTCTGGCAGGAATGCCGCTGCACAGCCTTACCCACTTTGCAGCAGGATTCTCCGGAGATGTGGACAGCCGCAGGTCTTCTCACACTTGCGGACTGGATCGGCTCTGATGAAAACTTTTTCTCTGCCGACCCAGCTAAAATCCCAGCCTCATCGGAACAAGCTGCTGCTGAAGCGGTTGCCCGGATTGGCCTCGGTCCTTTGGAGGTACGATCAGGTCTTGTCTTTGAAGACATATTTCCTTTCAAGCCCAACTCCATGCAGCTTGCCGCCTGTGAAACCATCACCGGGCCTGGAGTATATGTGATTGAAGCCCCCATCAGCAACAGAATTTTTTTACGGGTAGAAGAATTTGCCAAATACATAAACAAAATGCACCAGCCTGTACAGCTTATTCATGCCAATACTTGGCTGGACAAGAATACTAATGCCCCTGTTTCTAAACTGTCTCCAGCCCCGTCCGCGCAGCATGAAAAGGAAGTAAGCCACGCTGATGCGCACAACTGGTTCTCCTCCTCGCGCCGGGCTTTGCTTGCCCCCATAGGCGCGTGGGCACTGCGGACCAAGCTATGCTCGCTGCCCTGGCGGTTAAGCACTTCCCCTTACGTCGCCTTGCCCTTGCCGGAAAGGTGGTAATTCTGGATGAGGTACACAGCTACGACTGCTACACCGGGAGTATAATCCAAAAGTTGTGCGACCTGCTGCAAGAACTGCACTGTACAGTCATTGTCCTTTCCGCCACGCTCACCCAAAAATACTGCACAGATCTTCTCAATCCAGAGGCACAGCCAAAGACAACGGGTGTCCTGCCGCCTTACCCGCTCGTACATTCCCATCGGCAGGGGCAAAAGGCGACAGCCATCTCTACGCCTCCACCGGAAGAAAAACGCGTTGCTGTTGTCTTTACCCCGCAGGAGCAGATGGTTGCCCAAAGTCTGCACCAAGCCGCGCAGGGAGCGCAGGTACTGTGGCAACAGTGTGGACAGGGCACAGGAAACGTATGGATTGCTGCGTGAAGCCTGTGCAGCAAACAATGTTGAGCTTGGGCTTCTCCACGCCCGCCCGCCTTTTTTTATGCGTCAGAAGAGGGAACACTATTGGATGGATTCTTTCGGTAAAAACAGGAATCGCCAACACGGAGCCATTCTGATCGCCACGCAAATAGCGGAGCAAAGTGTGGACTTGGATGCGGATATGCTGGTTCACAGAACTTGCCCCCACCGATATGCTTTTGCAACGCATGGGCAGACTGTGACGGCATCAACGCGCATCCCGGCCCCGCCCCCCGCACCCTGCTTACACTATTCTGCAAGAAAAAGTATCTCTGGCGGAATTGCGCGCCATGCGGGCCGAAGAGATCAAAAACGCTTTCGGCGTCAAGGCCTTTGTGTACGCCCCCTATGTGCTGGCTCAGGCCCTCAATATATGGTCCGGCATATCCCATGTTACTCTGCCATCACAAATTCGTGAGTTGATCGAGGCTACCTACAATGAACCAGATGATCTCCCCTCCGGCTGGCAAGAGCTGTATGATCAGCTTATTGGGGGCGATATGGCCCGCAGACACAAAGCCTTGATGAACATATGGCAACAAGCCTGGGCAGATGAGGAAGAGACATCGCCCCCACCCGTCTTATAGAACATAGAGAATTCCCCTTTGTGCTGTACCAGAAAAAAGAGGGGACAAAATTTGTCTTGCTGGATGGCAGCGTAATAGATACGTCAACATCCGACTTTTGCAACGAAACTGCGCGTAATCTGCACAGAAATATGGTGAAAATTTTCGAATATCGCCTTGCCGGAGCAAAGCCAGACGCCTGGCTTAAGGAATACAGGCTGTTCGGCTGGGCACGGATTCAGGACGATTCAGTGCATATACAAGGGGCGAAAGATAAGAATATAGGCTGGAATACTACCCTTGGCATTATATGGCCCAAAACAAAGGAGCAGGCGTGAATCTTGTAAGAGAAGTATGGATTCCTGTGCTTACTCTCCAAGGACAAACCCGGCTGGCAAGTCTGCTGGATATATTTGATGAGGGGCAGGAATACAAAGACCTTGCCGTGCGTCCGCATGAGCGGGTGGCCCTTATGCGGCTTTTGCTTTGCATAGCCCATGCCGCTCTGGACGGACCAAGCGTATTCCCCACACACGTGGGGATGAAGCTGATTTTACATCTGAAGCGTTTGCCCGAGTGTGCTGACAAAGCCGTCCAGATCCGTCTCTTCAATGACAAGGGGCGGCAGCAGGCGCAATATATTGCCGTGGCTCAAGTTGCAGACATAGCCCCGCCTGAGCAGTGCCTCCCATACTTTCCGGCCGTTTTCGACAAGTTCAATGCCGATCATCAGTCCCAGACCGCGCACGTCGCGGATTTTGTCCGGCATATTCCGCCGCAGCGCTTCAAGCTGTTTTTTTACGCGTTCGCCGAGCGCGGCGGCGCGGTCTGCCATACTGTCGCGCAGCATGATCTCCACGGTTTTTGCGGCTACAGCCGAGGTCAGGGCTCCACCGCCGAAGGTTGTGGCGTGGCTGCCGGGTTCAAAGCCTTCGGCCGCTTCGTCTGTGGCCAAAATGGCACCCATGGGCAAGCCGTTGGCCAGAGATTTCGCCACGCTGATAATGTCCGGCTCAAGCCCGTAATGCTGAAAAGCCCAGAATCTGCCGGTGCGGCACATACCTGCCTGCACCTCGTCACACAGAAAAAGAATGCCGTTCTGCCGGCAAAGGGCTTGCACCCCGCGCAGATATTCCGCCGGCAGCGGCACAACGCCGCCTTCGCCCTGCACCACTTCCACCAGAACGGCAGCCGTAGCCGGTGTTATCGCGCTTGAGAGAGCTTCAAGATTGCCCGCCGGAACCTGCGCAAAACCGTCCGGCAGCGGCGTAAAGCCGTCGCTCAAGGCGTCACGGCCGGTTGCGGCCAGCGTTGCCAATGTTCGGCCATGAAAACAGTCATTCAAGGTAATGATGGTGGCGGCGTTGTGCTGTTTTACGCGGCGCATATGGCGGCGGGCCAGTTTGATGGCGGCTTCGTTGGCCTCTGCGCCCGAATTGCAGAAGAAGGCCTTTGTGTGATGTGTGGTGGAAAGCAGAATCTCGGCAAGATCAAGCTGATTTTGTTGATAAAAGAGGTTGCTCACGTGCCAGAGCTCATGCGCCTGACGCTCCAGCGTCGCGCAAAGCTCTTCATTGCAATGCCCGAGGCCGGTCACGGCTAAGCCGCCGAGCAGATCCACATATTTCCTGCCGTCCACATCCCAAAGGTGCGCGCCCGCGCCCCGAGCGACGGCCAGCGGATAGCGGCTGTAAGAACGGCAGAGCAGGTTTTCTTCTTGCTGTTTGACGGCATTGAAGGTTTGTGACATGAAGCGACTCCTTGTGCGGCTGAATATACCAATATACCAATAGATGGATGGCAAAAAATGTTTGTAATGCTGCCCTATTGTTTGCCGGTGTGGCCGAAGCCCCCTGGGCCGCGTTTGGTTGTCTGCAGTGAGGGTGTTTCCTGCCAGCGCGGCCGCACAATGGGCTGGAAAACAAGCTGGGCGATGCGGTCGCCGCGCTGAACGCGGCGTTCTTCGTCCGAGGTGTTCAGCAGGATGACCAGAATCTCTCCAGTGTAGTCAGGGTCGATAACGCCCACGCCCTGAGCCACGGTGAGACCGTCGCGCGCGCCGAGCCCGCTGCGGGAATAGAGCAGCCCCGCCACATCCGGCGATTGCGGCTGTATGCTTATTCCCGTCGGCACGGCGATACGGCAGCGCGGCGCAACGGACGTTGTCGCCGCGTCAAGGCAGGCGCGCAGATCAAAGCCTACGGAAAGGCAGGTGGCCGGAGAGAGAAAGTCTTCCCGCCCTTGCGCATAGAGTTCATGCGCGCCGGGTCGCACAAAAGCGATATGCACTGTGGAGGCATCTGTGCGAATGACGCCGGCGCAGGAAGGGGCGTGTGCTTGCATGCCCAGAGGTGTAGCGCACTACGCCGCCAACGGCAACGCATAAATAAAAACAAATATTACACAGAGATATCATATGATTGGTCAGAACGCACGAGCGGACGTTTGTCACGGCTAATCAGACGAAAACTGCTGCATGCGGACTCCAAAAAAGCGGCGGACGCCGCTCACACCTTGCTCGGACAGGGAGATTAATTCTTTAATATCAGTCGCCGCGTCTGTCACCGGCCAAGTTATCGCTTGAAGCCTGCTGCACAGCGGGGTAGTATCGCTTGACACAACACAACAGCATCAATCGGAGAATGGTATGGCTGAAGCACCGGAAAAAAATCTGGCACTTGATATTGTACGCATTACAGAAGCTGCGGCGCTCGCCTCAGCCCGCTGGCTGGGGCGGGGAGACAAAGAGGCGGGAGACAACGCGGCCGTGCATGCCATGCGCGTCAGTTTCTCCACTCTGCATATTGACGGCACTGTCATTCTCGGCGAAGGCGAAAAGGACAACGCGCCCATGCTCGCCAACGGCGAAAAAGTGGGTAAAGGCGTCGGCCTCGGCCTTGATGTGGCGGTAGACCCTGTGGAAGGCACCAGCCTGCTCGCATACGGGCGTCCGAACGCCATTTCCGTTGTGGGAGTGTCGTCCAGAGGCAGCATGTTCAACCCCGGCCCCAGTTTCTATATGCAAAAACTCGTCGTCAGCCATGAGGCGAGAAATGTTATTGATCTTGACGCGCCCATTAAAGTTAATCTGAACAGCGTTGCCAAAGCTCTCGGCAAAAGTGTGCAGGATCTTGTGGTTTTTGTGCTGGACAAGCCAAGACATCAGCGTTTGATTGAAAAAATCCGCGCCGCCGGCGCGCGTATTCAACTCCAGACCGACGGCGATGTGATCGGCGCGCTTATGGCGGTAGACCCGCATTCAGATGTGGATATTATGATGGGCACGGGCGGCACTCCTGAAGGAGTACTCTCTGCCTGCGCCATCAAAGGAATGGGAGGGCAGATGCTCGCCCGGCTTGACCCCCAGTCGTATGTTGAAAAAGAAGCCATTAATGAAGCAGGCATTGACCTGCGTGATGTGCTCACCGTCAATGACATGGTGCGTGGCGATGACTGTTTTTTCGCCGCAACGGGCATTTCCGGAGGAGATTTTCTGCGCGGCGTTCGTTACAGCGCACGGTACGCTGTAACGCACTCTCTTGTTTTACGCGGTAAAACAGGTACATTGCGCTATGTGGAGTCGTACCATAATATGGACAGACTTTCCAAATTCAGCGCGGTGCAGTACTGAATGGGCAGTATACGCCTTTTTCTGACGTTGCGCTTGCGGCGCACCTGGCCGGCGTTCGCGTTGTGTGCGTTTTTTGCTGCGTTTGCGCCTGCTGAGGGCGCACATGTGGCGCAACAAGCCGGGGCAACGCCAAAAAAGGCTGTTTCGGCGACGGTCGCAACGGTGTATGATAAACAGCCTCTGGTGACAGACGCGGAGCTGGCGCGTTTTCTTGAAATTCTGCCTCAATTCAGAAGATGGACCAGTGAAAACAGGGAAAACGCCGGTCCTGTGGCGCACAAGGGCAGGGCGGACTTTCTCTATTCCGCGAGGGCGGCTGACTGGGTGAGCACCAAGGGCTGGAAACCGGAGCGTTTTTTTTGCGTTATGGGGCGTATGGCGGCGGCCCTTGTCATTGTTGAGGAAGGAAATGACATGAGCGGCGAACACCCGCCCGATATGCCGAAGGTGGCTGCGGAAGAGCTGAACCTGACACGGCGGCATTTGGAGGCCATACTCAGGGCGCTTGATAAAACCGGAGACAATGTGCCGATGCTGGATCAATGACATGTTGTTTTTCATGTGCTGCCGATACGCGGCAACACATGAAAAAACATTATATTCCGCGGTTGCTCAGCGAGGGATTGCCCGCCCGTCCGCATACAGCGCCGCCGTTTCCTTCAAAAGCGCGTTGACGCGCGAAGCCAGCGCCTGAGGTTCCCTGGCATAGCCGTCCAGCAGCAGGCTCGTGTCAAAAAGCCCCTGCGTCATGAGCGCAAGCATGGCGTCTTCCGGGTCAGCTTTGAATATTTTCAACATGCCGCGCAGCAGCGGATGATTTTGATTGACTTCCAGTACTTTGACGGGCAACGTATCGTCCTTGTGCATGACCTTGAGCAGCTTTTCCATGGACGAGGCCATGGCTCCGTCAGGAGAAACGAGCACAGAGGGGCTGTCGTCAAGCCGCCGTGACACACGCACTTCCTTGACTTTGTCGTTCAATATCTCCTTCATTTTTGCGAGCAGTTTGTCAAAATCTTCCTGCTCTTCCCCGGAGAGCGGGGCGCTTGCCTGCTGTGAGGCCTGTGAGGCATCCTTTCTGTCGTCAAAAGCGGCAAGGGCGTCGTCCGTGGCATTTTCCACGGGTTTAAAATCCCATTCCTTGTATTTGCCAAGCCCTTCCATAACAAATTCATCGACAGGCTCAAAAAGATAGAGCACTTCGATGCCCTTTTTGCGAAATATTTCCATGTGCGGGTTCAGACACACCGCTTCTCGGTTCGGCGCGGAAACATACCAGAATGTTTTTTGTTCCGCCGGCGCGCGGGACATGTATTCGGCAAGGCTGGTCAGGGCTTCGTCGTCGTCCAGGGCGGATGAATTGAAACGCAAAAGCGCGCTGACGCGTTCGCGGTTGGGAAAATCGTTGTAGCCGAGCTTGAAAATTTTGCCGTGCAAGCGCCAGAAACGCAGGTAAGTTTCCCTGTTGTCTTTCTCCATTTTTTCCAGATGCCCCAGAACCTGCTTGACGATGACCTGATTGATTTTGCGAAGTAGCACATTTTCCTGCAGCGTTTCGCGCGAGATGTTCAGGGGCAGGTCTTCAGTGTCCGTCACTCCCTTGAAAAACGCCAGATATTCCGGAATCAGCTCTTTGTTGCGGCGCTGAATGAGCACGCGCCGCGCGTACAGGTCAATTCCCCAGAAATCCCTGTCAACACCGAAAAAATCTTGCTTGCTGTCGGGAATATACAACAACGCGTTAAACTGCACAGGCGCGTCCACGGACAGGTGCAGCACGTCCATCGGCGCTTTGGCATCATACGTCAGGGCTTTGTAAAAAGCCTCATACTGCTCTTTTTTTATGAAAAATTTTGGCTCGCGCCAGAGCGCCGGCTCAGGATTGATGCGCTCTCCGTCAAGAAAAATAGGAAACGGCATAAAGGCGGAATGGTTGCGAACGGCTGATTCCACACGGAATTTTTCAAGAAATTCCACTGCGTCGTCCTTGATGTGCGCTTTAACCACAGTGCCGCGCGCGGGCGCGTCACTGCCCGCGGATTTAATGCTGTAAGCGCCCAGACCGTCGCTTGACCAGACGGCCGCCCCGCGTTCTTCGCCAAAAGCCGGCGTTGAAATCACTTCCACCTTGTCGGCTACCATGAAGACAGAATAAAAACCGATGCCGAATCGCCCGACAATATTGGACGCATCGGGCTTTTCCGCATCGCCGGCGGCGGCGCCAGCCGCTGTTTCACTTTGCAGGTTCGCAAGAAATTCTTCAGAGCCGGATTTTGCGATAGTTCCCAGATTTTCAGCCAGTTCGTCTGCGGTCATGCCGACGCCGGTATCGGCAATGGTGAAGGTTTTGTTGTCTTTGTCAATAGTTATGCGGATTTCCAACGGCATGTCCCCACCGGACGGCTGCTCGCTGCGGTTAGCGCGAAAACGCAATTTATCCAGCGCGTCGGAAGCGTTGGATATGAGCTCGCGCAGAAAAATTTCTCGATTGGTATAGAGCGAATGCGTGAGAATATTCAAAACCTTGCGCACTTCTGCGCGGAATTGACGGTTTTTTTTGCCTGTCTCTGCCATGAGAACCTCCTCTGTGACAATAATCACTGTAAAAATAAGAACGAGTCCCGAGCCGTCAAGAGCAGCGCCGTGCATTGCGTTGACGCGTTGTCCCGTAGAAACATCCTGTCCGCAGCTGAAGAATATTTATTTATAATTGCGGTTGGTTCCACCATTAAGGATATTATTGCGCGCAAGACCGATTCAGGATAAAAGCATACCATGCCTATTGCTGATACGCTCCGTCAGACGCGCTCTGTTGCCGCCTTTTCCCTGACGACTCCGGAATCTTTTGCCGTGCACAGCGCAAAGCAGCTGAGCCTTCTGTTTGATCTGGCACAGATCATGAACTCCTCCATCGCCGTACAGGACGCCCTTGATCAGGCGCTCGCCCTGATGGGCAGACACATGCACACGATGCGCGGCAACACCAGACAGGCGAAATCCGCATTGAGTCGGCGTATGGCCTGACGTCAGCCGAACGACGGCGCGGACGTTACAGGGCAGGGGAGGGCATTATAGGGAGAGTGATCACAACAGGCCGGCCCATGTATATCACAAATATTTCCAACAAACCGAGATTTTTAAATAAAACACGTTCACGCGATTTAAACAATGAAAGCATTTCTTTTAGTGGTGCAAGTGGTGCATGACGGAGATGTGGAAAAAGCGCTGGACGCGGTTGTCGCCACGGCCCGCACAGGTCAGTTGGGCGACGGCAAAATTTTTATCAGTGATGTGCAGGACGCAGTGCGCATACGCACAGGGGAACGCGGCGATGTCGCCTTATAGCAGCGCGGGGTGTTGAAGAAGAAGTCGTTCAGATAGACCCCGGGCTGTGCCTGGGGCTTCGCAAAGTTTGACTTTACAAGGAGGAGAGATGGTATGAGTTCACCAAGAAAAAAGGCGCTTTTTAAAGCCATAGCAACAGAGCCGTTGCGGCCATGCTGTTGCGGGAAAGCAAAAACGCACGAGGCGGGCGAAGTATTCGGCCGTAATGTCTTCGGACTTGCCGTAATGCGCAAGCGCCTGCCGAAGGATGTTTATAAAAATCTTGCAAAAACAATCCGTGATGGCGAGCGCCTTGATCCGGAAATAGCCGATGTGGTTGCCAACGCCATGAAAGACTGGGCCATTGAGCGCGGCGCCACGCACTACACGCACTGGTTTCATCCCATGACCGGTTTGACCGCTGAAAAGCACGACGCTTTTCTTTCCCCTTCTTCCGAAGGGCAGGTGATCAGCGAATTTTCCGGTAAAATGCTCATCAGCGGCGAGCCGGACGCCTCTTCCTTTCCTTCCGGCGGCATCCGCTCCACTTTTGAAGCCCGCGGTTATACCGCGTGGGATCCTTCGGTTCCTGTATTTATTATTGACGCTCCCTACGGTGCGACTCTGCATATTCCCACATATTTCTATTCCTATTCCGGCGAGGCGCTGGATCGCAAAATTCCGCTGATGCGTTCCATTTCGGCGATTTCCCGTCAGGCGCTGCGCATTTTGAAGCTCTTCGGCAACAGAACCGCGACATATGTGCGGCCCATGGTCGGTCCGGAGCAGGAATATTTTCTGGTAGACAAATATCTGGCCGTTCTTCGTCCGGACATTTTGCTGGCGGGCCGCACGCTGATAGGCGCTTTCTCGCCCAAGGGCCAGGAGATGGAAGACCATTATTTCGGCGCCATTCCCGCCAGGGTGATGAGTTTTATGCAGGACGTGGAAAGCGAGCTGCTGGCGCTCGGCATTCCGGCCAAAACCCGCCACAATGAAGTGGCCCCCGGCCAGTTTGAGATATCCCCCGTGTATGAAGAGGCCAACATAGCGTGCGATCACAACATGCTGTGCATGAATATGATGCGCCATATGGCCGCGAAACACGGTTTTGTGTGTTTGCTGCACGAAAAGCCCTTTGCCGGCGTAAACGGCAGCGGCAAGCACAACAACTGGTCCCTATGCGACTCTGACGGCGTGAACCTGCTCAATCCAGGTGCAACGCCGCAGGACAACGCCCAGTTTCTGGTGTTTCTGGCCGCCGTGCTGCGCGGGGTTCACAAGCACAGCACCGCGCTGCGCATAGGCACCGTTGGCGCGGGCAACGACCACCGTCTCGGCGCCAATGAAGCGCCGCCTGCCATTATCTCGGTGTATCTCGGCGAACAGCTCACGGAAGTGCTGGAAGGCATTACAAGCGGCAAGAGTTCAAAAAACAAAAAAAACCCCTTTATGGAAGTGGGTGTATCAACCCTGCCGCCCCTGCCTGTGGACATGGCCGACCGCAACCGCACAAGCCCCTTCGCGTTCACCGGCAACAAGTTTGAATTCAGGGCCGTGGGCTCGTCCCAGTCCATCGCGCCGGTGAACATCGCGCTCAACGCGGCCGTGGCCTGTGCGCTGGATGACATCGCAACGGAACTCGAAGCCGCGCTCTCCACCGGAACCAAGCTCAATGTGGCCCTGCAGGAACTGCTGCCGAGGCACTTCAAGGAGCATATGCCGGTGGTGTTCAACGGCAACAACTATGCCGCATCCTGGCCCATGGAAGCCGCCCGCCGCAAGCTGCCGAACTACACAAATTCAGTGGAGGCGCTTGAGCATTACAGTGACCCGGGGGTCATGAATGTCTTTTTGCGTCACGGCGTACTGACAGAACGCGAAATGCTGGCGCGGCAGGAAATCCTTCTGGAAAACTACGCCAAAACCCTGTGCATTGAGGGTCATTTGCTTGCGGATATTCTGCTTGCACAGGTGTTGCCGCAATGTCTGGAGGCGCAGGCAAAAGCTGCGAACGTGGTGATCAAAACACGCGCTGTGCTGGGTGAAAAGGCCGCGAAAAGCGAAGAGGAAAACTTCAGTCTTCTGCGTGCGCATGTCGCGGCTCTGCAGAAAAACGCGACAAAACTTGGCAAGGCAGTGGAAAAAGCCTGCAATACCAGAGGCGCTCTTGAACAGGCGAAAGTCGGCCGCGATGCTGTCCTTCCAGCTATGGCAGAATGCCGTGAGCATGCTGACGTTCTTGAACGTCTGGTGGAAGACAACCTGTGGGTACTGCCAAAATATTCCGAACTGCTCTGGATACATTAAAGCATCCGACGCTTCAAAGATTCGTCTAACGGCAGGCAACGCTCGCCTGCTCATGGAGAACGCCGCGGGTCATGCGCCGGCGGCGTTCTGCTTTTCCGGCAGGTCGACGCTTTGTCGTTCGGCCTGCACACTTCTTTACATTTCTCGTTTTCAGGACTATCTTTTTATAAATACAGTATAAATGGTATGTTATGGTCTTCAAGAACAGTATTTTTCAGAAAATATGAACAAAATGAGGTCGTTATGCAGAATAAATTGCGTTTTGCCAAGATGCAGGGCGTCGGCAACGATTATGTGTATGTGAATTGTTTTGAAGAACGGGTGGAAAAGCCCTCCGAGCTTGCGCCCAGAATATGCGACCGGCATTTCGGCGTGGGATCGGACGGGGTCGTGCTGATTATGCCGTCAGGCACGGCGGACGTGCGCATGCGCATGTTCAACGCCGACGGCTCTGAAGCGGAAATGTGCGGCAACGCCATACGCTGTGTGGGCAAGTACGCGCGCGATCACGGCATTGTCGTGAAGGATGTGATCAGGGTGGAAACGGCGGCGGGCATAAAGACTGTGCGACTGCTCACAGAAGCCGGTCAGGTGTGCGGCGCCACAGTGGACATAGGCGAGCCTGTGCTTGTCGCCGAGCGCATTCCTGTACTCATGCCGCCGGCGGCGGATAACCCCGCGGAAAAGCGCATTATCGCCCGCCCGATGAAAGTTGACGGCCGTGTATACAACATCACCGCGGTTTCCATGGGCAACCCGCATGCCGTTGTGTTTATGGACAATATTGACAATCTTGCCCTGCAGCGGCTTGGCCCCTGCTTTGAGCGTCATGAATTTTTTCCGCAGCGCATCAACACGGAATTTGTGGAAGTGCTCTCGTCAGGCAAAATACGCATGCGCGTGTGGGAGCGCGGCGCCGGTGAAACCCTGGCATGCGGCACAGGCGCCTGTGCCGCGGCTGTGGCAGGCGCGTTGAACGGGCTTACAGGCCGTGAAATGGATGTTCATCTCACGGGCGGCGTGCTGCACGTCAGCTGGGATGAAAGCGACGGGCATGTCTATATGACAGGCGACGCGGTGAGTGTTTTTGACGGCGTTTATTGCATGTGAGGTTTTTTATGACAAAGGTCAATGCCGGTTTTCTTGAGCTTCAACGCAATTATCTTTTTGTGGAAATAGCCCACAAGGTTGCGGCGTTTAAAGAAGCAAATCCGGGTAAAAAAGTAATCAGCCTCGGCATAGGCGATGTGACGCGTCCGCTTGTGCCTGCTGTTGTCAGCGCTCTGCACAGGGCTGTGGATGAAATGGGCGAGGCGGCGCATTTTCGTGGTTACGGGCCGGAGCAGGGCTACGAGTTTTTGCGTGAAGCCATCGCGCAGCATGACTACAAGGCCCGCGGCGTGGACCTGCGCACGGATGAAATTTTTGTGAGCGACGGGGCCAAGTCAGATATCGGCAACTTTCAGGAGCTCTTTGCGGCGGACAGCGTTGTGGCGGTGACAAACCCTGTCTATCCGGTTTATGTGGATTCCAACGTCATGGCCGGCCGGGCCGGCGGGTTCGCTGCAGGGCGGTGGAAGCGCCTTGTGTATCTGCCGTGCCTCAAGTCCAACAATTTTGTGCCGGACCTCCCCAAAACACGCCCGGACATGATTTATCTTTGCTATCCCAACAATCCGACCGGCACCGTGCTGTCACGCGAGGCGCTGCAGGGGTGGGTGGACTACGCAAGGCGCGAAGGCTGCGTGCTGTTATATGATTCGGCGTATGAAGCGTTTATTCAGGAACCGGACATACCGCACAGCATATATGAGCTCAACGGAGCGCAGGAAGTGGCTGTGGAATTTCGCAGTTTCTCCAAAACAGCCGGTTTTACAAGCCTGCGGTGCGCCTATGTCGTGGTGCCGCACGCTCTGCAGCTCAGTGACGGCAAAGGCGGCAAAGTAGCCCTGAACAGCCTCTGGAACCGCCGTCAGTGCACAAAGTACAACGGCTGCGCCTATATTGTGCAGCAGGCGGCCGCGGCTGTTTACAGTCAGGAGGGGCGTGCGCAGGTTGAGGCGGTGATCAGAGGGTATCTGCAGAACGCCGAACTGCTTTGCACGGCTGTGCAAGATATGAACCTTGAAGTTTTTGGCGGGACAAACGCGCCCTATATCTGGGCGGGCGTGCCGAAGGGCATGGATTCCTGGGGTTTTTTCGAGCACCTGCTGCAATCCGCCGCGCTGGTCTGTACACCGGGGGCGGGCTTCGGCGCGAGCGGCGAAGGCTATGTGCGCCTAACAGCTTTCGGCACAGAGGAAGATACGGCAGAAGCCATACGCCGGCTGCGCGCCCTGCGCTGAGACGCGTGGGGGAAGAAAGAAAAGTTTGTGCGTCAGACGCAACCGCGCGGAATGGGATGACGGATTTTTAACCTCGGCCCCTTGCTGCTGAATTCGTTTGATTCATTCGCTTGGCGGTTGCCCTTCCGCGATAAAACAGCTTTATTCCCTTGGGTTGAAGGTCGCAGTCGCGAAGAAAGAGTTTCATGACTAACCAGCAGAAACAGTTCCAAAAGTCCGTTATGCACGTTCTGGAAGCAGTTATGTTTGAAAACTGGCTTCGTTTTTATTTCATTACGGAAATACCGGACGCGCCGCCGACGGCTGACGGGCGGACGCCACTCTTTGTAGCCGTGCCTGACAAGGGTATGGATCGTATCAAAGAGGACTATAGCCATCTGCTGTCTATAGTCGAAGACATGAACGGCAAGGAAATAGACTTTGAAACATCCCGTCGGACAGTCTGCACCTTTGTGCTGGAACGTTTGGACGGCAAAGTCATGCCCAGAGATATGGCCGCCGTTATTTTGGGAAGCGCGATTTTTCAGGCGCAGATGCAACTTTTCAATATCTGGGTGCAGGTGTATGAAAGCCGTCTGGATGAGACTTTTCTGGAATTCGGCGAATGGCGCAACCTGTTCGCGCAGTGGCGGCAAAGCCCGGGTGCGCGTGAGATTGCGGAAAAATTGCTGGTGTCCGGACAGTCTGCGGTCGGTTCCGCTGCTGAGACAACGCAATAAATCCTGCAGGGATGGAGGCGCGGCATAGAGCGCACACGCCCAATCAACGCTGGTGCAATCCAGACAGCAGCCTCATTGTCCCAACGCATATCGACTGTGTATTCAGGCATGGACACGACTCGTTAAGTGACAGATTACAGATACAAGGCGGCATATGACGTATGATTCCTGGCAAGGAACTGGCGGCAACCAGCGCCGTTGCGAGCGTGCCATTGCCGATATCGCAGTCTTTTAAGTTCCATCTGATGCCACTGCGCACTGTGGGCATGAGCACAGTATCGCCAATTTTCCTCCTTATGGCGGCGCGAAGAAGACATCTTCTCCACAGACACGGCCATGGCAGAGGGCATTGAAAACAATACGCCTTGCGGCTTGCTGTGGGCACCCTTATGCGCACAACCCGGCTTATCGTCCGACAAACTGGAGCAATCCCTTTTTCGAGCGGCCCATCCTGGATTCCCCATATTACACTCAAATCCATTGCCAACAACGCGGAAATTGACGTGATTTGGGAGAAGTGGCAGGAGAAACTGGAGCCGTTGCGGGAGCAACTTAATTCGATCCTGAAAACAACTTGGGAAGATTGGGAAATCCCGCGAGAGGTTGATACAACATAGCCGGACGCCGCAAAAAAACTCCATGCCGCATGGTAGGCGGCCCGCATTGCCCGGCAAAAGGAAATCGACGCATCCATTGCCGCCAAAGCCGATAACAAATTCTCTATGACAAGCCCTATGCGGACAACAAAAAAGTGCGCGTGGCCGGGCAGTTTACCGTGGAAAGCCTTTCCCCGCACCGGATGCTGGCCGTGGACGAAAACGACGAACTCATTGATCCGCTGGACAAGGCCGTTCAGGACGAAGGCAAAGATTTCGCGGCCATGATTCTGGAGGAATTAAAAATATCCGGTGTGCAGCAGGCGCACAAGGAAGACAAAATCCTGTTCTCCACCCTCAAGCCCTGGCAGGGCCGCTATATATGCGCCAAAGGCGCCTATCGGGAAGGTGGGCGGAGC
The DNA here is from genome assembly GCF_002355955.1 of Candidatus Desulfovibrio trichonymphae. Lineage (NCBI taxonomy): Bacteria > Pseudomonadati > Thermodesulfobacteriota > Desulfovibrionia > Desulfovibrionales > Desulfovibrionaceae > Desulfovibrio > Candidatus Desulfovibrio trichonymphae. The sequence continues at coordinate 530,299 of NZ_AP017368.1, read as the reverse complement.
ATAATAGGGCAGCAATTTTCATCGGCCCGGAATTCGGCAGCGTACAACGGCAAGGGCAACCTCTTTGTCATTAACCAGCGAGGTGCGCTCTGATGAACCGGACAATATCGCCTGCTGGTTTGCGGACATCGACTATAACGAGGAAAGCTTCTTTGTGCGCCATGCCTACTTTTTGGAGGCCAATGACACGTATAAATCTACTTAAAATAACCCTCAAGGCGGAAATTGACCGCGAAGCTTGGGAAAGCCTGCACAGCGACACATCCCGGCCTTTCGACAGACCGAAGTCCAGGCGCATTGCCGTCAAGGTCATCAATCACCTGGGCGATGAAGTGATGAAGGTGTACAGGGTGAACTAATGAAATTTCGCATTGCCGACACCTTCACCGCAAATTTGTCACGTCTGACGGCGGAAGAGCAAAAGCTGGTCAAGCAGACCACCTTTGACGCGCAGGTGAACCCGGCAAGCCCTGGCCTCAAGTTACACAAACTGGACAATACCAAAGACAACAACTTCTGATCATGCGCGTGGATGGCGCCGCGCACATTGTCCACAGTACTGCCGAAAGCCTTCTTTTGTCGTCATACGGATCATCATGACAAAGCCTATGCCTGGGCCGAGCGACGCAAGCTGGAGGATCACTCCAAAGCCGGGGCGGCACAGCTTGTGGAAGTAATGCCGACCGCGATGTACTATGGGGAACTTTCGGATTCCCCGTAAAATAAGGCACGCTTTTGCCGTTTTATTGCAAAAAAAATTCGTCTCTTGTATCTTGCAGCGATTGCTTTTGGGAATGAAGGTTCTCAAAAGCAATTTGTTCCGGCAACAGCGGCAGATAAAGCTGTTTTTTGAGGCAGCGAACTTATGTGCAGAATCGGTTCCATCAAAAGCAGAACGCCAATGCATCCGTCCATGGCCTTGCGTCTTATGCTGCCGCAGCAGGAGGGCCACGATAATTCAGGCTTTGCGATGGTAATGCAGGATCTGGACGGGGTTTTTGCCCCCTATAAAGACAAGCCCCTCCTCTCGCTCGCGTGCACGTCGAAGGGCATGCAGATAGTCAGTGATTATATGGAAGAAAAGGGTTTTGTGCAGGTTTTTCAGTGGAAGCCCGACATGGATTTGCGGCCCGGCCTGAGAATTGCCGCAATGCCGGGTTATGTATTTCGCAATTATGATTATCCTGAGCGCGCGCGCCACAGCAGCCGGGAAGAATGCGAAGAACTGCTGCTCGACACGCGCCTTGCGTTGCGCAACCTTCTGGAAGGCGGCGAGAACGGCTTTGTGTATTCCTTCTGGCCTGACGTGCTGACCCTGAAGGAAATCGGCGATCCGTCCGACATTGCCGCCTGCTTCAGGCTTTGGGACGATGACGGACGCCTGATGGCCAAGAGCATTGTTTCACAGTGCCGTCAAAACACCAATTACGCCATTGTGCGCTATGCGGCACATCCTTTCTTTCTGCAGGGCTATACCCTGTGCACGAACGGCGAGAACACGTTTTTTACAAAGAACAGGGAATGTCAGAAAGCACTGCACCGCGGCTACATAGGCTTTGAGTCCGACTCGCAAAATTTTCTCTATACGCTGCACTATGTGCTGCACGAGCTGAAATGGCCCATCAAATATTATAAACATGTGATCACGCCCCTGCCCTTTGTGGAAGTGGAAAACCGGACGGACAAAAAGGAGCTTCTTCTCATCCGCGAAGCTCTGGCGCATCTGGAAATCAATGGTCCGAACGCCATCATCGGACATCTGCCCGACGGGCAGATGTTTACATGTTGCGACTCAAAAAAATTACGTCCTGTGGTGCTGGGCGGCAACGACAAAATGGTAGCCATCACTTCCGAGGTCTGCGGACTGAACACCATCCTGCCGGATCGTGACACGTCAAAGGATATTTATCCCCACGAAAGAGAAATGGTGGTCATTGACAAGGACCTGACGGTGCGGCGATGGAATCAGTAAAAACACAGGATATAAGCGTCAACGATCTTCCGTGGAAGATTGCTTACCACCCGGAGCGCTGCACCATGTGCGGCTCCTGTGTGGCGGCCTGTACATTTGACGCCATTGAGGCGGGGATGCTTCGTCTGAGTGTGACGGCTTCCCGCAGGCCGTTTCCTGAACCTGTGCCGGAACACGCCGCGAAGCCGGTGATTCGTCAGAAAGCATGTATCTCGAAAGCCTGCACCGGTTGCGGCATGTGCGAAAAAAGCTGCCCCAACAATGCCATTGCCCCTGTGCGCAACGACGACAGCCGCTTCCTGCTGCTTGCCCGCGCCAAAGGTCCCATCAAACGCGGCGGACGCACCAATCTGAACAAGCAGCGTACACTTGATGCCATCATTGTAGGCCGCATCAGTCAAATGACAGACCCGTCCCTGGATTCCGAGCGGCATACTTTTGACATCCGTTCGCCTTTTGGCCGTATTCTGCCGGCAAAAGAGCTGCCTTTTCGCGTGGCGGGCGACAATCTTGTACTGGCGGAAAAAACGCCCCCCGTGCGCTGGATTTACCCGGCCATTTTCAGTGACATGAGCATAGGCGCGCTTTCTACCAGAGCCTGGGAGACTCTGGCGCTTGCCACGGCGTATCTGAATGAAAAATACGATCTGCCGGTGCGCATGTGCTCCGGCGAAGGCGGCATGCCCATAAAACTTCTGGAAGCAGAACAGATTAAATATATTATTTTGCAGATCGCGTCCGGGCATTTCGGCTGGAACAGGATTATCAAGGCGATGCCGCGGATGAAGGCAGATCCGGCCGGCGTGCTGATAAAGGTTGGTCAGGGCGCAAAACCCGGCGACGGCGGCCTGCTGCCCGCCGCAAAGGTCGCCTCGCACATTCAGGCAATACGCGGCGTGCCGAAGGCAACGCTGCATTCTCCGCCGAACCATCAGGGTCTGTATTCCATTGAGGAATCGGTGCAGAAAATGCACCTTTCGCTCAATGCCGCTTTCGGCTTTCGCGTGCCTGTGGCCATCAAGTGCGCGGCTTCCGCCACGTCCGTCTCTGTGTACAACAACCTCCTGCGCGATCCGTATAAAATCTGCGGCGGTTTCTTTATTGACGGCATTCAGGGCGGTACCGGCGCGGCTAATGAGGTGTCGCTTGATCATACCGGCCATCCGGTTGTTTCCAAATTGCGTGACTGCTATCTGGCCGCCGTTTCACAGGGCCTGCAGGGACAGATTCCACTGTGGGCGGGGGGCGGCATCGGCATGACGGGCAATGCCGCCGCGGACGCCTTTAAAATGATTTGCCTCGGCGCGAACGGCGTTATTATGGGCAAGATACTGATTCAGCTTCTGGGTTGTGTGGGCAATGAGCGGGGCCGCTGCAACGCGTGTTCCAGCGGCCGATGCCCCACCGGCATCTGTACGCAGGAACCGCGTCTTGTCAAACGGCTGGACATAGACAGAGGCGCGCAGAATGTCGTGGACTACATGCTGGCCTTTGACAGTGAAATGCGCAAGCTGCTTGCGCCTGTGGGCAACAGTTCCCTGCCCGTGGGCCGCTCTGATGCGCTGGTTTCCACGGACAAGGCCGTGGCGGACAAACTGGACATTCAGTATGCCTGCTGAAACATAATTTTATTGACAACCTGTTTCTTGGCTTGCCGCGAAGCGGCGGGGCATAAACAAATATTAAATATAATAAAATGACGCAACGACGGCAACGGGAGCGAACCATGTCGCGCCTCAGCACAGTGCACAATCACGAGCGTATGTCAACCCAGAATCTGCTGCTGGCTATTGAGAGCGCCGTGGCAAAGGGCGAGACGGATTTTTATATTGAGGCCTCGGGCCAGCACGACATCGGCGGCCCTCTTTGGAACCGGGACGGGAAAAAACTGACGTTCAAGGTCAGCAACCCCGGCCAGCGGGTTGGTTCCATGTGCATGTCCAATACAGAAATTGTGGTCGATGGGCCGGCTCCGGCTGACGCAGGCTGGCTGAACTCAGGCGGGCGTATTGTGGTGCTCGGCGACGCGGGGGATACGGCGGGGCATTGCGCTGCGGGCGGCGTCATTTATATCGGCGGCAGCGCAGGCACGCGTTCAGGCTCTCTGATGAAACACGATCCGCTTTATGAGCCGCCGGAACTCTGGGTGCTGGAGAATGTCGGCAGTTTTTCTTTTGAATTTATGGGCGGCGGCAAGGCTGTGGTTTGCGGCTGCGAAAGTCAGAATCTGCCCTCTGTGCTGGGCGAACGCCCCTGTGTGGGCATGGTCGGAGGGGTTGTGTATTTTCGCGGACATGTCGCTTCGTTGCCGGCGGACGTGCGGATAAGCTCCCTCAATGAAGATGATATCGCCTGGCTTGACGGAGGTCTCAAAAATTTTATCAATGCCGTTGACAGGCCTGAGCTGTACCACGAGCTTGCCGTCTGGGCGCAGTGGCAGAAAATCACGCCGCTCTCGTTTGAGGAACGCGGGCGGGCCAAGGCTGTAAGCATAGGCGCATTTCGCGCCAGTGAATGGATCAGGGACGGGATATTCAGTGACGTCTTTCACGACGATTTTCAAGTCAATGCCCTTGTGGCGCGCGGTGAGGATCGTTTGCGCGTGCCGTATTGGGAAAATGCCCGCTTTGCCGCCCCCTGTGAATTTTTCTGTCCGGCTTCCATTCCAAGCCAGCAGCGTTTTAATCTGCTGCGTGAGGGCAAGATTGAAGATGCCTATCGTCTGCTGCTTGAATATACGCCGTTTCCTGGTTCTGTTTGCGGCAGCGTTTGCCCCAATCCCTGTATGGATGGATGCACGCGCAGCGTGGTGGACAGCCCCGTGCAGATCGGCAGGCTTGGCTCATGTTCGGCGGATATTTCTGTAGAAAAACCGGCACAGTTAAGTGGCAAACATCTTGGGGTGATCGGCGGCGGCGTGGGCGGTTTGACCGCCGCATGGCAGCTTGCCCGCATGGGGCACGAAGTGACGGTGTATGAAGCGGACTCCGGAATGGGCGGCAAGCTTGAGCAGGTCATCCCGCGTGAGCGGTTGAATCATGACATTTTGTGCAGGGAGCTTAACCGCATCGAAAAGGCCGGCGTCCATTTTGTGACGGATTTTCCTGTGGACGCCGAACGCTTCAATGCTCTGCGCAAAAAGCACGACGCCCTGATTGTGGCCACAGGCGGGCATGTTCCGCGTATTTTCCCCTGGCCGGGGCATGAGAAAGCCGTGGCCGGCATTGATTTTTTGAAAGCCGTGAACAGAGGGGAAAACCCGCGCGTGCCGGCGAATGTTCTCGTTATCGGTTGCGGCAACGCCGGCATGGATGCGGCCGGCGGCGCGTATGCCGTGGGCGCGCGTAAGGTGATCTGTGTTGACGTGCAAAAACCCGCCGCTTTTGCTCATGAGATTGCCCATATAGAATCTCTTGGCGGCGAGATGGTCTGGCCTGTTCAGATAAAGGAAATCACGGACCAGGGCCTGATAACGGAGGACGGCAGGCTGATCCCCGGTGAAATGGTGATCATCGCCATCGGCGAATCACCCGATCTTTCCTACATCACTGATGAGGTCAAAAAATTTCGGGACTGGCTTGTGCCCAGCGAAAACCTGAGTATTCTGGACGGCGTGTTCGCCGTGGGCGACGTGATTAAACCGGGCCTTCTGGCGCACGCCGTAGGCACAGGACGTCAGGCGGCTTTTGCCGCGGACGCATATCTGCGCGGCGCAACCTTCCAGCCCGAAAACAAGCAGGAAATTCCGGCACTGCGGTTGCACACCGCGTATTTTGCCAGATGTCACGCCTCTGACCTGCCGACGCCGCAGGAGGACTTTACACGGTGCGTCAGCTGCGGCACCTGCAGGGACTGTGGCTTCTGCCTCAAAACCTGCCCGGAAACGGCCATCGACCGCAAGAATCTGGGGAACAGCGCGTTTGAGTATGTTTCTGATCCGGCCCGCTGCATCGGTTGCGGCATCTGCGCCGGCGTTTGCCCCTGCGGCATCTGGACTATGCGCCCTAATCGGGATTTAGGTTGAGACGCCGTCTGCAGGTCTTTAAACTACTCCAGGTTTTTCTATAGACGGTCTTACCATTGCTCATCAAAATCTTAATAACAACAGGTAACCCTAAGCCTTGCTTGGAGACTCCCAGAGGTTGACTTTTCCAGAAAAAGACGAAGCTTTTTTTCGTGAACCGCTGAAGAGAAGTCACGCTTTTTCATAAGAAAATCTCTCAGAAGTTAAAGATGAGAAGTTCATGTATCCTGCCTCTCAATGCACTATTACAATTAACCATACGTGTTACCTCTACCCGGTTTATCTTGTGTGCAGCATATAGCTTGTCAAAAAAATTATCTTTTTTATTTATATTTTGGGGATCTGAATTGCTTACCATAACCCTTGCCCCCTTTTCAGTCACGAAATTGACAAACTCTGAAAGTTCTTTCTGCGCGGAATCATCAAAGCAGTTTTCTGTATAGGCTGTAAAACTGGATGTGGTATTCAAGGGGCGATACGGAGGGTCAAAATAAACGAAAGTCCTGCTGGCAATAAAATCATTCGCTTCTCTGTAATCATTGCATACGGCAGTTACATTTTAAAGAGTCTGTGCTAGAGCCAATAAATTTTCTCTATCGGCAGATAAGTTGTCAAGTTTTTTCCACAACCCCCTCCCTGCTTGAGAGAACTATAGTATATTTTATTTGGAAATGGAATTGGAATGCATAGATAGAAAGCGAATATAAAAATTTCTACACGGGAAGAGATGCTTAAGACATTGTATTGTGCCTGACGAGTTTTCCGGGCAGACAAAAATATACAGAGCCTTTATGTATGCTGGCTTCAATCCCCCCCGGCAACTGAAAACGGGTTTCGCCGCGCCCTGCTTGCAGTGCTGTGTCCAATGCCGTCAACGTGCCGGCTCTTGCCTGACCGTGGCAAGTTCCATTCGTGCCGTCAATGAGCGAAGATACAGCCTTGTGGTAAAGACGTAGCCTGACGGCCGGGTGCAGCCCTTGCAGCATTTCCTTCGGCAAGCACAGGCCTTGTGGATCTTTTTTCCATGAATGTCGCGCAGTTATTTCAGCAAGTGTTTTGTCCCAATAATCCCTGTCCTGCTGCGCCAGCCGCCAAAGGTCTGCCATTGTGCTGTCCAGAGAGGGATTTTCTTTATACAGCAAGGGTATAACAGCATGACGCATGCGGTTGCGTTTAAAACGCATGTCTGTATTGCTGATATCCTCGCGCCAGACAAAGCGGTATTCCCGCAGGATGGATCTGAGCGCGTGGGGCTTACAGCAGAGCAAAGGCCGCAGCAGATGCCGAGAATCATCACGCGCCCTCATGCCGGCCATTGCCGGCCAACCTGATCCACGCGTGAGCCGCATGAGTATGTCTTCAGTCAAATCTGCGCAATGATGGCCAAGCACTATAAAATCAGCCTCTGCTGCCCGGCGCTCTTCTGCAAGAATGGCGTAACGAAGGTGACGACCTGCTTCCTCCAGACCCAGATGTTCTCTGGCCGCCATGCCTGCCACATCAGCTGTTCGTGTCGTACAGGGGATGCCAAGCCGCGCGCAGAACGCCGCAGCCGCGGCCGCTGTGCAGGCCGCATCCGGCTGCAGCCCGTGATTGACAGTCATGGCAGACAATTCAAGACCAAGACGCGGTGCGAGTATGCGCAAAATCAGTGCCAGAGCAGAGGAATCCGCTCCGCCGGAGACAGCCAGCAATAATCTGGAAGCGCGATCAAACCCCAACTGTCCATGAATAAATTGCTCCACCGCAAGGCACAGCCTGGCCGAGTTCGGTGACAGGTCGTGAATATCCAGTGAAAAATTCATAATTCAAAATTTAGAATTTGCAGCTTTTGAACCAATTTTGCAGTATCGTCAGTATTGAAATCGCCAATAACGTAATATCTTATGGCTTGTTATACCGAGACGTTATCAATGTTGAAAATTTGTCGTATCATGCTGATGCGCGCGCTGCTGCCTTCCCGGGACATGCTGCCGCGCTTCAGAAACATGATCGGGTCATGGTTGAATTTGCGCGCCAATGCCCCTGCCATCGCTTCGAGCGCCGCGCGATGTTTTGGATCATGATCTCCTATGCGCCGCAATGTGCGGGATATTTCTTCCTGGGCAATCTGTTCTCCGCGCTGGATCAGCGCGACAATAGTCGGCTGGGCGTCAAGCCCCGTGAGCCACTTTGCAAAAAAATTTACTTCCTCATTCACAATTTTCCTGGCTTTGTTCGCTTCATCACGCCGATTAGACAGATTTTCTTCAACAACCTCTTTAAGATCATCAATGTCATAAAGATAGACATTGTCCAACGCGTTGACATCCGGATCTATATCGCGGGGCACCGCTATATCAATAAAAAACATAGGACGATTTTTTCGCGTTTTGAGCACAGCCCGTATGTCTCGCGCACGTATGACAGGTTCCGGCGCTCCAGTGGAGGTTATGATGATATCAACAGTGGTAAGCAGTTCGGTCAGCTTGTCAAAAGGCACTGCACGCCCATGAAATTGTTCCGCCAGCTGCTGCCCGCGAGAAAAAGTGCGATTCGCAACAAAAATTTCGTCGATGCCGTTCTGGAGAAGATGTGCAGCGGCGAGTTCAGCCATTTCTCCGGCACCCACCAACAACATTTTGTGGGCATGCATGTCCCCGAAAATGCGTTTAGCAAGTTCCACGGCAGCATAACTGATGGAAACAGCATTGGAAGCAACCGCTGTTTCTGTTCTCACGCGCTTCGCAACAGAAAATGCCTTGTGAAGCAGACGATTCAGTATAACGCCTGTTGCGCGACATGCCACTGCCTTGCGATAGGCGGTCTTCAGCTGGCCAAGAATCTGCGGCTCCCCCAGAACCATAGAATCCAGACTGGATGCCACAGAAAAAATATGCCGTACGGCTTCGAGGCTTTTATGTATATATATATATGGCTGAAGATCCTCAACGCCTGCGCCGCGCGCATTTGCCCAATAATTGAGCATCTGACCGGCCACATCCCCTTGACCTGTAGCCAGAAGCTCAACACGATTACAGGTGGAAAGAATTATGCTTTCATGTATTCCACCCTCGCACGGCAAGGCCCAGTGTTCTTGATCACAGTGATCCGCCAAGGCGAAACGTTCGCGCACATCTACACCGGCTGTGCGGTGATTCAGTCCGACAAGATAGATGTCACTTTCCATAGCAGCCAGAATTATCCCCGCATAAAAGCGTGATGCGTGTTCATGACGGTGTTGACCACAACAATGGAAAAAAGACAGAGCAAAAAGATCAGCACGACAAATCGCGCCGGCTTGCGCCCCTTCCAGTTATTGACAAGGCGGTTGTGAAAAAGCACGGCAAAGATCAGCCAGATCACAATGCTCATCACTTCTTTGGGATCCCCTGTCATTGAAGATCCAAATACGGGTTTTGCCCAAAGCAGTCCGGACATAATGCCCAAGGTATAGAGCGGAAAAGCCGTTAACACGGTCAAGGCGTTGGTTTTGTCCAGCAGGGCGATAGCAGGCATGTCCTGCCAGAAGCCCTGCGTGCGCTGTTTGCTCTTGATGCGTCCTTCAAGAAAGAGAAAAAGTAGGGCCGCGAAAAAGGCAATGGCCAACAGGCCTAAACTTAAAAAAAGAGCGCCGATGTGCAGCGCGTAAAAGGGCGCTTTCAATAATGCGGGCAGAGGTACAGCCGCGTCAAGAAAGGACATTGACATGGCAAAAAGCATCAGACATAAAGGCGTTGCAAAAAGCAGCGGGGTCTCCTGTTTGATTTTACGCCATACAATAAGGCCGCACAGTAAAACAAACCAGGCAAACAATTGAAAATATGCGCCCAGACTCAGCCCGCTAGGCAAGGCCTTGTGGAAGCCGAGCATCAGCATCAGGGATTGAGAGATAAAAACGGCGACGGCAAGCCAGACCCCCAGTCGCCTTAAAAAGGCGCTGCGGGCCAACATGCCGACAATGCCGGCAATACTTGAAACGCCACAGAGAAGAAGAGTGGGGAGTGTTGCACATTCAGGAGAGATCATTGAGCAACTCCGTGATATGGACGTGCAGTTCCGCAGGCAATTCTGCCTTAAGCCATTCACGACAACGTTCGAACTCGTCATCTGCAAGCCACTGCTGCAATGGCGATGACGCCAGTTTTTGGAACAGCTGTGTCTTTTTCTCCGGCGCGTGGCGCAAGGCAAGAATGAGAGGGCGCATTCGGCCCAGCAGAGATGCCGTATGCGCACGGGGGGCGAGCCATGTCTCAAGTTCACGACGCCATTGCCGCGCCAGAGCCGGGCTTGCCCCACCTGTGGAGAGCGCTGCCGCAAGCGCACCTTGACGGGCTACAGCGGGGACAAAAAAACTCCCTGATTCCGGCGCCGATGCGCAATTACACAATACTCCCACTTTTTGCGCAATGTCAGCTATCCTGACGTTTTCTGCCTTGTTGTCTGTAGCGGCAAAAACAAGGATTTTACCAATGACGTCATCCCGGGAACAGTCCCTGCGTTCAAAATGCACGCGGCTGTCCGCCAGCAGGGGCAAAGCCCTATTTGACGGAGCGACTGTATCCAGAACAAGTACAGAAGCCGGGGCGCTGAGCAACAATCGAGGGAGCTTGCGCTGACCTACATGACCAAAGCCGACCAAGAGACAATGCTTCCCTTCCAGGGACAGGAAAAGAGGGTAAAGCGGCGTGGGTATATTGTTGTCCAGCATTTTCATCCAATGTTGGATTGTACATAAGAAGCCAATTTTTGCAATGTCGAAAAACCACTTGGAACAACAGGCAAAAAGATATAAAACTGCCTGATACATCAGCGAATCAGGGCTGTTTTCTTGATATTTGCAGCCTGGTGTCTAATTGCTGAAATTTCAATTATATGATATCGTGGCTGAACAGAAGGGTAGATTGGTAAAATTTCCCGCTTGATTCCTTGTGATGCGGACTCGCCTGTACACATTGAAGAACTTGCAGCGCATCGGACAACGCCATCCGGCACGATCCAGATGGGCTCGGATCGTGCCGGACTGCATAAGCCCCGGGCGAGAGAGTGCAAAGCACCGTAACACCGCAAAGCCTTTTGTATCTTGTCCAATCCACTTATGCAATTCTGCCGGGAGCAATGCCGCTTGCAAGCCTATTGTTTCTAACAAAGGCATCGACCGTCATCCTAATTGACACCGAAAATTCGCGCTATTTCTGTCTTTGCAACCCGTTGTTTCAGAAGATCGCGAATTGTTTCTTCTTTTCTTGACAGCTTGACTTTGCTGGATTTCCTTCCCTTGGGTCTACCCAACACAACCCCTTCAGCCCGTTTTCTGGCAAGCGCTTCCTTCGTTCTCTGACTTATAAGGTTGCGTTTAATTTCAACGGATAATCCAAAAGCAAATGCCAGTACCTTGCTTTGAATATCCTCACCTAATCGGTCGTTATCCTTTATTGTCCACACCTTAGACTCTTTATTCATACACAAATTCAGAATTTCCATGATCATAAATAGGTTACGTCCCAAGCGAGACAATTCAGCACAGATTATCAGGTCATCCTTATGGATTTTTTTCAGCAGGTTGCCGAGTTCACGTTTAAGATAGCTTTTAGTTCCGCTGATGCTTTCCTCAATCCATCCGTCAAATTGCAGATGGTTGCGTTCAGCAAAATTTGTGATTTCAAAACGTTGATTTTCCACGGTCTGCCTATCGCTGCTTACTCGGATGTATCCGTAATTCATGGTTTGTTCGCTCCTGGTGATTTGTTGATAATAACAGAGCGTTTATATTGAGCGGAACAGCACGGCAAGCCGGATCGACACCGGCGAGAGCTGGCCGATCCTCTCGCCCATAGAACAGAGCATCAAGCGCAAGATCGAGGCCGTGGGCGTTCCGCTCAAGGATTGAGATATTCGGATCAACTATGGTATTAAAACCGGATTTAACGATGCGTTCATTATTGATGGAGCAAACGAAATGATACGTCCGGATTTTTTAGACGTGTCCGCCCTGTTGATGTACAGCGTCCGCAATTGACAAAAAGGGCATTCGGACGTACTGATTTAGGAAAAATCAGGAGATGTTATGCTGGAATTGACAGACACCGCCCGTAAGGAGCTTGAATCTTATTTTGCGGATAAGGAAAAAGCAACCATCAGGATTTTCTCTGCAGCCGGCTGTGGCGGGCCGCGTCTCGCACTGGCTCTGGACGAACCTGCTGGCACTGATCATACTGAAGAAAGCAACGGTGTTACCTTCTGCATTGACAAAGAATTGCTCGGTCAGGTACAGGGGGTCAAAATCAACTTGACCTATATGGGTTTTGCCGTTGACCCGCTTGTGCCCTTTGCCTCGACAGGGGAAAGCGTGTGCGCTTCCTGCGGAAGCGGTTGCGCCACGCAAGCGGGGCTGCTCCCCAACACAAGAAGCTGCCCGGTATAATGCGGAGTGCTGTTTCCTGCAGTTCTCCCCTTGTGGGAGAGGCGCGGCAGGAAATAAGGCAGTTATGAAATTATAAAGAGAAATATAACCAAGGGGCGGCCTTGTGGTCGCTCTCACTTAGTTTATGATGCAAAACACAAGCGATTTGCTCTCCGGCCGGGAAATGCTCTATCTTCAACGTTGCGGCATGGCCACGCGCTGCCGTCTTGCCTGCCAGGCACTTGCGGCGGGGCGCGGTGCAGTGCTTGTGACACGGGGCAGGGAAGAGTTCAACAGTGCCCGCGCCCTGCTTGCCCTGTTCACCCCCGTTCTTTCACAGGGCGACGTCCCACCGGCAAGGCCGGGGTTTGACAGCCCTTGCGTCTCCCTGCCCCCGCCGGTTCTGTGGCGCGACAAAACAAATTGGGCATCCCGCCTCACAGCGCTCTATGCCTTGATCAGAGGGCAACCGCGCTGCCTTGTTGCCGATCTGGAAAGCCTGCTGCTGCTCTATATGCCCCTGACGTTTTTTGAGGCAAAAAGCCTTACGCTGCTCAAGGGCGGCGAATACTCGCCGGAGCTTGTGATGAATCAGGCGGCGGAATGGGGCTACGAGCGCGTCAGTCTTGTCAATCGCCCGGGCGACATGGCCATGCGCGGTGATATTCTGGATATTTTTCCCACTGGGCACAGCCGCCCGGTGCGTCTAGAATTTTTCGGCAACGCTGTTGAAGAAATACGCCTTTTTGATGCGGAAAGCCAGCGCTCCCTGTTGCATATTGACGATCTGACCCTTTTGCCCATAAGCCCGCTTGCCCTGAACAAAAGCGAGAGCGGCAAGGCCGCGGCGCGTTGCGAGGCCTTGTTCGATGAAGGCAGAATCAGCGAAACACATTGTTATTCTTTCAAAAAATCTCTGGACAACGGTGGGGTTGACCTGTTGCCTGGCATTGTTTTTGAAAATTCGAGCCATATCGAAGACTGGCTGCCGAAAGACAGCCTTTGGCTTTTGCCGGGCGAGGCAGACAGCACCGAAGCCCTGCGTGACGCGCAGCTTGCGCTCAAGCAGATACTGGAAAGCGAAGACGCCCCCCTGCCGCAACCGGCAAATCTGGCGTTGCGCAAAAACTCACAGCCCGCGCCCTGGCGCAATTTTCAGCGCGTTTTTGCCGAACCTCTTGTGGCAGGTGTGGAGAAACGGGGAGAAAGCCTTCCTGAACGGACGATGCATTCCTTCAGCGACCTTTTCCCCCTGCCGGGCGCACAGGACAGGCCTTGGCAGCATCTGGCGGCCGGTCTGAAAGAATGGAGTCATAGCCGCCGTCAGGTTGTGCTGAGTTTTTCCTCAGAACGGGGCCGGACAAAATTTTTACACCTGGCCGCCCAGGAGGGCATTGCCCCGTCTCTGCGCTACGGGCCGGAAGCGGGCGGTCTTTTTGCCCTGGTCTCACCCTTCCGTTCAGGCGTGGAACTTGTCTGGGACAATGCGCTTGTTCTCGGTGAAGACATTCTTTACCCGCGCGCGGAAAAAACGCCGCGCGTGGCCTCACGCGCGTTCAAGGGACTGGACAGCTTTGAAGAAATCAGCAACGGCGATCTGCTTGTCCACAGAGACTACGGCATAGGCCGTTTTGCAGGACTGCATCACCTTAATCTCAACGAGGCCGCCAACGATTTTCTGCTGATCGAATATTCCGGTCGGGACAAGCTCTATGTTCCGGCAGATAGAATCGGTCTTATACAACGTTTTAAGGGGGCTGAGGGCGTGGAGCCGCCGCTCGACAGCCTGGGCGGCGCCGGCTGGATTGCCGGAAGGAACAAGGTCCGCAAAGCTGTTGAAAAAATCGCCGCGGATCTGGTGGAAATGTATGCCTGGCGCAAACTGGCCAAGGGCTACCGCTATGCCCCGCCCGACGACATGTATAGCGAATTCGAGTCCACCTTCGGTTTTGAGGAGACGCCGGATCAGGCACAGGCCATCGCCGACGTGCTGGCCGACATGGACAAGGCAGAGCCTATGGACCGGCTGATCTGCGGGGATGTCGGCTTCGGCAAAACAGAGGTAGCGTTGCGCGCGGCCTTTCGCGCCGTGGCTGAAGGCCGGCAGGTGGCCCTGCTCTGCCCCACTACCGTGCTTGCGGAACAGCATTTTCAGACTTTTCGGACGCGGCTTGCCGGCTTTCCTGTTCACGTCGCCCTGTTAAGCCGTTTCGTCCCTCGGGTGAAGCAGAAAGAAACCCTCAGCGCCGCTGCGGCAGGACAGATTGACATTTTGATAGGCACGCACCGCATTCTCTCCAACGATGTGAAACTGCCCAATCTGACACTTCTGATACTGGACGAGGAACAGTGCTTCGGCGTGCGCCATAAGGAAAAGCTCAAATCCCTTAAAAAAAATGTGGACGTGCTGACGCTCACGGCTACCCCCATTCCGCGCACATTGCAGCTTTCCATGTCCGGCATACGGGATCTCTCCATCATTGAAACAGCCCCGCAAGACCGCAAGCCTGTCGCCACAGCCGTGCTGCGCCGCGACGACACGATGCTGGCCGGCGTGCTCGCCTGTGAACTCGAGCGCGAAGGACAGGTCTTCTGGGTCCACAACAGGGTGCAGGGCTTGGAGCGCGTGGTGGAACACGCGAAAAAACTCGCGCCGCAGGCCAGGGTGGGCATGGCCCACGGTCAGATGAGCGAAACTGCCTTGGAAGAAACTATGCACAAATTTTGGCACGGAGATCTGGATATCCTGGTCTGTACGTCCATTGTGGAATCGGGCCTGGATTTTCCGCGCGCCAACACCCTTGTCGTCGATCATGCCCAGATGTTCGGCCTGGGGCAGCTCTATCAGCTCCGCGGCCGCGTGGGTCGCAGCGACAGACAGGCCTATGCCTTTTTTGTCGTTCCGGCCGACGGGCGCCTGAGCGTTGTGGCAGAAGAACGTCTGCGCATCATTCAGGACATGGACTATCTGGGCGCGGGCTTTCAGCTGGCTATGGAAGACCTGCGGCTGCGCGGGGCCGGCAATATCCTCGGCGAAGTGCAGTCCGGCCACATGAGCCGGGTCGGCCTCGACCTTTACCTGGAAATGCTGGAGGAATCCGTTGCCCGCCTGAAGGGCGAACAGCCGGCCCTCGTCGCTGAAACGGAGCTGACGTTGGGGCTGCCCGCGCATATTCCCTCGTCGTATATTGAAGACGGCCACGAGCGCCTGCGCTGCTACAAGACCCTGACTGCCGCGACGGACGGCGCGGACAGGGAGAAAGAGGCTCTTTCCATCCGGGACCGTTTCGGCCCTCTGCCCGAAGAATTGCGGCATTTTCTGGCCGTGCTTGACTGCAAGCAGTTTTTTGCGCAACTCCAAGTGCAGAAGGCCGATGTTCGTCGCGACTGCCTGCGCCTGACCTGGGCTGAAGGGCAGTCTGCCGTATTGCCGGAACGTCTGGTGGAACTGGCGACAAAAACGCCGCGCGCGCGGCTGCACCCCCCGGCCGGGCTGACGCTGCCGCTGCCGGAAGGGCTGTCTTTTCCCGACGGTTTGCTGCAAATCCGGCGTACACTGGAAACCGCTCAGGTCAATACAAGAATTGACGGCCCGTAAAACATATCGTTTCAGAAACACGCGGCGTATTCAAACTATCTGTTCCTTTTGCACAATGTCGGCTGCGACATTGCCTAGCAGATGTGTTTGCGGTAGAAAGAGCGGTAGGGTATCCGCTTTGCCAAAGTCTTTGCATGGAGAATCTTTCGTGAAAAAATTGTTTGTTTTCATGCCGGCAATCCTGTTGTGCACCGTGATTGCCGCGCATGCGGCCCAGATCAACAAGGTGGCGGCAGTGGTCAACGGTCAGGTGATCACCATGATGGATCTGCAGAAAATTGCCGTGCCCAACATTGCGCGCGCGCGGCTTGTCCCGAACAAACCCTCGGATGCTGAGGCCATTGATCAGGTGTTGCGCAAAACGCTCGACATGATGATTATGGATATTCTCATCGTTCAGGACGCCAAACGGCTCAAAGTCAGCATTGCATCGTCAGATGTGGACAAGCAGATCGAAAGAATGATGCAGGCGCATAATATGACCAAGGCACAATTTGAGGAACAGCTCGCAAAAGACAAAATGCCTCTTGCCGAACTGCGCAAAAGCATAGAAAAAAACCTGCTGCGCCAAAAAATTATGGGCTTGGAGGTCTCGCGCAGGGTCATTGTGTCGCAGGAAGAAATCAAGGCTTATTATGAAAGTCACAAAGACAGCCTTTTCAATCGGGACAACCTGCACATGGCTCTGCTGGTATACCCACCCAAAGCCAAGGCTGGCGAGCTGGCGGCACAGATCAAAAACGGCAGCCTGAGTTTTGAAGAGGCCGTGCGCAAATATTCTATTGCCTCCAACAAGGATAAAGGCGGAGATATGGGGCCTGTGAAATGGGACAAACTGAACCCAGAGTGGGAAGGCCGTCTGACGAAAATGAAGCCCGGCGACGTGACGGAAATTTTTGTTCTCAACAACTTCAAGGCACAGGTGCGTCTGTTCAGGCCCGGCGGCGGCGTTGTAAACCTTCTTACACTGGAAGAAGCCACACCGCAGATTGACGCCATCCTGCGCCAGCCCAAGGCTATGGAACGGCTTGAGGAATATTCCGCCCAGTTGCGCAATAAGGCCATTATTGACATCCGGCTGTAACTCTAAAAAAAACAGACTCAGAGGTTTTTCATGACGCTGGAGGAACTGGGCGCGACTTTGCGTACCGAGCGCAAAAAACGTGCTTTGAGCATTGAGGACATGGCCGACACTCTGAAAATCGGCGCACGGCTCTTGCGTGCCATGGAAGAAGGTGACATGGTGCCCCTGCCGCATCCGGCCTACGCCAAAGGCTTTATCCGTGCGTATTCCTCCTTTTTTGGACTTGCGGCAGAAGATATGGTATCGGCTCTTCAGTCTTTGGACGTCTTAAAAACAGGAGCGACCATTCAGGCCGTCTACATACCTGACGCAGTGACGGAGCCCCGCAGCAGTCCGAAATGGCTTGGGCCTGCCGTCATGGCTCTACTGTGCATGGGCGGAGCGTATTTTGTTTTGCATACCAACGTGTTCAACTCGCTGGATCGTCCGCCGCAACGTCTTACCCAACCTGCTCAGCCTGTCGCTTTGCCGCAAGCGCCGCCGCAAGAACGGGTCCGCCGGTCGAAACTACCGGCGACCGCCGCTGCCGACAAAACAGCGGCACAGGCAAGACCGGAGCGCGCCGCTACGCCGCTGCCGGTTGAAAGCGCGGACGCCGCCGCGGCAAAACCCGCTGCTCACAATGTCATTGTGACGGCCGTCGAGAAATGCTGGATACATTCCCGCGCGGATCATACCGGCACGCGTAAATTTTTACTGCACAAAGGCGACACCTTCGCCCTGACGTTCAGCAAAAAACTGGAGATCAAATTCGGTAATGCGGGCGGCGTGCGCATACGCTATAACGGAGAAGAAATACCGACGCCGGGACAGTCCGGCCAGGTGCGCACACTGGTCTTTCCGCCCGCGACGCGACAAGAATAACACTGCCGGGCAATTCAGGGGCAACAGGGTCGACATGGCGACGGAATGGGCGGATCACGCGCTGGTGCTGCGTATGGGGCGCTTTCGTGAGGCTGACGTCTGGCTGAAATTGCTTTGCCGCAAGCGCGGCCTGCTGACGTTCTTTGCTTTTGGCGCGAGCCGCAGCCGGAGACGTTTCTGCGGTTGTCTGGATGTGCTCAACACTCTACAATGCCGTGTCAAAGCGGCCAGAGGCGACAACTTCTTCAATCTTGAAGAAGCTGTTTTGCTGACAGGCTCGCGAACATTGCGTCACAACTGGCAACGCATGGGCATCGCCGCAAACTGTCTGCGCTTTGTGGAAGCTCTCGGCGTGAATACGGAAGGGGCTGCGGAAGCCTTTGCCCTTGTGGAGGATTTGCGGCAAACGCTTGAGCAAGCGCCGCGCCTGCCCTCAATGTTGCCGCTTTTTTTTCGTCTGCGTCTGGCCGGCGCCGCGGGTCTGGCCCCGTTGCTCGGGCAATGCGGCGCATGCGGCGCGGCGCTTGCCGACGCCGCGATTTTTCTGACGGATGAAGGGCAACTGCGCTGCACGGCCTGCCGCCCCGCGCGTTCAACAAGCTACGGCGTGGATCTTTCCGGCGCGAGCCTCGCCATCTTGCGCCGCGTTCAGCACACATTGCCATCCGCCTGGCCAACGGAAGAGCCGGCGGCGGCAAACCGCAGAGCCTGCGCCAGAGCTGTTGACGGTTTTGTGCAGTATCACCTCGGACTTGCCTTTGAAGGCGGCCGTTTTCGCCGGATATAATGTAAGCCGTGCACGGGCATGATTCCGTTATGATGTTTACTGTCTGTTTGTAATATATAAGGACCAGAGATATGTATTTTCAAGATATCATTCTGACGCTGCAAAACTACTGGGGCGGACGCGACTGCGTTCTGGAGCAACCCTCCGGCGTGGAATGCGGGGCCGGAACCTTCAACCCCAGCACTTTTTTACGCGTCATAGGGCCGGAGCCATGGAATGTGGCCTATGTGGAGCCATCTCGACGGCCCACAGACGGCCGCTACGGCGAAAATCCCAACCGTCTGCAGCGCTATTTTCAGTTTCAGGTTGTGCTCAAGCCATCGCCGGACAACGTGCAGGAACAATATCTCGAAAGTCTGAAAGCCTTGGATGTGAACCCTGCCTGTCACGATATCCGTTTTGTGGAAGACGACTGGGAATCGCCCACTTTGGGCGCCTGGGGCCTGGGATGGGAGGTCTGGCTCAACGGCATGGAAGTAAGCCAGTTTACCTATTTTCAGCAGGTGGGCGGCATTGATCTTTCGCCGGTCAGCGTGGAGCTGACTTACGGTCTGGAACGCCTCGCAATGTATCTGCAGGGTGTGGAATCTGTGTATGACATCCGATGGAACGCCGACGTAACTTACGGCAATATCTATCATCAGAATGAAGTGGAACAGTCCCGCCATAATTTTGAGGTCAACGACGCCGCGATGCTGCTGCGTCACTTCGCGGATTTTGAAGGGCAGTGCAAGTCCATGCTCGCCCTCAATCTGCCTTGGCCCGCCTATGACTATTGCCTGAAATGCTCACACACGTTCAATCTCCTGGACGCCCGCGGCGCCATCTCCATCACAGAGCGCACAGGCTACATCGGGAGAGTCCGGGCTCTGGCCGCAGGCGTAGCGCGCCTGTATGCGGCACAACGGGAAGAGTTGGGTTACCCCCTGCTTAAAAAGGACGTGAGGTGATATATGGCGACTTTTGTACTTGAAATCGGCAGTGAAGAATTGCCCTCCCGTTTTCTGCCCGCGGAAGAGGCTGAACTTGCGCAGCGCTTTGCTGCGGCTCTGGCCGAGGCTGGCGTACTGCACGGCCCATTGCGCGTTATGAGCACGCCTCGACGGGCTGTTGTGCTGATCAAAAATATGGATCCCATACAACAGGAAAAAGAAGAGCTTGTTTTGGGGCCACCGGCTCGTGTGGCCTACACGTCCGACGGGGCGCCCACAAAAGCTCTGGAAGGCTTCGCGCGTACGCACTGCCTTGCCGTTACCGACGTTTTTCGCGCAGCAACGGAAAAAGGCGACTACGCTGCCGTGCGCAAACACATGGGCGGTGTTTCCGTCAAAGACCTGTTGGCGCATATCTGCCCGGCTGTCATAAACGAGATACCTTTTGCCAAACGCATGCGCTGGGGCGCATACAATATTGCCTACGCGCGCCCGCTGCGCTGGATTGTCGCCTTGCTGGACGCGGAAATCATCCCCTTCAGCGTCGGGCCTGTAGCGTCGGGGCGCGACACGCGTGGTCATCGCGTTCACGGGTTTGGCCCGTTCTCCGTGCCTGAGGCAGAAGCGTGGCAGGGTATTGTCACCGGGTCAGGCGCTGTTGCGCCTGACCCGGTGACACGCCGCAACGTCATTGTGCAGGGCGGCGATACACAGGCACGCGCCATCGGCGGAACAGTGCTGTGGAATGAGCGCCTGCTTGACGAAGTGCAGGGGCTGACAGAACACCCCGTGCCCATGCTTGCGGATTTTGATCCGGCCTATTTGGAAGTGCCCCGCGAGGTTTTGCTGACGAGCATGGAAAGCCATCAGAAAAGCTTCGGCATTGCCGCACGTGACGGCAGCCTGATGCCTCATTTTTTAACCGTGCTCAATCTGACTCCGGAGAATGTCAATCTGGTCAAACACGGATGGGAGCGCGTGCTCCGCGCCCGGCTGGAAGACGCATGCTTTTTCTGGCGCGCCGATTTAAAAGAAAATTTTGACCACTGGCTTGCCAAACTTGATCAGGTAATTTTTCTCGGCAGCATGGGCAGCATGGGCGATAAAACCCGGCGTCTTCAAATCCTGTGCCGAAGTCTGGCGGAGCAATGTGCCCCTGACCTCGCCGACACGGTCGCGCGTGCCGGGCGGCTCTCCAAGGCTGATCTGGTCACAGGGCTTGTGGGTGAATTTGATAATCTGCAGGGCATTATGGGCGGTATCTACGCTGAACGCAAAGGCGAGGACAAAGCTGTGGCCGATGCACTGCAGGAACAGTATCTGCCCGCCGGGCCGGATTCTCCCCTGCCGCAAAGCCGTGCGGGAGCCCTGCTGTCTCTGGCGGACAAAACCGACACACTGGTAGCCTGCTTCGGCCTGAAGATGATCCCCAACGGCACGGCAGACCCCAACGGGCTTCGGCGTTGCGCCATAGGTATCATACGCATTGTGCTGGACTTCGGTTTTTCTCTGGACATGCGCGAAGTTTTTACACAGGTGCTGCATTTGTATGCGGCACAGGGGCAGGCGCTGCCTGTGGCGCAAACGCTGGACAAACTGATGGATTTTCTGGCCGGCAGGCTGCGTAACCACTTTACAGGCCAGGGGCAGGAAACTCCGTTGGTGGACGCGGCACTTGGCGCGGGCGTCGCAAAATTGCACGACTGCGCGGCGCGTCTCGCCGCGCTTGCGGTCTTCAGCCGCCGGCCCGGCTATGCCGAGGCCGTGCAGACCTTCAAACGCGTTGTCAATATCGTGCGCAAACAGGGAGGAGCAGATGCCCTGCCCGACATATGGGACGACGCCTTGCTGCAGGAAACGTCGGAAAGAGCTCTGGCCGCAACGCTCAAAGACCTGCTGCCCCGGCTTGATGTGCTTCGGGCCGACGGTGATCACGGCGCGGCGTTGGCCTGCCTGACGGAAGTGCGCCCGGATGTGGAGGCTTTTTTTGACGGGGTAATGGTGATGTGTGAAAACGCCTCACTGCGCGTCAACCGTCTTGCCATGCTCGCGGCGCTGGGTGCCCGCTTCGCCAGAATTGCGGACTTCGCGGCCTTGCAGATATGAACGAAAAAATTTGACGGCATGCCTTATGACGGGGCAAGATGGAAACATTTCTGAACTCTTATTATTGCTGAGGTGAGATACCGCACCATTTTTGTCTTGTGCATGCGCGGCGTTTTTGGTAATTTTGCCCGCTCCCTTTAAGGGGAAAATCTTTGGAGGCATGGAAATATGACAAATCCAGAAACCGGGCACGACAATGAAATGAATTTTGAGAGCGCCCTCGAGAACTATCTCAACCCTGATTTCGGCAATCTTGAGGAAGGCTCAATTGTGAAAGGCGAAATCGTTCGCGTTAACGACGACAATGTGCTTGTTGACGTGAACTTCAAGTCTGAAGGGCTGATTCCCGCCGCGGAATTTCGCGACGCGGCAGGCAATATGACCGTCAAGCTGGGCGACAGGATGGATGTGTACGTGCAGCGCAAAAACGAAATGGACGGTACCATCACCCTTTCCTTTGAAAAGGCCAAACGCATGCAGATCTTTGATCAGCTTGAAGATGTGCAGGAAAACAACAAGGTTGTCAAAGGACATATTATGCGCCGCATAAAGGGCGGCTACACGGTTGACATTGACGGCGTGGAAGCCTTTTTGCCCGGTTCGCATGTTGATTTGCGCCCTGTTCCTGATATGGACGCTCTGGTCAACCAGGAATTTGAGTTCCGTGTGCTTAAAATCAACCGTCGCCGCAGCAATGTGATTGTTTCCCGGCGTGTTCTGCTGGAAGAAGAGCGGGATTCAAAGCGGCAAGATTTGCTGCGCACCTTGGAAGAGGGCCAGACTGTCAGCGGCAGGGCGAAGAATATCACAGAATATGGCGTGTTTGTAGACCTCGGCGGTCTGGATGGCCTGCTGCATATTACGGATATGAGCTGGAAGCGCATACGCCATCCCAAGGAAATGATCACCATGGGCCAGGATTTGACCCTGAAAGTGCTTTCCTTTAACCGTGATAACAACAAGGTTTCTCTTGGTCTCAAACAACTGGTGCCTGATCCGTGGCAGGATATTTCCGCTCGTTTCCCCGATGGGAATCACTGTACAGGCAAAGTCACCAACCTTGTTGACTATGGAGCCTTTGTGGAGCTGGAGCCCGGCGTGGAAGGCCTTGTTCACATTTCTGAAATGTCATGGACGCGCAAACTGCGGCATCCTTCCCAGATGGTGCACACCGGGGACGAGGTGGACGTGGTGATTCTTAGCGTGGACGGCGACAAGAAGCGCATCAGCCTCGGCATGAAGCAGGCGCGTCCCAACCCATGGGAAGTGGTTGCCGAGAAATATCCCGAAGGCACCGTGCTTGAGGGCGAGATCAAGAACATTACGGAATTCGGCATGTTCATCGGCATTGAAGACGGCATTGACGGCCTTATTCACGTTTCTGACATTTCCTGGACAAAAAAAGTGCGTCATCCGAACGAGATGTACAATGTCGGCGGCATGGTGCAGGCAAAAGTGCTCACCGTGGATCAGGAAAACGAAAAATTTACCTTGGGTGTCAAGCAGCTTGTGGACGATCCCTGGGGTCATGTTCCTAACACATACCCCGTGGGTTGCTCTGTGAAGGGCGTTGTGACCAATGTGACGGATTTCGGTCTGTTTGTGGAAGTGGAGGAAGGCATAGAAGGCCTTGTGCACGTCTCTGAACTGTCCAACAAAAAAGTCAAGACTTCCACGGAAATATACAAGGAAGGCCAGGAAATTCAGGCAAAGGTTATCTATGTCAGCGCTGAGGAGCGCCGGCTGGGTCTGTCTATCAAGCAGATCAAGGATGAAGAAGAGCGCCGTAAGCCCAAAGAATTTTACACAGGTTCGCAGGAAAGCGGGCAGAACCTGGGCGATTTGCTGAAACAGAAACTGGAAGAAAGCGAAACTAACTGATGCAGGTTGAGGACTGCTGCTGCATTCTTGCGACAACGGCTGTCGGTTCTTTGCGTTAAGAAATCTGGCGCGGCGATTTTGTGGTATCGGGTCAGCTGCCGTGGCCGCCGTGCGCGGTTGGGTTCATGACCCGCACAGACTCGCGTAGGGGCACCAGGAGCAGTGTTTGTCCGGGCTGGCCGGGAAGGTCTCGGCGTTTTCCAGACAATGCAGCACCAATGCGAGCGTCTGTGTGCAATATCTGAGGGCTAAGGCGCGTTCTTCGTCCGCAAGGTCGCCGAGCAACGGAATTTCCGCGCCGTCCATCCCGAGATTGACATAGAGTGCATCGCCAACAGGATCGGATTTTTTTGCGTCGAGCATGGCCAGATAGCATGGAAGCTGTACACTGGGCAGGCGCGTGCGCAACTCTTCCATCATTGTGTCGGCCTCCGCCGCATCCATGGCTGTCGCGGAGGCGCACAGCCGTGCCGCCCTGTCAAAAAAAACCGCGTCAGACCACAGGCTGCCGTCGGGCTTCCTGACTTGTCCCGTTTTGTAATCCACAACGACCAGCAGGCCGTCACGCCTGTCCAGACGGTCCAGAATGCCGGTAAAGTCATATTCGCGGCCTGCCAGGAGCAGCCGCGCCGACAATTTGTGTTCCAGCGCAAGAATTGTGACGCTGTCCGGCTGTTTTTCCAGAAAGCGTTTAAGCCGCAGGGGGGCAGCGCTTTCCAGCATCAGACAGCTGTCAGCCGGCAGAAGTCGCTGCAGGTCGGCGTGCTCAAGCGCTTTATAGAAACACTTACGTGCGCGCTGTGCGGAAATATCGCCCGTGTGCACTGTCTTACCCAGCCAGGGCAGGTAGACGGCGTGCAGCGCTTTGTGCAGGCACTCGCCGACTGCAGGCGGATCGTCGCCCTCGCTGATGGTCTGCCGCGGCTTTATTTTGTACAGATATTGCCAGGCGAAGCGCAGGGGGCAGTGCAGGTAAACATCAAGAAGCGACGCGTAAAGCGGCACGCGTGTCAGTTCGCGTAACGCCGCGTCAAGTCTTGCGTTGCGGGCCAGATTTTTGCGGGCGTTTTGTGTTGCGTACGCCGTGCAGGCCGCAGCCGCCAGGGGCGCCTCGCCAGGTTCAAGCAGTTTGCCGCGGCGCTGTTCTTCCTCCCAGAGCAATTGCTCCACAAAACGGCTGCGGCTTTTTTTGCCGAAAAGGAGGGGCGAATCGCGGACACCTTCCTGCCAAAAAAAATGGACTTCCGCGGCGCCGGCGCAGAGCCGGTAGAACGCGTAGGCCGTGGCGCGGCCGTGTTCATGTGCGTCGGGCAGGCCTAGGGCCGCGCGCAGCGAATCAGGCAGCAGTGGGTCGTGAGTCGGGTTGCCGGGCAGTTTGTCTTCTGTGGCGTCAACAATGAAGACATGGTCAAAGTGCAGCAGACGGGTTTCCAGCATGCCGATGACCTGAATGCCGGCGATCGGTTCTGCTTCAAAGGGCACGCGTTCCTGTTCAATAATATGTCGTGTGATGGTGTGCAGCGTGGCAGCCGGAAAGGGGGTTTGTGCCAGACAGGTTTGCCGCAGCATGGGCGCGGTGTGCTGTACAAGGCGGTACATGGCCTCAGCGTCCAGCGGGAAATGCCGCCACACCTCACCGCCGCGCGTGATCAAAAAATTGCAGACGCCGCACAGCCAGTCGGCGATATCGGCTGTTGTCCGGGCCGCTTCAAGCGGCGACGACATGACGCGCATCACCGCATCAAGAAGCTCGCTTGCGGCTGCGGGCAACGTTGCGCAGCATTCCCGCACAACAGACGTGAGGTCAACAAAACGACCGCCCGCCATGACCAGGGCTTCCAGACTCCGCAGGGCTTCGCGCAAAGAGCGCGGTTTCTCGTCGTCTGTCGCTACAGGCAGCATGTTCAGGTAGGGATGGCGCAAAATCCGGCGCAGATGGCGCCAGTAGCAGCGTCCGTCTTTGCTTCGGTTCGTCTGCATTTCAAAAAGTGCCTGAATCAGACGGCAGAGGGCGGAGCGCGCAAGCGGATAGCCCATGGACACGTTGACGTCCTTATCCGGCAGATGGTGAAGCGTCGGCATGAGCAGGGCGCTGTCCGGCAGCACAATGGCTGTGGATAGCGCATATTGCCCGGCGGCGAGTTTTTCTCGCAGCACCTCAAGTTGGGAGTGGCAGTCGTACCCGGCGAAAAAGGAAAAAGACGGTCTGTGCGTAATCTCTTCCAGCGCGGCGTTTACTGCGGGTTTTGCCTGCGCCTTCCATCGGCGCAGCCAGGCCGCATGCTCAGCGCACGACCAGTGCGCCGCGTTGCCTGTGGCAAGCCCGGCATCAGTGTGCAGGCATATATGGGCGCCGGCCTGCCAAAGGCTGTGCAAGAGGGTGTTTTCCGTGCCGGTCAGTATAAAAAATCCTGCGGCCAGTATCGTTTTTCCCTCGCCGGGCGCAAGCAGGTGGGGAATTGTGGCGCTGTGGCGTGCGGCGATACGGCAATCAAGACCGGGCGTTGTCCAGCCGCGCTGTTCAAGGGCGGCAAGATATGCGGCGCTTATACGGCCGAGCGCCTCAAGCAGCGCCGCTGCTGTTTCTCCCGCTTCAGCCTCGGCATGGGTTATATCCGCCGCTTCTACATTTTGGCGAAACAGTTCTTCCAGCAGCGAGGCAAGCCGCAGGCCCCAGGGTAGAAAAAGCGACATGTCCATGCGGGCGAACCGCCCGGCGATTTTTGTGTCTTCCTTGCCCAGATGCTGCACACAGGCATGCAGCAGGGCAATCTGATCCAGCAGACCGGCCGTGTGCAGCGGCACGTCTGCTGCAGCATTGCGCCAGATGCCGGTCATTTCGGCGATGGTCATCACTTTCGGCAAAAGCCGCGGTGTTTTTTCACGCCCGTAGAGATGCTGTAGATAGCGCCAAGGGCGGTTGTGCGGCACAATCAGCAGGGCAGATCCCGGTCGGCCAGCTGTCAGTTTTGCCAGCATCTCCTTGAGATCCGGCAGAAAAGGGCGTTGCAGCGGAAACAGCAAAAAAGGCGGTTTGGCTGTCATGGGTTACTCATACGCCTCACACAAGGGCGACGCACTGTGCGGGGAAACCGGCTGGAAGCGCCGCAGGCTTATATAGACCAGCACTGCGCGTGCGGCGTCAGCGCCGGCTTCGCCGCTTTCAGCAAGGCAGGCGAGGTAGCGACGTATCTGATCAAGGTGCCGCGGTTGCGGCTGCCCGCTTTTGTACTCAACAATAAGAAGCCCACCTGGCTCGCGCACCAGTAGGTCCATGCGCAGCGTCCGTCCGTCCTTGTCTATCATGGATTGTTCGGGCATGCCGTGCGCCATCCAGCGAGCGGCTTCCGGGCAGGAGGCATACCATTCGAGCATGTCTATCAGCTCTTCTCGCAGGGTTTTATTGCGCGGAACAGGCAGGGGAAAATGCGCAAGGCTGAATTTCACCGCCATGCTCGCGTCGTGCCCGGCTTTGCCGGTAATTTTTAAATTTTTCAGGCAGAAGTGGATCAACTCCCCATATTTTTCCGGCGTGAAGGCTGATCTGCCGAGCGGATTGCGGAAAATTTTAAGACGCGGCAGCCACAGCATGGGCCGCCAGTCCGTCGGGACAGGCTGCGGGGCGACAGACTGCGCAGAAGGAGTGGGGGCTGCGGGTTTTGTGTCGCGGACCAGCGTTGACGGCGGTGTTCCTGAAATATAAGGCGGGGCAAAGCCCGCCTGACGCCAGAGGATGTCCATGGCGGCGTCCAGTGAGCACAGCTTTTTTGTATGGGGTGTGACGGTGCGAAATGCGTACAGTTCGTCCTTTGCACGGGTAAAGGCCACATAGAGCAGGTGCAGGGTTTCGCGGGCCTGACGGGTCATATCCGCGTAATAAAGTTCTCCAAGGCTTTTCTGATTGGACGCCGCAAGGAGCATCCCATCCTTTTCAACGGCGATCGTATTGTTCGCGGCATACGGTCTGAAATCCGTCCAGGGAAGTATGACCACAGGCGCTTCCAGACCTTTAGATTTGTGAATGGTCATGATATGCACGGCGTTCATGTTTTCAGACATGGGCACTTTTTCTTCGCCGCCTTTATCCTGCCAGTGCGCGAGAAAGGACGGAAGGTCGGCAAGGCCTTTTTCTTCAGCATGCTGCAGAACTTCCAGAAAACGTCGTAAAAACGTGCGCGCGTCGGCAAAGCGCGATTCAACATCAAGGCGCGCAAACCATTCCTGCACGATGTCGTAAGGCGTCATCAGGCCGGATTGATTGTAAAACGGGGCCAGCAGACGCTTCCAGATGTGGGGTCGGTGTGCGCGAAAATTCAGGTACAATGGCTGTTGCGCGTTTGCGGGGCGCCAGTCGTGCAGAGATTCCCACGCAAGCCCCGCAGCCTCAGGATGATCACGCAAGACAGAGCCTGTCAGCACTGTCCAGAAGGCAATATCGTCCTCGGGAGCGTCAAGAAATCTCAACATGGCCACAGTCTGGACGATCAGCGGATGCCCGGCCAAAAGCAGGCTGTTTTCCGTGATGACCGGCAAACCTTCGCGAACAAGACGTTCCGCCACAAGGCGCGCGGTTGCATTGCCGCGCGTGAGCACAAGCACGTCGGACAAGGGTCTGCGTGGTTGAATTTCTTCACGCAACAGGCGGCAAAGACAATCCGCCGCCGCCTCACTCAAGGCGGCGGCGTCGTGCTCCTGAATCTGCTTCATGCGCACGAACCCTCCGTTTTGCGCTTCAGGCGGGCATTGCTGCACGACTCCGGCAAAGGCTGTGTGTATTTTGTGGGCGCCTGTTTGAAGAATGTGTTCCGGAGTGTCCTGCGGCATAAGCGATCTCATGATTTGCAAGGCTGTTGCAGCGTCCGCCAGAGGAGCAAAAAATCTGTTGTTGTGTTCAAGCACTTCACGGCGGCTGCGTCGGTTGAATGGCAGGATATGCTGTTCCATACGGGGGGAAATCTGTGTCAGTGCGACGTCTTCAAAGACAGAATCAAAAAGTTCCGGTTCGCCGCCGCGCCAGCTGTAGATGGACTGTTTAACGTCGCCGACACAGGTCAGAGAACCGCCGCGAGAGAGAGCTTCCAGCACCAGCGGGTGCAACGCAAGCCATTGTTCGCGGCTTGTGTCCTGAAATTCATCCAACAGAAAATGCCGCAGCCGTGTCCCGAGACGACAGAGCATATCCGGCACGCCGTGGTCGCCGTTGAGCGCCGCGCCGGCCAGTTGCGGCGTCAGCAGCGCCGGCAGCGCGCCCTCCTGTTCCAGACTTTGCAAAAATGCCCCAACCAGCGTTTCGGCAAGTTGCATAAAAGGCTCAAGGCCCAGCGCTTGCCTGATCAGTTCGCCTGTCCGCGTCCAGTTGCGGGCTTGTGCGGCATAAGCCTCAAAGGCCGTCGCGACGATGTCCGGCACCGTAGTGTTTTTGTGAAACAATTCCCCGGCGTTGTTTTTGCCGGCATACACGGACGCGCAGCTTTTCATCCGGCCTTCGGCCAGTTGCGCTACAGCGGCGAGGGCTGTTTTATGCCAAGGCAGGTTGTGCGTCATTGTTGTGGCGAGCAGGGTTTGCGCCGCCTGTACGGCCGTTGTTTTCATGTCGTGCAGCTTTGCTTCAAGCTCCGACCTTGGCGTCCTTCCGGCATATTTGCCGCGCAGCACATCGTCCAGCACTTCACACAACTTGCGGCGCAGCTTGTCTCCGGCCAGAAATCCGGGCGTGTTGTCATGGTTGACGAGCGCGAGACATGCCTGACGCAAGAGTTCGCGCATGGCGTCGTCCCCGCGTGAGACCTGCTCGATAAAGATGTCCAGATACGGGGTCAGAGCTTCCTCTGTGGAGAAGACAGGCTGAAAATCAGGCGGCAGGTTCAGTTCAAGCGCCGCGGCGCGCACAATAAGGAGCAGGAGGCTGTCTATGGTGCGGATATTCAGCGCGCTCAAATCGCGCACGATTGTATCCACCCAGGCGCGCGCTCTGTCGGCGGGCAGAGAAAAGTCCCCGGTCGGATTGCCCAGGGCGGCGTTTTTCAGCTGGCGGATAACCCTGTCGCGCATTTCAACAGCGGCAGCGTTGGTGAAGGTGACGGCCAGAATGTCGCCGAGCCCGAGCGGCCGGTCATTCCTTATCGGGGCGCAGGCTGCAAAAGCGTTTTTTGCGCTGTTGTTGCCGCATTGCGTCAGGCGCAGCAAGAAGCGCCGCGTCAGTTCGTACGTTTTGCCGGATCCGGCGGATGCCTTGATTTGGGTTAATTGCGGCATTATGTCAATATCAATCATCAGGCAGCATGCCTTTGAGTCCTCCCTGCCCGGTAGATATCAAGCACAGCGCGCCGGAGCTCGGAGTAAGCGTGCGGTGCTACGCGCCCCCAGTTCCAGCGGCAGATGCACATATCTGTTCTGCAGTTTGGCGACAACTATGTTCGTGCAGCCGGCCATGGCTGCGTGCACGGCGTATTGCCCGAGAAATCCGCAGTATACCTTGTCGCTAGCGTTGGCCGGCACGGAGCGGATGATGTAGCTCGGATCTATGTATTTGATTGTATCGCTGTTTTCATCCAGTTCATCGTCAACAAAAATCCGGACAGTCTGTCCGTCCGACCAGGTGCGGTAGGACAAATGCGATTCAAGCCTGTATTGACCCAGCCTGTTGATGGCCGTGGTGAACGGGCTTTTCTTCCCATGATAATGCGTCTTGTCGACGGCCTGCCGCCGTGTCAATAAAATCAATGTATGCCTTGATGTTGCCTGCAAGTTCATATAGTACTATTGAATATTTGTCCCTGCAAGGTCGGCGGCCGGGCATAATTCGCCGCGGAAGCGGACGTGGAGCTGCATGTTTACGGTATGTCGCGGGGACGCGGGTCGGCGGCAAGAGACTGTTTTGTGGAAGACTTGACTGGAGTATGCCATGTCGATTGTTCGCAAAAGTTTGCTTCAATTGATTTTTTCCGGCGCCTATTTGCTGCGCTGGAATGACAAGCTGCGTCCTTCGGAACTGCTGGAAATCGACAAACAGGCGCATAAAATGCTTGTCGCATGTGCGCTCTGGCATGAAAACGGGCGCGGCCTGCCTGATTCCGAACGTCTGAGGCTCGCCCGTGACGTTATTGAAGGCGGCCTTTTTGACTATTTCTACCGTCTGATCATAACGGATATCAAACCGCCTGTTTTTTATCGAATAAAGGAAAACCCCGACCATTTCCGTCGTCTGACGGAACATGTGCTCTCACGGCTTGAACCGCTGCTTTCCCCGCTGGGGCCTTTTTGGGAGCGTATGAGCGCATGGCATTTGGAGGGGGATGAAACCACGCTTTCGCGCCGCATTCTTTCGGCGGCGCATCTTTTTGCTTCACGGTGGGAATTCAATCTTATCAAACCGCTGAACACATTTGATGACGAAATGGATGACATCGCCCTGTCTTTTGAGGAACGGCTTGACGCTTTTCGCGATCTTGCCGGCATGGAGTACCTGCTCGCGCCCGGCAACGCTCTGGCAAAGCTGGCAAATCATTGCGGGCAGTTGCGTTTTCAGATACGTTGGACGCAAGCGCCGCGCATTCCGGCCACATCTGTGTTGGGGCATATGTTCATTGTAGCGGCGTTCAGCTATTTTTTCAGTCTTGCCGTGGGGGCGTGCACAGCAAGAGCCAACAATAATTTTTTTTGCGGCTTGTTCCACGATTTGCCGGAACTTTTGACGCGGGATATTATTTCACCGGTAAAACAGTCTGTGGCCTGCCTGCCCGCGCTCCTGAAAGAATATGAGGAAGAGGAACTCACACGGCGTATTTTTCACCCTTTGCGCGAAGAGGGCTTTGCCCTGCTTGTGGAACAGATTTCTTATTACCTGGGACTTGAGGCAGGGTCGGAATTTCAGGAAAGCGCACAGGAGGGAGGCCGTGTTGTCAGGGTGGACGGCTTTGACGCCCTGCAAAAGGGCTATAACGCCGACGCACTGAACCCCAAGGACGGGCAGATGATCAAGGTGTGCGATCTGCTTGCCGCTTTTTTGGAGGCGCACAGTTCCATACGCAACGGTGTATCCTCGCCGAAATTGCAGGACGCGTTGGCGCGGCTCAAGGAAAGGCTTTACGGGTGCCCCCTGGATTGTCTGCATCTTGGCTCGCTGCTGGCTGATTTTGACTGACGGAATGAGACATGAAACTTGTCTGGAAGTTTTCTCTACCGCACTTGCTGTTATTTTTTGCCTGTCGCTTGCCGTAAATGACGGCGAACAGGCTCTTGCTGACGGACAGGGAGACCGTTCTTTTTGACGTGATTTTTGTTAACTGGTAGGCTATAACTTGTTGTCTTCAGAATATGCTATAACCATTTCGCAAGTTATACGGAGTAGCACCCTTGTCTTGACGCCTTGCGAGGCCTGGATAAAATTTATCCAGATGAGCCTTGATAGCGGGGTATTTATTCACGTCAACCGGCGGAATATGTTGTTCCCGTATACCGTTATGTGTGTTTATTAGCCACAGATTTGCGAAATTATAACCATAGCGTTTGATATCCCTGCCGCGCAAAATCGGACATCTTTGCACACCGTGTGTTGTTTCTGTCATTCCTTGCAGGCAAGTCCGCAAAGAAAGTCTTTTCACCATGAGCTGTGAGTTATATGGAGCAGTTCTTGCGTTGCGAAAATATCCGGCATAGGCTAAAAATTCTATTTTTACGCTGGAGGGTGAAGTCCATGACTGTGTCACCGCTGTTGGACAAACACGAGATTGCCCGTATTCTTGACGAGCTGGCCGCCATGATTCTCAAAGGTCATCCCGACTGCGGGGGAGTGATGCTGGTCGGCGTCCAACGACGCGGGGCGGATCTGGCCCGGCGTCTTGCCGTCTTGCTTGAGAGACGCATCGGCCGTCGCCTGCCGCTCGGCACGCTGGATATCAATCTTTATCGAGACGACTGGACAAGCATAGAAGGCAAGCCGCAGATCGTGTCTTCTTCCATACCCGAGAGCGTGGACATGCGCGTGGTCATCCTGGTGGACGATGTGCTGTTTACCGGGCGCACCGTCCGCGCCGCGCTGGAAGCCCTGCTCGACTACGGCCGCCCAGATGCCGTGGAACTGCTCGCGCTTATCGACAGGGGACACAGGGAATTGCCCATTCAGGCCGATTATGCAGGACGCGTTGTCGCCACAGAACGCCACGAGCATGTGGACGTGCTTTTGGAAGAGCGCGACGGCGAAGACGCGGTTCGACTTGTGGTGTTATGATCACAAGCGACCTGCACACCCACACATGCTGTTCGCACGGTCGGGACACCCCTGCCGCCATGTACGAAGCTGCCCTTGCAAAGGGCCTGTTGCTGCTGGGTTTTTCTGAACATTCGCCGCGTCCGTACGGCTTTGACTACCTCCATGAATACCGCGAGCATCTGACGCGCTCTCTGCCGGACTACGAGCGCGATGTGCTGGAACTGAAAGCTGCGTCGAAAGAGGGGGCCAACGGCGTGTGCCGGGTGCTCTACGGGATGGAAATGGACTGGCTTGACGGCCGGACGGCATACACGAGCGCCGCGTGCCGGGCCTGTGATTTTGACTATCTTCTTGGCAGCGTACATTTTATAGGACGCTGGGGTTTTGACGACGGGGCGCTGACGTGGGCCGGTTTTTCCCAAGAAGAATGCGAGGCGCGGTATCATGCCTATTTTACGGCATGGGAAGCGATGATCGTCTCCAGACTTTTCAACATTGCCGCCCACCCTGATCTCATCAAAATTTTTTCTGTGGAACAGTTCCATATCTGGCTTGCCAAAGCCGACAGCCGAGAGACGATCTACAACGCCCTAACGGCCCTGCGGGACGCAGGCATGAGCATGGAAATTTCTTCCGCAGGTCTGCGCAAACCCTGCCGGGAAATCTACCCGGCGCCGCTTTTCATGTCTCTGGCGGCGGAACTGGCTCTGCCGGTGAGCTTTGCCTCTGACGCGCATAACGCTGACGATATTGCCTTCAGCTTTGACCGTCTGGCCTCGTACGCCCGAGGCTTCGGCTTTTCACAGCATGCGGTTTTTGAAAAAGGCCGCATGACTTTGCTGCCGTTTTAAATCGGGGCGCTGGTTCCATGACGTGTCAGACTGCCGACCCGACATTGCTGGTCACGGTTGACCACGTGAGTCTTTCTCTGCCCGGCGACTCCCGTCAGGAGATGGTGCTGCACGATATTGACTGGCGTGTCCGACGCGGCTGTCACTGCGTGCTGACCGGCGGCAACGGCGCTGGAAAATCAACGCTGCTGCGTCTTTTGCGCGGTGAACTCCGGCCCGCGCGCGGGAGCATCTACTGGCATACCGCTGAAGGGGCCGAAACTTCACCACTGGCGGGGCGCGCTATGAGCGCCCTTGTTTCTCCGGCACTTCAAGAAAAACACCAGCGTGAGGCTTGGGACATCACGGGCAGGGATCTGCTGCTTACGGCCTTTGACGACACATCCCTGCTGTACAGCAGCCCGCCCGACGAATGCAGCCGCGCGGCTGAAGCAATAGCCGCGCGGCTGAAGGCAGAGCATCTGCTGGCCTGTTCCATCTCCGCATTTTCCCAAGGGCAGCTATGCCTTTTGCTGTGCGCGCGGGCGCTGCTGCGCGAGCCCCCGCTGCTTCTGCTGGACGAATGCGCCGACGGTCTTGACGCGGCGCACCGCGCGCGTTTGTTCGGCTTGCTGGAAGAATACACGGACAGATGCACGGTTGTTATGACGACGCACAGGCAGGGCTTGATCCCAACCTGGTGCTCCGGACGCCGGCATCTCAGACAGGGGAGGATACTGGCGGTGGATACGCCGCAAGGGACTTTGCTGCAGGAACGCCCACCGCGCTCCAAAAAAGCGCGCGTTCAGTCTGCGGAAAGCGAAACCGTATTGTTCTGTCTGGAGAAGGTTTCTGTTTTTGTTGACCGCCGCAAAGTGCTGCACGACATTGACTGGAGCATGCACGAGGGTGAGCACTGGCATCTGACGGGCGCCAACGGCTCGGGCAAGTCAACCTTGCTGCGCCTGCTTGCCGGGGATGAATTCGTGGCCCTCGGAGGCCGGGCATGTCGTTGTCTGGCGCGTCGCGGCGGATTTGTGCAGACGCTGGAAGACGTGCGCAGGGGCGTGCGCCTTGTTTCCGGCCTTTCTTCGGCTTTATACGGATATGCGCTCACTGGGCTGGAGCTTGTCTGTTCCGGCTTTGACAACAGCGTAGGGCTGTACCGCCGATGTGCCAATGCGGAACTGCGCGAAGCGCGGGAGGCAATGGAGCGGCTTGATGTGGCGCCTCTGGCGGAGCATTCCATCCGCCGGCTTTCCAGCGGCCAGTTGCGTCGGCTTTTTCTGGCAAGAGCTCTTGTGGGCGGGCCGGATATCCTGCTCTTGGATGAACCCTGTTCCGGCCTGGATGAGGCAAGCCGGTTCCGTTATCTGGACACGCTGGACAATCTGGCCGCGCAGGGTCTTTCTCTGGTTTTTGTCTCCCATTACGACGAAGACGCGCCCCTGTGCATTAACCGACAGGCGCGCATGGAAGGCGGACGTCTTATCGTGACGCCTTAACCCTTGTGCCCCGCCTTCATGCGGGCGCTGAGCAGCTCTACCAGCGCGGGCAGCACGGAAACAACAATGATGGCATAGACGATAATGCTGAAGTTGGCCCGCACCCAAACAAAATTTCCCAGAAAATACCCGGCGGACACAAGCGTGCCCACCCAAAACACGCAGCCGGAAATATTGTACAGAAAAAATGTCGATGGGTACATCAGCGCAATGCCGGCCACAAATGGCGCAAAAGTGCGCACAATTGGCACGAAACGCGCCAGCACAATAGCCTTGCCGCCATGGCGCGCGTAAAAATTGTGTGCTTTGACAAGATAGTCTTTTTTTATGAATCTGTTCCCTTCGGCAAAAATGGAGGGGCCGACACGGCGGCCGATACCGTAATTCATGGCGTCGCCCAGAACGCCGGCCAAAAACAGCGTCAGCACGCTTTCTCCGTAGCCCAAAAGACCAACGCCGGCGGCCACGCCGGAGGCGAACAGCAGGGAGTCGCCCGGCAGAAAAGGCGTAACCACGAGACCTGTCTCGCAGAACACAACAACAAAGAGAATGGCATACGCCCAAAGCCCGTACTGTTCGGCCAGCTCAAAGAGGTGAATATCAATATGCAGAATAAAATCAATCAGAAAATTTACCGCTTCCATCATCCCTTCCAGAGCATGCCGCGCGCCAACCCCGCGTATGAACGCACAGACGTCCGTGGCGTGCTGTTCCTGTAAAAATGTTCTTGTATCCCAAGCCGCCCTGTGGCACAACAGCTCTATGCTTCGTCCCGTCGGTATGGCCCTTCTGCTTTTTTTTCTGGCATATTTTGCGGACGCGCAGATGTCGTGGGCTGCCGCCTTCTATCAGGTTGGCTTCTGCACGCTGGGGCAATGGACAGCGGAGAAAAATCTGCGTCTGGACGTCAATCTCTGGTACCCCAGCGTCCAGTCCCCGCGCGTGCTCAACTATGCTCCTTGGGAAATCACGGCGGCGCCGGAAGGCAGGACTGTGGAAGGGCGTTTCCCCTTGCTGCTGCTTTCGCATGCTTCGCCCGCATCGCGTTTTTCGTACTATGACACTGCCGCATGGCTGGCTTCCCGCGGTTTTGTCGTTGCAGCGCCCACACATCCCGGCGACTGCATAGACAATATGGACAAGCTGTTCACTTGGGAACAGCTTGAATCCCGCGCGCGGGAGCTTTCGGCAACCATGGATCTGTTGCTGGAGCATCCGCAGATTTCACAGAGCATAGACAAAAATCGTGCCGGCGCGATCGGTTTCAGCGCCGGCGGCGCGGCCGTTCTGTTGCTGGGCGGCGCACTGCCGGACTGCGGCGGCTGGAATGACTATTGCCCCCGCGCCGGGAAGGACGACATTTATTGCAATCCCTGGGCAAAAAATCGCATCAACACGCTTTGTGAGAGCCTGCCGCTGAACAAAAGTCCGGCGGACCCGAGAATAAAAGCCGTAGCCGCTGTGACGCCTGGCTTCAGTATGCTTTTCAGCCGCGACTCCTTTCGCTGGTTCTACCCGCCGCTCCTGCTGCTTGCCGCGGGAAATGACACCGTTAACCCGCCAGCCCTGCATACGGATGTTTTCAACCGTCTTTTGAATAAAAAAAAGGCGCGGTATCTGACTCTGAAAAACGCCGATCCGGCCGCGCTGATGGCCTCCTGCCCGAATTCTTTGCTGGAGGATCTGCCGGAACTCTGTCTTTCGGCAAGTCCTGAGGAACGTCAGGCCATTCATCAGGCAATGCACAGCGCGCTGACGGATTTTTTTCTCCATTATCTGGGCAGCGACAAAAACCTTCCCATAATACCTGAGCCCCCGGAGCTGACAAGGCCGCAAAGCGCTCCACCTCCAGCTCCTGAACCGGCGCCACGCGGCAAACAACGCCGCAATGGCCGTTCGGGAGGATAACGAATCGTGTTTGGCGGCATCTTGACAAGGCGGCGGCAAATTCGTATTTGCCTCACATGAAAGATGTGCCCATGTGGCTCTGCATGATCTGTATTCTGTGCCTTCATCTGTTTTTCAGCGGCGGGTTCGCGTGCGCCGCGGCGCCCTCTGACGGAGCAATCGGTGACGGCTGGACAGTCATGCCCGCCGGCGCGCGCCCGGCCTATATGGGGATACACGGCGGTACAATGCCGATGAGTCTTCTGGTTTATGGCGGAGGCGCTTCTCTTGTGAGCTTTGTGGGGCGTACGGGCAACGATTTTCTGGAAGTGCTGCGCAGAACGGATACGCCTGTGCCATCTGCCCTCAACGCAACCGCGCGGACCGCACAGATTTTTGACGGCGCCCCGCCGCAGGGAAGCGACACTGTGCTTATGGCCGGCAGCGGCGTGGCCAGCCTGCCGGTGATACAGCTTGGCAGCGGGCTGGAGCGATTGCCGCTTTCATCCGGTCAACTACAGCCTTTCGGTTTTTCAGACAAGCCCCTGTCTATTGAAGGGCAAGTGACCAAACCTGCAACACAGTCCCCGGCCAAGCAATACAGGTTGATTTTTAAGCAGCAGTATTTTCAGCCGCGCCGTGTGAACTGACCCACCGCCCGCGTGTAAAAACAGGAGACCACATGCCTGACGCCTGTTGCCGCACGCGGAGTCTTATGGCATTGCTTGGCCCTCTTATCGGGTATTCTGACAAAGTTTATGGTATCTCCATAGTTTTATGGCCGCTGTAAATTTATGCGGGCGTGCATTTCTGCCTCTTGCCTATATTGGGGGACTGCTTACTTTATGCCGGTGACGCCTGATTCAGCCACGCAACCGCACAAGGGGCACCGCGACAGATTGCGCACGCGTCTTGAGCGCGATCCGTCGGTCATGGCGGACTATGAGGTGCTTGAGCTTTTGCTCGGGTACGGGCTGACGCGCAAAGATACACGGCCGCTGGCGGAGGAACTGCTGCGGCGTTTCGGCAGCATGCGCGGCGTGCTGGATGCACGGCCGGACGAGCTTATGCATGTTGCCGGCTTCGGGCCGAGGCTGATGGCTATTTGGCGTGTGCTGCGTGAGCTTCTGGCCCGCTATGCCAATTCGGCAGTGCGCAGGCGTGAAGAGCTTGCCACGCCGCAGGCCGTGGCAAAAATGGCGCGGGCAAGGCTGGCCCGGCTGCCCGCATGAAGAATGCTGGATGGCTCTTGTCAATAGCCGCAACGGCCTGATTGCTTGGGAGCGTTTGCGCCGCGGCGGCATCAGCGCGGTGCCGGTGCAGCCGCGGGATGTGCTGGAGGCGGCGCTTGCGCACAAGGCAAGTGGCATTATTTTAGTGCACAATCATCCCGGTGGTTCGCCAGAACCTTCCGGAGCGGATCTCACGCTGACAGAAGAACTCCGGCAATTCGCGCCGCGCATGGGTTTGCGTTTTTTGGACCATGTCATTGTCACCGAGGGTGACTGTTACAGTATAATGCGGGGCAGCTTTGTCTGAGGGTAGGAGCATATATGACCGACAAGAATAACACCGGACACACAAAGCCGCATGAGGCTGTTGCGGAGACCGTGGTCGACAGACAGGATCAGTCTTCTCCCGACGCAGAGGAAGGCGAAAACAGCCTCACGTCCCTCGCGCAGAATATTCCGGATGTTTTGCCCGTGTTGCCGGTACGTGATATAATTATTTTCAATTACATGATTTTGCCGCTGTTCATCGGGCGGGAAAAATCCGTGCAGGCTGTTGAACGCGCGCTGAAAACCGGCCGCCACCTTTTTGTTTGCGCACAAAAGGAAGAAAGTGTGGAAGACCCCGCGCCTGCGGATCTTTTTGACGTCGGCACGGTCGTGCAGGTCATGCGTTTGCTTAAGATGCCGGATTCGCGCGTTAAAATTTTGGTGCAGGGCGTAAGCCGTGCCCGTGTAACGGAATACAGCCAGGTGGAGCCCTGGCTGGAGGTGCGTATCGAACCTGTTCCGGAACTGATGCCGGAAACCAACCCTACCGTGGAAGCGCTGCTTCGCGCCGCCCGTGAGCAGAGTGAAAAAGTGTTTTCCCTGCGCGGCGTCGCTTCGCCGGATATGCTGGCTGTGCTGCAGGGTGTGGATGATCCGGGGCGTCTGGCTGATCTGATTGCCGCCAACATGCGTCTGAAGCTTGCTGACGCCCAGAATATTCTGGAAACCGAAGAGCCTGTGGAGCGTCTTGCCCTTGTCAACAAGCAGCTGCAGCGCGAGGTAGAGGTTGTCACCGTGCAGGCCCGCATCCAGAGTTCAGCCCGTGAAGGCATGGACAAGGCCCAGAAGGATTATTTTTTGCGCGAGCAGATCAAGGCCATACGCCATGAGCTTGGCGAAGACGAGGAGGATGGCGAAGCAGATCTGGAGAGTTTGAAAAAGACGCTGGATAAAGTCGGTCTGCCCAAGGACGTGCGCAGGGAGGCGGCCAAGCAGTTGCGCAGGCTCTCGAGCATGCACGCCGACTCTTCAGAGGCGAATGTGGTGCGCACATATCTGGACTGGCTTGTGGATCTGCCATGGAAGAAGCTTTCCCGCGACCGGATGGACATTGTGCACGCCAAACAAGTGCTGGACGAAGACCACTGCGGCCTTGATAAGGTGAAAGACCGCATACTGGAATTTTTGAGCGTGCGCAAGCTGAACCCGCAGTCAAAGGGGCCTATTCTCTGTTTTACTGGCCCTCCGGGCGTGGGCAAGACGTCTCTCGGCCGATCCATTGCGCGGGCGCTCGGGCGCAAATTTCAACGGATTTCCTTGGGCGGCATGCACGACGAGGCGGAAATTCGCGGCCACCGGCGCACCTATATAGGCTCCATGCCGGGCAGGATTATTCAGTCGCTCAAACAGGCGGGCACGCGCAACCCGGTGATTGTGCTGGACGAAGTGGACAAGATCGGCACGGATTTTCGCGGAGACCCCTCCTCGGCTCTTCTGGAAGTGCTGGATCCGGAACAGAACCATACTTTTAGCGATCACTATCTGAATGTGCCTTTTGACCTGTCGAGGGTCATGTTTCTCTGCACGGCCAACCATCTGGACACCATCCCGGCGCCTTTGCGCGACCGCATGGAGGTGATTGCCCTCACCGGCTACACCTTGCAGGAAAAAATGGAGATAGCCCGCAAGCATCTGCTTCCGAAAAAGATTGCGGAAAACGGCCTGACCGGCAGCAAGGTTTCCGTCGGCGACAAGGCTGTTGAAAA
Organism: Candidatus Desulfovibrio trichonymphae; assembly: GCF_002355955.1. Lineage (NCBI taxonomy): Bacteria > Pseudomonadati > Thermodesulfobacteriota > Desulfovibrionia > Desulfovibrionales > Desulfovibrionaceae > Desulfovibrio > Candidatus Desulfovibrio trichonymphae. Next base: position 489,971 of record NZ_AP017368.1, on the reverse strand, counting down.
AGTTATCAAAGACTACACACGCGAGGCGGGTCTGCGCAATCTGGAGCGCGAGATGGCCGCCGTGTGCCGTAAACTGGCGCGACGAAAGGCGGAAGGGGCAAAAGGTGCTTTTACCGTGACACCTTCGGATGTGGAAAAACTTCTGGGCGTGCCGCGCTATGTGGAAGATGAAAAAGAAAAACGTCTTCTGCCGGGCATGGCCTTGGGGTTGGCCTGGACGCCGGCCGGCGGAGAAGTGCTGACCATTGAGACCAGTATTATGAAGGGCAAGGGCGGGCTTATCCTGACGGGACAGCTTGGCGATGTGATGAAAGAAAGCGCTCATGCGGCCGTGAGTTATATTCGCAGCCGTGCGGAAACCCTTGGTGTGGACCCGGCCTTTGCCGTAAAGCGGGATATCCACATACATGTGCCTGCGGGCGCCACCCCGAAAGACGGTCCTTCCGCCGGCGTCACCCTGACCACAGCCCTGATTTCCGCGTTAAGCGGGCGCAGGGTTCGGGCCGACTGCTGCATGACGGGCGAAATCACCCTGCAGGGCCGTGTTCTGCCCGTGGGTGGCATTAAAGAGAAAATTTTGGCCGGCGTGGCGCACGGCCTGAAGTATGTGATTGTGCCGCAGCAGAACGTCAAAGATCTGGAAGAAGTGCCCAAAGATTTGCTCAAGCGCATCAGTGTGCATCCTGTGCATCATTATGATGAGCTTCTTTCACTCGTTTTTGAAGAGAAAAGTGGGAAGGGCAAAACCGCCACGCAGAAAAAACAGCATTAGAATGTGGTAGCATATTAAGATATCGCCACTCCCCTATTTTAATGTACGCAGACCAAGGGCAAAGGCGCAACGCATACCTTTGGCGGGATCCGCGAGCGCATACATAACCCGAGCATTGGCCAAGGTTTTACCACAGCCGGTAGAGGCCATACTTACAATAAATGCGCCTTGCCTCACACTGCGCTCGCGAATCGCGGCAGCTATTTCCGCAGCTTTATCCTGCCAGCGGAAACCTTCATTCAGACTACGTTTTCCAAGGCCTTTATGCCGTGCAAGCCGGGGTAATATATCATGGAGCCGGGGCAGCAAGTAGGTGACATGTCTGCTCACTTTTTCAACCCCAAGCAGGTGGTCATTCAGCAGTTGATGCAACTTGCCTTTCCTGTCGCTATTGGCAAAAAGGCTGTCTTTCGAGGCACGCTTCAAAGCATCCGCAGGATTATATGGTCGGCTGGAATATGCATGATCTGCCAGCATCAGACTGAGTCGGGCAAGATGCATCATATAGGGATCGCTGATCACTTTCTGCAGACTATGGAATCTCTCGTTTCTACGTAATTCTTCAGCCAACAGAGCGGCTTTTTTCTTCCAATCCACTGTCATCACAGGCAACCCTGCCTGGAATGTCCAGTAAGGCGCCACCGCATTCCGATCACTTTCTGTGCAGCACCCATTCCATTGTGCGGTAATACAGTCGGGGAGTTGATCCAGAATATCAGTTTGGAATGCACCGTCTTTCTGTGGTCGGACTGGCAGACGATAATGTGACAGAATCAGCCAGGCAACAGCTTGGGCTAGGAGGGAAGTTCTTTAAACGGCTTTACGTTTGAGGCGGATATTCCGTCTTTTTGCAGGTTGGCAAACCACGCAGTATTGTTATCCCCTTCGGAGAAATTGGCAAGCCGTGTTAGCCAAGCCGCATCATCCTCGTTGCTTACAAAGACTTGAAACAACCGTAATGCGATCCACTCATGTCGGTACAGGTTGCGTTTTCGTATATTCTCGCGCAGACGTTGCTGAAAAGCTCCACAGGCTTTGCCCAGATCATGCAGCAGCGCCGCCAATCCTGTAAGTAAACGGATATCGCGCAGGGTATGCCATGTATTTTCATCACTCTGCCGCAGCACATCACGTCTTGTCGTATTCGTGGGAACAGCACCGTGCGCATTAAAGCGGTTAGCATCTCCCACTATCCACAAAAGTTCGCTATGATTGATGCCACGTATCCAATGACAGGCCACAGAAGTATTTTTGCGTGCCGTTTTGTGCAGCAAACGCCGCAAAGTTTCTAAACCAGCCAGCGTTATAGGCGTCTGCCAAGTACCTTCTCCGCGCCGCTCTGCAAATTGGTCAAGGATGCGGCGCGTTTCAGTCAACGCTCGCTTGGAGCATTGTGAAACCAGCAACACGTTCATAATTATCCTCGAGCTGTTTCAAGAGCTACTGTTTTCAGCGTATCGACCATAAAATCCAGTGCTTCAATGCGGGTCAGGCTGATCACGCACGCTTGTCGAAATTCCTGCTCCTGATCTCCACGCATGGCTGAAATAAATGCTTGCGGCAAAATTATCGCGTCTTTTACCAAATCGGCCACATCAAAGACCAAACCGCCACGCCGAGTCTTGCCGTGCAATACGGCAAGACCAGCAGGAGGAATTCCCAACACCCAGACAGCTGTAGCCGCCAAGCCATATGCCAGATAGCTACCATGATCAAGGAATCGATTGGCCGGATCTAAGCCACTACCACGTTTGGCTCGAGTGAAGTCACCATAATTAGTACCACGGGCAACCAGCTTATAGAGTTCTTTTGACAAACGAGCTTCTTGCGTGAGCAGGGTAACAGTATCAGGAGCTGCGGCTATAGTCTCAAGCGATATTATAAGCAGGCGTCCCAATTGGCCGGTATCTACGATAAAACCCGCATCTCGCAGCAGCTGACGGGGCTATGCCACTGTCTGTCGATATAATGCAGCCGCTGCGTCTGGAATGTCTTAGCGGCTGACAGGCGCGCCGCATCATCAGGCCAGAAACGTATCCAGGCTTGTAGGTACTCTGGGGACGATACTCACTTTGAGGATAAAACCATACTATTTCAACATCTGTAGCACTATACAGCGGTGTGCCGCCTCCTCCGCAAAAGCCAACTAACACACCAACCTTGGCAAGTTCTCGCATGGCAGCCTGCGTAATAGAAGTTCCGGCTCCAAGCAATAAAGAGATGGTGTTGGCAATGGGAATATTCCAATACAATGAACGCTTGCCTTCATCGGTAACATACTCAACTCGGCCACCGTTTACAAGTATTCGACAATGTTCAAGAAAATAAATATTAGCTCGTTTGGAATGCAGGATTGTCTTTAGATCAGAAGGGGTAAAGGTGCGCCCATGCATGGTTTCCTACTCTATATATGCTCAAGCCGGATCAAGGTACAACCTGAAAGATTTACCTAGGGAAATGTGGAATGCAAGTTTCATACATGTGTATTTTAGATACGGTGAGCAACAATAATTTTTTTGAACTATGGCAAATAGATTATCAGTATATCATAATATTCCTTACAGTGATCAACGAGGAGATGGCGAGGCGGGTATACCATGTGCTTGCAAGCCTTCACTGCGGAGAACGAATTTTTTATAACACATTATCCCATTCTCGGACAAAAGGCAAGCAAAGCCAGCACCAACAACAGGGCAAACGCATCTAAATTTTGGCTCTACGCAAGGGCTTTTCCCATCAGGCTCAATTTCAGACAGCTATAAAACGAACGGTTCAAAAGCATACCCTGTTGCGGTTTTAGGAAATTTAGGGCATTTTAACTTTTTGTAGGCGCCATTTTAACTTTTTGTAGGCGCCATTGCAACCGCTTATGATTATGCAGAAAAAAACGAAATATCCTACTAGCTTTCTTTTGCTTGTCCAGAACCTGGTATCCTATCACCATTGCGGATGGGGATTTTGGGCGTTTGTCGGCACGCTGGTTTTCCTTGCTCTTCTGTCCGGCGCCAATTTTCATGTTGTCCAAAAAATTTATACGGCAGGTCAAGTTGCAGAAAGCGATGTTATCGCAGATCGCGATATTATGGTAGAAGACACGCAGGCCACTGAGGCACGTCGCAAGCAGTTGCTTTTGCTGCAGCCGCCGGTCTATGACCTGAGTCTTGAATCATCCATCCTGTTTCAGAATAGAATCCTTGAACTCTTTCAGAGTGTTAATGAAAATAACAAACACGCCGACGCCGACGGGGGAGCGCTCGCACATCTGATTGACGATCTGACGCCTGCAGTGGTGGATGAAATTCTGCCTGAATTGGCTCTTCCCGATGTACAGACATACATTCTTAAAGAATTGATGCCGTTGATCCATACAAATCTCGCCGAGGGACTTGTTGGGGATATCCGCTCTGCCCGTGTCGGCAGAGCCGGCGCCGTAATACACAATCTGGACACCAAGGTGGAAGTGTTGCGTCCGGATGTCGGCACGCTGCATGATGTGCAATCATTTCTGGCAGAAATTTCTTCCAAGGCGCGACAGGAGCTATCACTGACGCCACAGTCCCGTCGGGCCGTGAATATTTTACTTTCAGCCACAATGCCCGCGTCGTTAACACTGAATCGTGAAGCAACACAAAAACGCGCGGAGGCAGTGATAGAAAGTGTGAAGCCAATCTATTACCAGATTCAGAAGGGGGAAATAATCGCACACAAGGGCGAACGCGTGAGTCGGGAACAGCAAATTAAATTACAGACACTATATCAAACAGCTGCGAGCCCGATGCGTTGGGTGACAGCCGTGGGCGCACTGCTCTGTGCGCTTTTATTTTCCATCGGCTTTTTTGTCGCGCCCAGCGGCAGGCCAGGCACGTCGTTACTCTGCAAAGATATACTGATGATCTCCCTGATGCTCCTGCTGTTCGGCACCGGGGCAAAGGCAGTATATCAGCTGTATCTCAGTATGAATAATGACACAAGTCTGCTGCATGCCTTTTCAGCGGCTTTTCCCGTTGCGGGCGCTGTGGGCTTGGTGGCAATGGTATTCGCGGCCAGATGTTATTGTGTCATGGGCCTCCTGCTTGCCTTTTTTTGCATGCTGATGTTTCAGGCCGACTATGTTTTTTTTATCTACCATTTTCTTGGGGGGATGTTGGCTACATGGCTGGTCATCAGGGCACAAAGCCGGCAAGATGTAGTCTGGAGCATCATCCCCTTGACAATCGGCCAGAGCGTTATCTGGTTAGGCACAGCGCTCTTAGCGCAAACTCCTGTATATGAAGCGCCGGCGCAGCTTATTGCCGTTGCGGTGAACAGTCTGTTCTCACTGATTCTGCTTTTTGCCGTGAGTCCTGTCCTGGAAATGGTTTTTGACTACAGCACGCGTTTTCGCCTGATGGAACTGATGAATCTGGAGCAGCCTTTGATGCAGGAATTGATGGTGACCATCCCCGGTACTTATCATCACTCTCTTGTGGTAGCCAATATGGTGGAGGCTGGAGCCAAAGCCATTGGTGCCAACAGTCTGCTTTGCAAAGTCGCCGCGTTATACCATGACGTCGGCAAACTGTCTTATCCTGAATATTTTATAGAAAATCTCTATGGGAGCTATAACAAACATGACAAGTTGTCGCCGTCCATGAGTGCTCTTGTTTTGCTGTCTCATGTCAAGAAAGGCACTGAATTGGCCGAGCGTTACAAGCTCGGTCAGGAAATTGCCGACATCATTCGCCAGCACCATGGCACACGGCTGATACGTTATTTTTATCAGAAGGCTCTCAATCTAGGTGAAAAACCACGTGATTCGGATTACAGTTATCCCGGCCCGCGTCCGCAGACAAGAGAAGCGGCTATCCTGATGCTGGCCGATTCCGTTGAGGCCTCAAGCCGGACATTAACTGATCCTACGCCTTCACGTCTCAAAAGTCATATTGACGCAACTGTAAAAGGCATTTTTTCTGAGGGGCAACTGGATGAATCTGAATTAACATTCAAAGATTTACATTACTTAAGTAAAAATTTTCAACGCATACTAACAGGAATTTTCCACCAGCGCATTGTTTATCCTGAACAGAGTAAGATACAACCGTTACCGGCGGCATCCAATCTGACGGACAACAGCCTCCCTGTTGCGGCCGACAAGGCTGAAAGATCTGCGCCTCAGATGTATCCGGGAATGTGAGTCAGTGAATTCGGCTGATGGAGAAGCATGCCGCGCAGCTTTGTCTGGCAGTATGGAGTGCAATGTGCACGTTACAGCAGATTGCAGAGCCGACATCTGGCTGTTGCCTTTTGACGTGCGGTGTCTTGCTTTGGCCCTGCGAACCATGCTGCAAGTGATGCGGGATGCGGGGATATCCATTCCAGCGGATGTGAATTTGCGCCTTGTGGATGACAGTTTCATAAAAACGGCCAATCAACGTTTTATGGCCTGTGTCGGCCCTACGAACCTACTTTCCTTCCCAGGCAGCGATGATATGATGCATGGGGTTATCCTGCTGTCGCTGGACACTTTTGCGCGCGAATGCCTGCTTTATGGTCAGAAAGCGGCAGAATACGCTTTGATGCTCCTGTCGCATGGCCTTGCCCATCTGACGGGTTTTGAACATGGGTCGGATATGGACAGGATATGCAAGGCCTGTCGTGCGGTTGCGCAAAAAAACTGCATATCGTCGTAGGTGGCGCTGACGCATGAGTTCATGCCGGTGCTTTGATGAATGCCGCATTATCCCCTGGGTTGATTCGCCTGGCGTGAATAACAATTCGCTGCCCGTCATCTGGTTCACAGGGCAAGCGACCTCAACTCTCGACGCTGGATTTTGGCTGCAGAAACGTAACAGGCTCGCTGTTTGGGGCAGCGTCATCGCTGCCGCGCAGACCGCCGGACGAGGGCAGTTGCGGCGAACATGGATTTCCCCTCCGGGCAATATTTATGCCGCACTGCGCCTTCCGCTGCTGCCTCCTTTTGATGGTTCTGCCGCATCAGTGGCAACAGGCTTGCTTCTGGCTTCAGCATTACGCGAACTGGGCTGGCCTGTGTTGCTCAAGTGGCCCAATGATCTTGTTTTATTGTCGCTGAAGGGCGTCCCGCATAAGCTTGGCGGTATTCTGCTTGAAGAACGTGGCGGCGTCCTGCTCGCAGGTATTGGCATCAATGTCGCCAGCGCACCGTCCATATGCGTATTGCGCAAAAACGCCGCCATGGCTGCAATGAGTTTGGCAGACTCCGTCAAACAGCCTCTACCGGCTGCAAAGCTCTGGCAACAGCTTGTAAAGCATCTCTATTTGACATACGCTCAAGACAGTGCGTTCATATGCCGCTGGCAATCCAGAGCTGAACAGCTGTTGCTCTGGAGGGGCAGCAACGTGGAACTATATGAAGATCGACATACAACGCGCGGCAAATTAGCTGGGTTATCGCCGACAGGTGGTATTTGCTTGTTTACTGATGGTAAAATGACAAAATTTTTAAGCGGAACTCTTCGTCGTGCTTAATCAAGTTTACTCCAAAGGCTGACAGGGCATGGGCAACAAGACATTCGCCGAGGTTCAAAATTTTTTACAGGGTAAAGTAATTCTGGTGGCGAACCGCGGGATACCGGCACGGCGTATCTGCCGTTCCATACGGGAGGGTTTTGACGCTGTTGCGGCCATGACCGCCGCAGACGTTGACAAAACCGCGCCTGCGGCATCCACTGCGCAGGAATTGTTGTTGCTTGGCCCCGAACCGCGCTCCTATCTGGATATCGACAAAATCATCACCAAAGCCAGACAGCGTGGAGTGGTAGGGATACATCCAGGCTGGGGGTTTGCCTCTGAAGACACACGCTTCCCTCAACGTTGCAAAGAGGCAGGCATTACCTTTATCGGCGCCACTGCCGAAGCCATGAATCTTCTCGGCAACAAAGTTCAGGCGCGTGAAGTGGCACGCAGACTCAGAATTCCTGTCGTTCCAGGGTCAGACGGCGCTGTGGATATTGCGGACACCCGTCAACTTATAGATGAAATCGGTCTGCCGATCATGCTGAAAGCCGAGGGCGGCGGCGGCGGCAGGGGCATTTTTACTATCTACAATCAGGCAGAGCTTGAGGACGCTTTCTTCAAAGCTTCTATGATGGCTCAAGCCTCTTTCGGCAATCCGCATCTTTTTCTTGAAAAATTTCTGGATAATGTGCGTCACATTGAAATCCAGATCATCGCCGACATGTACGGCAATGTCTTCGCTTTTGACGAACGCGATTGCACAGTACAACGTAACCATCAAAAACTTATTGAAATTACGCCTTCTCCTTGGCTCGGCATGACGCGGGATCTGCGGGAACGTCTTAAAGATTATGCCCGCCGGCTCATACGTGCTGTAGGGTATTATTCTTTGGCCACGGTTGAGTTTCTGATTACCCCTGACGGTTCGCCTTATCTGATTGAAGTCAACACGCGGCTTCAGGTAGAGCATGGAATAACCGAATGCCGCTATGGCATTGATCTCGTAGAGGAACAGATTGCCGTGGCGTTCGGCGCTGAACTGCGCTATCGGGAAGAAAGTCTACGTGCTTCATATTGTTCCATGCAGGTTCGTATCAATTGTGAAAATCCACAAAATAATTTTGAGCCAAACTCGGGACTGATCACGCGTTACGTTTCTCCCGGTGGCCTTGGTGTGCGGCTGGACTCCAATATCAGCGCCGGCTATGAATTCCCTGCCAATTATGATTCTGCAGGCGCTCTGCTGATTACCTATGCGCATGACTGGGAAAAAACGCTGGGCATTATGGATCGCGCACTCAGCGAATACATAATCGGCGGAATTAAAACAACAATTCCTTTTTTCCGTCAGGTACTTAAAAATCCTTTCTTTCGCAAGGGAGACATTAATACATATTTTATAGCCAATCATCCTGAACTCATGTTGTATACCGATCTTGCCCCGGAAGGCGAACGTCTGGCAAGACTGGTGGCAGAGATTTCGGCGAAAGGCTATAATCCCTATCTACAGTTGGGCGCATATCGTTCCGCAACAACACCTGCCCTTGGTCCGTTTGAACCTGTTCTACCGCCCATTAGTTCGTCCGTCCAGAGCAAGCCGTCACCATATCCACAGGGTGATCGTTTGGCTACACTGGATTTTATTCGTGATTCAGGATGGATACATTTTTCTGATACGACTCCGCGTGATTTTACACAGTCAAATTCAGGCAATCGTTTTCGTCTGGCTGAAGACAAATTGCTGGGACCCTATCTTGACAACGTCGGCTATTTTTCCATTGAAAATGGCGGCGGCGCACATTTTCATGTGTCGATGTTGGCCAATATGACTTATCCGTTCAGCGAAGCAAACGAATGGAACAATTTTGCCCCGAAAACTTTCAAACAATTGCTCGTGCGATCCACCAATGTCCTTGGCTACACGCCACAGCCACGCAACCTGATGCACAAAACTGGTGAAATGATTTGCGATTGTTACCAGGTGGTTCGTTGTTTTGATTTTCTCAATCACATAGAAAATATGCGTCCTATTGCTGAAGTCGTCTTGTCCCGCAAGGATGTGATTTTTCAGCCGGCGCTTTCCATGTCATGGGCGAAAGGTTTTGATGTGTCTCACTATCTGGATGTTACAGAATCTATTTTACGCATGACAAGCGATATTATGGGCGTCTCTTCAAAAACAGTGTCGCGCAGCATAATTCTCGGCCTCAAGGATATGGGCGGCGTGTGCCCGCCGCGCTTCATGACAGAGCTTGTTGAAGCATTGCGCAAACGCTGGCCTGAGCTTGTGCTCCACTATCATCGTCACTATACAGACGGACTTTTTGTCCCGGCATGCGGCGCGGCAGCAAAAGCAGGAGCACATATTCTTGATGTTGGGCTGGGTGCTGCGGTACGCTCCTATGGGCAGGGTGATGTGCTGTCCACCATGGCATATCTGGAAGACGAACTTAGCCTGACATGCCGCTTAAATAAAAACGCCATACGAGACGCGAATTTTGTCTGCAAACAAATTATGCCATATTATGATCGCTATTGTTCCCCCTATTTCCAGGGCATTGATTACGACGTTACCTTGCACGGCATGCCTGGTGGGGCCACATCTTCTTCACAGGAAGGGGTTATGAAGCAGGGGTATATCCATCTTCTGCCCTATATGCTCAAATTTTTGGAAGGAACACGGCGTATTGTCAGGTATCATGACGTGACTCCAGGGTCACAGATTACTTGGAACACGGCCTTTTTAGCAGTAACCGGCGCATGGAAACGCGGCGGTGAAGAAGAGGTCAGATATCTTCTTGAAGTGCTGAATGAAGCGACGCGTACACCGCAAACGGAACTTTCTTCAGAAATGCGCAAGGCGCGTCTTATTGTCTATCAAGACTGCAATGACGCTTTCCGTAATCTGCTGTTGGGCAAGTTCGGCAAACTTCCCTTGGGGTTCCCCGCAGATTGGGTTTATAAAAGCGCCTTCGGCGCAGAATGGAAAACGGCTGTTGCAAAGCGTACCGAAGCGTCGCCTCTGGAAACACTTCAGAATATCAATATGGATCTTGAGGAACAAACTTGTACTGATATACTTAAACGCAAGCCGAACGCCGAAGAATTTATCCTCTATCTGAATCACCCGGCTGACGCTTTAAAAGCCATTCAATTCAAAGCGCAATATGGTGATTCTAATAATCTGCCGCTTCATGTCTGGTTTGAAGGCTTGAAGATCGGGCAGGATTTATATTTTAATGAAACCAAGGGGAAACCGCACCATCTTGTGCTGTTGAGCATTTCAAGACCGTCGGAAATGGGCGTGTCCGTCTGTCGTTATGTGCTTGATTCTGAAATCATGAGTTATGAGGTAAAAGTCAGCCAGCCGACAGGTCCCCGTGTCAAAGGTGTCGCTATGGCCGACCCAACAAACCGTTATCATATTGCAGCGCCAAGCAACGGTGATTTGTGGGTCATGTACGTCCATCCCGGTGACATCGTCAAAGCTGGAGAAGAGGTGTTTAATGTATCCATCATGAAGCAGGAGAAAGCTGTTCTTGCTTCCGTGGATGGCATTGTGAAACGCGTGTTGAAGACTGCTGATTTCAAAGGAAACAAGCAGATGATTTCCGTATGTGAAGGGGAGTTGATCGTCGAGCTCGCTCCCGTGCCTCGTTTATGCAGCCACCCATCCTGCGGCCAGCCTATTCCCCCGGACAATGCGGCTTTTTGTCCGCATTGCGGCTCGCGCGTGGAATAATTTGAAATAAAGTATGGGGTTGGTGGCCAGCTTTTGCACAGCAGCATAATAGTAGCAAAATTTTCAGCATCTCTTTTTCCCGCTAACCGGAGGAAGTCATGTCCAAAAAAGCAGCAGCCAACCCCGCACAGGCAAAGGCTAAAAACAATGTTTCTGAAGATGTTCAGACAAAACTCGTTCTGACCGGCGCGGATATTGTAAATCTTGGACCGGAGGCAGAACTTCTTGTCGGCGGCAAAAATTACAATACCACTCTTATCAGTCAAATTGAGGGTATTCAGGCACCGCATTTTCGTGCTCTCTCCTCACTGGCTTTTCATCGCCTGCTGGACGAAACAAAGGTAAACGGCAGAGTAGTACGTTCCACAGTTGACAAGGAATACAGCCGTATTGACTGGAATGATCCGGAGATTAATCAGGACTCTGACTTTTTACAAAAATTTGTACGTCAGATGGGCAAACAGAGCCGTGACGCGGCAAAAGCCGACGGTGATCAGCCGCACACAAAATTACGAACTTTTATCAATAATATTGTTGATGGATTTGCCACCTCACCAGAAGGAATAGACCAACTGCGCAAACGTTCAGTGATCGTACAGGCGGCGGTATTGTCAGTTGAGTTGCCGAAAGTGGTGGGTGAAGCCGTACGCGAAGCCTACAAGGCCATTTGTAAAGAAAACAATGACGACATGACGCCGGTAGCGGTGCGCTCCTCCGCGGCCGGCGAGGACTCCCGAAAAAAAGCTTTTGCCGGTTTGCAGGATACATATTTAAATATGGTTGGGGCCGACCGGGTTGTTGAGGCGTATCATCGGGACTGTGCTTCAGCGTATAATCTCCGTTCAATGACATACAGGCGTGAAGCCATTCTGGACGCCTTGGCAAAAGCGGAAGAATCCGGCGATGAATCTATAGCCGAAACGGCAAAAAAAGAGTGGTCCATTGAAAATACATCACTTTCCGTTTGCATGATGCAAATGATCAATCCCGTCGTTTCAGGCACGGCCTTCTCAGCTGACACGGCTACAGGCTGTCGCGGCACCAGCCGTAATGATCTTGTCAGCATTGACGCCAGTTATGGTCTTGGTGAAGCTGTGGTGGGCGGCAAGGTGACCCCGGATAAACTCTATGTTTTTCAGCGAGATGACGGCAGCGAAGTGGTGATTCGCCAGATGGGCTGCAAGAGCATGAAAATTGTCTATGATGAAAAGGGCGGCACGAAAGAAGTGCCTGTTCCGCCGCTGGAAGCGTTGCGTTGGTCTCTTTCGTTAAGTCAGGCGGAATCTGTCGCCAGGGGTGTACGCGCTGTCAGCAAGGCTTATGGCGGCATGATTATGGATACGGAATTTTGCCTGGACGCAAATGATACACTCTGGTTTGTGCAGGCCAGACCTGAAACCCGCTGGAATGAAGATTTCGAACTTCATCCGACAACAATTTTTATGCGTCGACGTGAAGTTGATGTAAGAGCTGCTGAAAAAGCTGAACTTATCGTAGAAGGTAACGGTGCTTCTCGTGGTGCGGGGCAGGGCATTGTGCGTTTTTTGCGTTCTGCTTTGGAGTTGAACAAAATCTCCAAGGGAGACGTGCTGACAGCCGAACGGACCGACCCTGATATGGTGCCGGGCATGCGCGTTGCGTCGGCAATTATGGCGGATGTCGGCGGCGATACAAGTCATGCGGCGATAACGTCACGTGAACTTGGCATAGCGGCGGTTATCGGCATTCAGCGTTTGGACGTGCTGCGCGCGCTTGATGGCGCGGAGGTTACCGTTGATGGCACGAGCGGCAGGATATATCGTGGGCTTTTGCCGCTGCATCAGGTCGGCGACGAGATGGAAGTAGCCAAGCTGCCTTTGACAAAGACAAAGGTGGGTCTCGTCCTCGCTGACGTGGGACAGGCTCTTTTCCTGTCGCGTCTGCGCAACTATCCCCAGTTTGAAGTGGGACTATTGCGGGCCGAGTTCATGTTGGGCAATATCAGTATTCACCCACAAGCTCTTGAAGCATTTGACAATGGAGAGCTTGCCGGCGTTGTTCAGACAAAAATCAAGGAACTGGAAGAGCATCTTTCGAAAGTGTTGCGTGAACAAATGGCGGCGGGGCTGATTGTCTTGGATTTTAACCTACGTGAATATGTGGGTGAAATAACAGGCTTGTCTGCTGAAATGACTGCTCTGGCCAATATGGAGCAAAAAAGTGCGCACCATGAAGATGTACTGTTGCAGCACCGCAAAATGCGTGAGATAGAGCATAAGATTGACCAGCACCTTGAGGCGGCTTCACGCAGGATGGAAGTGCTTAAGACCTCACCGGATCTGGAAGATCATGTCCGGATTATTATGGGTTATGATGACGAACTCGCCCTACTGCCCGCTGGCGATACCGAGGCAGCCAAACGGGCTGCTGAAATTAAAGCAAGTGTTGCCGTGCATGTGCAGCGAATAAAAGACCTGCCCATCATAGTCGAATTGTTGAGAAATATTCAACGACTACGTGAAGAAGTGAGCTTGCGGGCCGGCCTGAAAAAAGAGATGGATGATGTCCGCAACTTGCCGGATAAAATTTGCGCTGTTATAAAATCACGCGGTTTCCGTACCGGCAAAGAGCATTATGTGCAAACCCTGTCTCAAAATTTGGCACTTTTTGCCATGGCTTTTTACGGCAAGCCCATCACGTACCGTACAACAGATTTTAAGAGCAATGAATACAGAAATTTGTTGGGCGGCAATCTTTTTGAACATCATGAAGACAATCCCATGCTGGGATACCGTGGCGTAGCACGCAATATACATGATTGGGAAATTGAGGCTTTTAAGCTGGCGCGTGGAATGTATGGGGGAACGAACCTGCGCCTGATGCTGCCGTTTGTGCGCACCTTGGAAGAGGCACGTTCCATGCGTGCATATCTGGAACAGGTGCATAAACTTAAAAGTGGTCAGGATGATCTAAAAATCGTTCTTATGTCTGAGCTGCCTTCAAATGCCATACTGGCAAAGCAGTTTCTAGCTGAGTTTGATGGTTTTTCCATCGGCTCTAACGACATGACACAGATGGTTCTTGCTGCGGACAGAGACAATGCTCGACTTGCACGCATTTATGATGAAGAAGATCCGGCAGTTATCTGGGCCATATTGGTAAATATTTTTGCAGGTCAGAAATATGGCAAAAAAATTGGTTTTTGCGGACAAGGTGTTTCAAACAGTCTTATTTTGCGTGGCCTTGTCGCTATCGCAGGCATTACTTCGGCTTCTGTCGTACCTGATACTTATTATCAAACGGTTTTTGACATTGCGGCGGTGGAAGCAGAAAACATCCCCACGTCACACTTGGGGAACTGGCTTGTCCAGCAGCACCACAAGAATCTCGCCCTTCTTATGGAAAAAGCCGGCTATGGTCATATCCTGAAAAAATATACTGAGCCACAGGATATTCAGGAGTGGTATGAAGGCGAATTGCTGCGGAGACATGAGCAATTGCGTGAACATTTGGATACGCCAAAGGAAGCTTTTTATCGAGCGGAATTGCAAAATTTTCGTTCAACCTTCCATAAGCCTGTCATCTACGCTACCTGGCATTGGGACAACACAGTCCTGGACGCATTGCACCAGGCGGGATTCAGTACTTTTGAAGAGCAGGCAAAGGCATTGGAAACCTCCCGTGAATCAAACACATGATAAAAAATGGCAAACCCCAAGCTCTACCCAGGGACTCACGAAGTTTGACTCTTCCAACAATCTGAAGAGATCTCCGTCGCGAACCGCTCAAAGTTTACCGACAGGGTGCATCAACTGGCAGGTTTTTCATTAAAGCAGATAGGAACTGCAAGGGTGTAGTCTGCGTATCCAGGTCAGCTATATTCAGCTAACTTTTTAGAGCTTCAAGCAAAAACATGTCATTCGATCCTTTCATCATCCGGTTTCGGAATATGCGCCGCAATGTCTGTCGTCACCCGTCGTCGAACCCGCTCGTCGGCCGCCGGCCGTGCGCCCGCCGCTTTTGCCGCCGGTGCCGGCAGGGCGTTATACAGAGCCCAGAAGGCGGGATAAAGGTCGGTAACAATGCCGGGATTGCCCAGCTTGATATGCGGGCGTACGCAGGCCGCGAGGGCAAGCGCCAGCGCCCAGAGCGGCGTGGGGGTATTCCAGGGAGTTAAGGCGAGTTGTGTTTTTTTGCACAAATTGCCTCCGTCGGCGGTCTCCAGGCCAACGGCATTCAGGAAGCTCAGCATTTCGGTCGCAATTGCCGGGTCAGCCTCAGGGGGGAGGGCTGGCAGCGCGGCTTTTCCGTTTTGCAATGCAGCGCAGGCGGCGAGCGCCACCGGCAGCGGCGTCCATTCCGAAGGAAAATCGCGCGGCAGTTCAGCAAGACGGACATTCACCGCGCGCGCGGCGGGCCTAGCGCAGATCGCGTCTTCCATCCGCAGGAGGTCAAGCCCGAACGACTCCAGCAGGCGCAGACCGGCAAGAGCCTGCGGCTGCTGGGACCAACGGCCTTCAAGGCGAACCTCTCCGGCCAGTGCCAGTGGAAGAGCCAGCAAAAAGAGAGCGAGCTCCGGTTCCATCGGCAGCGCCGATTGTCCCGGCGGACGCAGGGGACCGGGCGCCACGCTGACACGGCTGCCTTCCACCGCAATGTCCGCTCCCGCCGCGAGCAGAAGGGGCAGGGTTCTGTCCAGCATCAATTGTCGCTGCGGGTGCCGGACGAGATCAAGAACGAACGGCGCGGCATACAGCGGCGCGGCCAGCAGAATGCCTTCACCGAGTTCCGACGGAACATCCGCAGGCAGGGCGACGATCTCAGGCAAAATGCCCGTGCATTCCAGACGTATCGGCAGACCGCTGCTTTTGGGGATCACATGCACCAAACGCGCGTTCATAACGGACAGAAACCGTCTGACAGCGGAGAGGTCCGCCAGCTTGAGGGAAATTTCTCCCGTGAATTTGGCGCGTGAGGGGCGTCCCAGATAATGCCCCAGCAGCATGTACAGATTCCAGGCGCTGTCGCCCACATGCAGGGTTCTGTCAGGCACGCCGAGAGGCGCGGCTTCGCGGGCGGACACGCCGTCATCCTTTCTGGTCAGGGCGGCACCCGCCTGGTTGAGTACTTTGACGCAGTCAATGACAGGATCGTTCATGAGGCAAGGAGCGAAATGCGCAGGGGCGCCTGAAGCGGCGGCCAGCATAAGACAGGCCCGCGTGGCGCGGCAGGAAAGCGGCGCGCGCATGACGAGCCGCACCGGTTTCTGCGCCGGGGCCAGATTAAAGGCCGGGCGGGATTCTGTTGCTTTTTTCTCGCCATCGTCGTCCGTATGCGCGTCAGGTCTCGGCAAAAACTCCGCGTCCTGCATAAGGGCAAACAAATGACCGGAAAGACGGGGATCATGACTGACTCTGGAGACGGCGGCCTCCCATGACGCGCGGAGAAATTTCTCTTCGGACGCATCCAGAAAACCCTTGCTGTTGTACATGCGCGTGATCAGATTATGACGCCGCACGAGAAGTCTCAGAATGTCCCGGTCGATGTTGCTGACCACATCCCGCAGGATGCGCCGGGGTTTCTGGCTGTGCTGATGGTCCATGTGTTTCCTGTCCGGAAAATATGCGCCGGTGTTTTTCGTGCAAAGCTGTTAACCCGAATCAGCCCCGCCGGCAAGGGGCACAGCCGGCATATCTTTCTAATAATCTGATGACATGCCTGATTGACAAGCTCTTTTCTGGAAAAGAATCCACAAAAATTTGCAAAAGGGACTTGACGTAAAGAGCGTTTGCTTGTTATTTAATGCGCAAGCAATGCGCCTGTATTTTATTGCGCTTGATTGGATTGTCTGAGTGCCGACAACGGGTTCGTAGCACACCTAATTATAGAGTTGGAGGAACGTATGCCGACGTTTGTCGATCCGTCTAAATGCGACGGCTGCAAAGGTGGCGAAAAGACGGCCTGCATGTATATTTGCCCCAATGACCTCATGATCCTTGATCCCGAGGAAATGAAGGCCTACAACCAAGAATCGGATGCCTGCTGGGAATGCTATTCCTGCGTGAAGATATGCCCGCAGGGCGCGATTACGGCGCGCCCCTATGCGGACTTTGCGCCCATGGGCGGTACCTGTATTCCCATGCGGTCGGCTGATTCAATCATGTGGACCGTCAAATTCCGCAACGGCAATGTGAAACGCTTTAAATTCCCCATTCGCACCACGCCGGAAGGTTCCATCAAGCCGTACGACGGCCGTCCAGAAGGCTCCTGCCTGGACGATGAACTGCTGTTCACTGAAAAGGCTCTGATCACTCCCAAGGAAGCTCTCGGCAAAAAATTTGATGTGGCCGAGGCCGACAGGACCGTTACAGAAATGGAACACAGCCGTTAGCCGCAAATCCCCAAAAGTGCGATAAGGAGAAATCATTATGCCTAAAATTCCGATGAAGGAAGCCACCAAGGGTGTGGCTATTGCCGAACCTGCAGTGAAAGAACATGCGGTTGACCTGCTCATCGTGGGCGGCGGCATGGGCGCCTGCGGCACGGCTTATGAGGCAGTGCGCTGGGGCGACAAGCTGGGTCTGAAAATCATACTCTGTGACAAGGCCGCTCTGGAACGTTCCGGCGCTGTCGCGCAGGGTTTGTCGGCCATCAACACCTATCTCGGCAAAAATGCCGCCGATGACTATGTGCGCATGGTGCGTACCGACCTTATGGGCATTGTGCGTGAAGACCTGATCTTTGACGTGGGCCGTCATGTGGACGATTCCGTGCATCTGTTTGAAGACTGGGGTCTGCCATGTTGGATTAAAAATCAGAACGGTCACAACCTTGACGGCGCCAAAGCCAAGGCGGCGGGAAAATCGTTGCGCAAGGGCGATGACCCTGTGCGTTCCGGCCGCTGGCAGATCATGATCAACGGCGAGTCCTACAAGTGCATCGTAGCTGAAGCGGCCAAAAACGCACTGGGCGAAGCCCGCATTATGGAACGAATTTTTATTGTCAAGCTGCTGCTCGACAAAAACACCCCCAACCGCATCGCCGGCGCTGTGGGCTTTAACCTGCGCGCTAACGAAGTGCATATTTTCAAGGCCAACGCCATTATGGTGGCGGCGGGCGGCGCGGTGAACGTGTATCGCCCCCGCTCCACCGGCGAGGGCATGGGCCGCGCGTGGTACCCTGTGTGGAACGCAGGTTCCACCTATACCATGTGCGCGCAGGTCGGTGCGGAAATGACCATGATGGAAAACCGCTTCGTGCCCGCTCGTTTCAAGGACGGTTATGGCCCTGTGGGCGCGTGGTTCCTGCTGTTTAAGGCAAAAGCCACAAACTCCAAGGGTGAAGACTATTGTGCCACCAACAAGGCCATGCTCAAACCCTATGAGGATCGCGGCTATGCAAAAGGCAACGTGATCCCCACCTGTCTGCGCAACCACATGATGCTGCGTGAAATGCGCGAAGGCCGCGGCCCCATTTACATGGACACCAAGTCCGCCCTGCTGACGACATTCGCCACATTGAACGAGGAGCAGCAAAACGAGCTGACGTCCGAAGCGTGGGAAGACTTCCTCGACATGTGCGTCGGTCAGGCAAACCTCTGGGCTTCTACCAACACCATGCCTGAGGAACGGGGTTCCGAAATCATGCCCACCGAGCCCTATCTGCTCGGTTCGCACTCCGGCTGCTGCGGCATCTGGGTGTCCGGCCCCGACGAAGCATGGGTGCCGAATGACTACAAGATAAAAGCCGCCAACGACAAGGTATACAACCGCATGACCACCGTGGAGGGCCTGTTCACCTGTGCCGACGGCGTGGGTGCCTCCGGCCACAAGTTCTCCTCCGGATCGCACGCCGAAGGCCGCATCGCCGGCAAGCAGATGGTGCGTTGGTGCGTTGATCACAAGGACTACAAGCCTGAATTCAAGGAATCGGCCGACGAACTCAAGAAGCTCGTTTACCGTCCGTACTACAATTATGAGGCGGGCAAGGGTGCGTCCACAGACCCCGTGGTCAACCCAAACTACATTTCGCCCAAAAACTTCATGATGCGCCTTGTCAAGTGCACCGATGAATACGGCGGCGGCGTGGGCACCTACTACACCACCTCCAGGGCGTTGCTTGACACGGGCTTCAATCTGCTCGGCATGATGGAAGAAGACTCAGCCAAACTGGCGGCCCGCGATCTGCATGAACTGCTGCGCTGCTGGGAAAACTACCACCGGCTCTGGACTGTGCGTCTGCACATGCAGCACATTGCCTTTCGTGAGGAATCCAGGTACCCTGGCTTCTACTATCGGGCCGACTTCATGGGTCTTGACGACGGCAAGTGGAAATGTTTTGTGAATTCAAAGTATAATCCCGCTACCGGCGAGACAAAAATCTTCAAGAAGCCCTACTATCAGATTATTCCTGATTAATCCGCGCTTCTATACAGACAAAGGGGGTGACCGCAAAGCGGTCGCCCCCCTTTTTTCCTGCGGCGGGAGGCCGTTTGCATCTTCAGCCGCAACGAAAAACACCGCAGGAGGATATCCAGGATGTCCAATGCTATTCTCGTCGTGGGCGGCGGCTTTGCAGGCATTACAGCCGCCATTGAAGCGGCGGAATTGGGTCACGACGTCTTTATAGTCGAAAAGTCGCCCTGGCTCGGCGGCCGTGTGGCTCAGCTCAACAAGTATTTCCCCAAACTTTGTCCCCCCTCCTGCGGCTTGGAAATTCAATTCCAGCGCATCAGGAAAAATCCGCGCATCAAATTTTTTACCCAGGCGGAAATCACGGCCTTGTCCGGCTGTAAGAGCGACTATACTGTAAAAATTCGATTGACCCCCCGCAGGACAGCGCCCCACAATGTGGATTTCAGCCTTTTGGCGTCATCACTGACAGGTGAGACAGACAACGAATTTGATTTCGGCCTGTCCAGACGCAAGGGGCTTTACAAGTCCATGCCTTTTGCCTTTCCCGGCCGCTATGTGCTGGACGCAAAAACGCTTTCAAAGTCAGACGTGGCGCGTGTTGCCGGCGTCCGCTTTCTTGAAGCGGCCGAAGAGCCGCGCGAGATTGAGCTGAATGTGGGAGCTGTTGTTGTTGCAACTGGCTGGAAGCCTTATGACGTGGCGCGGCTGACCAATCTGGGCGCAGGCGCGATAAAAAACTGCATTTCAAACATGCAGATGGAACGTCTTGCATCGGCCGGCGGCCCGACCGGCGGCCGCATTGTTCGGCCGTCCGACAACAGAACGCCGAACAGCGTTGCTTTTGTACAGTGCGCGGGATCACGCGATCAGAACCATCTAAACTATTGTTCCTATATCTGCTGCATGGCAACCCTCAAACAGTGCCTGTACCTTGTAGAGCAGAATCCGAATGTCAAAATCACCGTGTATTACATTGATCTGCGCGCCCCAGGGCGCTATGTGAATATGCTTGCAAAAGTCAGGGCCGAACCCAACGTATCTTTTGTGAAAGGCAAGGTTGCCGATGCCTGGCAGGCTGCCGGAGACAGGGTGACGTTGATGGTGGAAGACGCGGTGCGTGGTGAAAAGCTGACTCTTCATTATGACCTCGCAGTTCTGGCTACTGGCATGCAGCCGTCATTGGCCGGTGAAAATCCGCCCCTGCCTTTGCCCATGGATGAAGACGGCTTTATTGCTGGCGGTGAAGAAGCCGGCATTTTTGCCGCCGGCTGTGCGCACATGCCCCTTGATGTGACGCGCTCTGCGCAGTCCGGCACAGCCGCCGCTCTGAAGGCGGTGCAAACGGTGAAAGGGAGGTAAGGGGGGCATGGCCGGTAAAATTGGCGTCTATTTTGACATGCAGAACATCGGCGGGGGCCTGGATATTGAGGCGCTCGCTTCGCAGACACGCGAGAAGTGGGGCGAACTTGTGCAGGTTGTCAAGGTGTGCCCTGTGCTGGCCTGCACTGTAGATGAGATAAAGGCTGACATAGCCTCGCGGCAGCTCGACGGAGTATTGCTTTGCGGCACTTCGCCGCGGGCTGAGGCGGATGTGTATCGCCTCCCCGTGCAGATTGAATATGTTAATCTGCGCGAACAGTGCGTGCTTTCCTATAAAAATCCTGACGGCAGCCCACCGGATTTTGCCGCCGGCGCCCCTGAAGCGCTGACCATTATGGCGCGGGACTATGTGAATATGGGCGTCGTCAAATTGCAGAAGAGTGAAAATCCTGATTCTGCGGTTGTCAGCGGCGTTGAGCGCGTTCTCGTTATCGGCGGCGGCTGGACGGGCCTGACCGCTGCGGCCGAGACGGCCGCGACAGGCTGTGAAGTAGTGCTGGTGGAAAAAGCGGACACATTGGGAGGCGCGGCCCGCAATATTCCCATGGCGTCCCCGCTCGCTCCTTTTTGGACTGACAAGCAGCCTACAAATTTGTCAGAAAAAATAAGCGCGGTTACGGGCAATCCAAAAATTACAGTCTATTTGAAGGCGCGCATAGAAAAGCTTCAGGGGCAACCGGGCGAATTCAAGGCCGGTATCATCACGTCCGACAACACGGTTAATGTGGATATAGGCGCTGTTGTTCTGGCGACCGGCTGGACGCCGCTTGACGAAAAATACCTCGCGCCGATGGGCTTGGGACGCGGTCCGAACGTACTGGATGCGGCGCAATTCGGCAAAATGCTGGTTGCGGGCAATATTACGGCCGGCCGCATTGCTTTTGTGCTGGACATAACGATGGCTGAAGAGGCCGCGCGCGAGGCCGCCGAGGCAATGGCCGACAAAGTCGATGCCGAAAGCGGAGAAGGCGCGGACAAGTTTGTCAAAGAAGATCTGGAGAATATACGCCATCTTGCCTATTCCAATGCGGTAAACAGCGTGGCCGCGTTGCGTCTTGCCGATACTGTCTGCGACAAGACCAATGACGCCGCTCAGATTTTTATATTGTACAAGAACATGACGGTGCCCGGCATCCTGGAGCGTTTTTACAGGAAGATGCAGGATCGTCCCGGCATCATGATGACAAAGGCTGATGTGACGGAAATTCGTGAAGCCGGCGACAACATGGTTGTTGTTTGCAAAAACACGCTGCTAGGCATGGATTTTGATCTGGAAGTTGATCTGGTTGTGCTGCCCACCGGCATGGTTCCCATCACAGCCAAGGATGTTGTCGTTCAGTTTGACTACCGTCAGGGACCTGATTTTCCGGATTTGCAGCTTTTTGACGGATTTGTCGATTCCAACTATATCTGTTTCCCTTATGAAACCAGACGTACCGGCGTTTATGCGGCAGGCTGCGTACGTCAGCCCATGACAATGGACGGCTGTGAGGAAGACGCAAAAGGTGCTGTGCTCAAGGCTATGCAGTGCATTGCCTCAGCCTCGCGCGGGGTTGCGGTGCATCCCCGTTCAGGCGATGCCTCCTATCCTGTGTTCAACTTTGTTCGGTGCACGCAGTGCAAGCGCTGCACTGAGGAATGTCCTTTCGGGGCGCTTGACGATGATGAAAAGGGCACGCCGAAGCCCAACCCGGCGCGCTGCCGCCGCTGCGGCACCTGCTTCGGCGCGTGCCCCGAGCGTGTTGTCTCTTTTGCCGATTATAATATTGATCAGATAGGCTCAATGATCCGCGAGGTCGTGGTGCCCAAGGACTTTAAAAAGGAAGGCCCGCGTATTCTGATTCTGGCGTGTGAAAACGACGCGTATCCAGCTTTGGATATGGCGGGCATGCGTCACAGGGCATGGAGTCCCTTTGTACGGATCATCCCTGTGCGCTGCCTAGGATCCGTCAATGCCATATGGGTGTCTGACGCCATGAGCAAGGGCTTTGACGGTGTTATGCTCTTGGGCTGCAAATACGGCGACGACTATCAGTGCCACTTTGTCAAGGGGTCAGAGATATGTGCAAAACGCAAGGAAAATATCGCCGAGACACTGAACCGCCTTGGCGTGAAGCCCGAACGGGTGGAGCAGCTTGAGGTGGCCGTTGACGAATACGACAAGGTTCCTGTCCTGATTGACAGCTTTGTCGGCCGCATCATCGCAATGGGCCCCAACCCGTTCAAGGGGATGTAGGAGGTTGACAGTAATGGCACAATGTATTCTGAAACCGGATTTGCAGTTTGCTCAGGAACTCAGGGAAGCGGGTGGCGAAAATCTCAAAAAATGCTTCCAGTGCGCAACCTGTTCCGTGGCCTGCCCGTTCGCTCCGGCCAATGCGCCATATCCGCGCAAGGAGATGGTCTGGGCTTCCTGGGGACTGTGGGATAAGCTGCGCAGCGATACGGATCTTTGGCTTTGCCACAATTGCGGCAACTGCTCTGATCTGTGTCCGCGCGGCGCGCGCCCGGCAGATGTGATGGCTGCGGCCCGCACCGTGATCTACAAGGAGCTGACCTTTCCTTCCATTGTAGGCAAATGGATGAGCCGGGCATCCGGCCTGCCCGTGCTCTTTCTTATTCCGGCCGTTTTGTGGCTTGTCGTCTGGTGGATCCGCGCGGGTTACAACAACGGCAACTGGTTTCCGCGCGCGGCAGACGGACGAATTGTCTTTGGCCAGATATTTTATGGCGATTATACCATTGACCCTATTTTTATGCTGACCTTCTTTGGGGCCTGTTTTATCCTATATTGCGGCGTGCGGAAACTCTGGGACATGTTCAGTCCGCAGGGCAAACTGCTTGTCATCGGCAAAAAAAAATCCTGGTTCTGCCATCTTATTGATGTACTCATGGAAGAAGTTGTCACACACAGGAAATTTGACGATTGCGAAGACGGCCCGATCACGGGCAAGGCAGCGTCGAACCGCAAATGGGGACATGCCGTTCTGGTCTGGAGCTTTGCCATACTGGCTTTTGTGACGGCGGTGGTGGCCCTGGGGCATTGGGGCGGCAAAATTATTCCTGTAATAGAGATTCACACGCCCATGCCCTTGACATTTCCTGTCAAGATTCTGGCCAACATAGGCGCGCTGATGCTGTTCTACGGCCTTGCGGTGCTGACGGTGCGCCGCGTCTCGCTTGATTCTGCCAATCACGGTTCCAGTTTTTATGACTGGTATCTGCTCGGCATCATATGGCTTGTCGCGGCGACCGGCATGCTGTCGCAGTGTTTCAGGCTGGCGGACGCCGTCAAGCCTGCCTTTGTGGTGTATTATTTTCATCTGGTTTTTGTCTGGATGCTTTTTGCCTATCTGCCCTGGTCAAAATTGGGGCATCTTGTCTACCGCACAGCAGCGCTTGTATACGTCCGCATGTATGGAAGAAGCTGATTTGTTAACACACCGTGCTCCCAGGGAGGAGGCCGACATGTCAGATACAGATCGCAAAGTTTTTCCTCTGGAATCCGTGCTTGCTCTGATTGTGGGCAAGGAGGGCGTGAACATCAAGGGTGTCGCCGGTTATGTGGCCGGGCGTTCAGTCGCCTGTGACAGCTGCGCAAAGGCTGTGGGGCAGTTTGCGGCAGCCTGGCTTGCGCGCTGGTATCCCGGATTTTTGAAACTTGAATGGAAGGAAGATATGTCTTGGGACGCCTTTGTCTCACGGGGCAAAAACGCTCTGGGCGACAATGTTTCATTGACGCCGATGGACGGACGTACAAAGGCCATGGCTGATCAGGTGCTGGATTATCTGGAGGAGTCATTTTCAAGCCTGCAAACACAGACGGCCGCTGTGGCCGCCCTGGAAGAGCGGGTGGGCGCTCTGGAGCCTGCGGAGGCGAGAGCAGGGGAGCTGCAAAAAAAATGTGATGAACTGGAAGCTAGGATTAAAGTCATGAATACCGATATGGGCGGCATGCGTAAACAGGTTGCAGAATTTCAGGGCAAGCTGGCTGTAAGCCATGACGAACTGATGCAAAACATCAAGGACGCTATTAAAGATGGCCTGAAAGGCTTTGTCACGGCCGGCGCCCCAAGGGCCGATGCCGGTGCAAGCGCGCCCGAAGCAGAGAACAGCGTTCCGGATGATTTCGGTTTCGGCACTTCCGGGGCGAACAGCGACGGCTTCGGTTTTTAAATGTTCAGGGGCATGTAATGCAGAACCCTCAGGCTTCGGCAATTCCATCAGAGCCTCTTCACACGCAATGCGCGAATTTTGCTCGTCAGAGTTGCGCTGCGCGTTTTGGTATCCCTCGTTTTGAGCAACTCGTTCAGGCAGTGCGACAAGCAAGTCTTTCGCTTCGCCCTCGTTCGTCCAGATACCGCCAAAACGCTTGTGGAACTCGCTGATGATTTCCGTGAGATATTCCATCCCCGGCTCTTTTATAAAAAACGTGCCGCCGATGGGGATTGGCTCAATCTCCGCGTCTGCATCCTCCATACTGAATGGGACACAGCGGTAGCTGTCAAAATCCACAGCTTCAATAATGCCCAACGATAAATCCCCATCTTCCGGCGATGGCAACTTAGGCAAGAGCTTTGACAAGATTAGGAGTTGTAGGTGGAGCTGGCAGGTGACACAAAATAGCCATGAAAGTCGCAACGCAGCCGACCCAGAATATGCCCTTTTTGATTTCAACAGGCTGCATCTGTATTCTCCCTAGCTGTGAACGCCACTGCCCCGCCGGAGACCGGCAGGGCAGTGGAAAACAACACAGATCCGTCGCGTCAGGCCGGGCTGAATCCTGACTTGCCCACGCCGCAGATAGGGCAGGCCCAGTCGTCAGGCAATTTTCCAAAAGGCGCATTATCGTTTTCCGCCGAGTCATATTCATGGCCGCAGATGCCACAGACATATTTCTGCATGGTGCTTCTCCCTGTTTGAAAAGTTCGTCAAAAAAGCTTTTCTGCAGCAGTGGTCAGATGTCCGCTTTCCAGAGCCCGTGAAGGTTGCAGTAAGCGCGGGCTGTCACGGCAGCGGCGTCAATGCAGAAAAAAGCTTCCGGCGCTTCGCCGGGGTTGAGCAGTTTTCTGTAACTTCTGTTGTCGGCAAAAAGCTCAATCCACTTGATAAAATGCTTGTCTTCCATGGGGTGGCTGACGCTGCCCACAGAAATTTTATAGCCGCCGTCGATTTTTTCAATCACCGGCACATGTTTTTCTTTTGCCGCGTCAACGGCACCTGCCTGCACAAGCTGCACGGCAATGCCGCAACAGGCGAGATCCCCGCCGCCGCCGTGCAGAACCTCAACAATATTGCCGCAACGGAGGCATTTATAGATTTCAGGATATGCCAGCATGTTTCCTCCTAGCTGTTTTTAAAAAAATTGTACAGCCTTTATCAAGGCCGTCGTTGTAAGTTTGAAAAAAATCGGATGCTTTGTAAAGCTTTTTTCGGCTTTTTGCCTGATCTGCGTGAAGCCTTCATTGGCGGGACATTTGCTCCAGCAAAAAAAGGGGCCGTGCCGTTGGTTGGTAAAACCGGGCGCGGCAAGGGTCCCAAGATCATGGCAACGGCAGACGCCGCGGTAACGCGGGCGTTTTTGAACTTTTCGGCAAAGTTTTGAACGTATGTCTTGACACTCCCCTATCATTGGAGCATAAGTGGAAAAAAGTGGTACAATAATATATAAAAGTGGTAAACTATGCAAAAGCTGTTTACAAAAAGCCTCTCCCGGAGCCTGGATCCCAAAGGCAGGCTTATGCTGCCTGCAGAATACCGTGATGCGCTCATTCAGGGCGACGGTACGGGAACCTTCTGGCTGACCTGCTCTTTCGATCATCTTGTGGCGTATCTGCCGGCTGACTGGGAGGTCTTCACCGAACAGTTGAATCGGATACGTTTTCCTTCCCGGCAACTTTCACATTTTAAAACAAAGATTATCGGCCTCGCGCAGGATTTGATCCCCGACGCCCAAGGGCGGGTGCGCATTCCGCAATCGCTGATGCGTGAGGCCGGCTTGCAGAAAGACGTTATGCTTGTGGGCATGCATTCCAATTTTCAGCTGTGGGATCAGAACCGTTTTGATGCACTGACGTTTGGGGACATTTCTGAAGAACTGGCAGCCGCCGGCGTTGATATTGCCCCACTGCTTTGATGCGTTCAGACATGAGGACGTTTCCCAAGAGGCGCTTGCGGCCGGTGTTGGTATTTTCCCTGTAAGAGCAAAAATTATGGCGCAACTGACAGCGGAATCTGCGAAAGGCAGAAGAGAGCGCCATACCCCTGTGCTTCTGGCGCAAACATTGACGGCGCTTGCGCCTCGTGCCGGGGGCCGGTATCTGGACGGGACTCTGGGGCTTGGAGGGCATTGCGCCGCACTGCTTGACGCGGCGGCGAACACTGAGGTCTGCGGTCTTGACAGGGACGAAGATGCTTTGTCTCTGGCGGGCGAACGTTTGTCTTCTTTTGGCCGGCGAGCGCACATTTTTCACTGCCGGTACAGTCGTTTCCCGGAGGCCCTTCACGAGCTTCAGTGGGAGAGGGTAGACGGGGCGTTGCTGGACATCGGCCTCTCATCCCTCCAGATAGATAAAAATGATCGCGGTTTCAGCTTGTATGGCGACGGCCCTCTGGACATGCGCATGGATCAGCATTCGGGTGAATTGTCCGCCTGGCACTGGGTTAACCGTGAAAGTCTTGCGCGTCTTAAAGAGTGCATCGCCACTCTGGGGGAAGAGCCGCAGGCCGGGCGCATTGCCAGAACCATAGTGGCGGCGCGCGGCAAATCCCCGATCGAGAGCACGGCAGAACTGGCTGCCTTGGTAGAAATGGCTTACCCGGCGGCCTGGCGACACAGGGCGAGGCGTCACCCGGCCACCCGCACGTTTCAGGCGCTGCGCATGGCCATCAATGATGAACTGGGAGAGCTTAAACGCTTTCTGGATCAAATTCTCGCATATCTGCCTGTTGGCGGCCGGCTGGTCTTTATTACTTTTCATTCATTGGAGGACCGTCTGGTAAAACAGGCAATACGCCGTTGGGCTGAGGGATGCCGCTGCCCGAAATATTGTACTGCCTGCGTCTGTCGGCATCAGCCTGAGGTTCGTATTTTATATAAAAAACCACTGCAGGCCGGGTCTGACGAGCTGGCCGTCAATCCGCGAGCGGGCTGTGCCAAGTTGCGTGCTGTGGAAAAGATAGCGGAAGTCGAGCCTTCATAAAAAAAACCACAGCGTATCACCAGCAGAGCGGCAAAGGCTGGATTTTAGCACTGGCGCTGGAACTTCTGGCCGGTATAGTGATGGGCTTGACCCTTGTCTGGAGCAATATTGAGCGCATGGACACCACATATTTCATTAATATTTTACAAAATGAATTTCGTGAACGCCGTGACCTGCACGCGAAACTGGAAGTTGAACGCGGACGCCTACTCTCGCCCTATGAGCTGCGCCGTAAAGCCGAGAAATTCGGAATGCGCGAACCAAGGTCAGGTCAGGTCAGGCGGATAGAAATTCGTTAAATGGTGCCCATGCCCGAAGCTATCAGGAGATGACATGCTTAAGTTTACTTCGCGCAAACACAGTCGTGTAAATGCCGTTAGAAACAGAAGCAAGCCTGCGCCGGGCAGGTGTAGATTGGTTCGCGCATTGCGTGAAAATCTTGACTGGGGGCGGTTGCGCATCACTGCGATTGCTGTCATGTTTTGCATGCTTTGGGCTGCGATATGGGGCCGGGCATGGTATTTGCAGATGATTAACGGCCCGCGTCTCTCTGAACGCGCGCACCGTCAGCATATGCTTTCTGAACTTGTCTCGGGCAGGCGCGGCGCGATCTATGATCGCAATGGTCTTGTGCTGGCCCGCAGCGTTGAGGCCAGGTCCGTTTACGCGAAACCCAAGGAAATAGAAGATTTCCGTGTGACGGCCAATACGCTGGGACCTGTTCTTGGCATGGATCCGCAGAAACTCTACGATGATCTGTCAAAAACAAAACGGCACTTTGTCTGGCTTAAGCGCAAGGTGGACGATTATACCGCCGAAGCAGTGCGCAAGGCAGGTTTGACGGGAATCGGCTTTTCCAGAGAATACGACAGGTTCTATCCTTTTAAACATCTGGCGGGACAACTTTTGGGATTTGTGGGACTGGATGACAAAGGGCTTGAGGGCATAGAACGTTCCATGGAAGCCCGTCTCGGCTGTATCCCAACGCGTCAGATTGTGCAGCGCGATGCTATGGGCCGTCGTTTTTATCTGCACGAGGCAGGGCAGGCTGAACCGCACGGGCAGGATTTGACGTTAACTCTTGACGTCCAGATGCAATTTTTTGCTGAACAAGCTGTGGCGCGCGCCGCTCAAGAATATGACGCCCGTTGGAGCGGTGCCTTGGTTGTGGATGTGACTACAGGAGATATTCTGGCGTGGGCGCAATTTCCATTTTTTAATCCCAATTCCTACAAAGAGTTCAGGCCACTGATCTATCGCAACCGTCTTGCGGCAGATGCGCTTGAGCCAGGTTCGACCTTCAAGCCTTTTGTCATGGCTGCCGCGCTCCAGGAACATAAAATCACGCCCGGCTCTCTCATTGACTGCGAAAACGGCAAATGGGAAGCCAAAAACTTTACTATACACGACACGTCAAATCATGGAGTGCTGCCCGCCGCAAAAGTATTGCGCTATTCCTCCAATATCGGCATGGCGAAGATCGGAAACACGCTCGGCGTTCCCACTTTTTACAGATATCTTCATTCGCTGGGATTCGGCGAACGCACCAGAGTTCCTGTGTCTGAAAGTCGCGGCATATTGCACATTCCCCGTGACTGGAGTGAAGTTGACGTCATGTCCACTTCTTTTGGACAAAGTATTTCCGTGACGGGTTTGCAAATGGCGCAGGCATATCTGACGCTTTTGAACAGGGGGGTTTACAAGCCCTTGCGTCTGATAACGGATGAAAAAAATCTGGAAGAACCGCACAAGCGTATATTTTCTGACAAGACCTCGCGTGAGGTGATGCAGATGATGCGTGATGTTGTTCAGGAAAATGACGGCACCGGCAAACGCGCGCGCATTGACGGCGTTGCGATGGCCGGCAAGACAGGCACAGCCCAGAAGGCTGACCACAGGGCCGGTGCATATGGGAACAAACGTCTGGCTTCATTTGTAGGTTTTCTCCCCGCCGACAATCCGCGATATCTGATTTTTGTCATGGTGGATGAGCCTGGGCACGGACAGTTCGGGGGTGTTCTCGCCGCGCCGATTTTTCGTGAAATCGCAAGTCGTGTACTGGCTTATACAGGCATTCTTTCCGCGGCAAACACAGTTGTACAAGATAAATCACAAACCGGAGCCGCTCCGGACGAACAGCGCCGCCGTGGATTCAAACCCTCCGGACAGGTTATGCCCGGTCTTGTCGGAAAAGTGAATGAAGTTCACCGGGAGCAGGACATGCAATTGCCGGGGCATTTGGCAAAAGTTGCGGATCGTGTGCCCGATGTTATGGGTAAATCAGTCCGAAATGCTGTCGAACTTTTTGCAAGAGCGGGCATCATGCCTGAACTCAAAGGCGCCGGAGCCAGGGTCGTGCGTCAGAGTCCCCAGCCTGGAACGGCCTGGCCTGCAGATGCCGGTAAAGCGGATTATATCCTATGGCTTTCGGAGAGTTAGGCATGCAAGAGGATTTCAGATCCCTTCTGGAAGCCTGCCGCGCAGACTCGCTTGATGTGCGTTCGGATTCGCGCGCTGTCGGTGCAGGCGATATTTTTGTGGCTGTGCCGGGTGTTGCTGAAGACGGGAAGCGTTATATTGCTGATGCGGTGAAAGCGGGGGCAGGCATCGTTGTTTGTCGCCCCGGTGTGGACGCAGATGCGTTTGCCGCCGGCACGAACTGTCGTGTTGTTCGCCACAAAGACCCGCGTGAGGCTCTTTGGCGGCTCGCTGCGGCCCGTTGGGGCACAGAAGGCTTGAAGATAAAAGTCATGGGCGTGACCGGCACCAACGGCAAAACCACTGTTGCTTGTCTGCTGGAGCATTTGTTCACTGAAGCCGGAGACAAGGTTGGCGTTATGGGCACAATGTCGTACCGCTGGCCGGGGCACAGCGAGCCGGCGCCGTTGACAACGCCTGATCCCGTAACCGTACATTCTCTGCTCGCGCGCATGGCAAAGGCAGGGGTGAATGTGGCTGTCATAGAAGTGTCTTCTCATGCCCTCGCACAACAGCGTGTCGGCGGCGTGCCTTTTTGCGGCGCAATTTTTACGAATCTGACGCAGGAGCATCTTGATTTTCACAAGGATATGGAAAGCTATTTTTCAACCAAGGCAAAACTTTTTCTGGAGATGCCGAAGCACAACAAGGTGATGGCTGTCAACGCCGATGACGTTTTCGGGCGCCGTTTGCTGAAATTGTGCCCGCGTGCTCTCTCTTTTTGTCTGCAAAAAAGGGCGTCCGGTCGTCATCTTTGGGGAGAGATGCTTGCCGCCGAGCCACAGGGCTGCAATTTGCGTATGCATATGGGGGAGACGGATTGGACGCTTACTTCGCCTTTGGTGGGCGCATTTAACGCATCCAACCTTTTGGCTGCGCAGGCGCTCGCACTGGAACTTGGCCTTAATCCGCAACATTTGAAGGCTCTGGAACACTTTCACGGCGTTTGCGGGAGGCTTGAACGTATTGAAAATTCTTTGGGCTTGGATGTCTTTGTAGATTACGCGCATACGCCGGACGCGCTGATCAACGTGCTGAAAGCGTTGAGAGCGGCAGGTTTTTTACGCATCATAACTGTCTTCGGCTGTGGCGGGAACCGTGACAGGAGCAAACGTCCGCGCATGGGGGAGGCCGTAGCCCACTACTCTGACGTTGCCGTGCTGACATCAGATAATCCGCGTTTTGAAGATCCTGAAGCGATTATACAGGATATATTGCCGGGACTTGCAAAAGCGCGTGAACTTCATGTTGAGATTGACCGCAGAGCAGCTACCGCCAAGGCACTGGATATGCTGAAAAAAGGCGAAACCTTACTGATTGCCGGCAAGGGGCATGAGGACTATCAGATCATTCAGGGCGTCCGGCATCATTACAGTGATCAGGCAGTGGTGCGGGAGTTGCTCAATTGCGGTTAAATTATAATGAAATAGCCGGGCGTCTGTCGCTCAAGCTCCTGCCGGACGACAAGATGTTGACGTCTGTCGCCACAGACAGTAGGGAGGTTGTCCCCGGGGCTCTTTTTGTCTGTCTGCCCGGAGGTCGCGTTGACGGACATAATTTTGCGGCCCGTGCGGAAGATATGGGCGCGGGAGCTATTCTGGCCTCGCGCGCGCTTCCGGACGCGCGTGTCCCTGTCTTGTATGTTGCCGACACGGTAAAGGCCCTAGGGCAAATTGCCGCTTGCTGGCGTGAGGCCACAAAAGCCAGGGTAGTGGGTATTACCGGCACGGCAGGCAAGACGACGCTCAAAGAAATTTTGGCTCAAGTGCTGGCAGTGCGGGGAAAGACAGCGTGCAACACCATGAATCACAATAATCAGATAGGCATGCCTTGCTCCATGCTGGCCGCGGACGGGGACGAAGATTTTTGGGTTATGGAGGCGGGAATCAGCAGAGAAGGAGATATGGAGGAGCTTGCTTCTATGCTGCGTCCGGATCTGGGGCTGATTCTCAACACGGGCGCAGGGCATACGGAAGGGCTTGCCAAAAAAGGCGTTGCCTCACACAAGGCGCAATTGCTTCAGTATATTGCACCGGGTGGCTTTGGGCTTGTCAGCGCGGATTATCCCGATCTTGTGCATGAAGCCGGCGCCACAGGAGCCCTGTTGCGATTTTTCAGTGCGGAAGGCAACCCCGCTGAATATCTGGCCTGTTACAATGGGCCGGAGCCCGCATCAGACGGCGATGGCCGTATTCCGCGTGGGCGTTATCGCCTTTGTCTGGACGGCGTATGGTGCGATATCGTTGCCCCGTTTTGCGGAAATTTCGGCGCGGAAAACAGCATTGCCGCAGCCGCAGCCGCGCATTTGCTCGGCCTGTCCACCGAGGAAATAGCGGAGGGTTTTGCGCGGGCGCAATTGCCTGCGCAGCGGTTTTATATAAAACGTCTCGGGCGATGGGATATAATTGATGACACCTATAACGCAAATCCTCTGTCTATGCGGCGTATGCTGGACGCCGCCGCCGAACTGGCCCAACATAAGGATTTTGTGCCAGTTCTTGGTGCAATGCTGGAACTCGGAGATATAGCGGCAAACGAACACGAGAAACTGGGGCGTTATCTGGCGGCGCTTAACCCTGCCGCGGTTCTTTGGAAAGGTGCTTACGCTGAACGCGTGCATGCGGGATTGAGGGAAGGCGGTTACAATGGTCCCTGGTTTGTCGTCAGGGAGCGTGAAGATTTTCTGCCGGTCTTTGCCGAGCTGCGGCGTGTACAGCGTCTTGCCCGTGATCACGACGGACTTGTTCTTTTTAAGGGGTCACGCGGCAACAGACTGGAAGAACTGTGCGCGGACCTGTGCGGGCAACTCGCCGGCGGGAAGGCGTCTATGGGGGCACAGGCCTGGGAACACAAGCATGTTTTATAATTTTCTCGCGCCGCTTGCGTCGGAATGGACTTTTTTT
This sequence comes from Candidatus Desulfovibrio trichonymphae, assembly GCF_002355955.1. Classification (NCBI taxonomy): domain Bacteria; kingdom Pseudomonadati; phylum Thermodesulfobacteriota; class Desulfovibrionia; order Desulfovibrionales; family Desulfovibrionaceae; genus Desulfovibrio; species Candidatus Desulfovibrio trichonymphae. The sequence continues at coordinate 456,627 of NZ_AP017368.1, read as the reverse complement.
AACGTCTTCAGGTACATCACCTTCCGTTCCATGGCCGCTCTGATTACAGCCCTTGTTGTTTCCGTTCTCATCGGCCCGCGTTTTATCGCGTGGCTGCAACGTGTGAAATGCGGTCAATTCATCCATGAGGATGTAACGGCGCATGCGGCAAAAGCAGGCACTCCCACTATGGGCGGACTTCTTATTGTTGCCGGTCTCTCTTTCAGTATTTTACTATGGACGGATTTAACCAGTCCTTATGTCTGGCAGACTTTTTTTGTTTTTACAGGCTTCGGGCTTGTCGGTCTTTGGGATGATTTTTCCAAGCTACACCATCAGCACAACAGGGGCATTTCCGGCAGAGCCAAGCTTGCCGGCCAGATTCTGGTGGCATTTGCCGGCATGTATATGCTGTATATAAATCCTGACTACAGCAGTCGGCTGACTATACCTTTTTTCAAAGAATGGAGCTCGGATATCGGCTGGTTCTATCTGCCCTTCGGCATTTTTGTGATGCTGGCTTCTTCCAATGCCGTAAATCTTACCGATGGTCTGGATGGTTTGGCAATCGGTCCGTCGATTGTCGCGGTCATCGTTTTTTCCATCTTTATATATGTTACCGGTCACGCGCGCTTTGCAGTCTATCTGCTTGTGCCGTATATGCCCGGCATTGGTGAAGTGACAGTGTTTTGCGCGGCTCTTACAGGCGCAGGCCTGGGCTTTCTGTGGTTTAACGCCTATCCGGCGCAGGTTTTTATGGGCGATGTGGGTTCACTCAGCATCGGCGGCACGCTCGGGTATCTGGCTTTGCTGTGCAAGCAGGAACTGGTGCTGGCTGTTGTCGGCGGTCTTTTTGTGATTGAAACGCTTTCGGTGATCCTGCAGGTTGGTTATTTCCGCTGGACAGGCGGCAAACGTATTTTCCGCATGGCGCCGTTACACCATCATTTTGAACTCAAGGGCATACCGGAATCAAAAATTATCATTCGTTTCTGGATAACGTCCATTCTGTTTGGGCTGATCGCTCTTTCCGTGCTGAAACTGCGTTAAACGCACCGGGGGAAGATTGATGGCGCTTGAAAAAATTCGGGGGCAACGCGTCCATGCCGGAGATCCGGCTGTGGTTGTCGGAGCCGGGCGTTCCGGACTTGCCGCAGTGCGCCTTCTGATTCAGAAAGGCGCGCGCGTGCGCCTTCTTGAGCGAAACGCCGCCGCCGTGTCCGGAGATACGAGAGAATTGCTGCGTGCCATGGATGTGGAAATTATTGTCGGCGAACACCACCCAGAGCATTTTGAACATGCCTCTTTTGTTGTGCCGAGCCCCGGCATGCCGATATCCCGTCTTGCGGAACATCTTGGCAGAAAGGGCCGATCAACGGCGCCCGAAGTGCTGGCGGAAATGGAACTTGCCTGGCGGTGCCTTGCTGACGAACCGGTGCTTGCCGTGACAGGCACAAGCGGGAAAACAACCACGGCGTCTCTGGCTGCCGCTATGCTTCAGGCACAGGGTTATTCCGTGTTTTTGGGGGGGAATATAGGGACGCCACTTTCAGAATATGTGCTTTCCAGGCGCAAAGCGGATGTGCTTGTGTTGGAGGTTTCCAGTTTTCAGTTACAGGCGTGTTCCACCTTTTGCCCGCGTGTAGGCGTGCTTTTGAATATTGCAGAGAATCATCTGGATTATCACAAGGATATGCGTGAATACACTGAGACGAAATTTCGTCTGTTTCGTTGCCAGAATAAAGAGGATCTGGCTGTCTTGGGAGTTGATCTGAAAAAACTCGCCGGAGAATTCAACCTCAAGGCACGTCAGGTATACATACGGGAAAGCGGTCGTTTTTCTGAAAGCAGGCTTCTGGGCGGCCATAGCAGAGTGAATCAGGAAGCGGCCTGGCAGGCCTGCCGTTTTTTTGGAGTCGGCGAGGCTGATGCCGCTGCGGCGGTCGCCCGTTTTAAGCCTTTGCCGCATCGTCTGGAAGTGCTTCGAAAACATAATGGCGTTTTGTACGTGAACGATTCCAAGAGTACCACTGTTGCGGCCTTGCGGGTGGCCATGCAGGCTTTTGATCAACCTGTGCGTCTTTTGTGCGGTGGCAAGTTCAAAGGCGGACATCTGCAGGAACTGCGCGAGATTGTCCGGAGTCACGTCATTGATGTGGCCATTTTTGGGGCGAGCCGTGAGGTGTTTGAACAGGCCTGGCAAGATATTGTTCCGATAAGCTGGCATGAAAATCTTGAATCCGCTGTGCTGCACGCGAGTTCCGGCGCGCGGGAAGGTGATGTGATTTTGCTTTCTCCGGCCACATCCAGCTTTGATCTTTACACCAATTATATGGCTCGTGGAGATGATTTCAAACGTATTGTGGAAGGGTTGTCATGAAGCAATTTCCCACCGACAAGCGGAATGCGGCCAACAGCGCGAGTGCCTTTGCGCGGGCGGTTCAAAAGATGCCTCAGGCCCATTTTGACTGGTGGCTTTTCACCATTACCTTGGTCATTCTTGCCGTCGGCCTTGTGATGGTGCTTTCAGCGAGCGGCATCACAGCGGAGCAGAACAGCGGCGACAAATATTATTTTTTCAAACGGCAGCTTGTTTTTGCGGCCGTCGGCGGGGTTGCCTTGTGGGGAGCGGCGCTGATGCCGCGTGAATGGCTTTACCGGATGCAGTATCCGGCAATTTTTCTATCGCTGTTACTGGTGCTGGTCACGCTTTCCCCCTTTGTTCGGGACATCAACGGCGCAAAGCGCTGGATCCCGTTGGGCTCTGTTTCCATACAGCCCATGGAATTTGTGAAAATATCCCTGGTTCTGTATCTGGCTTATTTTATGAGCGCCAAACAGGATATCATCAAAACATTCAGCCGTGGCGTCATCCCGCCGTTTGCCGTGACAGGGTTATTTTGTTTTTTATTCTTGCTGCAGCCGGACTTCGGCAGCGCTGTGATTTTGGCCGGCATTCTGTTTTTTATGTGCGTCGCCAGCGGCACCCGTTTCATTTATTTGTTCTTTTCTGTTGCGCTGGCGTGCGCAGGCACTCTGGCTTTGTCCATCGCTTCCCCATACCGGCTGCGCCGGCTGCTTGCCTTTATGGATCCCTTTAAGGATTTTCACGACACCGGATATCAATTGGCGCAGTCACTGCTGGCCATCGGCTCCGGCAGTTTTTTTGGGGTCGGTGTCGGCGCGAGCAGACAAAAAATGTTTTTTTTGCCTGAAACGCATACAGATTTCATCATGGCAGTGCTGGCTGAGGAAATGGGTTTTGTGGGCGTGAGCATGGTTATGCTGCTTTTTGGCCTTCTGTTTTGGCGCTGCTATCATATTGTCATGGGGCAGAGCGATCTGCGCGACCGTTTCACGGCCTTCGGACTGACCGCCATCCTGGCAATCGGCACTGTGGTGAATCTGGCTGTTGTGATGGGCATGGCGCCCCCCAAGGGCGTACCCATGCCGCTGATAAGCTACGGCGGCAGCAATCTGACGGCCACGATGATTAGTATCGGCCTGCTTATGAATTATTCAAGGACAAGCGGGCAGTGGAAAAAATCCTCCTGACTACCGGCGGCACCGGCGGGCATATTTTCCCGGCTCTCGCCGTAGCGGACGAATTGAGGATGACACGGCCCGATATTCAGCTGCTGTTTGTCGGCTCACATTACGGACCGGAAAAAAGGATGGCCGGACAGAGCGGCATTCCCTTTGAGGGACTGTCGGTTCGGGGATTGCTGGGACGCGGTCTGCGCTGTTTTGCGGCCGGCGGATTGATGACGTATGCTTTGTTCAGTTCCCTTTCAATCGTGCGTCGCTTCAGGCCGCGGGCTGCAATAGGCTTTGGCGGGTATGCGGCCTTTGCTCCCATGCTGGCAGCTTCTTTGCTGGGCGTCCCGACTGTTCTGCATGAACAGAATGCCGTTGCGGGCACCGGCAATCGTTTTCTTGCCAGATTTGTCCGGCGTGTGTGCCTCTCCTGGCCGGACACGCAAGGCTTTCCGCAACGGAAATGCGTTCTGACCGGCAATCCCGTTCGGTCAGCCGTGAGCCGGGCGGGTTTGCTGCAGCGCGCATGGACAACGCGTCGGCTGCTTGTTTTGGGCGGCTCTCAGGGCGCGAGGGCGCTGAACACGTTTTTGCCGGCAATTTTGCCTGTTCTCGGTGCGGCTGAAGTGGAGATACGACATCAAAGCGGATCTCGCGATGAAGCCGTGACGCGGGCGGCATATGCAGCGGCCGGGTATGCACCTGATTGCGTGACGGCGTTTATTGATGATATGGCAGAAGCATACAGGTGGGCGGATGTGGCGCTGTGCCGCGCCGGTGCGGGCACTGCCGCAGAGATAAGCGCCGTCGGTCTGCCAGCCGTGTTTGTGCCGCTTCCGCACGCGATTCATGATCATCAGACGCACAATGCCCGTATTCTGGCAAAGGCCGGCGCGGCGGCGCTTGTTCCCGAGGCGGAGTTGCGGGCCCCCTATGTGGGAGAACTGCTGGTCGGACTGTTTGACAATCCTGAAGATCGGGCAAAAATGTCCGAAGCGGCGTTGCGTGCAGCCCGGCCTGACGCAGCGGCACAGGTAGCCGCTGTTCTGGAAGAGACTGTTTGCGGACACGCTTAGGCAGTGCGGTTTGCGGACGCGCCGTGAAGCGAGAGCGATGTATCATGAAAAATAAAATTCGACATATCCACATGGTGGGCATCGGCGGCGCCGGCATGAGCGGCATTGCCGAAGTTCTGTTGAGTCTTGGCTATGAAATTTCCGGTTCAGACCTGAGCGATTCAGCGATAGTCAGGCATTTGCGCGAGATGGGAGCGCGTGTGGCGGTAGGCCATGCCGCTGAAAATGTCGGGGACGTGCAGGTGCTTGTCAAATCGACCGCTGTCAATGCCGACAACCCTGAAGTGGAGGAAGCCCGCCGGCGGAATATAGCGATTATTCCCCGCGCCGAAATGCTCGCCGAACTCATGCGACTGCGCCAGGGCGTCGCCATAGCGGGCACGCACGGCAAAACAACGACAACGTCGTTAACAGCCGCCATTTTTGACGCTGCCGGCTTTGATCCGACTGTTATTATCGGCGGGCGCCTTAATGTTTACGGCGCAAACGCCCATTTGGGACGAGGCGATTACCTTATAGCGGAAGCTGATGAATCTGACGGTTCTTTTCTCTGTCTTTTGCCCATTATTAATGTGGTAACCAATGTGGATGAGGATCATCTTGACTATTACAGAACTCGGGAGGCCATTGACGCGGCTTTTGTGCAGTTTATGAATAACGTGCCGTTTTACGGCGTCAATGTGGTCTGCGGGGACGACACAGGCGTTCGTGCGCTTTTGCCTCGCGTCAAACGGCCGGTTTTGACTTACGGTTTTGCGCAGGAGAACCGGCTGCGCGCGGTGCTGCTTTCAAGTGGTCTGCCAAGCCGTTTTGAGGTCTGGCATGGACATGAAAAACTGGGAGACGTCACTCTGCCCCAGCCCGGACGGCACAATATTTTGAACGCGCTCGGCGCCATCTGCGCCGCTATGGAGGCGGGCATCAGTTTTTCCGCATGTGTTGACGGCTTGCAGGCTTTCAGCGGGGTGGGCAGGCGCTTTGAGTTTAAAGGCGAGAAGAACGGCGTGGCAGTGGTGGATGATTATGGCCACCACCCCGCAGAGATAGCTGCCACGCTGACAACGGCCCGTCAGGTTTACCCGGGGCGGCGTATTGTCGTCGCATTTCAACCGCATAGATTCAGTCGCACACAGGCGCAGTTCGGCGAATTTTGCAAGGTCTTTGACGCCGCCGACTGTCTTCTTTTAACGGAAATCTATGCGGCCTCGGAAAAGCCGATTCCCGGAGTTTCAGGGCAAAGCCTCGCCCAGGGCGTACAGCAGGTTTCAAGCACGCCCGTCATTTATTTTCAGACACTTGATGCACTGGCGGCAAACCTGCCGGCCTGTCTTCGTTCGGGGGACGTTTTGCTGACGCTTGGCGCGGGCACCATCACGCGGCTCGGTCCGCTCTTTCTTGATGCTGCAGACAATGCTTGAAACGGCATCACCCTCTTTGGCGGAGCGGACTACCCTGCACCTTGGCGGCACGGCCATTGCCGAATTGACGCTTGCCGGCGGGGGGGATCTGGAACTGCTGCCGGAACGATTGCATTTTTGGGGCGGGGAAGCTGTCGTCCTCGGCGCCGGCAGCAATATCTTGGCTCAGGACGGCGAGTTGCCGATTGTGCTGCTCAGGCCGAATTTTATGCAGGGGCCTGAAATTATTGATGAACAAGGAGAGAAAATTTTTGTTCTGGCCGGCGCCGGGGTTCCCATGCCCCGTCTGCTGCGTTTTTGTTTCAAACACGGCTTGACCGGTCTTGAGGGTCTGGTGGGCGTGCCGGGCAGTGTCGGAGGAGCTGTGGCCATGAACGCCAGTTCCTTCGGAACAGAGATATGCGCATGTATAGAACGCATCAGAATCTTCAGCGACGGCATTGTTAAAACGACGCCTGCCGGCGGACTGAAGTCTGCCTACCGCAGCCTCGTCATCCCGGAGGGGGGAAAAAATTTTATTATATTGGATGCCACATTTGTCTTGACCAGGTCCGAAAGGGGTGGCATTGGTAAACGCATGGGTCATAATTTTCTTGAGAAAAAGTCTAAACAACCTGTAACCGCCTGGAGCGCGGGCTGTATTTTCAAAAATCCCGCTTCCGGAGCGCCGGCCGGGCAACTTCTGGAACAGGCCGGTTACAAGGGCAGGCGGTATGGGGGAGTGGCGTTTTCTTCCCTGCACGCCAATTTTTTGATCAACGAAGGCAAGGGAAGCGCAACCGCAGCTCTGGATTTGTTGCATGCGGCACGCGATGCGGTGCGGCAGCGATTCGGCATCATGCTTGAACCGGAAGTCAGGATAGTGCCATGCGGCTCATGCTGACAAAACACAGCCGTAAGACCCGCAATTTCTATACAAAAGCGGCTTCGTCGCAAAAAAAAAACCGTAAAAAATTTTTTTTGTCCTTTTTTCTCTGGATATGCAAAAAGTTCAAAGGGGTTAACGGGTTAAAAAAGCTTGGCGCAGTCATGGCACTCATGGCACTGCTCGTGATTGCCGTTTTAGTGCCTGTCGGGTTGTACCTTGTTTCGCTCCGGCTGTATAACACGGCTGTTACCAGCCCTTTTTTTCAGACAAGGCATGTGGATGTAACAGGCAATGTACGCCTGACGAAAGAGATGGTTTTGCAGTACTGCGGCATCAGAGAAGGCGACAATTGTCTGGCTGTCAGCATTACCGACGCTGAACGGAACTTGCGCAAAACGCCCTGGGTGGAGGAGGTCTCTGTCAGGCGCTTGTTGCCGGACAAGTTTGTCATCAAGCTGAAAGAGCGCCTGCCTTCTTTTTGGGTGCATAAAGACGGAGTGCTGTTTTACGCCAATGAGCGCGGTGAAATCATTGCGCCTGTTGAAAGCAAGAATTTTCTTTCTTTGCCGACACTCGTTATTGAGCCTGGGGCTGAAGATACAGCCCCCTATCTTGCCCGCGTGCTGAAAGATATGCAGAGCGGCGCCCTGCCGGTGGAATCCGGAGTGATAGCGCAGGTCACCGCAAGCGCCGGACGGGGCGTTGAAATTTATTTGGAAGATCGCGAAATGCGTCTTTCCATCGCGACAGACGACTGGAGCGGGAATCTTGTCAGAATTGGCATTGTCTTGGGGGATCTTGCCCGGAGGCATGAGCTGCAAAATGTGCGTGAAGTGCGATCGGCGAACGGCAATGTCTGGGTTGTGCTCAATCAGTCCGTGCAAGGCAGAAAACAGGGCGCTGTTTATAAGGGGTATGTATGAATAGGTCCGATCTCATCGTGGGGCTTGATATCGGCACAACAAAGATATGTGCTGTTGTGGGAGAGCTTTCGGACTCCGGCCTTGTGGATATTGTGGGCATAGGCACCAGCGACTCCACGGGATTGCGCAAGGGGGTTGTGGTCAATATTGAGCAGACGGTGCAGTCTATCCGCAAGGCTGTTGCTGATGCGGAGCTTATGGCCGGCTGTGAAATCAATGCCGTCTATGTCGGCATTGCCGGCAGCCACATTATGGGCATCAACAGCCATGGCGTTATCGCCGTCAAGGGAGGCGAGGTCGCCCAGCGTGACGTGGAGAGAGCTATCGACGCGGCGCGGGCCGTCGCCATTCCGGCTGACCGTGAAGTCATCCATATTTTGCCGCAGGAGTATATTGTCGACACACAGCGCGGCATAGCCGACCCCTTGGGTATGGCCGGCGTACGGCTGGAGGTAAAGGTACACATTGTCACCGGGGCTGTTTCTTCAGCCCAGAATATTGTGCGGTCATGTCGGCGCAGCGATCTTGAGGTGGCGGATATTGCTCTGGAATCCCTCGCTTCCGCAAAGGCTGTTCTGACGGAAGAAGAGCGTGAAATAGGCGTCGCTCTGGTGGACCTCGGCGGCGGCACGACCGATATCGCCATTTTTGCCAATGATGCCATCAAACACACGGCCGTCCTTGCGCTTGGCGGGCAGAATCTCTCCAACGACATCGCTTTCGGTTTGCGTACGCCCATTGGATCCGCGGAGAGGATCAAAATCAAATACGGCTGCGCTCTGGCTGATATGGTGCGCCCGGATGAATTTATTGAAGTTCCTAGTGTGGGTGGGCGTGAACCGCGGCGTCTTTCACGGCAGGTTCTGGCGGAAATCTGTGAACCCCGCATGGAGGAAATTCTCTATCTGGTGGATCAGACTCTCACGCAGTCCGGCTACAAGGATTTGATCGGCGCCGGCGTTGTTCTGACGGGCGGCACCGCTCTGATTGAAGGCTGTCAGGAACTTGGCGAACAGATTTTCAACCTGCCGACGCGGATTGGTTATCCGCGTGACCTGGGCGGGCTTAAAGATGTGGTGAACAGCCCAAAATTTTCCACAGCGGTGGGCCTTTTGCGCTATGGCGCCGAGAGGGAGGCCTTCGGGCAGAAAAAATTCACCACGCGCAGTGAGACCGGCGTTTTTGACGCTGTGCTGGCGCGAATGAAAAAATGGTTTGCGGATATTTCATAACAACAGGCGGGCAAATGCCGGAAGCACACAACGGGAGGCATCATGGCACAGTCAATCGTAAATGATATTGACATTTCCTTGGCGTCCACAGCAAAAATCAAGGTGATCGGCGTTGGCGGCGGCGGCGGGAACGCCGTGCAGAAAATGATTATGGCCGGTTTGCGGGGGGTTCAGTTTGTCTGCGCCAATACAGATTTGCAGGCGCTCAACAAAAATGACGCCCCCATCAAGGTTCAATTGGGAGAAAAACTGACAAAAGGCCTCGGCGCCGGCGCCGTGCCGGCCGTTGGTTGTGAGGCAGCTGTGGAAAGCAAGAGCGCCATTCGCGATATTCTCGGCGATGCGGATATGGTTTTTGTGACAGCGGGCATGGGCGGCGGCACGGGCACAGGAGCGGCGCCGGTGGTTGCCCAGATTGCAAAGGAGCTTGGCGCGCTGACAGTGGGGGTTGTTACGAAGCCCTTTACCTTTGAAGGCGTAAAACGCATGCGCGCTGCGGAAGAAGGCCTTGCGACACTCAAGCAGCATGTGGATTGTCTGATCACAGTTCCCAATGACAGGCTTGTGGCTTTTGCTCCCAAAAAGGCCCCGTTTGCCGCAACGCTGCAAAAAGCAAACGATGTATTGTATTATGCCGTCAAAGGCATTTCTGATGTGATTTTAGGCGAAGGCCTTATTAACCTTGACTTTGCCGACGTGCGCACAACAATGTCAGAGGCGGGCCTTGCCTTGATGGGCACAGGCATAGCTTCAGGTGAAAATCGGGCGCGTGATGCGACACAGCGCGCAATCATGAGTCCGCTGCTGGAAGACGTCTCGCTTGAGAGCGCCAAGGCCGTGCTTTACAACATCACCGCTTCAGAGGAGATCACCGCTGAAGAAATCGCGGAGATCGGCAATATCATTGATGAAGCGACGCCCCCTGACGCCAACATCATTTTTGGCGTGATCTTTGATGAAAACGTCGACGAGGAAATTCGCATTACTGTTATTGCCACAGGCATTGAGTCACAGATGGCCCGTCCGGAGCCTTCGCCTTCCCCCAAAAAAATGATTTTTCCTCCACAGCCGGCGCGTGGCACGGCGGGGACAGCGCTAACTCGGCACACAGAGCCCGGCCTTTTGCGCGGCCCTTCAGCGCGTAGGCAGGATACCAAAGACGGACCGAAGAGCGGGACGCAGCCCTCACGGCGTGGTCAGATTGAAGGATGGATTGATGATTCAAAAGGCAATATTCCCCCGTATCTCGTCAAAAAAAATGTTCAGGGCGGGACGCCGCGACGTCAGCACAAGCCGGGGTATGAGGACTTTATTTTTGATGAGGACGATTTTGAAATACCGGCTTTTATTCGGATGCAGGCGGATTAGCTTTTTGTTCTGACATCCTGCGGGCAGTTAGCTCAGTTGGTAGAGCACCGCCTTCACACGGCGGGGGCCACAGGTTCAAGTCCTGTACTGCCCACCAAGAATATCAAGGGGTTGCGGAAAATATCCGCAAACCCTTTCTTGTTATGGGGCTGCCCAGCCCCGCTATAGCCCAGCTTTTTTAGATGTAAAAAAACAAAGAAAATCCCTGCGGATTTTTCAAAAGGTTTGCTTATTTGCCTGATATATTACGGCGAGTGTTGTCGTGCGCCATCATCAGGCTTGGTGAGATATTTGTGAGCGACACGCCCAACGATGTCGTGTTGCAAATATTATGACAAGCAGTTAGGATTAATGAAGATAAGATATATCGCTACAGTTTTTAAAAAATTCTAAAAAAAGGCCGCATTGTAGCCTCTAACGTGAATAAGCTGGCAGTCGGCAAGGAAGACCAGGTTATCAAATGAACGACCTAACTTTTTTCACAAATGAACCTGAAAGGGACTTGTATTCCAGATTTAGCAATATTCTGCGAAACAACACGCAGTTTTTTGATGTGCTTGTCGGGTATTTCCGCACAAGTGGGTTTTTCAAATTATATCCAGCTATGGGTGATACCGAAGTTACTAGAATTTTGGTGGGGTTGAATGTAGATAGCAAACTTGTTGAAATTGTTAATCTTTCTCATAAAGAAGCTAAAGAAGCCTTTTCTGAAACAGTGGTTGAACAAGGCGTTAGAACTTTTATAAATTGGCTTCGCTCCGGAAAGATTGAAATACGTATGTACGTAGAAGCGCCTATACACGCCAAAGTGTACATAATGTGAAAAGATCAGAAAATAGATAAAGAGCATTATGGAAGTGTTATTACTGGTTCTAGCAATTTCTCTCTTGCTGGTCTTGTCAATAATCTTGAATTCAATGTCGAACTCAAAGACAGCCGTGATGTGAAATTTGCTTTTGGAAAGTTTGAAGAATTATTGGCAAAGAGCGTTGATATTAAAGATACATATATCGAAACTATAGAAAAAAAGACGTGGATGCGTGATGATATTACGCCCTATGAGCTTTATATTAAAACATTATATGAATATTTCAACGAAGAAATAAACGCCGATAAAGAGGCAGTGCTTGGTGATATATGTCCAGACGATTTCATGCGCTTACAATTTGATGCTGTTGTTGAAGCCGAGAAAAAAATTGAAGCTTACGGGGGCGTATTCGTTTCAGATGTTGTCGGACTTGGCAAGACATATATTTGCGCTATGCTTGCAAAGAAAGTGAAAAAGGGGGGGAAATTATTCATCTGCCCACCAGTGCTTGTCGATTAGTTGATAGATTTTTGCGTTTTTCAAAAGAGTTCTTCGGTAATATCAAAGTTATTAATCCCGATAGGGATATCACACCTATTCAGCTTGAATACAAGTATACAGTTGAATCCTACCGGCACATTGCCGCCTATGAGGTGGATGGAAAAGTGCTGAATATTCTCGCAGTAAAGTTGAAATTCGGTAGAAATGTTGAACGCGCGCGCAGTATGCAGCGTAGTTTTGTATCGAAATTTCTCACGGTGCCAGGCCATGATGGCGCTGTGGTAGCGTTTTATACCGGCAACGACCCTTTCTGGCGCCTGTCTTTTATTCGTCTTGACTATGAATTTGCCACAGGGCGCGCCAAGATGAGCCTGACGCCAGCTAAGCGCTATTCTTATCTTGTTGGCGAAAAAGAACCCTGCCATACGGCAATGGAACAACTATACCCTATTTTTCGAGATGAAAACTACAGGCCAATTTTTGATAAAATTGAAGAAGCCTTTAGCGTTGAACGTGTAACTAAAGAATTCTTTGAAAAGTACAAGAAAAAATATTTCATTCTTAAAGAACACCTCGACAGTAATGCCGCGTTTTGTGATGAGGCAAAACGTCACGGTTTTACGAGTGAACAATTCGCCAAAAAAATGATGGGGCAGCTTGCGTTCCTATATTTTCTGCAAAAGAAAGGCTGGCTCGGTGTTAAGGTTCTTCCTCATGTGTTGACCGACAAGGAATATAAAAAAGCTTTCTATAAATCAAAATCTTCAAGAGAGATCATTCCACTGATATACCAAGCGAGCGCCGCCAATGGATACAAACTCATTTCTTCAGCGCTACTGTCACGTTCTGACAAGGATGCCGATATAGCTGCAAGCTGCTTCATATTCGATGACCAGAGGCAAGTCAAAGGAGAGTACCAATGGGGCCAAGGCGAAAAAACATTTGTCCGGCATTTGTTCACAATCGGGTTTCCAAAGGGCTTGCCCTTTGGCAGGACGGCGAATTGTGACACAATTCCCCTCCTGTCAGTAGAAACAGGGGGTAAAAAAGCGCCTGAAAATGCAAAGGAAAAATGCAAAAAACCAACAGGTAAAATGAAAATTTTGCAGCAGGCAATTATGAAAATTGCAAAGAGGAAATCGGAAAATCCCCTAAGAAAAATTAGGGGATGTACGCAAAAAAACAGATCGGTCGGCCCTGGTGGAATGGAGCGTTTCATAACCCTGTAACCATAAGAACTTCCCAAAAATTTGTCACCGCATTGCCATGCATGCAAATAGGTTGGCTACATGCCATCCGGGATCACCGGCTCCGCCATTGCCCGTGACTGTCTTTTACAACATGCCGGCGTCTGTTACTGCAAGATAATAGGGCAACATAAACGTGCTTGCCGTGCACAGCGCGGCCAGCAACGTGAATTTATGCCGCAACGCGACAGCGCTGCGGCATACAAAAGACCAGAGCAGGCACGGGACGAGCCAGAACAGAAGTCGTGCAGCCTGTATGGTTATATCCTGCATGGCAAGAGCATCGCCTTGCCATGACCGGCGAATTTGAAGCAGACTGAAGATCAGAAAAAGCATCCAGAGCAAAGCCCACGCATTCCGTGCCCAATACGCGCACCAACGTATCATGGTGTTATAATGGTCTCGACCGAAATCATCATACCTGCGCCGCATAAAAAGCCACAAGGCGCCTGCGCCGCCGGAAAAAGCCAAAATCAGCAAGGGAGTACAGCACAATGCGTTCCAGAACGATATATGCTGTTCCGACAAAATCAAATTGAAGATCAGGCTCACGGCATCCCCTAGGCTGTGGATGCCGTTCAGGTTTGACTGCGGCGTTGCGGCAAGCCGTTCTGTAAACAGTGTCGCGACAAGCGCGGCGCAAGCCGTCAGGCTGCTTGCAATGCCCAAAACAATATGCAGCGCGGGAAGATTGCGCAGGAATTTCCAGAGCGTGTAATACAGGCTGATAAACAACACGCTGCATGCCAGCAAAAGCCAGCTGAGTTCCGTCAGACCGCTGAACGGAGCAGGTTTGGCGGAACTGTTTTGCGTCAAATAAAGCCAGATGCGGCAGACACCCAGCAGCAGCCAGCCCCAAACAAGGCCGAATGCGGCAAGCTGTCTGGCGCATTTGTCGAAAGAAGCGCGCTTGCGGGTGAGGGACAAAATTTTTGCTGCCGCCGAGATAAAGCCGATGCCGGTAAAACTCATAAAGGCGGCAGGCGGAAGTATCACGCAGAGTATGTCAATACTGATTTGCAGCCGGGGCAGGGCGGCCGTCAATGCGCTGAAAGCGTTCATTGCGCGTTGCCTCGCGTCCGGCAAAAGCGTGAAACAGATATTTTCATGGCAACCCCTTTTAAAACACACTTTACAATCTTGCGTGAACGACGTGTAATGTTGTATCGTTCCGGCAGGAACACTGTCTGTTTTTGCCTAAAAACTGCGTTTGCCGCAAGACCTGCTGAAAAAATCCGTCGTGGCGCAGCCGAAGAGGGGAGAACAATATGCAAAAATTTTTCATGGGTGCGGGTGCCGCACAAGCGCAGGCCGACGGCAAAAAAGGCGCGGCAGAAAGATATAAGGAACGGCCGACGGCCTTGCCTGATTCCGGCGCGGCGAAGCTTGTCCGTTCACGAGGCACAGCGCATTGAGTATGCAGCCGGGGGCAGCCCGCGGCGAGCGCCGTCATGCCGGTTTTGCCGATTTGCCGACTCCGATTGCAGCGGATCAACCTTTGCCTTCCTAGGCGGCGATGGATCAGACAGGCCGCAGGGAATTCTGGGCAAGCCTTGCCATACGCCATTGCCGGGGGCTCGGCGTCCGCTCCCGCGCCCGTTTGCTCAATACCTTCGGGTCAGCGTACCCGCTCAGGCCAAAGATGACATGGGTTCACGCAGGGCTTTCACGACGTCAGGCACGAGAGTTGGGTGGGGAATCCTGGCGTGTCGACGCGATGGAAGAATGGGAGCGTGTCAGAAAACTGGACGACAAAATTCTGCTTTGGACTGATCCGCGTTACCCGCAACGCCTGCGTGAACTGCCGGACGCTCCGGTGCTTCTGTACTGTCGGGGCGATCCTGCCTGTTGCAATCACCCGCGTTTGCCGTTGTCGGTTCACATCGCGCAACTCCTCACGGATGCACAGTGGCGTCATATATGGCGCGATGTCTTGCGTCCTCCGGCATAGTTATTGTCTCCGGAATGGCTCAGGGGATTGACCGGGCAGTGCATGAGGCAGCCCTACAGCGCACCGGGAAAAGCATCGGCGTCCTGGGCACCGGCATTAATAAAATTTATCCTAAAGAAAATGCATATCTTTTTAAAAATATGACAGAACATGGCCTCCTGCTCTCCGAATTCGCTCCTGAAACGCCGCCGATGGCGGCACATTTTCCGGTGCGCAACAGAATCATCAGCGGACTGGCTCTCGGTGTTCTTGTCGTGGAGGCGACCAGCTACTCAGGCAGCCTGATAACCGCCCGTCTTGCCCTGGAACAAAACCGTGATGTCTATGCGGTGCCCGCTTCCGCGCTGGACACGCATTGCCTCGGCTGTCAGGATCTTGTGCGTCAGGGGGCACGGCCCGTGTTCAGCGCGGAAGATATATTGCGCGATCTGGCGGATCAGCTGCGTCCCTTCGGCATCTCCGGGGTCAATCCGACGGAAGGAGACAATACTGCCGTCGTCAACCTGCAATCTGCATGTATTGCAACACCACCTGTCGCGCAACGCCGCATCGGCAAGGCTGCGGCAAAACCCGGACAGGCGGCTTCCGTGCATACCTGCGATTCGGCCGACGCCCTGACGCCGCCTGAGCGCAAACAACCCCTTCTGAATTTGTTGCGCCAAAGCGGCCCCATGCAGGCTGATTGGGCTTGAAATGACAGGCGAGGTTCAAAGTCTGCCGGGCGCCCGCTATAGGGCATTGGCATGAGTCCGCCTGAAAAGGCTGTCTCTGACAGTGCAAAAACCAAAAACGCGGATATGTTGGTCAAAAAATTTTTGGACCGGCTTGCTGTGCAGAAAGGATATTCCCTGTCCACACAAATGGCATATCGCGCGGATTTGGCGCAACTGACTGCATTTCTCTCCGAACGCAATACAGACATTGCAAAACCGCAAACCGTCAGCCGCAAACATATTCAGGCTTTTTTGGCCCGGCTCTTCCGGCAGGGAGGGGCAAAAAGTTCCATGGCCAGAAAATTGGCCGCTGTTCGTTCCTTTTTTCAGTTTCTGCTGCGCAATGGTCTTGTGGCGGAGAATGTTGCAAAGCAGGTGCGTAATCCGCGGCAGGAAAGACGCCAACCCCGCGTGCTGAATGTGGATGAAGCATTCGCGCTGCTTGATGCCCGCAAAAACACGGCGGAAACCGACAGCAATGACGCGCGGCTGCATCTGAGGGATATCGCCCTGGCTGAACTACTTTATGGTTCCGGATTGCGCATTTCAGAGGCACTTGGTCTGAATCTGGATGACGCCCGACTTAAATCGGGCATACTGCGTGTTCTGGGCAAAGGCTCCCGCGAACGCCTTGCTCCTCTGTCCGACACGTCCGTCGCGGCCATGACGACATGGCTTACCGTGCGCGGTTGTCTGGCGACGCCAAAGGAAAACGCGCTTTTTGTGGGCGCGCGCGGGGGGCGTCTTCATCGCCGGGAGGCTGCACGGGTCATTGCCCGTCTTTGCCGTGAGGCTGGACTGGCTTTTACCGTTTCGCCGCACAGTTTGCGGCATTCCTTTGCGACGCACCTGCTGGCCGCTGGGGCCGATCTGCGCAGCGTGCAGGAACTTCTGGGGCATCAGCGTCTGACGACGACACAGCGTTACACAGAGGTCAGCCTGGAATATCTGATGCGCGCCTATGATATGGCCCATCCCCGTTCAAACATACACCCGACACGGGAAAACGCGTAACCTGAATCTGTAATGATTTTTTGTAAACTTCCTTACGCTGATGAATCAAGACTCCACCCGCTGAAGAAGTCTCGGCACCGGTCCTCAAGGGCTCGCGCGTCTGCGCGTAACGACATCAACGCTTCTTCACAAGTCCGGATTTTGCCAGGGTCTTTGCGGATTGTTTTTTACCGTCAGGCAGGGTAGCATGAAGTCAGGAATACAGACTTGCCAAAATAGATGGAGGATTGTCTCAATGGCAATACAAAAATATCTTATCATTCTTTGCTCCGTACTGATTGTAGCACTTACGCAATTGCCCGCGGCGGCGGCTTTGCCCGATTTCAGCGAACTGGCGACAAAATGCGGCCCGGCCGTCGTGAACATAGGAACGGAACGCAAGACACAGGCTGAGGGACCGGAAGATTTTTTCGGCGAGATGTTCCGCAACGTGCCTCCCGGTTTTGAAAGATTTTTTGATCAATTCGGCGGGAAAGGCCATGGCGGCAAACGGCCCCAAATGAAACAAAAATCATTGGGGTCAGGCTTTCTGATTTCCGCTGACGGCTATATTGTGACCAACAATCATGTCGTTGCGGACGCAGACACCATCCACGTCACCTTTGATTCGAGCAACGGAAAAAGTGAAACACTGTCAGCCGATGTCATCGGTTCGGACGAAGAGACAGACCTGGCCCTGCTCAAGGTGAATGCAAAAAACAGACTGCCGTATCTTACTTTTGGAAATTCAGACACGCTTAAAGTCGGCGAATGGCTGCTCGCCATCGGCAATCCCTTCGGGCTTGACCATACTGTGACGGCCGGCATCCTTTCGGCTAAAGGCCGCAACATCCGTTCAGGTCCTTTTGACAATTTTTTACAGACAGACGCATCCATCAACCCCGGCAACAGCGGCGGTCCTCTTTTGGACATGAACGGACAGGTCATCGGCATCAATACGGCAATCATAGCCAGCGGTCAGGGTATCGGCTTTGCCATTCCCAGCAACATGGCCTCAAAAATCATTGCTCAAATCCAGCAGGGCAAAAAAGTCAGCCGCGGCTGGATCGGCGTGAACATTCAGGATGTGGACGACAATATCGCCAAGGCATTGGGGATGACCGCGCCGAAAGGCGCGCTTGTCAATGATGTCATGCAGAACGAGCCGGCTGCGAAAGGCGGCGTCCACGACGGGGATGTCATTGTTGCCGTGGACGGGAAAAATATTGAAAACACCTCGGCCCTGTTGCTTGCCATCGCCGACAAGAGTCCGGGGAGTGTCGCTGTTGTGACTGTCTGGCGGGACGGCAAAAATCTTGACCTTAAAATAACGCTCGGCGAACGCAAATCCGCGCAAAGCGCAAAGCGCAGCGGCAAGGGGCAATCCCTGCAGGATGAAAGTCTGCTGGGTCTGGCGGTGCGTCCGTTGCAGAACGACGAACGGCGCGAGCTGAAGATCAACAAAAACGAAGGGCTGCTCATCGTGGACGTCAATCCTGACAAGCCCGCCGCACAAGTTGACATTCGCCCTGACGACATCATTCTGAAGGCCAATCTGAAAGCCGTCAATACAGTGGAAGCGCTTTCCAGGATCGTTAGGGAAGAAGGGGAGAAGCGCGGCGCAGTCATGCTCCAGATAGAACGTCGCGGAGAAGTTTTCTTCCGCACCGTGCCCCTGCAGAAATAACTTTTATCCTCAACAACCGCAGCCTGCACTGCGAGGTTCCCATGTCTGTTGTGCACAGCGATGCCGGGCGGCTGCCACCCCCTGAACGGTTGGAAAACATTCCGAAACTGATGAGTGCATACTATACGGAATTTCCTGATCCGGCAGTTTCCTCCCAGCGGGTTGCCTTCGGCACATCCGGCCACAGAGGCTCACCTGGTCTGCAAACTTTTAATGAGGAGCATATTTATGCCATTACGCAGGCTGTCTGTGATTTCAGAAAAATAAAGGGCATTGACGGCCCCCTGTTTCTTGGGCGGGACACACACGCGCTTTCTGAGGCGGCATTCCGCTCCGCCCTTGAAGTGCTTACGGCCAACGGTGTAACGACGCACATTGCCGAAGACGATGGCTTTACAGCCACCCCCGTCATCTCACACGCTGTTTTGAACTGGAATAAAAGCCGCGCCGGAGGACTGGCCGACGGTATTATTATTACACCTTCCCATAATCCGCCCGGCGACGGCGGATTCAAGTATAACCCGCCGCACGGCGGCCCGGCTGAAACCGGAATTACGGAATGGATTCAAAACCAAGCCAATGTATATCTGGAGAACGGCAATCAAAAGATAAACCTTAAACATTTACATGAAGCTTTGCATTCGTCGTTTGTAAAACAGTGTGACTTTATCAATGATTATGTCCAAGACCTTTCAAAAGTTCTTGACATGCAGGCTATCGCCGCCTCCGGTCTTAAGCTGGGAGCAGACCCCCTCGGCGGCGCTAGCCTGCCGCTCTGGGAACAGATCGCCGCCGTCTACCGTCTTGACCTCACCATAGTGAACAAGCAGGTGGATCCGACCTTTCGTTTCGTGCCGTGCGACAAAGACGGAAAAATCCGCATGGATTGTTCTTCGCCGTATGCCATGAACTGTCTTCTTGAAATGCGTGAACGCTTTGATCTCGCCTTTGCATGCGATACCGATGCTGATCGCCACGGCATTGTCACACGCCGGGAGCTCATGAACCCCAACCACTATCTTGCAGTCGCCGCCTGGCACCTGTTCCGGACACGGAGAGACTGGCCTGCCGCCTGCGGCATGGGCAAAACACTGGTCACCAGCGCTATGCTGGACAGAGTAGGGCAGGCTTTGTCCCGCAAGATAGTAGAAGTGCCAGTTGGTTTTAAATGGTTTGCGAGCTATCTGCTGACCGGGCAATGCGGCTTTGCCTGTGAGGAAAGCGCAGGGGCTTCTTTTCTCTGTTTCGACGGCTCCCCCTGGAGCACGGATAAGGACGGGCCGCTTCTGTGCCTTCTGGCGGCAGAAATTATGGCAAAGGAAGAGGTCTCGCCGAGCGAGATTTACGGCAGGCTGACTGAGCAGCTCGGCGCCCCGGTCTACCAGCGGCTCGACGCGCCCGCCGACACGCACACACGGGAGACCCTTGACGCTTTGTCGCCTGACATGGTGCATTTGCAAACCTTGGGGGGCGCCCCCGTGACGCAGATTCTGACAAGTGCGCCCGGCAACAATGCGCCTCTCGGCGGCGTCAAGGTGACAAGCGAGGAGGGCTGGTTTGC
This sequence comes from Candidatus Desulfovibrio trichonymphae, assembly GCF_002355955.1. NCBI lineage: Bacteria > Pseudomonadati > Thermodesulfobacteriota > Desulfovibrionia > Desulfovibrionales > Desulfovibrionaceae > Desulfovibrio > Candidatus Desulfovibrio trichonymphae. The sequence goes on along the minus strand of NZ_AP017368.1, from coordinate 436,765 downwards.
GGTGCGCCCTTCGGGAACTGAGGCAATCTGCAAAGTATATACAGAGAGTTTTAAAGGAGAAAAACACCTCTGCGCGCTGCAAAAAGACGCCGTCACCTTTCTGGAGCAACTACACCCGTGAGGGTTACGTCAGACTGACGCTTTCTCTGAGCGCGGCCGCCTCACTCCTGTCCAAAAGCCGCGAATGCCCCGGAGGCAGATCCCCCAGGGACAATATACCCTGAGCCGTGCGTTTCAGGCGCAGTATGGTCAAGCCCAAATCCCGGCACATCCGACGGATCTGACGGTTCACCCCCTGTCCGAGCGACATTGTCAATAATGTATTGCCGCCGCCCGAGACCTCTTGTTCAACGTCCACAGGCAGAATTTTCTCTCCTTCGGCCAGACGCATACCCGAGCGCATTGCCCGCAACGAGGCGGGATTTACTTCGCCGCGAACAAGAACCGCGTATTTTTTTAATTGATGATGTCCGGGATGCATCAGACGATGCGCAAGTTCTCCGTCATTTGTCAACAACAGCAGGCCTTCTGAAAAATAATCCAGACGTCCGACAGGGTAGAGCCGTTGATCAGCAAGATTTTGCGGAAGGCAATCCACAACGGTGGGCCGCCCCTGGGGGTCATGCATGGTGCAAACAACCTGCACCGGCTTGTTCAGCAAAAGATAAAAGCGCGGCTTGCCTGCATCCAGAACACAGTCATCTGCCGTGATCACGTCATCCGGCAGAACATGCCGCCCGAAATTTTTTTCTTCGCAACCGTTCACAAGCACACGCCCTGCAAAAATCAGTTCATCCGCCTTGCGGCGTGAACAGTAACCCGTCCGGGCAACAGCCTTGTTCAGACGCGTTCCGTTTTTTTTCTCTAACGACACGATATGTTCCACAATGAAGTTGATTGAAAAACATGGTGAGTGAAGAACGGACGCCCGTCAAGCGGACTTGAGCCCAGATGGTGTTATTTAATAAAAGTTTACATAATTATCATTATGTGACAAATCAGCTTGTCAGACAGGAGCGGTTAGCTTATACTTCTTGAAGTTATCATGGGCTTTGCAAACAATACGTACAACTTCACCCGCTTCCGTATTCTTGACCGCGCGCCGGAGACGCTCTGGTCTGAGATTCCGGACAGGCTGCGCAAGTTTGCCTTTCGCGATATGGAATGAGACTCCCCCGGGCAAAGCGACCTGTTTTGTCTTTTTATTAAGGCTTGACAGACGGCGGATTCCGCAAAAAACATCTTGCTCTGGCATTGCGGGAAGAAAAAGAACGTTTGCGCATTCAGGACAAGACCTTTATTTCTCGTGAACGGAAAAAAAATCAGGAAGCAGGTTCAACTGCGTCTTCGGCGCCATTTTCTCCCTGTGCCGTGTGGATTGAATGTGCTTGCCTCCACGGAGCAATATGATTGACATGTTTCTCGAAGAATTTTTAAAAACCTTTGAACTGCACCTGGAACAAATGACGCCGTATACTCTGGCGGCTTCCATGCTGAACGAGGAAGGCGCGCGCTGCCTTGATCAGCTTGATGCAATAGATTTTGCGCCACGCTCAACTGTCTGATTTTTCTGATTTTTATGGGGACGCGTTCACGCTATGGATAAACTCTCTCTCACGGAATCCACAGATACCGTTCTTGGCCGGGAATTTCTGACATGGCTCTGGTACCGGAGCGACACAACGCCGGGCGCCTTTACAGACAAAAACGGCGCCCCCTTTTCGGTTTCCATGGAGCAGCGAATAGTCCTCCAGGCCGGTGAAGGAGAATCCCGCGAAACGGCTTCCGTTTCAGGTTCTTTTTCACCATTGCGCGAAGCCCGCTTCGGCCTGGGTACCGGCAAAAAAGTGAGTCGGGCGCTGCTTCGTCTGGAAAAAGACGAACTGGCTTTTCAACTGACCATGAAAGCGGAAGATTTTTCTCTTGCCGGCCTTAAAACGCCGAAAGCTGAAAAAATTTTATCTGTTGGGAATCTGCGTGGACCTGCTTGACAGCCTGTATAAGCGTTTTCTGAAATTGCGTCTCTCTGCAGACTGGCAAAACGAAGTGAGCCATATCGGTCATTGGCTGACAAGATTGGACTAGAGCTGTTCGGCATGACATGTTTATCCGTTCTGTCTCACAGCCGTTTTTCAGATATTCTCCTGAGGCTTGCCCATAAAACTATCTGGCTTTTCCTGGTGCTCCTCGGCATCACCCTGATCAGTTTTTGGGTTATACATCTTGCCCCCGGTTCACCAACAGACATGGAAACCATTTTGAATCCGCTTGCCGGCGAAGCCGCGCGCCGACAACTCGAAACACTGTATGGTCTTGACAGGCCATTATATATACAATACCTGGATTGGCTGTTTCGTTTGCTGCACTTTGATTTCGGCAATTCGATGTCCGCAGACGCGCGGCCGGTGCTGACAAAAATTATGGAGCGTCTGCCGCTCACTGTAAGCATCAATCTCATCTCATTGATTATTGTCCTGATTATCGCTGTTCCTCTGGGCATTGCCACGGCGTGCAGACAAAATTCCCTCCTGGACCGCACAGTGACAATACTTGTTTTTTTGGGCTTTGCCATGCCTTCCTTCTGGCTGGCGTTACTGCTTATGATGTTTTTCGGCATTGAACTGCAATGGCTGCCTGTTTCCGGCCTTACATCCCTAGGTTATGCCGAATTAAGCCTATGGGGCAAATGGTGCGATATGGCCCGTCATCTCGCCTTGCCGCTGCTCGTCTATATTATCGGCGGTCTCGCAAGCATATCACGCTATATGCGAGCTTGCATGCTTGAGGTGCTGCGGCAGGATTATATACTCACAGCAAAATCAAAAGGCCTGTCAAACCATGCAGTCATCTGGCGTCATGCGTTGCGCAACGCCCTTTTGCCGATAATTACCCTGCTCGGTCTTTCCGTTCCGGGACTTATCGGCGGCAGCGTCATTATTGAATCCATCTTTGCCCTGCCGGGCCTTGGACAATTGTTTTACGCTGCGGTTATGGCCCGTGACTATACCATGATTATGGGCAATCTTGTCCTCGGGGCTGTGCTCACCCTGGCCGGCAATCTGCTGGCTGACCTCTGCTACGGACTTGCAGACCCGCGCATTCGCTCAGCAAAAGGCCATGACTGATGTCGCCCGCTTTCGGCAGGTTTTCCGGGTCATACTTTATGCTGCTGCTCGGTCTCGCCATTGTGCTGACAATGTCGCTGGCGGCATTGTGCGCGCCGTTGCTGGCGCCGTATACGCCCGCGGCACAACATCTTGACAATATCCTGCAAGCCCCCTGTTCCAGATTCTGGTTCGGAACAGACCGTTTGGGCCGCGATGTTTTTTCACGTATGCTGTACGGCGGACGCGTCTCACTATGGGTGGGCTTTGTGGCTGTCGGCATTTCCACAAGCATTGGCACGGCCCTCGGCCTTGTCAGCGGATATTTTCGAAACTGGGCTGACGAAGTCATTATGCGCATGGTTGATATTATGCTTTGTTTCCCGTCATTTTTTTTGATTCTTGCCGTCATTGCCTTCCTGGAGCCGAATATGACAAATATTATGGTTGTCATCGGTCTGACATCGTGGACGGGCGTGACCCGTCTTGTACGAGCGGACACGTTGAGCTTGCGCGAACGTGAATTTGTGTCCGCCGCCAGGCTTGCCGGCAACCCGACGCGGCGAATTTTGTTTCGGCATATCCTGACAAATGCTCTTGCGCCGGTATTGATCACCGCCACATTGGGTGTTGCAGGCGCCATTCTGGTAGAATCAAGCTTGAGTTTTCTGGGACTCGGCGTACAACCCCCCACAGCCAGTTGGGGCAATATGCTTATGGAAGGAAAGTCGGTCATTGAAAGCGCGCCCTGGCTTTCCGTCTATCCGGGGCTGGCTATCCTGATAACAGTGCTGGGCTATAATTTGCTCGGCGAAAGCTTGCGTGACATATTGGATCCGCATCTTAAACAATAACATTAATAAATTGCTCCCAAATGTTGGAATATCTGCGTATACGCAATCTGGCCCTTATTGAAAACATGGAACTGGAATTCTCGGCCGGCATGAATGTGCTGACCGGAGAAACCGGTGCCGGGAAAAGTTTCATACTCAAGGCCCTGGGTTTTTTGCTGGGAGACAGATTGTCGTGCGATATGGTGCGCCCCGGCGCTCTGCGCGCTCAGGTGGAGGCACTTTTCACACTTGAAAACAACGATATTGTGATCAGGCGTGAACTTTCAGCTGAAACAGGCCGCAGCCGTCTGTACGTCAACGATGCGCTGAAATCACAGGAAACACTTCGCAAGCTGCGGGATCGCCTTGTCTCGCATACCAGTCAGCATACGCAGCAACAGCTTTTAAAACCCTCTTTTCAGGCAAAATTGATAGACAGTGCCCTGCCGGACCCTCAACTTTTACACAAACGCGATGCACTGTACCGTTCATTGGCGGATATTGCGGCTCAACGCAAAGCCTTGCTTGAAAAACAGGCGGAGATGACTGCGCGGCGCGATCTGCTGGAAATGCAGCAGCAGGAAATAGATAAAGTATCACCTAAAGAAAATGAAGAAGAACGTCTGGAAGCCTTGCGCGCTCAAATGCGCAGTTCAGCGCATCTGTGTGAAAATTATGAGAAGGCGTTTGCATTGCTTCACGGCGAAGACGGAACGGGACTTTTGGATTTGCTCGACAAATTTGAAAAGCTTCTCGCAAAAATAGGCGAATTTGACACAACACTTACGCCCGAAGCTGACGCGGTATCAGCCCTGCGTGTACAGCTTGCGCATTTGGGCTGTCGCTTGCGCCCTCCCCCACCGCAAGTTGCCGAAACAAACATGCACCGCGTTGAGGAACGCCTGTTTGCTCTGGCCCAACTCAGGCGCAAATTGCGCAAAACTCTTCCGGAAATTCTTGTCTTGCGGAAAGACATCACAGATGCCCTTTCATTTCTAGACGTTTGTGCTCTGGACATATCTCGCCTCCTGCGAGAAGAAAAAGCTCTGACAACAAAACTCAAAGATGTCGTTGATGTCGTCATCCCACTGCGACGCAGCACAGCGAAACTGTTTGCCGGCCGGCTTGAAGCCGAGTTGCGCGAACTCGGCTTCTCTCATCACGTCATGGTGATACCGGATTTTCTTCCACAGGAAATATGGAGCGGCGTGAACGATGAGAGTGTGCGCTTTCTCTGGGCGCCAAACCCCGGCCAGCCGCCTCAACCGCTTGACCGCATAGCTTCCGGCGGGGAACTTTCACGTTTTTTGCTGGCCCTTGTCAGGGTACGTCAGGGCACGGAAAGCGCCACCTATATTTTTGACGAAGTGGATGCAGGCGTCGGAGGCCTAATTTTAAACAACATCGCTGAAAAACTGAATGCCATTGCGGAAAAACATCAGATGATACTTATCACCCACTGGCCGCAGCTGGCTTCAAGAGCAAAAAAACATTTTCAGGTAAACAAAGAAGTTCGCGGCACAGCCACGTTTACTCTCTGCACACAGCTCAATGGGGAGGAACGTCTTGCCGAACTCTCAAGAATGGCCGGCGGCGGCCAGCACGGAGCAGTTCTTGCGCAGAGTTTGCAAACATAGAGCAGATTCATTTTGAAAAATTTTCTTAACTTTGTCTGTAGATGTCCGGACTTAATTTTTCTGGCATACTTCGCCTGCAGATCAACCAACAGCGAGGTTCTTATGTCAGTACTAGCGAACAGGCTTCCGTCTGAAGCAAACAGCAGGCAAGCGGCTTCATGAATTCGACAAAGAACATTCAGGCATATGTCTGCCTTGGCTCCAACGCCGACAATGCGGCCTACAAGATCAGTCAGGCTCGCAGCTGTCTGGATCTGTTGCCGGATATTCGTCTGGCGGCGGCATCGCCTGTTTATTTAACAGAGCCGCAGGGATTTACTGAGCAGCCCTGGTTTTTGAATCAGGTTGTCGCGCTTGCGCCGGGGGCGGACTGGAATGCCCGGCGTCTGCTTGACACGCTGTCGTCAATGGAGCTTGCGCTGGGACGAACGCGCAACCCTGAAACAGATGTACTGCGCTACGGCCCGCGCTCCATTGACGCAGACCTGCTCCTCTACGGCATGGAACATTCAGACGACGCAAACTGTCGCTTGCCGCATCCGCGCATGCTGCAGCGCGCCTTTGTGCTCATTCCGCTTCTGGATCTCGCGCCCGAAATATGTATTGAAGGGCAGCCAGCGCGTTGCTGGCTTGAACAGCTCGCCTATCAGCTGGAGGGCAACAAAATTTTTCAATGAAAGGAGCCGCGCAATGTGGAAATGGCTTATGCTGGTCATGGCAATATATTTATTATACAGGCTTTTCGCAAGTGACCTGCTTAAAAAGAAGAAAAACAGCCAAGAAGAAAGCGCTGCCGGTATAAATCGAAAAGTAGCCGCCGGCGAGATGGTGAAAGATCCTGAATGCGGTTCCTATATTGCAGCCGATGCGGATATTGCCGTTCGGGACGGCGAAAAAACATATCGTTTTTGCAGCTATGAGTGCCGTGACAAATTTTTGCAGCATCTGGAAGAAGGCGGCAGAGAGTTGCCGCCGCGCGACTGAGCAAGACTGATTTTGAACTCGTCCGGCTTCAAAAGCAGGCCGCGCCTCTGCGTTAATGCGTTTCCGCGTTGATTCTGCCGGCAATGTTATCGCGCATCCATTTGGGATCAATCCATTCCAAGGGCGTCACTTCCACACCGCCCACAATTATGCCGAAATGCAGATGATCGCCAAAGGCGAGACCGCTGCTGCCGGTTCGGGCGATCGTCTGCCCTTTGGCGACAATATCTCCAACTTTGACAAGCTGTTCGCTCAAATGCGAATAAAGCGACATAAGGCCAAGCCCATGGTCGACGACGACAATATTGCCGTAAATCCCCAAATTACCAACATGCACAACACGTCCGCTGTTGGCTGCAGGCACGTCAGCATTGCGCACTGAAGCCAAATCAAAGCCGAGATGGAAAGACTCGCCGACCAGTTTGCCCTGTCTGGTGAAAAAGCGATGATCCGCAAAACCGGCTCTTGAAGCAGAACGCGGCAAACGCTGAAATGCTCCGCTCCACAGCATGGCTGCCGCTGTATTTTTTCCTATTTCGCGCAACGTCTGCACATTGGCGGCTCGCACCTGATTATTGATGTACAGATAACAATCCAGAGGACTGGTCGCGTCAGGCGCCAGACTGCGCAGCTTGTTCTGCACAGTGTCCAGAAAATCGTCTTTCAGCTCCAGCGTGTCGCTTTTAAAATTCCGCTCATAGGCCATGACCGTCAATCTGCTTTTGGTAACATTGCCTGCGAGATCTGCAGCGCTTATTTCAACAGCACCCTTGAAGTCTTTTGCCGTCATGGCGTACGGGAATGGAAACAGACAGAGATAACTGCCGTCTTTCTGCAAAAAACCGGGCACAAAATACCCGGCTATAAGAACGCCGCTGCTGGTAACTTCTTCGTCAACAGTATAACGAATGACTGCCGAACCGCCACGATGTACATTCGGCGGCAAATTTTTGACAGAGATGCGCGGCTGCTGCATGTCAAGACGCATGGGCAGCAGTACAGTCCGGGTGTTCCCCTGCCCAAAGCCCGCAAGAGAACTGTCCGTAGCGCGGATTTCAAGATCAAACGCCCCTTCGCGGAGATTTGCATTTTTGAGCGGCACCTCAACAGTGCGCTGTGTATGATAGGCGTCAAAATGCTTCTTGAAAATAATATTGATAACATTATTCTTACGGATGCCCACAGACAACGCACGGATGCCCGACTGGTCACTCATGGATACCTGCAATATAGTTGCCGGTGAAACCCTGCCGGTATTCGGCGCAACTTCTACAACCGGCCCGTCCATGTCCTTTAAAAAAGTGTAGCCGCCTGCCGCCAGAGCGGTGATAATCAGTAATCCCAACAGGCTGGAAAACATATTTTTTTTGCGCATTTGTTCCCTTCTTACTCATCTATGAGTCATGGTTGCATATTATGCGTAGATTTTCAAGAAAAACTCCTGATTTTATCCGCCCATAAGCGCTTGCGCACATTGACTTGTCCCCGATAATCTGTTCCTTATCCTAATTAGGATGCAGGCTTACAAATACTCCACAGAATGCGGCCATACTGAACCTCAGACCTTTCGCGTCGATCCCAAACGTTTGCGCCGGCGCATGGTCAGCCAGCTTGAGGCGCAAGGCATCAGCGATCCGAACGTACTGAAAGCCATGGCGGCCGTGCCCCGTCATCTCTTTATACAGGATGCGCTTGAAGCTCAGGCATATCAGGACGCCCCCATCCCAATCGGGTGCGGCCAGAGCATATCGCAGCCATATATTGTAGCGTTGATGAGCGAGCTTCTTGAAGTCCGGCAGGGCTTGCGCGTCCTTGAGGTGGGCACGGGATCAGGGTATCAGGCAGCTGTGCTGGCGGCGCTGGGTTGCACTGTATTTACCATAGAACGTTTGCGTGAACTGTATTTGAATGCCAGCGCGCTCTTGCGCCAAATGCCCTTTCGCGGTATCTACACATACTTGGGTGACGGCACGCTTGGGATGCCCGACGCCGCCCCTTTTGAACGAATTATCGTAACGGCAGGGAGCCCGGAGACACCGCAGCCTCTGTTGGATCAACTTGAAGAAGGCGGTATTTTGCTGATTCCTGTCGGCATGCGACCGCGCCAATATTTAATGCGTCTGCGCAAACGGCAGGGGCGTGTTGAGTCGGAAACGCTGGAACCTGTTATTTTTGTTGATCTGATAGGCGATCACGGCTGGTGACTCTTCCGGCGGCCTCATGCCGTTCGGATAAAATTATTACAGGATCGTCCGAGAAAATAAAATGTTGAATCTTGCAAATAAAATCACTTTGTTACGTATCCTGATGACGCCCCTTGTAGTCACTTTGCTTTACTTTGAATGCCCTATATTTTGCATATTGGCTGCCATTGCCTTCATTTTTGCCTCAATTACGGACTGGGTGGACGGTTATATTGCCCGGCGCGAAAAAATGGTCACCTGCATGGGCAAATTTTTAGATCCACTGGCGGATAAGGTGTTGATATGCTCTGTGCTGATCATGTTTGTCAAACTCGCCTGGGTGCCGACCTGGGTAGTGATTGTGATCGTCTGCCGCGAACTGGTGGTGACAGGCTTGAGAGCCATGGCCAAGGATGCCGATATCTATCTTGCTGCGGACAAATTTGGCAAGGCAAAAACAGTGTTACAAATTATTGCTATCGTGCCGCTTATATTGCATTATCCCATAATGGACGTGAAACTGTGGCCGATGGGCGAAGTTCTGCTCTATGCCGCCCTGGTTATGACCATCATTTCCGGCGCCAACTACTGTTATGATTTTTACAAAAAAATACAGCAATGAGACCTCCATTGAGCACTCTGCAAATCCGCCTCAAAAACTGCATTCAAACCATCTTGGAGCTGGAGACGGACCTGAGTGCGGAATTTTTAGGTTCCCATTTCAACAACGAGCTTACAGCATTGAAAAATTACTTACAACAGGTTGACAACATGATGCTGGCGGAAGACGATGTCAAACGGCTTGAAGACGCTACCGCCAACTTTCTGGCGGAGATCAGGCTCTCCAATAAAGGATTACCGCAACAAAAACGTCTTTTACAGTAGCCATGGTCTGGCGTGTTTTCATACTTGTCGCATTAAGTCTGATTAATGTTGTCCTGTTTTGTCGTATGATCTGGGGCAATACCGGACTGTTGGAATACCGTGAGCTCAAAAGCCAACATACGGAACTGCAAAAACAACTTGGCGAGCTTGATGCGCAAAATCTGGCAGTAAGCCGTGAAATCCGCTTGTTGCAGACCGACAGCCGGTACATAGAAAAAATGATTCGTCAGTATCTGCATTATGTGCATGAAAATGAAGTGTTGTACCTTTTTGAAGATGCAACAAAAAGCGCTTCGGGAGCCACACGCGATGACGGAAAAAATTAAATGGTATCAAGAAGTCTTGGAACTGGAACCGAATTCCAAGGTTTTTTTTTCACTGGCGCGGCTGCTGGCGACAGATAATCGTCCTGACGAAGCTGCAGATGTTCTGAAACACGGTTTGGAAAGACATCCCGAATTTCTTGAAGCGCGCCTTTTTTTTATTGAACTGCTCTACAAGGCCGGTCACCGCCCAGCATGCATGGAGCAGGTCAACAAAATCAGCAGGGTGTTCTCCGGCTATACAGATTTTTGGCAGGCATGGGCAGCATGCCTCTCCTCATTAGGTGGTTCTCGCGATGTCGCCGCCGTATTGCGTCTTGTAGCAGCCCATTTCAAGCACAACGACCTTTCCCTGCATGAAGTGCTCAATTGCGGCATCGCCGCTATACTGAACCAGCTCGAACCCGACACAACGGCTGAAAACGCTGCTTTCAAGACCGTTACGGCGCCATTGCCCCCTGAACCATCCGACAGCGTTGACGGGGGGCCTGAACTCGCCGCGGAGCAGCCTGTCACACCTGCGGAAACCACTCCTGAGATTGCTGTTCATCCGGCTGACGCACAACTGCCAGCCGCAGATGCGGCAGCGCCGCCGACCAAGCAAAAATCACCGTCTGCATCCGCATTGCCGGACAATATACTGCTGACAGAAGAAATGGATATCACAGAGGAACGTTTTTCACTCCGGACACGTTCAATGGCGGAAGTCTTGGCCGAACAGGGCGACATAAAAAGCGCTCTTGACATTTATCAGGAATTGGCGGCATCTGCGGTTACCCGTGAAGAAAACGCCGATCTGAACCAGCGCATTGCCACCCTGAATGCAAAACTCGGCAACGCCCCGACGACGGATCAGACGCAATCCTCTGATCTGTCAGAATCTTCCAGTGGCAAGGATAAACTCATCAGCATGCTTGAAGCGTTGGCGGAACGTGTAGAAACAAGGGCGCAGGGCTAAAGCGCAGGAGAAGACAGTGCTTAAATTACTTTTATATTCTTTTCTTCTGTTGGCGGCGGTTTTGACGTCAATATCCGGTTGCAGTTCCTATCAGCCGACAAAGAACGCTTGGAAAAGCACAAAAAATTTTTGGAATGTCTATCTCAGTCCTCCTGCGGAAGTAGATTACGAAGAAAAAAACGATTTGTCGCCCCGCGCTCTGGAATTGACCAGCAGCATGGTGGGCATTGACCTGGAATTGAGCCGGCTTGAACGTGTCATGCTGAATGCCGACAAACCTCCGACGCGCGTTTGGGTAACAAACTTCATGACCAGCTTCCCCTGGCTTAACGGTTTTGCCGGCGTGAAAAACGACGGCACCATTTTAGGTCAGGAACCGGCTGCGCCCATAAAAGATCTAGATTTCATACCTCTCCTTTATGAGGATAAAAAGCAGAATAGCCGTGCGTTGCGCGCAGACGTGCAGAACACCCCCCTTGGTCCGGAAATTTTGCTGGCTGCCCCACTGTATGACAGTGTCGACTTTCTTGGCGTGGTGACGGCTCATTTTGACATGCGCACGCTTGCGCAATATTCCGGCAGCCCGGAGAACATGGTCATTCTCTCGCCGCGGGCGCTGCTCTGGCCGGGCAAGTACGCATACGCGGCCACGCCGCTTGCGGGCGTCAACTGGACGGACATTATCTCCAATAGTTCATCAGGCATCTGTAAAAACATCAACGGCTCTTTTTACTATATTGTGCGTTATCTCGGCAATCTACCTCTGGTTTTCGCCGTGCCTGAATCCGGAAGCTTTCCTGAAGGCAACGGAGACACTGAACAGGGTCGTCCTTTCTTCCCCAAGGAACCTGAAAAACTCTCGCCGCCGCCAATAACGGAACGCAAGTCCCGCATTGACGCTATTGCCGCGCCGGACGAGGCCAGTGCCGAGGACAGTCATGCGCAACCTGAACAACAGGCTGACGCCGCGTCCGACCGGTTGGATCTCGGAACTGATTTGCGGCCCACTGTCGCCCTACGCCGTCCTGTTTAAAGGCATAGGGCGACAGATCAGTGCGACAACCCGCTTTAGATTGGGCATAAAGAAAAGATCATGGCTGAAATTACAGTTACAGAACACCTCCTGCTGCATCAAAAACAATCTCCGCATGCAACCGAACAGTTCACCGGTCTGCTCTATGACCTTATTCTGTCCGGAAAGACCATCGCCCGTCGCATCAACAAGGCCGGTCTGCTGGATCTGCTTGGAGGCACAGGCGAAATCAACGTGCAGGGCGAAAATGTACAAAAAATGGATGAGATCGCCAACCGCATCCTGACCTATCGCATGGAGCGTTGCGGCGCCCTGTGCGCCATGAGCTCGGAAGAAAATGCTGAACTTGTGCGCATCAAGCCGGAATTTCCACGGGGCGATTACATTCTTATTTTTGATCCTTTGGACGGCTCAAGCAATATTGACGTCAATATTAATGTAGGCACTCTTTTTTCCATTTTACATCGTCCTGAGGGTAAGAGAGGAGAAGTGAGCCTGGAGGAAGTGCTGCAGCCCGGCCACAATCAGGCGGCGGCCGGGTACATCCTGTATGGTCCTTCAACCATGTTTGTTTTCAGCACCGGCCAAGGGGTGCACGGCTTTACGCTGGATCCCGGCGTCGGAGAATTTTTGCTCTCTCATCCGAATATGCGTATTCCGGAACAAGGGAAGATTTATTCCGTCAATGAAGGATACCGAAAAAACTGGAGCGCCGCCACATGTGAAGCCGTTGACTGGTTTCATAATTGCGAAACACAGGACGGAACGCCTTATTCGTCCCGTTATGTGGGAGCGCTTGTCGCGGATTTTCACCGCACGCTTATCTATGGCGGCATCTTTATGTATCCGGCCGACATCAAAAGACCGGAAGGCAAATTACGCCTCATGTGCGAGGCCGCCCCATTGGCATTTCTCGCGGAACAGGCAGGCGGCCGAGCCAGCGACGGACGAGGCCGCATTATGGAACGCAAACCGGAATGTCTGCACAGCCGCACGCCGCTGTTTATTGGCTCGTCGAATGACGTGGCGGCTGTGGAAAAAATTTATGCCCAACACCGCCATGCCCAAACTGATTTAATTTTTACCGGTGCGTTGTGAACTGTCTTGGCATCGAAAGCTCTTGTGACGAAACTGCGCTGGCTGTCGTAAACGACGGCGGTATTATCGGCTCTGTTCTGGCAAGCCAGTCTGATTTGCATGCAATTTTCGGCGGAGTTGTGCCGGAATTGGCCTCACGTGAACACTGCCGCTACATAGGCGCCCTGTTTGACGAGCTGATGCACCGTTGCGGGCTGTCTCCCGAACAGATTAACACTGTTGCCGTGGCCCGCGGTCCAGGACTCCTAGGAAGTCTTCTTGTAGGGGTGGCCTTTGCCAAGGCGTTGGCCCTTGCACTTGGTGCGAAATTTATTGGAATCAATCACTTGCATGCCCATCTTCTCACAGTCGGCATTGATAATCATATACATTTCCCGGCGCTTGCACTGCTGGTTTCCGGAGGCCATACGCATTTCTACCATATGCAATCTCCGTGGCAATGCCGACAACTCGGCAAAACCCTTGATGATGCCGCTGGAGAAGCTTTTGACAAAATCGGCAAAATACTTGGGCTCACGTACCCAGCCGGCCGGATGATGGACGCGCTGGCTTCTGACGGCGCTGCAGACCCGCATCTTTTCCCACGTCCCTACCTTGACAACGATAATCTGGATTTCAGTTTCAGCGGCCTGAAAACAGCTGCAGCCAGCCATATTGAACAAACGCCCGCTCTCAAAAATGCCGTTCGTCCACTACAAAGCGTCACCGACGCGACGACGGTGCTGAAAAACTGCTGCGCCTCTTTTTCCCTAGCTGTCGTGGATACCCTCTGTACCAAGGTGGAACGCGCGCTGGACAGATACCCGACGCTGCACACCCTGATACTGGCGGGCGGCGTGGCGTCTAATTCCCTTTTGCGCGAACGCGTTACGCAACTCATGCAACAGCGTGGAGGAGAAGCATTGATTCCGTCCCCCGCACTGTGCACGGACAACGCTGTTATGATAGCTTATACGGGCCGGCTTCTTGCAAGGGCAGGCTTTTCCCATGATCTTCGCATGGAGACAATCCCGCGTGGAAAAACAATTCCCGACGACATGGTTTGCGGGCGCGTTACAGGACGACAAGGGCACGGCTTCCCGGACAGCTTGACAGTTGAGCATTAGACATCTACTCTCACTGAACGCAAAAAAATATCCTTCAGGCATACAGCTGGACGCATAATTATTTAAAATAACATTCAAAAAGACAAGGAGCCCATTATGGCTGAACAGGTCACTGATGCCACGTTTGAAAATCTTGTGCTTAAATCCGACATACCGGTTCTGCTGGATTTCTGGGCGCCCTGGTGCGGCCCGTGTCGTGCCGTTGGACCTATCATTGATGACCTTGCCGCTGAATATGAAGGCAGAGTGCGCATATACAAGATGAATGTGGATGAAAACCCTGCGACCCCCACAAAATTCGGCATTCGCGCGATTCCGACACTCATACTGTTTAACAAGGGCGACACTGTTGAACAGATTACCGGAGCCGTCACCAAGGCAGCCATGACGGAAATGATTGAAACGAAGGCACTTGCATAAAAATGCATGACGCCATTGTCATCGGCGCCGGCCCTGCCGGCATCACCGCCTCTCTGTATCTTGCGCGTTCGGCCTGCTCAGTGCTCCTGTTTGAGCAGATGACGCCTGGCGGGCAGATACTCATGACGGATATCCTTGAAAATTACCCAGGGCATCCCAAGGGCATTAAAGGCTATGAACTTTCGGATCTCTTTCTCGCCCATCTTGATGGACTGGCGGTAGAACGCGTGTCCGGCACCGTTGAATCAGTCTCTGGAGCTGCGGGAAACTTTGTCGCGCGCTCTGACGGCAATGACTACGCCGGCAAAACTATGCTGGTCTGCACAGGGGCGCGGCATAGAAATCTGGGTCTTGAAAATGAAACAAAACTGGTAGGCCGCGGGGTTTCCTATTGTGCCCTTTGTGACGGCAATTTTTTTCGCGGTCAAACGGTAGCGGTTGTCGGAGGTGGCAACAGCGCCCTTGAAGAAGCCCTGTATCTTTCAAAAATTGCAGACAAGGTCTATCTGATACACCGTCGGGACTCCTTCAGAGGCGCTAAAACTTATCTTGAACGTCTTGAAAAGGCCTCTGACAAAGTTTCGATTTTACACGATACGGTTATCTCCAGCCTGCACGGTGAAACAGCTCTGACCGGGCTGACTCTGAAAAATGTTCACAGCGGCAAGGAACGGCATCTGTCTGTAGACGGATTATTTGTCTATGTGGGTTTTACTCCGATGACGGATTGTCTGCCGGAAAACCTTGTCCGTGACTCGCATGGTTTTATTACCACAGACACGGAAATGCGCACCAATATACCCGGCATTTTTGCCGCCGGGGATATCCGTTCAAAACTCTGCCGTCAGGTGATTACAGCGTCTGGTGACGGCGCAACGGCTGCCCAGGCAGCTTTCGTTTTTTTGGAACAACTCCATGTATAAAAAATTTTTCTGCTGTCTTGTAGTTGCCATGAGTATCTTTACCGTTGCCGGATGTGGAATCATTGACATGATTTACCTTCCGCCTGCTGAAGACACCGCTCAGGAAATCTTTGAAGCAGCCAACGACGCCATGAGTGAAAAAAATTATGTGCGTGCTGTGGAGTTGTATAACAAATTACGCGATACGTATCCCTTTAGTCCTTATACCCTAGACGCGGAGCTTTCCCTCGCGGACGCTTATTTCCTGGATGAAGAATACGAACTGGCTGCCGAAAGCTATAAAGATTTTAAGTCGCTTCACCCGCGTCATCAGGCTATTCCCTATGTTCTCTACCAGACGGGCATGTCCCTTATGAAGCAGTTTCGTTCCATTGACAGGGCCACGACAGAATTACAAGAGGCCTATGACTATTTTAACCGACTTTGTCAGACATATCCGGACGCACAGCATGTTAAAAGTGCTGATGAACATATGCTGGAATGCCGTAAACTTATGGCGGAACATGAACTTTATATCGCCGACGTATTCTGGCATATGAAAAAATACGGACCGGCCTGGCGACGCTATGATTTTATTGTGAATAATTTTACAGACGTGCCGGATGTCGCAAATCACGCAAAAGAAAAAAGCATGGCCGCCTATTACCATTACTGCGAAGAACAAGGGAACACGGTGCGTGAACAACGTCAAGGTTCATTGCGAAAATGGTTTAACTGGTTATAATATATGTAAAAATGTTCATCTGTGTCTTTTTTGCCGGCGCAAAAAGCCGCTGTCTGCTTCAACGCCGGTCGATCCAAGAACTATGAATAATCAAGATAACGCCAATGCTGCAAAACACAGCGCAGCGCTTTTTTCGCTGTTTGCAGCTCTTGGCCTGACCTGCCTTAAGCTGGCGGCAGGGCTGTATACAAACAGCCTCGGCATCCTGTTTGAAGCACTCCACAGCGGGCTTGATTTACTGGCAGCAGGCATGACGCTTGTTGCCGTGCGCATTGCTGCCAGGCCCTCGGACGCCGGCCACCCTTACGGACATGGAAAAATTGAAAACCTTGCTGCGTTGGCAGAGACAGTCCTGTTGCTGGGCGTCTGTACCTGGACAGCGTACGAAGGCGCACAACGGCTTGTCAACAATGCCCGCCCGCCTTTGCCTTCCCTTTTGGGCGTGGGCGCAATGGTCATATCCATAGCAGTTGACGTCAATCGCGTGCATGTGCTGCGACATGTTGTCCGCCGGTATAAAAGCCATGCGTTGAAAGCGGACGCCCTGCATTTTTCCACGGATATCCTCTCCTCGGCTGTTGTCCTGACAGGCGTGCTGGCTGTCTGGCTGGCTTCGGCCCTCAAGCTGCCGGAATCGTTTTGCATAGTTCTTGGTCAGGCGGATACCGTAGCGGCGCTGATTGTCGCGTTGATCATTTCTTGCGCAAGTTTCCGCATGGCTGCCCAGGCAATCAATACGCTTATGGATTCAGGCTCAGAAAAAGAAGAAGCAGCCATTGTTCGCGCAATCCAACAAGTGCGCGGTATTACCTCTTTGCAACGCCTGCGCTTGCGCAGCAGCGGAGCGCAGACCTTTGTTGACATGACAGTTGGCGTTGACCCGGACATCAGCGTCAATGAAGGACACAAACTCGCGCACAAGGCGGAACAGGCTGTGGCCGCCATATCTCCAGATTCAGACGTGACTGTCCACGTTGAACCCTGCGGTGCGGCGGCAGATCAAGACAAACCCGGCCGGCCGCTTTCCAAGGAGGCAGGCGTTTCTGCTGTTGCACTGTCTAAAACCGGTGCGTTGCAAGCGTCACCCACCGTGGCCAACAGTCTTTCCCAAAGCTCATCAATGCCCATTCTCATAACTGACGAAGTGAGCAAGGGCGCTTGCCCCAGCAGTGACTGCCATTCCTTTTGCCGGGCAAGTCGTTCGCGTCTGTTGCATTTGTCGGATTTTGTCAGAACAGGCAAAAATGAAAGGCGTAGGTCTCGTGCAAAGCATGTCAGCGTGAGATCATTTTTTTGTGGCGGCAGACGGCAGTCCAGCAGGAGCAGGACAGACTTGAGATGCTCACAACGCGAGAGGTAATCTTCCAAAAGCTGCTCCCACTTCTCCCGATCCTGATGGCCGGCACGAGCATACCCGTACCCCGGCAAGTCAACAAGATAAAAATTATAAGGCATTACTCTGAAAAAATTAACAGATCGCGTTTTCCCAGGCGTTGAACTGACCTTTGCCAAATTTCTGCGGGCGCCCAGCGTGTTGAGCAAAGAGGATTTGCCCACATTTGAGCGACCGACCAAAGCAATCTGCGGTTCATTGATCAAGGGCTGCTGGGCAGACGTATAAGCTGTGTTTTCCAGAGTCAGGCTTGCTTTCACTCTACTACTCAACCTTGTTGCTTCGCCATCATGGATTGACAGCAAAACTGATTTTATTCATAATAAAAAATTCAATATCTCTTGCAACAATTCATCAAAAACACCTGACGCATATTAACCGCTTTTATGCCTGATGGCAATGCAGAGGAAACATGTACTCAACTACCGACTTTCGCAAGGGTCTCAAAATCGAAGTTGAAGACACCCCTTACGAGATCGTGGATTTTCAGCACTTCAAGCCCGGCAAGGGCGGAGCCATGGTGCGAACAAAACTGCGCAACATCCTGACCGGGCGCATGCAGGACATCACCTTCCGTTCAGGAGAAAAAGTGGAGAAGCCTGATCTGGAAACACGTGACATGCAATTTTTATACCGCAAAAACGATGACCTCTTCTTTATGGATATGACAACATATGAACAAATACAAATGCCTTCCTCATCTACCGACGGCAAGGAGGGTTTTCTCAAAGACGGGCAGGAATGCCGCGTTTTGCTCTACAACACGCGTCCTCTGGACATTGATATTCCCCTGACGCTCGTGCTGCAGGTTACAGACACAGAACCGGGCGCCAAGGGCGACACAGTGAGCAATGTTACAAAACCGGCCACCCTAGAAACAGGGATTACTGTACAAGTGCCCCTTTTTGTTAATCTCGGCGACAAAATCAAGGTGGACAGCCGTTCCAGAGAATACATTGGAAGAGAATGACTGACAATATATTCGATCCGCAAGGATCATTTTGCCATGAGCATCAACCTTTGACAGTGTTTGCTCAAAAATCTTTTTCCGATTGCAACCGCCGCGAGGCAACGGCTGCCTCAACATGAGGGAAGCTCCCCGTACGAACAGTCATATGACCCCTGAATGGCGCCAAAAACTGAGTGAACTTTTTGGTCTTTTTCTCCTGTTCTTGGCATTGCTGTTGCTGCTTGCTCTGTTCAGCTTTGACGCCGATGATCCAAGCCTGAACCATGTCGTCAGCGATCATGCAGTCCGTAACAAGGCCGGCTTGTGCGGCGCCTGGCTGGCCGGCTTTCTCAATGATGTCTTTGGCGTGGCATCCCTGCTCTGTCCGGTAATTTTCGCCGCGCTGGGAGCAGCCTATATTTCGCCATCCTATATCATGCGCTGGTGGCGCTGGTGCGGCTTGTTCCTGTTGACGCTCTGTCTGCTGGTAACGGGGGCGGCATGGGATTTTTCCGCAGGTGGTATTTCTGGGGGCGGTATGGTCGGCAATGCCCTGCACAACAACGCAAGCCGGTATCTGAGCCCTGCCGGTTCAACACTACTTTGGCTTTTTGTGCTCCTGACCGGGTTACAACTGGCCCTGAACATTTCATGGTTCAGTCTAGCCGCCCGCTCTCTCGCGCGTCTACAAAAAATACCTGTTGACGGCTGCCGCAACTCCAACACTACAAAGACACATGACAAACGGCCTTTAACTGAATTTTTCTTTCTTTTCAGTGCGATTATTGCAAAATGGCGTGACAGGCTGGGGAATATCCGTCCGGCAGTCGAAACGCTGCCTGATGTTTACGACAATACCGCTTCAGACACGGATGAACCTTTCCCCGCCCCGGAAGATATTCCCCAAGATTCCGACGCGTCTTGCGCTACTGGTTGCTTCCATGCCGGAGCATCGGCAGACGCGCGCGCCGGGGATGCCGCTGAAACGCCTGACGTGTTGGCTGAGGACGACAATGCGCAATCGACGACACGTCGAAATAACGGTGACGCGCCTATACAGAACAGCCCGCTGCACAGACCTTCCTCAAAAAAAAATCCGCCGCCACTTCCGGGGCTTGACCTGCTCGCGCCTCTTTCCAAAATATCTTCAGCAGTACAGAAAGAGGATCGCGAGGGCAAGGGCAACACCTTGATTGCATGCCTCAAGGATTTTGACATTCAGGGAGAACTTGTACGCATAACGCCGGGCCCCGTGGTAACGATGTATGAAGTCCGCCCGGCTCCTGGTATACGAGTAAGCCGTATTGCCAATTTAAGCGATGATCTGGCCCTTGTCCTCAAGGCCATGGCCATACGCATTCAAGCGCCTATTCCCGGTTCAGACGTTGTTGGGATTGAAATACCCAACGACAACCGTGAAAACGTCAATTTTCGCGAACTGGCCGCCACGGAAAATTTTCGCAAAGGCTGCGGCCCGCTGACCATGATTCTTGGCAAGGATATCGCCGGCAGACCTTATATAGCTGATCTGACGCGTATGCCTCATTTGCTGGTGGCAGGGGCAACAGGCGCGGGTAAAAGTGTTTGTCTGAACAGCATTCTCATCAGTCTGCTTTACAGAACGCAGCCACAGGATATGCAATTCTTGCTGATAGACCCCAAACGCATTGAAATGGCTGTCTATATAAACGAGCCTCATCTTGTGCATCCCGTTGTTACCGACATGAATGAGGCAAAAAACGCGCTGGACTGGGCTATTCATGAAATGGGCCGCCGCTACAAGGCGTTGGAACGATTTTCCGTACGTAATGTAGCTGCTTTCAACCAAAAACTCTCACTCTATAAAAACGAGCTGCCCCCGGATTGCGCTGATCTGGAAAAAATGCCTTATCTCGTTATTGTTATAGATGAACTGGCGGATTTGATGCTGACAGCCGCCCGTGAAGTGGAAACAAGCATAGTGCGGCTTGCCCAGCTTGCCCGAGCCGCCGGCATACACATGATTTTGGCGACACAACGTCCGAGTGTAGATGTTGTCACCGGCCTCATCAAGGCAAATTTCCCCTGCCGAATTTCTTTTCAGGTCACGTCCAAGCATGATTCTCGCACCATTTTGGATCAAGTCGGCGCGGAACACCTGCTCGGCCAAGGAGACATGCTTTTCAAACCGAGCAGCGGACGCCTGCAGCGACTTCACGGCCCCTTTTTGCGCGATGATGAAGTGCAGGCTGTCGTCGACTACTGGAAACGCCATTTGCCGCCCTCTTACAGGGTGGACTTTGCTGAATGGAGCGCTGGAGCAGCGGCGCAGGGCCAAAACGACAGGGGAGACGACGCAAGCGGCGACGCGCTTTACCAGGAAGTGCAGGCCTTCGTCAGTGAACAGGGGCGGGCATCTATTTCACTGGTGCAGCGTCGATTTAAAATCGGCTTCAACCGGGCGGCACGTCTTGTTGAACAACTGGAAAAAGACGGCATTATCGGTCCCGCTGACGGCAGCAAGCCACGCCCTGTCGTCAGGTGACGGCGCGCGTCTTTCTGCTCTCTCTCATGGAAGTTGTCCTGTTTTTAAAAAACTTCACCCGGAGGTCTTTATGCGCGTCTTCCCGATGCTTGCCGCAGGCTTCACTTTTTGCGTTGTGCTCTGTTTGGCGATAGGCGTAACGCGCGCAGCAGACATTATAGCGCTCATGCAACAGCGGTATACAGATCTGAATGCCTTCTCCGCCGACTTTGAACAGACTCTGACACACAAAGAAAGCGGTGTCGTGGAAAAACGCAACGGCTCTCTGCTGTTTCAAAAACCACTCCTGATTCGCTGGCAAACGGCTCAACCGCATGAGGAAATCCTGGTGGTCACGTCCAAAGAAATATGGGATTACCTGCCAGAAGAAGGGCTGGTTTACCGTTATCCGCCCGATATGGTCAAAGACTCGCGCACTATCATCCAGGTGCTCACCGGGCAGGCAGCACTTACAAAAGATTTTGATGTCAAACAAGAAGGTCGTGACGGCGCTTTGACCAGGCTGCGTCTCTATCCCAGGGAACCCGCGCCGCAAATGGTGGAAACCATGCTGTGGTCTGATACGACGTCAGGATATATACGCAGGGCCGTCATCATCGATTTTTACGGAAACACAAATGACGTGCGTTTCACCTCTTTCAACCCTGACGCCCATTTCAAGTCAACGGATTTCAGCTTCACCCCACCCAAAGGAGTGGAGGTGGCAGACCATATCGGCAAAAAAGCGCGGGGACGGGAGCTGTTCAAATAACATACGGCCATTCTGCAATACTATTTCTCCGGCTGTTCCACATCCTGCACATCCACGATGCGTACGTCGACTTCGGCAATGCCGGCTGGAGGCGAGTAAAAGAGCGCCATAAACGGCACTTCACCGCCGCAAGGCACATTGTTGTTGTTGGAAAAAATTTCCACCTTGTTGTTTAAAAAGGATTCCATCTCGTTGTCGCTGAGCACCTGCAGCTGGAAAAGCGAAAGTTGAGTGCCAGCCAGTTGTTTTTTGACGGAAAGAGGCTTCTTGTCCTTGTCGTAGATGGCCGCCTCCACGGCAATCAGCGCCTTTGGCCGCGGGAATTCGTTCACCACCTTGCCTTCAATCACAAAAATTCTGCCGTTCTTCTCGTTATCTACATAATACCAGCGCACATTGCGCAGGGTAAGCATAGGCACCTGCTCCTGCGGCTTTGGAGCATTGCTCAGTTTATGCCAATAATAATAGCCGCCAGCGCAGCCAGCAAGGCAGAGCGCCAAAATAAGGACGAATCTGAGAGTGCGGCCAAACGGCAAGTTGGACGTTTTCGCCGGGACTGCGGCCTTGTCCATCTCTTTTGCATTTTTTGCCGGTTCCGGCATCGCTGGTTTCGGCGCTGCATAGACAAAAACCGTTTTACAGACGGAACAGCGCAACTTCACGCCGGCGCCGGCAACACCGTCAGGCAAGTTGAACCTGCTTTCACACTTTGGACATTGAATTTCCATTTGGCACTCTACTCCGCTATGATCTCACAAACGCCGGGCAACGCGCGCCCGGATCCCGCGTAATCAAGGCCATAACCCACTATAAAGCCGCTGTTCAATTTCCCGCCGCTCCTGCTTGTCCACCAGAGCGGCCAGACGCAGACTGCGCAGCGTCACGCGGCAAATACATCAAGCAAAAAACGCATGCTGCGTCCGCTGTCGACCACATCTTCCACCATCAACACATGCTTGTCACACAGATCCGTCTCTGCATCCTTAAGATCGCTGCAAACAGTTCCCGCACGCGAACTGCTATCTTTTCCGGGCTGAACACTGGCTTGATCTGTTTACACCGCAACGTTTCAGTCATACCCATCCCCTGCGCCGAACAAAGTCTCTTCACTCCCGCAAGCCGGGGAGAAGGGTTCTTGTTTCTCCTCCAGAAGCCGAGACATCCAATAACACAGCTATTTCGTCACAATCCGGATATTTAGGACAATTGACGCAATCAGCCCATATTTTTTGCGGTAAAACACTTTTCTCCACAACAGAGAAACCTAAGCGGGTGAAGAAGGTTTCCTGGTAGGTTAGGGCAAAAATTTTTTTCAAATGCAGTTCGCGGCATTCACTGACGCACGCATCAACGAGTCTCCGTCCGAGTCCCTTGCGGAGATGTTCATCCTTTACTACAAGAGAACAGATTTCACCCAGATCCTCCCACACCGGCGCAAGTGCACAGCAAGCCGCCAATTCGCCATTACCTGATTCCGCCACATAAAAATTGCGTATATGCCCATACAGATAACTCAGGGCGCGCGGCAGCAAAAGACCCTTTTGCGCGCACCGCAACAACAGGCCGTGCATAGCCTTCACGTCGTCCTGATGCGCCTTGCGCGTTATAAAATGTTCCATCATTGCCGATCCAGAAGTTTGTCGAACACTATATTGTTCCTGGTTCTGAAACCATCAGCACGCCGTCTCCGAAATAAAAGATACCCATGCTCTTTACAAACGGCGCCACGACATTTCCCCTCCACTGTTCCTGTATAGACACAGTAAAAAACAAAAAATTTATGACAAACCTTACAACAATTTTTTGGCCTCGCGCACAGCGCCAACAGCATCATCGGAATAGGCGTCGGCTCCAATAACGTCAGCGAAAGCTTGAGTAACAGCGGCTCCGCCCACCATGACCTTGATGGGCAAACCACGTTCCTTAATCAGACGTATAGTGTCTTCCATGCGTATCATGGTTGTTGTCATAAGCGCCGACAGGCCGACAATACGTGCCTTATGCCGTTCAGCGCAAGACACGATGGATTCTGCAGACAGATCCTTGCCGGCATCTATTACGTCAAAGCCGTGATTGCCGAGCATTAGCGTCACAATATTCTTGCCGATGTCGTGAATATCCCCTTTCACTGTGGCCATAACCACTACGGGAGGCGCCTCAACACCGCGCCGGGCCTCAAGGCGCGGCTTCAAATATGCAAAGGCCACCTGCATGGTCTCTGCGGCGCGGATCAGCTGCGGCAGAAAATACTCCCGCCGTTCATAACGGACGCCCACTTCTGTAATGGCGGGAATCAAGGTTTTCTGTACGAGAATAAAAGGATCTGCCCCGGACTCAAGTTCCGCATTGAGAAAATCAAGCACATTTTCCCTGTCGCCGGTCAGCACGGCTTCGCCCAAGCTTTTGGCGGCTTCAACCGTGCCGTTGGCAACAATAGCGCAACCGCCAGCATGTTTCCAGCCCGTATACCGCCCGATGAACGCAACGGCCCTCTTATCGTGATTGCAAAGCACGGCAAGCGCGTCTACCGCCTCACGCAGACGGGGCATTGAAGGGTTGGCGATGCAGGAATTGAGACCGGCCCCAAAAGCCAGCGACAAAAATGTGGTGTTCAGCAGATCACGAGCCGGCAAACCAAAAGAAATATTTGAAAGGCCTATTGTTGTGGACAGCCCCTGACGGCGACACCAACGCGCAACCTCAAGACATTCGCGACCGCCGTCACTTGTAGAGGAAACCGTCAGGGCAAGTATGTCCACCATCACCAGCCGCTTGGGTATGCCGAGGCATTCAGCTTGCAAAAGCATATCCTCCAAAATACGTATGCGCTCCGCTGCCTTGACCGGCAATGCCGCGCCCTTCAGCGGCAGAAGAATAAACGGCGATCCAAAATCACGGCACAGCGGGCCGAGCCGTTCCATACAGTCCGGCTCTCCGCTTACGGAGTTAACCAAAAAAGAACCGGGGCACCACGGCAAGGCGCGGGCAATAGCCTCAATATTGGAGGAATCCAAAGAGAGCGGCAGAGGCAGGTGCACGGACAAAAGTTTCACAAGTTCAGGCAAAAGGCTTGCCTCGTCCGCCAACGACGCCCCCACATTCACATCCAGCACGCGTGCACCGGCGCGCGCCTGTTCATCGGCCAACTGCAACGCTGCGGCAAAACGGCTATCCTGCAGCTCACGCGTCAAATCCTTTTTCCCGGTCGGGTTGATACGTTCGCCGATAACAACAAGCGGCTCATCCGGACCGATGCGCACCAAACAAGAACGGCTTGTCAAACAAATGCCGGAGTATGCAGGCGGTTGCACTTTTTCACAACGCATGTCGCGCAGCGCATCGCACAACGCAGACAAATGCTCAGGTGATGTGCCGCAGCAACCGCCAAGCAGGCGCACCCCAAGCCCGGCAAAAAAAGCTGTTTCGCGAGCAAAGTCTTGTGGCCCCATAGGGAAAATCGTGACATCACCGCGCAATTCCGGAAGGCCGGCGTTGGGTTCGGCCATAACAGGGCAGGAACAGACGGCAAGCAAATCTTCAATGACAGCCCGCATCTGTACCGGGCCTGAACTGCAATTGACACCCACCACATCTACACTCATATTCTGCATGGTTTCTGCAAAAACAGCCGGCGTCGAACCTGTCAGGTTCACCCCCTGATCGAATGTCATGGAAACAATGATCGGCAGGTCACATTCCTGCCTCGTCGCAACAACAGCGGCTCTGGCCTCAGCCAGATCAAACTGTGTTTCAATAAAAATCACATCCGCGCCGCCAGTAGCAAGCCCTCTGACCTGAAGGGCAAAGGCCGCAATAAGCTCTTGCGGATCCAGCGACCCGAGAGGCTTCATAAACTGCCCGCTCGGCCCAACATTGCCGGCCACCCAAAACGGCCTGCCGCAGCCGTGTCCGGCTTCGCGGGCCACTTCGACCATACGTTTGTTGACATCCGCAACATTTGTTTCCGGCGGCAGTTTGAAAGCATTGCCGCCAAAGGTGCAGGATGTCAGCACATCCACCCCCGCGTTCAGATACTCCGTATGAATAGACAGCAACCTATTTGGATTATTGAGACAAAACATCTCTGGAGTCACGCCAGGCGGCATTCCTGAAGTTTGCAACAGCGTGCCCATGGCGCCGTCGAACAAAAGCGACCGCCCGGAAGCAATCGCCTGTCTAAATGTCATCTCTGCCGCCTGTGATAAATCGTTTTACACAGTCTTCGATTTGGTCCATACTGAAAAATATTGAAAAGAACAAACGAAAACTATATGATAGTATGCTGTTCCGATTTTAAATCCTTTTGATCAAGTATGATGAAAATGAAAAAAAATAGCAAGATAGATGTTGAAACAGCGGTTGAAATCATTCCGCCGTCAGAAAACGTTGCGGTTGATGCAGACGACATGCTCGATCCATCGGATGTCCAGTCTGAAGACCTGCTTGAACCTGACGTCATTGTTGACGCATCTCCAGCCCTGCCCGCGCCCTCTGTATCCCGCTTGCCCACACTCGCCGGCGAACGCGACAGCCTGTATCTATATTTGCGCGAAATAGGCCGATTCCCCATGCTCACTCCAGAAGAGGAGCATGCTATAGCGCTGCGCGTGCGTGATCACAATGACCCGGACGCAGCCTTCCGTCTTATTTCCTCCCATCTGCGGCTTGTAGTCCGCATTGCCATGGATTTCCAGCGTCGCTGGATGCAGAACGTGCTCGATCTGGTGCAGGAAGGCAATGTGGGTTTGATGCGCGCCGTCAACAAATTTGATCCGGATAAGGGCATCAAATTTTCTTACTATGCCTCTTTCTGGATCAAGGCATATATTTTGAAATTTATCATGGACAACTGGCGCATGGTCAAAATCGGGACTACTCAGGTGCAGCGCAAACTCTTTTATAACCTCAACCGGGAACGGCAAAAACTGATAGCTCAAGGCTATAACCCTGATAACGCCATGCTTTCCACAAAACTCGGCGTAAGCGAAGATCAGATTGTTGAGATGGACCAGCGCCTCTCGTCCACTGACCTTTCCCTCAATGTGCCGGTAGGAGAAGATGCAGGCGGCGCCACACGCATGGACTTTCTCCCAGCCCTCGGGCCCGGTATTGAACACAGTCTGGCCAGTGATGAAATAACGGATATCGTCCGCTCGCGCCTTAAAGCAATCATACCCGAACTCAATAAAAAAGAACTCTATATTTTGCGCAATCGCCTGCTCACAGACGAACCTGTAACCTTGCGCGAAATAGGCGAACGGTATAGCATCACACGAGAACGCGTCCGACAGCTTGAAGCCCGGCTGCTGGAAAAAATCCGCCGTCATCTCTCTCAAAATATAAATGATTTTTCAGATGAATGGATACAGACATAAAATGAAACATACGACGCTTGCCATTCTCTGCGCGCTCCCGCTTGCCACTTCTGCCGTATTTTTTTCAGGCTGCAGCGGCTGCACTGGCAACAAATCGTGGGAAAACGCATCGCCCCATGATGCCGATACTCCTGCTGTCGCCCGGCAAACCGAAACGGGTGACGGCATTCCACAAGGCATGACGCCCCTTTCAGTAGAGACGGAACTTTCTCCTGAAGCACAAAGCACGTATGCTTATCTGATTTTTGCCCAAGCCATGAATAATGAGGATGAAAACGCGCTTGATCAAGCCAGGGGCATGATGAGGTTGACAAAACTGCCGATCAGGTCATGGCTGGAAGGCGGTGTGTGGCTGATGAGCCGCAACTCATCCATTATTTTGCCTTTTCTTCAAGACGCGCTTGCTGTCTGGCCGGATGACATTGCGCTTAATCTGCTGAATGCCGAGGCACTCATCAACAACGGTGCGCCGCATCAGGGCGTGGACTTGATGCGCGCTTATCTGGGGAAACACCCCGACTCTTTTGATGCGAGCCTGAAGCTTGCCCTGCTGCTCGTCAAAGTTAAAAAATTTGCAGAAGCCGAAAATCTGCTCAAAACCATTCCGCACAAGAAACGTTCCCCACTTGTAAATTATTATCAGGCAAGAACCCTCATAGGCATGCAGCGACAGGGCGAGGCCATTTCCTACCTCCAGGAGGCCGTCAAGGAACAGCCCGACTTTGTGGAAGCTCTCGTGGAACTGGCCTTTGCTTATGAACAGCGCCAAAATCTGCCGGAAGCGCGAAAAATTTATGAACGCCTTCTCAAGCTCAACTTTTCTCCACAGGATGTTCTGCTGCGTCTGGTCAATATTTCCCTGAGGCTGAACCAGCCGGAAAGAGCACTTCGATATATAAATCTCGGCCCGAACGCAAAACAGTTTCGTCTTACTGTTGCCGACATGTTTATGGATTCACGCCACTACCTTCAGGCTGAAAGCCTCCTTAAACAAATTGCCGCCGAGGGCGATCAGACAGGTGATGTCCACATTAGGCTTGCAGATATGGCCTACCGGCAACGGCGCGATCTCAACATGGCGCTCTCCTTGCTTGACAATGTCCCTCCCGCAAGCAGCAGTGCAGGTCAGGCGCAATTATTGCGCACACAACTGCTGGCAGACGCCGGTCAGGAAAAGGCCGCGCTTGAATCAACCCGCAAGGGACAGCGCGATTTTGCCGACATATCCGTTTTTTGGGAGATTGAAATCCGTCTGTTGGCCCGTGCAAAACACATACCGGAAGCTCTTGACATTGCCCGCAACGCCCAAAAACTTTGGCCGGACAATATGGAATTTCATCTTCTGCTGGGTTCGCTGCTGGACGAAACAGGCGACAAAAAAAACGCTTTCGACGTCATTGAAAAAATTCTTGAAACACAGCCGGACAATTTTCATGCGCTCAACTATGTAGGCTACACACTGGCTGAAGAAAATCGCGATCTGGACAGAGCCCTGAAACTGCTGATCAGGGCTGACGAGCTCTCGCCGAACCAGTCATATATTGTGGATTCCATTGCCTGGGCGCTTTTTAAATCCGGTCAGGCACAGGAAGCCCTTGTTGAGATCCGCCGTGCCGTCAAGCTGGGCGAACCCCCTGATCCATCCATCTGGGAACATTACGGCGACATAGCCATTTATTTGAATCTTAAAGATGAGGCCCGCAAGGCATATCAGAACGCCCTAGATCTTAAACCCGCAAATGCCGAGTCATTGCTGCAGCGTCTTTCAAATCTATGAAAAAATATTTTATTGCCGTATTACTGCTTCTCTGCGCATGTGCGAAACAGCACCCCGCGGACATAAGCCCGGAAATACAGACCGCGGCGGCTGCCCGCTGGCAAAAATTTACTGCATCAAACACAACACCTGCGTATCCGCCATACCGTTTACAAATGAGTCTGCGTTTCGGCACTGCCGATGACACCCGCAGGGTCACTGCCCTATTCTGGGGAAACGGCGACGACAAATTGCGTATGGACGTCATGGCTGGAGTCGGCGCTGTTGCGGCCAGAATTCTGGAAGACGGACAACATTTTTTAATTTACAGCCCAAACGAAAATAAAGCCTGGTTTTACCAAGGGGCGACAAAACCACTTTCACAGATGGGCATGCCGGTGCCTTTTGACCTCAAGCATCTGGCAAACCTGCTGAATGGTCGTTATGCCCTTGTTTTTGGAACAACATACAACGACAGCGGCGGCCTGCAAAACGGCCTGATGTGCTACACCCTTACCGACAAACTAGGCGGCAGCCTGACGCTGAACACAGACGGCCTGCCTGTTCTCTGGCGGGATGACCGGCACGCAGCCAGCGGCTGGACAATGGAAATTGCTTACAACGACAGCACGCCCCCTCTGCCGCGCAGACTTTCGCTGACAAACGACAACGGCAAACGCGCCATTGTGCTTATCAAAGAAAGGGAAAATCCGACTATCCGCTTCACTGACGAACAAATGCGGCTTGCGCTGCCCGAAAACACGCCGCTTTGGCCTCTGGCCCAATACAAAAGCCAACGTTTTTAGCCTGACCCTGACGTAAGCACGTTTCCGGAGGTTTCATGCAACGCGTTCATCTTGCGGCGGACCACGCCGGCTTTGCACTAAAAATGACACTGGCGCGGCACTTAACTGAACTTGGTTACGAAATTATTGACCACGGCACTTATTCAGAAGAAAGTTGCGACTATCCACAATTTGCGCACCGACTCTGCAATGCTGTGCAATCTGAAACAGAAACAGGCGTTTTGCTCTGCGGCTCCGGCATAGGTATGTCCATGGCCGCCAACCGGCATGCGGCAATCAGAGCGGCGCTCTGCACTACTGAACTGCATGCGAAGCTTGCCCGCCGCCACAATAACGCCAATGTACTCTGCCTCGGAGCCAAAATCACCGGAGTGGAACTTGCCTTCGCCATTGTCGCCGCTTTTTTGGAAAACAATTTTGCAGGTGGCCGTCATGCGCGGCGCGTCAACCAGCTTGCCCCGGACGCGGGCAGTTAACAATAAAAACCTCAAGGTTCATCATGCTGCTGTATAACACTCTGGGAAAGAAAAAAGAAGCATTCGTTCCGGCAAATCCGGGCAAAGTAAATATGTATGTCTGCGGCATCACAGCCTATGACTTCTGTCACATAGGTCACGCCCGCTCTGCCGTTGTTTTTGACGTACTGGCTCGTCGCCTGCGTTATCTTGGCTTTGACCTGCATTTCGTACGCAATTTTACAGATATAGACGATAAAATTATTGCACGAGCAAAAAAAGAAAGCCGTGACTGGCAGGAAGTAGCCAGCACATATATCAATGCGTTTCATAACGATATGGATCGTCTGAACGTGCTGCACGCAGACGTGGAGCCGCGCGCCACGGAATATATACCGCAAATTCAGCAACTCTGCTCTACACTGATCGCCGAAGGCAAGGCGTATGTAACACCCTCGGGCGACGTCTATTTTCGCGTACGCGCCTGGCCGTCCTACGGCAGGCTCTCCGGCCGCAGCCTTGACGATCTCATCGCTGGTGCGCGCGTTACACCCGGCGAAGAAAAAGACGATCCGCTGGATTTTGTCTTATGGAAGGCAGCCAAACCTGATGAGCCTTTCTGGGAGAGCCCATGGGGGAAGGGACGGCCTGGCTGGCATATTGAATGTTCAGCCATGAGCGCCCCCTGGCTGCCGCTGGACATACACGGCGGTGGACAAGACCTGATATTTCCACATCATGAAAACGAAATTGCCCAGTCCGAAGCTGCCTGGCACTCTGAAATGGCAACATACTGGATTCACAATGGCTTTGTGCAGATCAATGCGGAAAAAATGTCCAAATCCTTGGGCAATTTTACAACCATACGACAGATTTTACAAAACTATTTACCTGAAACACTACGTTTTTTTCTGCTTGACAAACATTATCGCAGTCCCATTGATTTTACTCCACAAAGCATGGACGAGGCGGAGAAAGCCCTGCACCGCGTCTATACCTCTCTCCATGAAGCCCGCAACGCACTTGAGGGAAGCAAATGGAAACATATTGTTCTTCCTGAAAATATCCTGCAGGAATGGGCATCCCTGCCGCAGACATTTATTGCCGCGCTGGATGACGATATAAACACCGCTCAGGCTCTTGGTCAGATTTTTTCCCAAGTGCGACTTGTCAATCGCCTGCTGGAAGACAAAAATCTGTGCACGAGCGAAGGATGCCGCACCCTGCTGACGGAATTTCTAAAACGCGCGCAAAACTGGGATCGCCAGTTGGGACTTTTTGGCGCGCAGCCAACTGTTTTTTTGTCTGACCTGCGCGCCATACGCGCCAAAAGAAAAAATCTTGATCTGGTTAGCGTAACAAACCTGCTGAAGCAGCGCGAACAGGCCCGCGCGCAAAAAAATTTTATGCAATCTGATGAATTGCGCAATCAGTTGCTTTCCATGGGCGTGACGGTGCGGGACACGATCACCGGGCAAATCTGGGACATGGAGTAAGTTTCAACATGCGCCTGCGCTTTCTCCGCCATGCCCGCGCTTTATTTTTGTGTTTTCTGTTGATCCTGCTTGGGCATCAACTTATTGCCACGCCTGCGCATGCATTTTTTTTCGGAAGGGTCAACATTAAAGATGAAAAGGAAATGGGCCACAAATTTGATATTATGGTCCGTTCAAATTTGCCGATAGTGGAAGATCCTGAAGTAACAGAATATGTCGGCCAACTGCTGGATCGTCTTGTTCGTGCGATGCCGCCGCAACCATACAATTTCAAAGGAACTGTAATTCTGCACAACACCCTGAACGCCTTTGCCGTGCCCGGCGGCTATGTTTTTGTATTTACCGGCATGATTATGAATCTGAACAGTGAAGACGAACTCGCCGGAGTCCTGACACATGAACTGGCGCACGTTACACAACGCCATGTGGCCACGCGTTTGGAACGTGCGCAGTTTGTTACTGTCAGCTCGCTCCTGCTGGCCATTGCAGGCGTTGCCGCAGGTGGTCCCGGCGGCGCTGTAGCCGTGAGCGCTATGAACGCCGGACAGGCGGCCATGCTCAACTACAGCCGGATAGATGAAAATGAGGCCGATCAGATCGGCCTGCAATATCTTGTGGCCGCCGGTTATCCGCCAAGCGGCATGATAGGCGGTTTCAAGGTGCTCAGACAAAAAAACTGGATGAGCGGAACATCTGTACCGACTTATCTCTCCACGCATCCAGCCATCAGTGACAGAGTCAACGGATTGCAGGCCCGCATCGCCACCATGCCCCCTACCGTAAAAAACCGCACTTGTGACAATCAACGTTTCCTGCGCGTTAAAACCCTGCTCTGGGCACGCTATGGCGACGAACAGGCAGCGCTGCAACGCTTCGTCAAAAAAGACGGCCTTGCTTTAATGGGACGGGGCATTGTGCTTGCCCGTCAGAACAAAATTCCGGAATCTGCGACTGCCTTTGACGAAGCTCTGACTGTCTCTCCGGCAGATCCGCTGGTGCTGCGCGAGGCCGGCATTTTCCACTTCCGCAAGGGAGATATGAAGCGTGCGGAAGGCCTCCTGCTGAAAGCCTTTCGTCTGGATTCACATGATTATATGGCCGCCTTTTTCTATGCGCGAATGCTGGATGAAACAGGCAGGCAGGCAGAGGCAGGCAAGTATTACGAGAATGTGCTGCGTAATGTGCCGGAAGACGCTGAAGCGCATGAGGCGTATGCCCGCTCTCTAGGCAAGGCCGGCAAATCTCTGGAAGCATATATTCATCTGACGTACAGTGTATTGCACGCTAATAACAAAAAATTGACAGAACGCTATTTTGCCAGAGCAAAAACTCTCGCTGACCGCGCCGTCGACAAACGCCCCTTTCAGCGGCTGGAGGCAGCGTATAAGGAACGCAAGGAAATATGGGACAAACAATGATGGATACGCACGCCACCACCATTTTGCTGGTCAAACGCGACGGTCGCGTTGCCATGGCGGGAGATGGCCAGGTGACCCTTGGGCAGAACATGATTATGAAGCGCTCGGCCCAGAAGGTTCGCCGCCTCAATGATGGCCGGATACTGGCGGGTTTTGCCGGCGCAACTGCAGACGCTTTTACACTGTTTGAACTTTTTGAGGTTAATCTCAAACAATTACACGGCAACCTGCTGCGCGCCGCTGTGGAAATGACAAGAGACTGGCGCAAAGATAAATATCTGCGCAAACTCGAAGCCATGCTCCTTCTGGCAGACAGGAAACATTTGCTTGTTCTTTCAGGCACAGGCGATGTTATTGAACCAGACGACAACGTGACGGCCATCGGCAGCGGCGGTCCATACGCGCTCTCCGCAGCCAGAGCGCTTCTGAGGCACAGCAGCCTTGACGCCGAGTCCATAGCTAAGGAGGCCATGCATATCGCGGCGGAGATATGTATATATACCAATAATCAATTGACCATAGAACTTTTAGAATAATGCGCCGCAAAAATACGCCGAACAGTATACGCATCACATGCGGCTGCAAGGTCAACCTGGGCCTGCGCGTCACCGGCGTGCGTGCCGACGGCTACCATGAGCTGGATTCCATTTTTTATTCCCTGCCGTATCCCTGTGATGACCTGATTATACGGCACACGAGGCACACAGGCGTGATTGTACGCTGCAACACGCCAAGCATTGACCCCAATGACAACACACTGACGAAAGCATGGGCAGCGTTTGCTCAAGCATCAGGGGATCTTCCCGGCATTGAAATTGAACTGCGCAAACGCATTCCACAAGGTGCCGGTCTTGGCGGCGGCAGCAGCGACGCAGCCGCACTGCTGCGCTGGCTCAACAGCACATGCGCATTCCCGTTTGACAAGAAAACCTTGCGCAACATGGCGCTGTCTGTTGGCGCGGACACGCCTTTTTTTCTACAAAATACTATGTGCCGTGTACATGGGATTGGAGAAAAACTAAGCCCTCTCAACGATACCTTTTCCGGATTTTACCTTGTATTAGTCTGCCCTGACATTCATATAAGCACGCTGTGGGCATATGCTCGCTATGACGCGCTTGCGCGAACGGCCAACTACCTTGTGCAGCAAAAGAACTTGACAAACCGTCAAGCCAAAGATAACAAAAAATTTTCTTTTAAAAAAACTTCCATTGAAGCATTTTGCAATGATCTGGAGGCGGCAGTCTTTCCCGGCTATCCGCAACTGGCAGCTATCAAAGCCGATTTATTGCTCCTTGGAGCTGATGCGGCATGCATGAGCGGCAGTGGATCCAGTTTGGTGGGTCTGTTCAGCCGCGCAGGAGCGGCAATTGCAAAAAACGCTGCCGAAGCGTTGCGAACGCGGCAACAGCGTGTTTTTTTGCTGCCGTTATGAAGCACTGGGATGTAGCCAAGTGGTAAGGCAACGGGTTTTGGCTCCGTCAAACGAAGGTTCGAGCCCTTCCATCCCAGCCATTTTAATTTTTTGATGGAGTGAAGAGGCAGATGTACAGCAACATGAAAATTCTTACAGGATCTGCCAATCCGGAACTGGCCAAGGCCATTTGTGACCATCTGGGCTGCCAGCTGACGCCCACGCTGGCCACGACCTTCAACGACGGTGAATTGCGCATTGAAATCGGTGATAATGTGCGCGGTGATGACGTGTTTGTTGTGCAGCCGACCTGTCCCCCGGCCATCAACAGAAATCTTATGCAGCTCTGCCTGATATTGGACGCCCTCAAACGGGCAAGCGCCGCACGCATTACGGCGGTTATTCCGTATTACGCATATGCGAGGCAGGATCGTAAAATTACGCCGCGCGCACCGATCAGCGCAAAACTGGTGGCCGACTTCATCAGTGTGGCAGGGGCAGGCCGTGTCGTTACCATTGATTTGCACGCCGGTCAGATTCAAGGTTTTTTCAATTGTCCCGTGGATAACCTTTTTGCCGCGCCGGTTATGCTTGCCCCCCTACGGGAGCTGGGTGAAAATAATATTGTTATCGTATCGCCGGACGCTGGCGGCGTTGAACGCGCCCGTGCTTATGCCAAACGACTCAATGCCCCCCTCGCCATTGTGGACAAACGACGGGACCGTCCCAATCAGGCTACAGCCGTACACGTCATCGGAGAGGTGGAAGGCCGGGTCGCCATTATCGTGGATGATATGATTGACACTGCAGGCACGCTTTGCGCCGGGGCTGAAGTGCTGCTCAAATACGGCGCCGAAAAAATCGTTGCGTGTGCTGCGCACCCTGTGCTTTCCGGCCCGGCTATTGATCGTATCAATGCTACGGAGACCCTTTCCCAAGTTATTGTAACAGATACCATTCCCCTTGACGACAAAATTGAGCGCTGTCCGAAGCTTAAGGTCATTTCCGTTGCGGCGCTTCTCGGAAAAACCATTCACAACATTCATACCGGATCATCGGTGAGTGTGCTGTTTGTTTAAAGGAGACACCCATGAGCATTGACAAAACATTGAGCGTGCAAAAACGCGAACATCACGGCAAAGGCCCCAGTGGGCGTCTACGGGCGCAGCATCTTATTCCCTGCGTGTTTTACACGGCCAAAGGAGACAATATTCCAGTGCATGCGCTTGAACTGTCGCTTGAAAAAATCTACGGTGAAATGGGCCGCACAAAGGTCTTCAATCTTGAAATTGACGATAACGGACAAAAGACAGCTCATCCTGTGTTGTTCTGGAACGTGCAGCGTCATCCTTACAAAAAATGTTTCACGCACATTGACTTTTATGGCGTTGATCTGAACAAGGCTGTCAAGGTGGATGTGCCGCTGGAATTTGTGGGGAGTTCCCGCGGCGTCAAGCTGGGAGGAATACTGGAAACGTATCGCAAAAGCATCCGCCTTGCCAGCAAGCCGATGGACATGCCGCAAAAAATTACCATTGACGTGTCTGATATGAATATTAACGATACGATTACTGTTGCGGATCTACAACTGCCGGCCAATGTGAGCGCCGTATGCGACCGCAATTACGCTTTAGTCAGCGTTCTGACAAAGTCGAAGGAAGATATTGAAGAAAGCGGCGCGGACGCGCAGATTGCACCTGTTGCGGGCTAATGCCCCCACTCCGAAAGTGTCGGCCTTTTATTATACAGCCACATCTGACATTGCACCCATGCCGAAATACACCATACGCAGCCACACGTTGCGGCAACGTGGCCGACAACTGATCATTGAACTTTGGCCAAATGAGAACGCTGGAGCACTGCTATTCTATCCCGGCACCATGTCCTCACCGTTTCAGTACAGGCCATTACTCTCGGCCCTGCATCAAGCAGGTTTAACAGTAGCCGCTCTGCATCTGACCAGCCATGGTCTTAACCCTCACACGTCATCGTTCAGTTTTGACGATCTGCTGCACGACGGGCTGGACGCAGAACAATGGCTGTCCAACGCTGGGTTTACATCTCCTGCTGTCTGCGGGCACAGCCAAGGGGGCATACTGGCCCTTGCCCACGCCGCCGCATCTCACAAACTGACGGCGGTATTCCCTATCAGCGGCGTCCTGCCGCAGCAGGCCAAGGCTGTCAGCCTGACGCTCTTCCGCGCATTTGCCGGGCGTCGTGAACGTCTGATGAACGTTATCAACCGGATGGCCCGTTTTCTCCCTTGGCTGCCAATACCTGTGGCGGCCTATCTCTCTCTGCGTCGCATCAGCGCAGGCGCGCAATGCGCATCCATTGATTTTTCAAAAATACGTTGGAGCTATCCCCTCACATTTCTGGCCGGTCTTTTCAACGCGACGCTGTCTCCACATCTGCGCTGCCCACTGTATTTTTTTAATGCGCGCAAC
Organism: Candidatus Desulfovibrio trichonymphae; assembly: GCF_002355955.1. Classification (NCBI taxonomy): domain Bacteria; kingdom Pseudomonadati; phylum Thermodesulfobacteriota; class Desulfovibrionia; order Desulfovibrionales; family Desulfovibrionaceae; genus Desulfovibrio; species Candidatus Desulfovibrio trichonymphae. Next base: position 399,770 of record NZ_AP017368.1, on the reverse strand, counting down.
GACGCCCTGTTTACGCCGGAACTCATAAATGAAACATTCAACCTGCTGGACGCGCCGCACAAAACCATGATCTGGCTGCCCGACGGTGGACATCTGGCCGCCATGTGCCCGTCGCTTTGCAGGTATATGGCCTGCATTATCGCGACAGCCTGCGCCAGCTTACAACTGCCGCTACGGCTCACGCGCCGAGGAGCTGAGGATGGACTATAAAGGTCTGCTTGTAGGCCTTGGCAATCCTGGACGCGAGTATGAAGCCACAAGGCATAATATGGGCTTTGCCTTTGTTTCCATGCTCATCGGACTGGCCGAACGTGAAGATTGCGTTGACCGGATGAACGGCGCCAAATTTTCCTGCGAACTCTTTCGCGTCCGGTTGCCCCGTTTGGGCGGCCATTGGCTTGCCGCGAAACCGCTGACCTTTATGAACTCAAGCGGATGCTGCATACAACCATTGCTTGCCTGGCACAAGCTTACAACCAATCATCTGCTCGTGGCCCACGACGAACTGGACATCCCTGCCGGGGCATTGCGCTTCAAACGCGGCGGTGGGAATGCCGGGCACAATGGTCTTAAATCCATCACGGAATCACTTGGCACGCCGAATTTTTGCCGGCTGCGTATGGGCATCGGCCACCCGCCGTACAGGGGGAATGTACTCGGCTGGGTCCTGGGCCATCCGGACACTGCGGATGCGGCCATTCTGGACGCCATGCTGCCCAAGGCACTTGACGTCCTGTTTATCTTTGCAGGCAAAGGCGAGGAAGCGGCAACCAGAACGGCACGCGCCGCCTCAACGCAAACGTCTGATACCTGTACTGGTTAACGAATACCCTAAAAAAGGTATCCGTATCCCGCATACATAAAAATTTCATTTTTTATCTGGACTGTTACCCGCAAATGGCGTAATACTTGTTGCACAGTTGATTTTCTTCTGATTTGTTCTATGTATAATTCATGGATTATAAATGTCTTTATAATCGCGCCAAATTAGTAATCAGCAAGTATAGCGCTCGTGGTAAAATCATGTTAAAATCATGTTCATACCGAACGAACTTGTAGTCTATCCAGCACAGGGCGTGGGTAAAATAGAACGCATCGACAGCCAGCATATCAATGGCGTTCCGTGTTCGTTTTACATAGTCCGCATCCGTGCGAACAACATTACCCTGATGGTGCCTGTGGACAATGCGCTCAAAGTCGGCCTGCGCCCTCTGGTGCCATCTCAAAAAGCGCTCGGCATGCTGGACAGTCTGCGCAATGATACGGATAAAATTGTGTATACGGGACAGAATTGGAACCGTCGGTTCCGTGAATATTCCGATCGTCTGAAAAGCCCTGATATTCTGGTGGTTACCGAGGTTTTGAGAGAACTGCTGCTGATTGGAAAAACGAAAGAACTCTCCTTCGGTGAACGCCGACTGCAAGAACAGGCCATGAGTCTCGTTACAGGTGAGCTATCTGAAGTGCTCAATATTTCTGAAGAGGCACTACGATCAGAACTCTTTGCAGTTTATGTCCAATTCTGTCGTCAAAAAGCATGACCGCTGACAGGCGGTGACAGCGCTGCCGGTCAGGCTGTCTGACAACATGCTTTTTTTATTCTGTTTTTAGCGGTTCTGCACAGGAGCGTTTCACCTTTACCATTCAATCTCAATACCCCCTGCGCTTGGTGGCTCTGCTGACGGTTTATTTCGTATTATTTAAAAATTGGATAGTTATGTGAGAAAAAAAACATCTCCAGCCATTTTGACAGACAGCGTCATGAGTCTCACAGATCTCAAAACACGCAGCATGCAAGAGCTGATGGAGCTTGCTGAACAGTTTGAGATTGAAAACGCCAGTTCCATGCGTAAGCAGGAATTGATTTTTGCCCTACTCTCGACCTGTGCTTCGCAAAACGGCGCTATTTACGGCGATGGCGTTCTGGAAATTCTTCCCGACGGTTTCGGCTTTTTGCGTTCGCCGTTGTGCAGCTATATGCCTGGGCCTGACGATATTTACGTTTCTCCTTCACAAATACGCCGTTTCTCCTTACGCAAAGGCGACATTGTTTCTGGCCAGATACGCCCCCCCAAAGAAGGGGAACGCTATTTTGCTCTGCTCAAAGTCACGGAAATCGGCTTTGAGCCGCCGGAACACGCAAAAAATCTTGTCCTTTTTGACAATCTTACGCCTATATACCCTGACCAGCAGCTCATTATGGAAAACGGCGATAAAAATCTCTCCAACCGCGTTATTGACATCATGGCGCCCGTCGGCTGTGGTCAGCGCGGACTGATTGTAGCACCGCCGCGAACCGGCAAAACCATTCTGCTCCAGTCGCTTGCCAACGCAATCAACGCTAACAATCCTGACGTCTACCTCATTGTACTGCTTATTGACGAGCGTCCTGAAGAAGTCACGGATATGGAACGCACGGTTAAAAAGGCGGAAGTCATCAGCTCCACCTTTGACGAACCGCCACAGCGACACGTGCAGGTTTGTGAAATGGTGCTGGAAAAAGCAAAACGCCTTGTGGAGCGCAAGCGCGATGTGGTTATTCTGCTTGACTCCATTACTCGCCTCGGCCGCGCCTATAATGCGGTAACACCTTCGTCGGGCCGTGTCCTCTCAGGGGGTCTGGACACCAATGCCCTGCAACGACCCAAACGGTTTTTCGGCGCGGCGCGCAATATTGAAGAGGGCGGGAGTCTGACAATTATAGCGACAGCGCTGATTGATACAGGTTCGCGCATGGACGAAGTGATTTTTGAGGAATTCAAAGGTACCGGCAATATGGAAATCTATCTGGATCGTCATCTTTCTGAAAAACGCGTGTTCCCCGCCATTGACATCAATCGTACCGGCACACGCAAGGAAGACCTGCTCCTGCCGGAGGATGTGCTCAATCGCGTCTGGATTTTGCGCAAAATTCTGGCCCCCATGTCATCCATTGACAGCATGGAGTTTTTTCTGGACAAAATGCGGAGCACAAAATCCAATAAAGATTTTATGAACGCTATGGGCAAATAGGCATAGAAAAGCCGGTCAAAACAGTGTTCGGATCAGCTTTTCAGTTTTTCTGACAGCAGCCTCACTTCGTCGTAATTCGGCTCGCTGGTCATTTCCTAGACTATCGGACTATAGGCCAGTGTTCCAACCAGAGCAAACACAAAAACGGCGATGAGCACGCCGAAATTTTTGCCGAAGGCCATCCCTTCATGGACAGAAAGAGTTTCCACGGCACTGACTCCTCTCAAAAATTTTTTTATTATAGATAATTCTGCAAAAATACAATTCAGCGAACCGGAGTTCCCATGCTTGACTATATACGTTCCAACGCCCAGTCTTTCGGCATTAAACTGGCTTTCGGCATCATCATTCTGGTTTTTGTTTTCTGGGGCGTCGGCAGTTTCAGTGACGGAAATTCCGTCAACACGGTTGCTACCGTCAACAGCGACCCCATACATGTTCAACAGTTTGAACGGGCGTATAGCAACGCGGAAGAAACTGCCTTGAGCAAAAATCCAGGTCTGACACGCGAGCAGCTGAAAATGACGCATCTGGGTCGACAGGTGCTTCAAGATCTTATTTTTCAACTGCTTCTGGTGCAAGAGGCAGCCCGAACCGGCATAACGATATCTCCTGTTGAACTGCGTCAAGCTGCGGGACAAATCAAAATATTCCAGAATGCAGAGGGGCGCTTTGATCCCGAGACATACAAACGCATCCTTTCTGCTCAGCGGCTCAGCATAAACCAGTATGAACAGGATATGAACGCTTCGCTGTTGCGTGACAAAATTTATGCCATGCTCACAGCCCCGGTCTGGCCAGATATGGACGAAGCGAAAAAACGCTACAATTTTCTTCGTGAAAAACGTTTGATCAGCTATATTTTTCTGCCCGCAAAAAATTTTACCGCCTCAGTATCGCCTGCCGATACGGAGATTCAGTCTTTTTACGATGCTCATCAGCAGGATTTTCAAGTACCGCCCAAGGTTGATATTGAATATGTACTTGTAAAACCGGAATCGGCGCTAAAGAATACAGATTCCGCAACAGCAGAGACCGCAAAACAAGACGCCGACAAACTGCACGAGATTCTGGACAGCCTGATGGAAGACAACATCCTCAATAAACCTCTCAACCAGAGCGCGGCCCGCTTTGGTTTGACGGCGCAACAGACTGGTCTCGCAACCCAGGTGGAACTGGAAAAAACGCTTGGCCTTTCAACCGAGACTGCCGCCCTGCTGATTGCCAGCAGCGCCGGGACGCCGATTGACACAATTTTGGAAGCCGGCGACAATTATCTGGCAGTCAGAATACTGAAAACAGAGCCTGCCGCGGTGCAACAGCTCAATGCGGTGAGAAGCACAGTCCTTGCCCGTATGCATGCGGTAAGTGCGCTTAAATCAGCGCAAGACAGTGCCACCCTTATCAGCAAGGAGCTGACAGGCGCACTCGGGAATGCAAAAAGCAACAAAAACCTGCAAATCAAAACCGCATCTGTACAAAGAGGCGGTGATTTGCTGGATTTTGCTCCCAATCCGGACATGTCAAAAGCCATTTTTTCTGCAGAACCCGGTGCCTGGCTGCCCACGGTCTTTTCCGTTAACAACAATGCGGAAGGCCCGGGCGCACTGCTCTGCCGCATTGAAACCGTTGAAAAGCCGGACATCAAGGAATGGGACGGCATAAAAAGCCTGATGGGCAATATTGTCGCCAAAGAACGCGTTGACGGTCTGGCCCAGGTATTCATGCTCAACCTTCTTTCAAAAGCCAGAGTGGAAGTCCTCAATCAGGATATTGTCGATCGCAACGGCTTATAATCACAATCAATCTAATACTAAACGATAAAACGGGAGAAATTATATGTGCGGCATAATCGGGTATGCAGGGCACAGGCCCGCAGTGCCGGTCGTGACAGAAGGGCTGCGTCGTCTGGAATACCGCGGCTATGATTCCGCAGGAGTGGCGTTTATGCGACAGGATGATCTGCGTGTCATACGATCCAAGGGCAAACTGGCCGCTCTTGAGGAGAAACTGGCTGACGAGCCTGTCACAACAGCCACCTGCGCGATTGGCCACACACGTTGGGCCACGCATGGCGTACCTGCCGAGCGAAATGCCCATCCGCATTGCTCCAATGACGGCGCATTGGCTATAGTACACAACGGCATTATTGAAAATTATCAGGAAATCAAAGCAGATCTCACAACAAAAGGCTATATCTTTCATTCCGAGACAGATACTGAAGTCCTCGTCAACCTGATTGCCGAACGCCGCAAGAGCGAGCCGGATTTGTTGCATGCGCTGGCGGGCGCATTGCGAGAAGCTCACGGGGCGTATGCCGTTTGCCTCATACAACGCGACGCACCCGGCACATTTTATGCGGCGCGCATGTCCGCGCCGCTCATTTTCGGTCTCGGTACAGGTGAAAATTTTGTGGCTTCTGACATTCCGGCTTTTTTGCTCTATACACGGCGGGTCATTTTTCTGGATGACGGCGACATTGTGCAAGCCACATCTACGGACTACCAAATTATGCATCTTGCAGATTTACAGCCTGCCAAGCATGATCCGCAGACAATACTGTGGGATATGCAGGCCGCACAAAAAACCGGATTCCGCCATTTCATGCTTAAGGAAATTTTTGAGCAGCCGCGCGTCATCACAGATGCGCTGACAGGACGGATAACCACCGGACGCGACACGGTTCTTCTACCGGAATTGAAAGATCTTCCCATACCCAAGCGCCTGCACATTGTAGCCTGCGGTACATCCTACCATTCAGCGCTCTGGGGGCGACACCTGTTGGAACACTGGGCTCATGTCCCGGTGCAGGTGGAAATAGCCTCAGAGTTTCGCTACAGAGATGCGCTGCTGCAGACGGATGACATGATGCTGGTGATCAGCCAGAGCGGAGAAACGGCAGACACTCTTGCCGCACTGCGCATTGCCCGTGAACATGGCGCAACCGTGCTTGGCCTGTGTAATATGGTCGGTTCGTCAATAGCACGCGAGGCCTCAGCAGTAATATACACGCAGGCCGGCCATGAAATCAGCGTTGCGTCAACAAAGGCAATGTGCAGCCAGATGTTGATGCTGGCCCTGCTGGCCTTGTATTGGAGCGGCCGGCGCAATAATGCCGCCGCACTGACAAAAGGCCAGCGCCGTAAATGGATCACTATTCTTGAGACGCTGCCGGCCCTGCTTGACACGCATCTGCCGTCAATGCACGAAAAAGCGCGCCAACTGTCACGCAAGTACTCGCAGGCACGGAACTTTTTTTATCTCGGTCGTGGGCATTGTTTCCCGCTGGCCCTAGAAGGAGCTTTAAAACTCAAAGAACTTTCTTATATTCACGCGGAGGGCTATGCTGCCGGAGAAATGAAACACGGCCCTATAGCCCTTGTTGACGCACTGTTCCCCACTTTTGCCCTTGCGCCGGACGACGCGCTTTTCCCCAAGGTCAAATCCAATATTACCGAAGTACAGGCACGCCAGGGCAAAATTATTGCGCTGACAAATGAAGGCATGGAGCTGGCTGCAGACGAAATCTGGATAATCCCCCGTGTGGCGGCACCTCTTGTCGGATTTATGATTTTACCTGTCCTCCAGCTTTTCAGTTACGAAATGTCGGACTATCTGGGCAAGGATGTTGATCAGCCGCGCAATCTGGCTAAAAGCGTCACTGTGGAATAAGGCGATAAATAACGGCTTGCAATATGGCGCTCATCTCATAACGTCCAGCCATTTCACCATTCTTTCGAGGCGAATGATTTATGACACGTAAAGACCGCACAGAAGGCATCTACAATCGACGTGAAGTGTATGATGAAAGCGAACGCCGACAATATTGCCTTGTACAGCTTAAAGATCTGCTTTTCTACGCCTACCGCCATTCCGAAGACGTGAAAAAACGCTTTGACCGCGCGCAGTTTAATGTCGAAAAATTTAAATCCCTCTCGGACATAAAGCATATTCCTATTTTGAAAAAGAAAGAACTGATTTTTCTGCAATCCATGGGCCCGAGGCTTGGCGGGCTTTTAACAAAGGATATCGGCGATCTTAAACGCGTTTTCCTTTCGCCCGGCCCCATTTTCGACCCGGAAGACCACGGGGAAGACTACTGGGGATATACGGAAGCACTCTATTCCGTTGGTTTTCGACCGGGTGACGCTGTGCAGAACACGTTCAACTACCAGCTTTCGCCGGCCGGGCTGATGTTTGAAGAGCCGTTGCGCAATCTGGGCTGCGCCGTCATACCCGCTGGCCCATCAGAGGCAGCAACGCAACTTGATATCATGCAGAAACTGCGCGTCTCCGGTTATGTCGGTACGCCAAGTTTTCTTATGCACCTTGCGCAAAAAGCCGAAGAAAAAGGACTCAATCTGCGCAAAGATCTTTTTTTGGAAATTGCGCTGGCTACAGGCGAGCGGCTTTCTGAAAAAATGCGCTCCCAGATGGAAAAAAAATATGACTTGATTATGCGTCAGGGTTACGGCACGGCTGACGTGGGCTGTATCGGCTATGAATGTTTTCACAAATCCGGACTGCATATAGCAAACCGCTGCTATGTGGAGATATGCCACCCCGACACGGGCATCCCGCTGAAGGATGGCGAAGTCGGGGAAATTGTCGTCACAGCTTTTAATAAGACTTATCCGTTGATACGCTTTGCCACGGGAGATCTCTCCTACATTGACCGCAGCCCCTGCACCTGCGGCCGGACAAATCCGCGACTGGGCAACATTGTAGGCAGAGTTGACACAACAGCCCGCATCATGGGCATGTTTGTTTATCCACATCAGGTTGAACAGGTTCTGAGCCGTTTTGAAGAAATAAAACGCTGGGTTATTGAAGTTACCAACCCAGGCGGCATGGATGAAATGACGCTCTTTATTGAAACAAGCGGCTTTAAACGGGAAGATGATCTGCTGCACCAGTTCCGTGAAAAAATCAAACTGCGGCCCAAATTACTGATACTGCCGCCCGGCAGCCTGCCGCCGCAGATTCGGCCTATTGAAGACAAGCGCCACTGGGATTAAAAAAACATGGAAAACATCATGCCTGATCAGGTTGCCGTACATTTGAACATGCTTGTCCAATGGCTTCGAGAGAGACATTCCCGCATTATGGAAGTGGAGGCCGGCGCGCTGAGTTGTCTTGATGCGGGGGACACAGAGGGTCACAATCAGAAGATGCGCGACAAGGCAGAACTTTTATCCACACTGCACGAGGATGCAAAAACCCTGCTTGAACCACTGCCGGAGGAAGTCCGTCTCAACCTGGCGTCAGATCTCAACCGCTTTGCCGCCAGTGCGCAAAACGCCCTACAGCTTAACTCCGTTTTTTACATGTCCGCCCTTCTCTATCCCGGAGATCACAAACAAGGCCAGCCAGACGATCTACTTATCTTTCTTGATCATCTGGCAAGAGAAAGGGCAAATTTCGCCTGAAAAAAAGCAAAAAAACACTAGGTTCTGTCGACATTCATTTTAACCAAAGACAAAATGACGGCAAGTTGAAGAAAGGCCATAAAGGACTAAATGCCGTTAACGGCACCGAGAGAATGAGATGCTCTAAAAATTCTTCGCTGTTGCTCGTGGTGCTTCTATATACGGCTCTGCGTATGCGAACTTTGACGTTCTGTCAATTCCGACAAAAAGGTACAGTTTGCCTTCTTCCGTTTGTACTTCCGCAATATCCAGGTGGAAACAGCCGACAAGATAAGATTGGCAATAAAGGCCAGCAATAATGAAAAGGTAGTCAATTGCACTGCATCCCCAGCGAACGGAGCAGGCCTCTCTGCAGTTCTCAACCGCCTGATGAAAAATGAGAATGCTCTGCGCTTCGTGTGGGCAATAAGCATATTGACGAAAATCAGGGGCCAGGCATGCAGCGCCAGCACGAACAGCAAGAACAACGGTCCGCACTGCTTGCGCCTTCAAAATTTTTTTGCGTCATTGTCGGCTTTTCGTCAGCATACACAGCGGTTACGACCTGTTCAGCCGCGCCGGATTCAACGGCAGAATTCTCCTGTGTCATGACGTCGCCCCTTCAGATTTTGTCCCTTCTTTACCAAGCAAAATATGCCGGGACTGACGGGCGTCAAGCACAAGTTCAAGCATGCCTCCGTGCAGAGGCAGTATCTGATGATCCAAAACATCGCGCGCGACATCCGCCGCTACGCCGGCAGGTAAACGCACCGGAAAAAGGCGGCGCTCTGCGGAAAAATTGGTGGCGAGCAGCCAATGCCTGCCGTCCGGCAGTCTGCTGAACGCGGCAATACAGCCGGAAGGCCCGGACAGCACCGCCAGCAGGCTCCCCTCAGCCAGACCCGACTTCTGGCGGACGCGCATAACACGGCTCATACTCTGCAAAAAACTTGTGTCGTCCGCCCACTGGTTCTGCAATGCGCCGAACAGCAAACGCGCCTGCGGCCTGCCCTGCCGGGAAAGGCCGTTCGCCTGCCAAAGCGGCGCCGCGCCGAAACTTGCCGGGAAGCCATCTTGGGGCACTGCCAGATCAAGCGCGCCTGTCAAATCCTGCGGGCTGACAAAGACAAGCCCCGGCAAACCTGTCCGCCAAGCGAGCAAAGAAAAACAGGTTCTGCGCATAATCTCCACGTTATCGGGGCTTGCAGCCTGTACCGCGTCAAAATGCAACGCACGCGCGGCGACAGAGGCCGGCGTTGACCAGCGGCACAAACCGTCAGGCGATCCGCCGGAAAGATTCTGGGCCTTTTGCGCCAGATTGCGGCCTGTCGGCAAGTCCAGCAAAGGCCGCCAATCGACATGCTGCCAGTCATTCAGACCGCGCGCAATACGGCTGTGGTCTACCCCCGCCGCCAAGGATATCCGCAACAGCGCCGCAAGCGGAGCCGCGTCGGCGCTGAGCAGGGCATACGCCGCGGCGGGTGCGGCGATTGTGTCTTTTGTAAAATCCACAGACGCGGCAAGCACAGAGGCAGTAAGCGAGGGAGGCAGTACATCGGCCTGCACAATCCAACCGCCGTAGCGATGCGTCTCACGACTGATGTCATTCAAAGCTTCAGGCCCAGGCGACAGCTCGTCCCACAGCGCGACTCCGCTTTCCGCGTCCTGTGAAGATCCCTTGCCGGCGAAAGACGTCTGCCGCGCGTCAAGCCCCATCAGGGTTTCCAGCTTGACACCCGTCAACGTTTGCCTTTGCATGCCCGTATGTCGGATAACGGCAGCTGAAAAAATGCGGCGGGCCTGTCCTGAAGGGTCCTGCCAGAGCAGCACAGGCCGCGAAACGTCGCCGCTGTAACGGTATATCCAGCGCCGCGTCTGACCGTCAGCTCCGCGCACTGCCCCGGTAACAGCCCATCCGCCCGGCGTGGCCCAAGGCAGAAGATCACGGATTAGTAATTCCGGCAAAAGACCGTCTTGCGCAAAGCTCGTTGCCGCTTCAGGCACGAGAGGACGGCAATCCCATTCAGACTGCACCGTTGGCAGCAAGTTCCATTTTTTTTGCGGCGCTGAAACCATGGCGTAGACACCGTCAAAGCGGGCAGCCTGCCGCGCCTGAAGCATAAAATCCGGCCCAAGCCCGGTAGCGGCCGGGGGCAGATCGCCGCCCATCTGTATCTGAAGTTGGTCAAGACGTTCCGCCAGCTGTTCAAAGTCCGCCTCATCACCAAGAATCGGATCAAAATGAAAGGATGTGATGTTATCCCCGTCCGACGCCACCGACGTTAAAGCCCCCCATATATCGCCGTGCTCGCCGCTGGGGGCCACATACAGCCCGTTCATGCCCGCCTTGGACAAAAAATCCAGAAAATCCGGAGAGGCAAGCGCCTTGAAAACCGGCTGTCCGGCGCTGACAGCATGGGGATTGACGCTGAACCAGTTGGGCGCCGCCCTGAGCAGCACGGGCGCGCGGCGCGAGACGGCGCTGTTGCGCCAGAGCACCTGCGTTCCGGAAATTCCGGCTATCAACTGCGCCGCGGTGCCAAGCATAGATTGCCGCTCAAGCCATTGCAAATACGCGGGTTCTGCCCTCGGCAGTTCTTTTTTCGCGCCTGCCTGCGCAAAAGCTCTTCCGGGCGCGCCGGCATGCCGGCGCGGCGCACAGGCCGTCAGAACAGCCAATGTCAGCAGCAAAACAGTCGTGACACGCGCCGCGCTCACGATAAAACGACCATAACAGGCCCACGTCACTATCGACAGCACCTGCAGCACGACTTCCGTTACGCTTGTGGGGCAGAGACTTCTTCTGCCTTGGCCATATTCCACAGGGCCTCTTTTTCCTCCAGCGTCAGAGCCGCAAAATCCTGACTGCGCTCGCCGGCTTTTTTCTCCATAAAAACGAAACGCCGCAAAAAACGCCTCACCGCCAGATCCAGTGCTTCATTGGCTTTGATACCATTGCGACGGCCCATCTCAATAATAATGAAAAGCAGGTCGCCCAATTCACGCATGCGGTCACTCTCGTCACCATTTGCGGCGGCGTCAAGCCATTCCAGCCATTCAGCCTCCACCTGCTGTTCCACATCTGCATCGTTTTCCCAAGTAAAGCCGACGCACGCGGCTTTGGAGTGAATACGGTAGGCTTTGATCAGAGGCGGCAGAGAGTCCGGCAGGCCGGCGAAAATCCCCTGCTGCCTGCCTGCGTCAGCCTGTTCCACTCTTTTGATCTGTTCCCAAGCTTTCAGCTGCTCGTTGAGATCGCTGAAAACCGTGTTGCTGAAAACATGCGGATGGCGGCGCAGCATCTTTGCCCTGCCGACGTTCAACGCGTCGCCAAAACTGAATGCCCGCCGCTTTTCATACAAGCGGCTGACAGAAAGCAGCAAAAACGCCACATCCCCCATTTCTTCACAAATATCGGCAAGGTCGCCGGAGCGGATAGCGCTGACAAGTTCATGGCTTTCTTCAATAATATAATCCGCCAGACTTTCCGGCGTCTGCTCCCTGTCCCAGGGACAACCGTCAGGTCCGGTGAGCTTGTCAATAACTGCCAGAAATTCTTCCAACACGTTTTCCATACTTCCACCACGTTTAATAACCATTGATGAATCAGGGACGTTTCCACGCACCACGGAAACAGGTCCGTCAAATGCCAAGCCGGGCGCGCATGTCCTGAGGCAACCAGCCCTGCGCCTGTTCCATCAACGCGTTAAAATATGGCAGCACGCGCGATTGCTGCATAAAGGGTTCGTTGTAGAAAAAATTTTGCAGCGCAAGCAGCGCCAGCGCATACAGCAAAGCACCTTTGGCTAGTCCGGTAAAACCTCCCGCCAATTTGTCCGCCCAGGCAACAAAGAAAAATGTAAGAATTTTTTGCAGCACTCGGGCCAACAAAGACACAAGGAGAATAACACCCAGAAAAATAAGCACACACGCGGCAATACCCCGCCAGGCAGGGTCACTGATGGCCGTAAGGCGCGGGGCTAGCAAGGGGTGCCACGCGTGCGCGGCGCAAAAGCCGCCCACAAGAGAAACAAGACCGGCCATTTCTCCCACAAAACCCCGCACAAAACCCCGCCCGGCAAAGAAAACCAGAACAAGAACAATACTCAGATCAAAAATATTCTGCCCCATACGCACTCCAGCAATTGTGCAATGCTCCACCATAACAGAAGCCCGGCGAAGTGACAATGCGCGATGAGTCACCCTGACACGCTCGTTTCTATTTTCCTGTACAGAACAGACACATTTGGTTATTCTTTCGATAAGTTCAGCATGGGGGATGGCTTATATTTTAACTAAAGGTAAAAGCTATGGGCAAACTGGCGCGTTTTGGCGTTTCGCTGGATGAAGCTCTGCTGGAGCCGTTCGACGGGCTTTGCCGCCGCAAAAGCTACTCAAACCGCTCTGAGGCCATACGGGATCTGATCCGAAAGGCTCTGGTAGAAGAAACCTGGCGGGAGGCCCAGGACGAACAGGCCGGCACACTGACGCTTGTGTATGATCACCACAAAAACGACCTTGCACGGCGGCTTATGAACATTCAGCATGGCGACCACGATATTATTGTAACTACACTGCACGTACACCTTGATCATCACAATTGTCTTGAAGTTCTTGTAATCAAAGGGCAAACCGCACGCGTGCACGTGCTTGCCGACAGGCTGATCTCCTGCAAGGGCGTCAAACACGGCACATTCACTCTGACCACGACAGGACAAGATCTGGTGTGATGGAAGATGTGCAAAATTACAGTCCCGCCGTGCCCCTGAATATTGACAGGGCAGGCATACGCGAGCTCAAGCTGCCGCTTCTCGTGCGCGACCGCTCAGATGGCACGCAACGGACAGTGGCTTTGGTGGATCTGGGCGTTGACCTGCCTTCGGCCTTCAAGGGCGCCCATATGAGCCGCTTTGTGGAAGCTTTGAACGCCTGGGACGATGAAATAAACTATCAGTCCGTGCGCCGATTGCTGGAAAACATCAAAAACCGTCTGGGCGCGCAACGAGCCTATGCGCGCTTTTGCTTTCCCTATTTCATCCGCAAGACGGCCCCCGCCTCATGCAGCAAAAGTTCTGTGCCGTACGAATGCCGCCTGACAGGCGAACTGGATGAAAACGGACAGTCCTTTCTGCTGGAAATGGATGTGCCAGTGATGACGGTCTGCCCCTGCTCAAGGGCAATCAGCCGTGATAGCGCGCACAGCCAACGCGCCATTGTGCGTATGAACGTGCGCATGGCCGGTTTTTCCTGGCTGGAAGAATTTATTGAAATGGCTGAAGAATCCGGCTCTTCAGCCGTGTATACACTGCTCAAACGCGAAGACGAGAAATTTGTCACCGAGCACGCCTTCGCTCACCCGGCATTTGTGGAAGATGTCGTACGTAATGTGGCGCAACGGCTTTTCGCACATGAGCACGTGGAGTGGTTCAGCGTGGAAGTGGAGAGCATGGAGTCCATCCACAGCCACAATGCCTTCGCTCGTATAGAACGTAGCGTCAATCGCGCTGCCGCAGGGCAACAGCACGGAGAATCACCATAAAACCCAAAAAACCCAAAAGGTAAATATCGTGCCGGCCGTTGAAAAACTGTTTGCGCCTGAAAACTGTTTGTGCTAATTTGGCTCACGGGGTGATATGAATGATCGACGTCAAGCATGAGCTAGGAACGCAGGCACTAAATGCCTATTCCGTAGGCATGACTATGACAGCGCACAATGGTCAATGGCATCACGGTCGGCTTTAAACCGCAAAGCGTGGTGTCGCCACAGGGCCAGACAGCGTGGGCGTGAAAATGGAATGGAAATGATTTTGCAGGGCAATGGCCTCGCCAGACCCATTCCCCTTGAAGCACAAAGCGGCCTCGCCCTCCGGCCAGACTTTACGTCACGACGAAGCGGGAGCTGCGACAACGCATCCTGAGTGTGATGCCCCGGAGGCACAGATATCGGCTGTGAAATGACAAGTATGATCATCGCCCGGCGCAGCTTTGAGACCAACACAAAAATCATCCGCACCGCCGGTGACATGCTGGACACCTTGCCGGATTAAGAACCTGAAAGACAGCCGGGGCAAAACTATACTTGCCGTTGCTCCGGGTTTCAGTGCAGCGCTTTGGCAGGGGCGCAAAAAACAGGAGTACGGATGGTAAAACACCTGAGAGTGTGTGCGCTGTTGATGGGTATGAGCTTCATTTTCGGCTGTGCGGCAAAACAGGGTTCTCAGCAGACAGACGTGCGCAACGCGCAATTCCACCATACTTATGAAGCCTCCTTCGACAAGAACCAGCCTCAGGCCAGCCTTCGTCTGTTGCGCAAAGCGCAGTCGGCTATCGGTGTGCCCTATGTGCGCGGTGGCATCACCCCAGGTGGCTTTGACTGCTCGGGCTTTGTCAGCTGGGCATACAAAAGCGTAGGGGTGGCTTTACCCCGCACAGCCAGGGAACAATCCGGCATAGGCCGACAAATTGGGAAGACTGAAGATATGCGCGCCGGCGACATCGTCGCCTTCCACCATCCGCGCCGCGGTTACCATACCGGCATTTATGTGGGTGACGGCAAATTTATACACAGCCCACACCGCCGCACATCCGTGCGCATCACTTCGCTTGACGACCCTTATTTCAACAAAAATTTTCTTGGTGCGCGACGCGTCAGCTTTGACGGCAATGAAAACCTTATGGCACAGGCGGAAAACCGCCTCAACGATTACACAGAAGAAAAAACCCTGCGAGACCTGACGACCAATAAAAAACGCGACGTCAAAAACCGGCGCGACGTCAAGTCCGGCAAACCCGGCAAAGCGACACAGCTTGCCGTGAACAACAGGGCCGGCAAGAACGCGGAAAAAGGCGATCGTTCTCCTGTGGCGTCGTCTAAAAAATCCGCATCAGCCAACGTCGATACAAAAAGTAAACCCTCCAAGTCAAGAACCGCGACCGTCGAACGGAAGAAAGCAAAAAACAGTCTCGCGGATGTCGGCAACGGACTAAAAAACATAACTTCGCAGAAAATCAGGCAGAAAGCAAAAAAATCATAGGAAGCCATATGCAGCTATGCTGCGTCTGTCTGCCCAGCGCAAACCCTGCAAAAGCTTTGTGCGCCCTGTGGACATTGCGAACCGGATGAAGCGACAGCCCCGCGTGTGCCCGCCGCGCAGAGGGAAGAAAATCCCATTGTCTTCATGCACGATTCCGGCAACCGCTAAAAAATAATTTTCGGCAAGGCTTGACGGAAACCTAGTAAAATTATAGACACCTGATTTAATGTGTTCCTTAAAAATAAGAATATTTGCAAAAATTTTTCCGGGATTATAAATATTTTCCAGTCGCGCCCCTGCAAGTGGGACGCTGAGTGGGAAAACGATGTGCGGAGGGGTTCCCGAGTGGCCAAAGGGAACAGACTGTAAATCTGTCGTCGTACGACTTCGGTGGTTCAAATCCACCCCCCTCCACCACCATTTTCGTCTACGGCTTTTCATAAAATGTTACGTGATGATTGAATAAATTGCCTTGGCTGTAGGAGACAGCGTAACTGTCGGAGAACTACGGTGTGGTGTATAGCCGTCAGGCTTGGATGCCTGACGCACAGCGACAGCATCGCCGGCGTGCGGGAATAGCTCAACGGCTAGAGCATCAGCCTTCCAAGCTGAGGGTTGCGGGTTCGAATCCCGTTTCCCGCTCCACACCCGCAATGACTGCCTTCTCCAATTTGCCTCGGCCCATATGTGTTCCCTGCCATCAGGGAGTCAGTGCAGGCAACGGCAACACCCGTCTGACGGGGGTTTGTCACACCATGAATCTTGCGCGAGGAACATGCCCCTCCTGACAGCGCGGGAGCCCGGCAATGCGGGGCAAGAAACCCCATAAACTTTTTTCTTAGGGAGACGGACAAATGGGCAAGGAAAAATATGAACGCAAAAAGCCTCATGTCAACATCGGCACTATCGGTCATATTGACCACGGAAAAACAACCCTGACAGCAGCCATCACCAAGATTGCCGCTCTGAAGGGTCAAGGCAAATTCATTTCTTTTGATGAAATTGACAAGGCCCCTGAAGAAAGGGAACGCGGCATTACCATCGCCACCATGCATGTGGAATATGAAACGGCAAAACGGCATTACGCGCATGTGGACTGCCCCGGTCACGCCGACTACATCAAAAATATGATCACCGGCGCCGCACAAATGGACGGCGGCATTCTTGTTGTGGCCGCCACCGACGGTCCCATGCCGCAGACCAACGAGCATATTCTGCTGGCTCGTCAGGTTGGCGTTCCCCATCTTGTGGTCTTTCTGAACAAATGCGATCTAGTTGACGACGAAGAACTGCTGGAACTTGTGGAATTGGAAGTTCGCGAGAAGCTGTCTTCTTATAATTTCCCCGGCAATGATGTGCCTATTATCCGCGGCTCCGCGCTGAAGGCCCTCGAATGCGACGACCCCAATGCGCCGGAAGCAAAATGCGTTGGAGATCTTCTGCAGGCGTGCGACGATTTTATTCCTGAACCGCAACGCGATATTGACAAACCCTTCCTCATGCCCATTGAAGACGTCTTTTCTATTTCCGGTCGCGGCACAGTGGTAACAGGCCGTGTGGAACGCGGCGTCCTGAAGGTGGGTGATGAAGTCGAAATTGTGGGTATCAAGCCAACCCAGAAAACCACCTGCACAGGCGTTGAAATGTTTCGCAAACTCCTTGTTCAGGGGCAGGCCGGCGATAATATCGGCGCTCTTTTGCGCGGCACAAAACGTGATGATGTGGAACGCGGTCAGGTTCTGGCCGCACCGAAATCCATTACCCCGCACAAAAAATTCAAAGCGGAAGTGTATGTGCTCTCCAAAGAAGAAGGCGGACGTCATACACCGTTCTTCTCCGGCTACCGTCCGCAATTCTACTTCCGCACAACGGACGTCACAGGCATCATCAACTTGCCTGAAGGTGTGGAAATGGTGATGCCCGGCGACAATTCGCAGTTCATTGTCGAACTCATCGCCCCCATCGCCATGGAAGGTGGTCTGCGTTTCGCCATACGTGAAGGCGGGCGCACTGTGGGTTCAGGTGTCGTTACTGAAATCATCGAGTGATAACGTATGCGAGTAAACATTATTTTTGCCTGCACAGAGTGCAAACGACACAACTACAGCACCCGAAAAAACAAAAAAAATACCACAGGGCGTCTTGAATTGAAAAAATACTGCCCATGGGACAAAAAACATACGTTGCATCGTGAAACCAGATAACTTCATCCGTTCAAGGGGCACCATGCCCTCGAACAACAAGTGCAGGGCAGTAGCTCCAACGGTTAGAGCGGCGGTCTCCAAAACCGCAAGTTGGGGGTTCGAATCCCTCCTGCCCTGCCATTTAATTACCTGGCGGCGCCATGACAAAAAAACAGGATCAACCCACTGAACTTAAATCGGATAATGCCTTGAATCTTGTTATGCGTTTTGCGCGCTATGCGGAGGACGCAAAGGCTGAATTGCGCAAAATCACTTGGCCCACATTGCCCGAGACGCGAAAAGCCACTCTGGCTGTATTGGGCTTTGTAGCCGTGATGGCCGTCATTCTCGGGCTGGCGGATCTTGGTCTGTCAGCTCTGATCAAATCTATCCTGTCTTAAAAGGCTGTTATGAAAGATTCCGTCATTGATGAAAATTCAGATCTAGACCAAAAATCGCGTTGGTACATTGTGCACACCTACTCAGGTTTTGAGCAGCGGGTGCAAAAAACCATTAGTGAAATGATCCGCACCGGTCAGGATCAGGGTCTTATCCAAGAAATAGTTCTCCCTACTGAAAAGGTGGTTGAACTTTCCAAAGGCGGTGAAAAACGCACAACAACGAGTAAGATATATCCCGGATATATCATGGTGCGGATGATTATGACAGATCTCTCCTGGCACCTGGTGCAATCCATCCCCAAGGTGACAGGTTTTGTTGGCGGCAAAAATCGCCCAACTCCCATGCGCGATGTTGAGGCCGAGCGTATTCTGGAGCTGATGGAAACACGACAGGAAACGCCGCGGCCCAAGTTCAATTTTGACAGAGGCGACGAAGTTCGCATTATTGATGGGCCGTTTGGAGGCTTCAACGGCATGGTGGAAGATGTTAACTACGACAAGGGTAAACTGCGTGTTTCTGTTTCCATTTTCGGCCGTCAGACGCCGGTGGAACTGGATTTTGTGCAGGTTTCAAAAGGGTAAACGTTGCCCTGTGGGTACACCTTTGGTGCACACGCTCATACCGCATACAGCGATGAAGGATAACGCAAATGGCCAAAAAAGAAGTTGCCAGAATCAAATTGCAAATACCCGCCGGCGCGGCGAATCCCTCTCCTCCCGTGGGCCCGGCGCTTGGTCAGCACGGTTTGAACATCATGGGTTTTTGCAAAGAATTCAATGCCCGTACACAAGACCAAAAAGGAATGATCCTCCCTGTGGTCATTACAGTTTATGCTGACCGTTCCTTCTCATTCATTACCAAAACCCCGCCTGCCGCGGTCTTGATTATGAAGGCCGCCAAAGTTGAAAAGGGTTCCGGAGAACCCAACAGAAATAAAATGGGTGCAATTTCCCTCGCCCAGGCAGAAGAAATTGCGCGCATGAAATTGCCTGACCTCAATGCCGCTTCTCTGGAAACTGCGATTAAATCCATTGCAGGCACCGCACGCAGCATGGGCATTGATATAACATAACCCGCTTCAGGCTTTTTGACCTATAAATGAACCTTGTACAACGAGCCGTCCTGCATGCGGCGGAAAGTCCGAGGCCCCTGACGCGGCGGCCGGCCTTTCCGCGATTTTCCGTTGAAATTAATTGTACTGCTGTTTTTATCCACATCTGAAAACGGCGGGAGATACAAAACGACAAGGAATGAATCATGCCCAGAAATGGCAAAAAATTTTCCAAGGCCCTGGAAGGTCTTGACCCACAGAAACGTTATGGTATTGAAGATGCTGTAAATCAATCCCTGCACGTCTCCTTTGCCAAATTTGACGAATCTGTTGATGTTGCAATACGTTTAGGTGTTGACCCCAAATACTCGGATCAGATGGTACGCGGTGCGGTCACACTTCCCCACGGCCTTGGCAAAACCGTCAGGGTGGCCGTCTTCTGTAAAGGCGAAAAGCAAACCGAGGCGCGCGAAGCTGGCGCCGACGCTGTTGGAGCAGAAGAACTTGTCGCAAAAATTAAAGAAGGCTGGCGTGAATTTGATGCAGCAGTTGCCACACCCGATGTTATGGCGCTTGTTGGTCAGATCGGCCGTCTGCTTGGCCCCCACGGCCTGATGCCCAATGCCAAAACAGGCTCAGTCACATTTGAAGTAGGCAAGGTTATTGCTGAACTCAAAGCCGGCCGTGTTGAATTCAGAGTTGACAAAGGAGGCGTGCTGCACGCTCCTCTTGGCAAAGTCTCTTTTGGTGCTGAAAAAATTCTCGGTAATCTCAAAGCGTTGCTTGAAGCTGTCACCCGATTGAAACCTTCTGCCGCAAAAGGCGTGTATATGTATTCAATGGCCGTTTCCACAACGATGGGGCCGGGTTTCAAGATTGACATGCCGATGGTTAAAAAATTTCTTGAGGGCTGACATCCGAAACAGCTTATGCTTCAGCTTGCCGCTTGCGGCGCAATACATTTGCCTTGCGGCAAGATCCCGGCAAGGATTTTTAATAAAATCCTTCCAAGGCAAATTGACATCTCCCGTGTTAATTTGCCCCGACTGGTTGTAACAACAACCTTGGCAGAGGAATACGGAATTCGAGTCGAAGACGACAGGCGGGCAAAACCCATAAATTCCTGTCCAGACGCTTCAACTTTGACTCGGCATTCCATCCGACAACCCTGAATGTGAGAGGTGTCACGTGAACAGGTCTGAAAAAGCCGTTATTATAGAAGCCATCAAAACAAAAACAGACAAGGCTTCTTTTGCGGTTCTGACCGACTTCAAGGGAATGACGGTGGAAGAGCTGACGAACCTTCGGGTGAGCCTGAAAAAATCAGGCGGCGAATATCATATCGTTAAAAACACCTTGGCTCGCATTGCTTTCACCGGCGGCACACACGACGCGATCAAGGATAAATTCCATGAAAACTGCGGCGTGGCCCTTGGCCATGAAAATCCTGTGGCGGTGGCCAAGACGCTCAATGATTTTGTCAAGCAGAGCAAGCTGTTCAAGCTGCGCTGTGCCGATCTGAAAGGCAGGGAACTGACTGCAGACCAGGTTGAGGCTTTGGCAAGGCTTCCCGGCAGGGAACAGTTGCTTGCCCAGCTGCTTGGCACCATAAACGCCGTGCCCACTAGTTTTGTGTCGCTGTTCGCCAATTTGTTACGCGGTTTCCTTTATATTTTAAAAGGCATTGAAGAACAAAAGAACAATGCGGCCGCGTAACGCGTTTCGGCGAGAACAGTTTAAATTTTAACTGCCAAAAATCAGGAGTTTACCATGTCCCTAACCAAGGAAGAAGTTATCGCCTTTATTTCTGATATGACTGTGCTCGAACTTTCAGAGCTCATCAAGGAGCTGGAAGAGAAATTTGGCGTATCTGCTGTAGCGCCAGCCGCGGCAATGGTAATGGCGGTGCCCGCAGCTGACGCTGACGCAGCAGTCGCAGAAGAAGAAAAAACTGAATTCGATGTGATCCTCAAAGAAACCGGCGCCAACAAAATTAACGTGATCAAAGCGGTTCGCGCTTTGACTAGCCTTGGCCTCAAGGAGGCCAAGGAAAAAGTTGACGGCGCTCCTTCAACTATTAAAGAAGCGGTCTCAAAGGAAGAAGCTGAAGAAGCGAGAAAACAGCTTGCCGACGCAGGCGCAACCGTCGAAGTCAAGTAAATCCGTCTTCAGGTCTCACGGGCCTGACGCAGGCGTTACACACATTGTGGCATGGCGAAACCGTATGTTTCGCCATGCTTTTACTTTTTTGCCGCTGCAACGGTCAGCTTAAAAACTTCAACACGGAGAGTTTCGCCTTTATGATATTTTTATCAAGCAAAAACAATTAATTATCACTATCAAATCATTGCAAAAATGAATCTCTCTCAACACGAAAGCCCTTGCAAAAAATAAATATTTCGTTTATTATGATATGTTCAATGTATGTCATGGAAATTTCGTTTCTTGGGGCATCGCGCTTTCATGCCCCCCTGCTTTGAGTGCTGATTGTTCCCGCAGAATTTTTTAAAATTTTCCATCGGCGTCAAACGGCACTTTCTCCCGCGCTGCCGGGACGCAACCGTTACCTGATTTGAGGTGCTCATGGATCAGCTTACCAAACAGTTTGGCAAAATCAAAGTTTCTCTTCCTATTCCTCATTTACTGAATCTACAAATAGATTCCTATCGAAAATTCCTCCAGGAAGGTGTTTCTGATGCGGAACGAAATCGCGACGAAGGTTTGGAAGGCACTTTCCATTCTGTCTTCCCCATTGAAGATTTCAATAAAACCGCCAGACTGGAATTCGTCAGTTATGAAATAAGCACACCCAAGTATGATCAGGCTGAATGTATTGCCAAAGGGCTGACCTATGAAGCCCCTGTGCGCATAAAAATGCGTCTTATCGTCTATGTCGCTGATGCAGTCTCCGGCAACAAGACCATACGTGACATCAAGGAACAGGACATCTATTTCGGCACGCTGCCCTTGATGACGGAAAAAGGCACATTTATTATTAACGGGACAGAACGCGTGATAGTCAACCAGCTTCAACGTTCTCCCGGCATCATTTTTGAACACGACGGCGGCAAAACACATACAAGCCGCAAGGTGCTGTACTCCTGCCGCGTGATACCTATGCGCGGCTCATGGCTTGATTTTGACTTTGATCACAAAGACATACTGTATGTCCGTATTGACCGGCGCAGAAAAATGCCCGCCACCATTCTCTTGAAAGCCATGGGGATGAATAAGGCACAAGTACTTGATTATTTTTATAATCGTGAACATTACTTCTTGCAGGACAACCGATTGTTTTGGGAAGTCAAAAAAGATCTTTACCGCAAAGATAACGCCTATACCGACATTGTTGCCCCTGATGGAACAATAATCGTTAAGGCCGGCAAGCCTATCACAAAACGAAGCTGGCGCGTGATCTGTGAAGCGGGAATTCAAGCAATTGAAGTGCGGCCTGACCTGCTGGACAGCATGTTCCTTGCTGAAGACGCAACCGACGGCAAAACCGGCGAAGTGTTGGCAGAAGCGGCTGACGAAATAACGCCTGGCCTTCTGGAGCGTCTGCGCGAGGCGAATATTCAACGCATAGCTGTGCTGCACACCAAGGGCGCCGGCACGTCTTCCTCTATTCGCGACACACTGGTTCTGGATCGCATTCCCGACCAGCAAAAAGCCCAAGAAGAGATATACCGGCGTCTGCGGCCTTCTCCGCCCCCAACGGCGGAAATTGCGGCAAATTATTTTGATAACCTCTTTAGAAATTCAAACTACTACGATCTCTCTCCTGTCGGCAGATATAAGTTGAACCAGCGGCTTGGCCGTAATGAATCCGCCCGGACGCGCACTTTGACTGATGAAGATATTTTGACGTCCATTAAAGTTCTTGTTAAACTTAAAGACACCCATGGTTCGGCAGATGACATTGACCATCTGGACAAACGCAGGGTCAGACTTGTTGGCGAACTGGTGGAAAACCAGTACCGTATCGGCCTTGTGCGCATGGAGAGGGCGATCAAGGAACGCATGAGCCTCCAAGAAATTTCCACACTCATGCCGCATGATCTCATCAATCCCAAACCTGTGGCTGCGGTGCTGAAAGAATTTTTCGGCACCTCGCAGCTCTCCCAGTTTATGGACCAGACAAACTCGCTCTCCGAGGTCACGCATAAACGCCGTCTTTCCGCGCTTGGCCCGGGCGGCCTGACGCGCGAGCGCGCAGGTTTTGAAGTGCGGGACGTTCATACTTCCCACTACGGCAGAATATGTCCCATTGAAACGCCGGAAGGGCCGAATATCGGACTGATTGTCTCACTGACCACTTTCGCGAAAGTCAATGACTACGGATTTATTGAAACACCGTATCGGGTTATTCGGAAAGGTCAGCTTACCAGTGAAGTCATCCATCTGGACGCCTCGCACGAAAGTGATCAAGTGGTTGCCCAGGCAAACGCGCGTCTTGACGACAACGGACGCCTGGTGGACGAATTTATTACCGTACGCGTCAGGGGCGAAGTGGAAATCCGCCCCCGCGATGAAGTGACGCTTATGGACATCTCGCCCAGCCAGATGGTTTCAATCTCCGCCGCATTGATTCCCTTCCTTGAGCATGATGATGCAAACCGCGCGCTTATGGGATCAAATATGCAGCGGCAGGCCGTACCCCTGCTGCGCTCTGAAAAACCGCTTGTGGGCACCGGTATGGAAGTTGACGTTGCCCGTGATTCCGGGGCATGCATCGTCGCGCCTGCCGACGGCAAGGTGGAGTATGCCGACGCTGACCGTATCGTGGTGGCTTATCATGGCGATCTTTACCCGGAACAGGGCGGCGTGCGCGCATACGACCTGCTGAAATTTCATAAGTCAAATCAGAATTCCTGCTTCGGCCAGCGACCAACCTGTCATGCAGGTCAATTTGTCAAAAAAGGTCAAATTCTGGCAGACGGTCCCGGTATTGACGATGGCGAACTGGCCCTCGGCAAAAACCTTGTTGTGGCCTTTATGCCTTGGTGCGGCTACAATTATGAAGATTCGATCCTCATTTCCGAGCGAACGGTTAAAGAAGACATTTTTACCTCCATACACATTGAAGAATTTGAGGTGGTGGCCCGCGACACGAAACTGGGGCCGGAGGAAATCACCCGCGACATCCCCAACGTCAGTGAAGACATGCTGTGCAATCTTGATGAAAGCGGCATCATCCGCATCGGCGCCTCTGTCAAGCCCGACGACATTCTTGTCGGTAAAATCTCGCCCAAGGGCGAAACGCAGCTGACTCCCGAAGAAAAACTCCTGCGGGCCATTTTCGGCGAAAAAGCCCGTGATGTTAAAAATACTTCCCTCAAGGTTCCACCAGGCGTTGAAGGCACGATTATTGACGTCAAAGTCTTCAACCGCCGTTCAGGCGAAAAGGACGATCGCACTCTCGCCATTGAAGCGCACGATATCGCGGCACTTGATCAAAAAGAAGCTGACCATATCCGTTCGCTGACAAACAGAACGCGTGATCTTCTCGCCGGTTCTGTCCTAGGCCGGCAGACGGCTGTTTCCGTGCCGGGCAAGAAAAAAGGCGAAGTGTTTGTTGAAGCGGGGACAGCGCTTGCCGCAGAACATCTGACGCTGCTCCCCGTCAAAAAACTTGCCGGCCTTTTCAGGAACAATGCCGTCAATGATACGGTTGCTGAACTGCTGAAGTCATATGATCGGGAAGTTGTCTTTCTGAAGTCCATTTATGACGCAAAACGCGGTAAAGTCACCGAGGGTGATGATCTGCCGCCCGGCGTAATCAAAATGGTCAAAGTCCACATAGCCATTAAACGCAAACTTTCCGTAGGCGACAAAATGGCGGGCAGACACGGGAACAAGGGCGTGGTTTCTTGTATTTTGCCTGAAGAGGACATGCCGTTTTTCGCTGACGGCCGACCTGTCGACATAGTGCTTAATCCCTTGGGCGTTCCATCGCGCATGAATATTGGCCAGATTATGGAAACCCATCTTGGATGGGGGGCAAAAGAGCTTGGACGCCAGATGGCCCAGCTTGTTGATTCCGGCACCGCCTTGCAAACCGCGCGCAAAGAGGTCAAGGATGTCTTTGCGTCGGCGGATGTCAATGCCCTTGTGGACGCCATGAACGATGACGAATTCATTGCCGCTGTCAAAAAACTCAAAAACGGCATTGTGACAAAAACTCCGGTTTTCGACGGCGCTACGGAAGAGGAAATATGGGCGTGGATGGACAAAGCCGGCCTTGAAAACGACGGAAAAACAGTTTTGTACGACGGCCGCACCGGTGTCCCCTTCAGAAATCGCGTCACAACAGGCGTGATGTATCTTCTCAAGCTGCATCACCTTGTGGACGAGAAAATTCATGCTCGTTCCACCGGGCCGTACTCTCTCGTTACTCAACAGCCTTTAGGCGGCAAGGCCCAGTTCGGCGGCCAGCGTTTGGGAGAAATGGAGGTATGGGCATTGGAAGCGTATGGCGCAGCCTATCTTCTTCAGGAATTTCTCACTGTCAAATCAGATGATGTGGCCGGACGCGTTAAAATGTACGAGAAAATTGTCAAGGGCGACAATTTTCTCGAAGCCGGCCTGCCGGAATCCTTCAATGTGCTCGTTAAAGAACTGATGAGTCTCGGATTGAACGTCTCCCTCCATCAGGAAGAAGACCAAAAAAAGTCAAAACATGTCAGCTACATGCAGGAGCACGACGACGAGGCTGAATAACATCTTGTTATTGCTGCTGATTGCTGACAAACGTTCTTCAAGTTTTTACAAAGCAGGGAAAACATAATATGAGTCTGGACGATCTTTTCATTACGCGCGACACGTCTGCCAGTATAACCAACGTACGTAACCTCAAGGCGATACAAATTTCCATCGCATCGCCGGAGGTCATTCGCGCATGGTCTTACGGCGAGATCAAAAAACCGGAAACCATCAATTACCGCACATTCAAACCTGAACGCGACGGCCTTTTCTGCGCAAAAATCTTTGGACCGGTCAAAGATTATGAGTGCAATTGCGGCAAATACAAGCGGATGAAGCATCGCGGCATTGTGTGCGAAAAATGCGGTGTGGAAGTTATTGCTTCCAAAGTGCGCAGGGAGCGCATGGGGCACATTGAACTTGCGACGCCTGTTGCCCATATATGGTTTTTAAAAACACTGCCTTCCAAAATCGCCACCCTGCTCGACATGACCATGGCCGATTTGGAAAAAGTTTTGTATTTTGATTCATATATTGTGCTGGATCCGGGGCAGACCAATCTGCAAAAATGTCAGGTTGTTTCAGAAGAACAATACCTCCAGATTATTGATCACTACGGCCGGGACGATATTCTTGCGGTAGGCATGGGCGCTGAAGCTGTGCGCGGCCTGCTTGAAGAAATGGACATGAAAAAACTCAGAACTGAACTGCGGACGGAAAGCGAAACAACAAAAAGTCAAACCAAAAAAAAGAAGCTTACAAAACGGCTTAAAATAGTTGAGGCTTTTCTTGAATCACAGAACAAGCCCGAATGGATGATCATGGAAGTCATTCCTGTCATCCCGCCGGAATTGCGCCCCTTGGTTCCTCTTGATGGCGGCCGGTTCGCGACGTCCGATCTTAACGATCTCTACCGCCGCGTCATTAACCGCAACAACCGTTTGAAACGCCTCATGGAACTGGGCGCTCCCGAAATTATCATACGCAATGAGAAACGCATGCTTCAGGAGGCCGTTGACGCGCTTTTTGACAACGGCAGACGCGGCAGGGCCATAACCGGCACTAACGGTCGGCCGCTCAAGTCCCTCTCCGATATGATTAAGGGCAAGCAGGGGCGTTTTCGCCAAAACCTCTTGGGCAAGCGCGTCGACTATTCCGGTCGTTCAGTTATTACGGTTGGACCGTATCTCAAGCTCCATCAGTGCGGCCTGCCCAAAAAAATGGCTTTGGAGCTTTTCAAGCCTTTTATTTATTCTGAACTTGAAAAGCGCGGACATGCCTCCACCATTAAAAGCGCAAAAAAAATGCTCGAGCGCGAAGAGTTGGTTGTCTGGGACATTCTCTCTGAAGTGGTGCGTGAGTACCCCATTCTGCTCAACCGCGCTCCCACGCTACACCGTCTGGGCATACAGGCCTTTGAACCCCTGCTTGTGGAAGGCAAGGCCATTCGCCTTCACCCGCTTGTCTGTTCCGCATATAATGCGGACTTTGACGGTGACCAGATGGCGGCGCACATTCCCCTTTCTGTTGAAGCGCAGATAGAATGCCGCGTTTTGATGATGAGCACCAACAACATTCTTTCACCAGCAAACGGTGGGCCGGTTATTGTACCCTCACAGGATATTGTGCTCGGCCTTTACTATATGACTGTTGAACGTGGCTTTGAACACGGTGAAGGCATGACTTTTTGCGCTCCGTGGGAAGTTGAAGCGGCTTACGACGCCGGCGCGGTTTCTCTGCACGCGCGCGTTCAGGTGCGCATGCAAAACGGAACGCTGTGTCATACCACGCCCGGCCGCGTGCTGGTCAGCAGCATTTTGCCCGATAATCTCGCCTTTGACCTTGTCAACCGCGTGCTGACAAAAAAAAACATCGCCAAACTTGTTGGCGCCGCTTACCGGCAGTGCGGCATCAAATCCACCGTCATTCTCTGTGACAGGCTAAAAGACATGGGTTATGAATTCGCTACGCGCGCCGGCGTGACAATCGGCGTCAAAGATCTGATCATTCCAAAAAAGAAAAAAGATATTCTGGCAGCGTCTCAGTCTGAAGTGGACGATATTGAACGTCAATACCGCGACGGCATCATTACCCGTACGGAAAAATACAACAAGGTTGTGGATGTATGGACAAAAACCACGCAAGACGTTTCCACGGAAATGACCGAAGAAATTTCATATGATGTGCTGACTGACCCAAAGACCGGCAGAACAGAAACACACCAGAGCTTTAATCCCATCTTCATGATGTCAAATTCAGGCGCGCGCGGCAATCAGGATCAAATGCGCCAACTTGCCGGCATGCGCGGGCTGATGGCAAAGCCATCCGGAGAAATTATTGAAACGCCCATCACATCCTCCTTCCGTGAAGGGCTTTCCGTGCTGCAATATTTCACGTCCACGCACGGCGCGCGCAAGGGTCTTGCCGATACCGCCCTGAAAACGGCAAACTCCGGCTATTTGACCCGCCGCCTTGTGGATGTCGTTCAGGATGTGATCGTCTCTGAGCACAACTGCGGCACAGTGGACGGCATTGAGCTGACGCATTTGAAGGAAGGCGGCGATGTGAACCCCCCCCTTGCCGAACGCGCCATCGGTCGCGTGCTCCTCTACCCTGTCCAGGATCCCGACGATCCAGAACACGTTCTCATTGCAGAAAACACCCTGATTACGGAAAATGAGGCCACGCTTTTAAACGACAAAGGCATTTTCTCCATTACAATGCGTTCTCCCCTGACATGTCAGGCGGAGCGCGGCATTTGCGCCCTCTGTTATGGACGGGATCTGGCCCGGGGCCATCTCGTCAATATCGGTGAAACAGTGGGCATTATCGCCGCCCAATCCATCGGTGAACCTGGAACGCAGCTGACCATGCGCACTTTTCATATCGGCGGCACCGCGTCAAGCACTATCGAAAAAAACAGGTTTGAAGCACTTGAAGCGGGCCGGGTGATTTTGAACCGCGTCAGGGAAGTAACCAACCGCGGCAGCTCTCACCTTGTGCTCGGCAAGAGCGGTCAGATGACTATTGTTGATCCGCAGGGACGAGAACGTGCAAAATATATTCTGCCCAACGGCGCGCGTCTTATGGTGGCCCATGGCCAGGATGTGGCAAAGGGCGCGGTGTTGGCGGAATGGGATCCTTTCAATGAACCTTTTGTTGCGGAAGAGGACGGCCTTGTCCGCTTCTCTGACATCATTGACGGCAAAACTGTGCAGGAAAAAGTGGATGAAGTCACGCGGCAGGCTTCGCTGACCATTATGGAATACCGCACCACAAACTTTCGTCCGTCCATTTCCATCTGTGACGCAAGCGGTGATGTCAAAAAACGCGAACAGGGCATGGCAAAGGCTGTTTATTCTCTGCCTGTCGGCTCCATTCTCATGGTGAAAGACGGTGAAAGCATTCAGGCCGGCGATATTATAGCCCGCAAGCCACGTGAAACATCCAAAACCAAGGACATAGTCGGCGGCCTGCCGCGGGTGGCGGAACTTTTTGAAGTGCGCAAACCCAAAGACAAGGCCGAAGTTTCAGAAATTGCCGGCACCGTCGCCTATGCCGGAGAATCCAAGGGTAAGCGCAAGCTGATTGTTACCCCTGAAATAGGTGATGCCAGAGAATATCTGGTTCCCAAGGGCAAACATATAACTGCTGCGGATGGCGATTTTGTTGAAGCGGGCGACCCGCTCACCGAAGGCTATCCGGAACTGCACGACATTTTGCACACCTGCGGCGAAAAATATCTTGCGCGTTATCTTGTGGATGAAATTCAGGAAGTCTACCGTTTCCAGGGTGTGGACATCAACGACAAGCACATTGAGGTTATTGTGCGGCAGATGCTTAAAAAGGTAACTATCCTTGATTCCTGCGGCACATCCTTCCTTGTTGGAGAGCAGGTGGATAAAAACGATTTTAAGGCGGAAAATCAGAGGGCCGTTGCTGAAGGTGGGCTGCCGGCTACGGCGAAGCCGTTGGTGCTTGGCATTACACAGGCTTCTTTGACGACTTCGTCTTTTATTTCAGCGGCATCTTTTCAGGAAACCACCAAGGTGCTCACAGAAGCCTCTCTGAAAAGCAAGATGGACTATCTGCAAGGACTCAAGGAAAACGTTATTGTCGGCCGCCTGATCCCCGCCGGCACAGGCTATCGCGAATATGTGCACGGCGACATAGATGTGCCGGATCAAAAGGAACGACCGGACAAGTTTCTTGAAGAAATGGAAGAGAACCCTGTTCTCGTCAATCTGGCAGGGCAATCGAACGAACGCGGCAAGACACTGAAACAGCAAGATAAATTTTAAAAGAGCCGCCTCAGTCGGTCACGTTGTTCAGGATCACGCCCGGGCTTACGGAAAACACCTTTCCGGCGACTTAATGTGCCGAATTTTTGTCTCACTAATTTCTGAACATGCCGCCTACTTGTTTTTCATTGGTATACTTGGCTCTTTAGGCATTTCCTGGCAGTTGGCCAGACATGACCCGATTAAAAATCCAGCTTGAACTGCATGCCCATGCCGAGTGCGGAGTCGGGCTGATTGCTCGCGCTCTTTTCAATGCTTTGTTCATCTTTCAATATCAGCTCAGGTCCAAGGCGTATGCTCAAATCGTCGCCGGACTTCACGTCGGCGAATGCGCCTACAATATGGCGGCCTGTTCTTGTCTGGTTCTCATACGGGCGCGCGTTCCCCGTCGGCAGGAGAGGGCGCCAGGACGCGCTTTCATTACGTATGCCCACATTCAGGCCACCCTGTTTTTTTTCTGTGTTTTTGAGTGCCCGATCAATGATGGGCGCGGTATTAACCGCTTTGGGCCCGTTCTTCGCGTCGGACACGGCATGTTCGCGAATGCGCTCCGTCCGTTTCCCATGGCGCCAGATGTCGGCTTCGCGGTCAGGGGATTGGCCGAAAGTCCAAGGCCGTGCGTGCAGATTTTTTTGTGGGGCGGACACCCCGTTTTTTTTGCCGGTCGCCGTTATCTGTGTTTGCGCCGCGCTCGCGGCCGTTACCGGCACAGGCAAAAGCGGCAGGATTGTCGTCAGGCTATAGGCAAACAGACACAGAACAAAACAGAACAGCCGGAATGTTCTGCTGACAGTCTTCGGCTGTGGGTGGCTCATGGCCGTTGTGGACCTCCGGTCACATCGTCAAGCAGGCGTTCTGTATTGATCACGGGGCAGGCAGGACTTTTCTTCGGATCTTGCCAGCCACCGCCAAGTGCCATGCACACGCTGACGACAGCCTCAAGCCGGTCGCGCAGTCCTGTCGCAAGCTGCATTTCCGCCGCAAAGAGCTGGCGTTCGGCGTCCAGCACCGTCAGATAATCGCTGTAGCCGTTGTCATACTGCAGACGGGCTATCTCCACCGCCCGGCGCAGACTTTGCACCTGCAACTGCATGCTGCGCACAATGGCGTCGGCTTCGCGCTGTGACGTCAGTGCTGTGCGGATATCCTGAAACGCCTTCTGTACGGTTTTGCGGTACACGGCGACAGAAGCTTTTTTTCTGGCTTTCGCGTCTTTCACGGTATACCAGTTGCGGCCGAAATCCAGAAGGGGCAGGCTGCCGGTCACGCCGTAATTCCACACGCCGGCAGGTCCGGTGAACAGATTCCCTACAGCCGCGCTGAGGGTGCCGAGCACGCCGGTCAGGGAAATGGAGGGGAAAAGCTGCGTGCGCGCCGCGCCGATTTCGGCGTTATAGGCCATAATCATATATTCCGCGGCGCGCACGTCCGGCCGGCGCTCCAAAAGTGCGGAGGGGAGTCCCTCCGGCAGAACAGGCGGGGAGGGGAGCGCGTGAATGGTTTTGCCGCGCTCCACGGCGCGTTCCATAATGTCGCGCGGGGAACGCCCAAGCAGCACAGCGAGCGCGGCTTCAGCCTGATCAAGCGCCACTGTGGTGACGTGCATCTGGGATCGGGCTGCTTCCACCTCTGCCCTGGCGCGCTGCCAGTCAAGCTCAGTGATGTCACCCTGCCTGTAGCGGCTTGTATAGATGCCGAAGGAGTCCTCACGGCTTTTCAGGGTGCGGCGGGCCGTAGCAAGCTGCATGTCAAGCGCGAGCATGGTAAAATAGCCTCGGGCCGTCTGGCCGGCCACAGAAAGAAGCAAGGCTTCATGCCCGACAACGGTGTTCATGAGCACGTCGGTAAGGGCCGTGTAGCTGTTACGGTATTTCCCCCAGAAATCCAGCTCCCAGGCTGCATTGAGCGATCCCTGATAATTGGTGGCGGAGCGCGACATACCGGTCTGCGGGGTGAATGCGGCGGCATTGGGCCCTTTTTCCGAATCGCTTTGCGCGAGCGCCTGAGCGTTACCGCTCACCGTGGGAAAGAGTTGTGACGTGGCAACGCCGGCCTGAGCCGCGGCGGAATCAATCCTTGCCAGCGATTCCGCCAGATCCAGATTGGTACTCAGGGCTTCAGCAATCATGAACGTGAGCACGGGGTCGTTAAAACGCGTCCACCAGTCTGTGTAAAGCGGCGTTGAACCCAGATCAACCCTGCGCCATTCCTTAGGGATATCCTGGCCGGGGCGTTCATAATTCGGGGCAAGGGAGCAGGCGGCGAGCAGCAGCGCAAGGCACAGCGCGAGGCAGTTCTTTACAGTGGAGATCATATTTTCTCCTCGTCAACGGTCGCCTGACCTTCATGAGGATCTTTCTTGCCTTGGAGTTTGAGTGAAAGCAGCATAATGCTTTTGAAAAAATACGGCACAAAGAGAGTGGCTATGCACGTTGCCGCCAGCATGCCGCCAATGACGGCTGTGCCGATGGCGTGCCGGCTGTTGGCTCCAGCGCCGGTGCTTATGGCAAGCGGCACACAGCCGAGAATAAAAGCCAGCGACGTCATGATAATGGGCCTGAAGCGCAGCCGCGAGGCATGCATGGCCGCCGTGTCCAGCGAACGGCCGCTACGCCATGCCTCCACGGCGAATTCCACAATCAGAATGGCGTTTTTGGCGGCAAGGCCAATCAGGGTGACAAGGGCCACTTGGAAATAAACGTCGTTTGAGATGTCCCGCAGCCATGTGGCGGCCAGCGCGCCGAAAACGCCGAAGGGCACGGCCGTGAGCACGGCCAGCGGCAAAGACCAGCTTTCGTACTGGGCGGCCAGAATTAGAAAAACCATCACCAGCGCCAGTACAAAAATCACGGTGGTGTCCGAACTGGCCAGCTTTTCCTGCAAGGCCGACCCGACCCAGCCAAGACTGTAGTCAGAGGTCATCACGGCGGCGGCGGCCTGTTCCATGGCCTCAAGCGCCTGACCTGAGGAATAGCCCGCCGCGGGATTGCCCAGAAAATGCGCGGCCGGATAAACGTTGTACCGCTCCATGGTCTGCGGGGCGGTGCGACGTTCCAACGTCATCAGGGCGGAAAGCGGAATCATGTCGCCGTTTGCGTTGCGCACGTACACGTCGTTGAGTGATTCCGGCAAAATGCGGTAGGCCGCGTCAGACTGCAAACGCACCTGATACGTTCTGCCGAGGTAGTTGAAGTCATTGACGTAGAATGAGCCGAAGGTGCCGCTCATGGCCGTGAACACGTCCGTTACGCTCACTCCCATGTCGCGGCAGCGTTCGCGGTCAAGGTCGGCATACAACTGCGGCGCGCCCGTGGAAAAGAGGTTTTGCACATTGCCGATGGCCGGGTATTTTTTTCGCGCGTTCGTTCCATCCCCGACAACAGATAAAGCTTCCTGCGCGACACGGTTAGCCATATTTTCCATGTCGTGAATGGTGCTGTCGCCGCGCATCTGAATATAGCCGTCAAAACCGCCTGTGGTGCTCATGCCGCTGATGGGTGGCGGCGTAAAGCCCAGAACAACGGCTTCAGGCTGAGCCATGGTCTGGCTCATCACCTTTCTCGCCATGGCCTGCACCGACAGGCCGGTGCCTCTGCGTTCGTTCCACGGCTTCATATTGACGAAAAACGTGCCGTAGTTGCTCTTGGTGGAGATGGATGTGATATCTATGCCGTCGATCGTCATGATCATTTTTGCCGAAGGGTCTTTCAGCACAAAGTCCGCGATTTGTCTGGTGATGTTGTGGGTGCGGTGCTGGGATGCGCCGTCAGAGAGCACGGCCATGCCCAGTAAGTAGCCCTGGTCTTCGTTTGGCACCAGACCGCCGGGCACCACCCTGAAAAGCCATACAATGGCGACAAGCATGAGTCCGAAAAGCAGAATGGCGCGCAGGCCGGAATTTTTGATAAAGCGCACCAAACGCACATAGCTGTGGGTGATGCTAGTGAAGAGATAGTTAAAACGCACAAAAAAAGCCGCGGGCGTGTGGTCGTGGGAGTGCGGCTTGAGCAGCAGTGCGCAGAGCGCCGGCGTGAGCGTGAGCGCCACAACGCCCGACAGTACCACAGAAACGGAAATGGTGATGGCGAACTGTTTGTACATCTGCCCGGCCAGACTGCTCATGAAGGAAACAGGAATAAAGACCGCGCACAGCACGAGCACAATGGCGATGACCGGCGCCGTGACCTCGTTCATGGCCTTGGCTGTGGCCTCCCTGGGCGGCAGATGCTCTGTGCGCATGATGCGCTCCACGTTTTCCAGCACCACAATGGCGTCGTCCACCACAATGCCGATGGCAAGAACCAGGCCGAAGAGCGTCAGCGTATTGATGGTGAAGCCGAACGCGTACAGGCCCGCGAAGGTGCCGATGACGGATACGGGAACGGCAATGCAGGGGATGAGCGTGGCCCGCCAGTTCTGCAAAAAGACAAAGACAACGATAAAAACCAAAATCATGGCTTCCACAAGGGTGTAGATCACTTCCTTGATGGATTCCAAGACAAATTCATTGGTGTCCACTGCGATGGTGTAGTCCACGCCTTCCGGAAAGCCATTGGCTATCTCCGCCATCCTCGCCTTCACCTTGTCGCCGGTGGATATGGCGTTGGCGCCGGGCAGAAGATACACGGCCGCCCCTCGCGCGGCTTTGCCGTTGTATTCCGAAAGCACGCTGTAATCCTTGCCGCCGAGCGAAATTTCGGCGATGTCCTTCAGGCGCAACATGGCACTGTCCAGCCCGTTGCGCACAACAATCTCGCCGAATTCTTCCGGAGTGACAAGACGGCCTTTGGCGTCAATCTGCCAGGTGAGCTCGGTGGATTCCGGCGAAGGCATTTCGCCGAGACGACCGGGCGCGAACTGGGCGTTCTGATCCTTGATGGCATTTGCCACATCCGAAACGGCCAGACCATATTTGGCCAGCATGTCCGGCTTGAGCCAGATGCGCATGGCATAGTCCATAGCACCGAAAACCATGCAGTCGCCCACACCGGGCACGCGCTTGATTTCGTCCGCGACGTTGTTTATCAGATAATTGTGCAGAAAAACAGCGTCATAGCGTTCATCCGGCGAAAAAAGCGTGATCAGCTGCAGAATGGCCGGGGAGCGTTTGACAACGCTCACGCCCTGACGGCGCACCTCCTCAGGCAGCAGCGTCTGTGCCAGATTGACCTTGTTGTTCACATTGACGAGCGCCATGTCTGGATTGGTGCCCAGGGCAAAGTAGACGTTGATGGATCCCGAGCCGGAGCCGGACGATGCCGTGGAGGTCATGTAAAGCATGCCTTCCACGCCGTTGATCTGCACTTCCAGCGGGGCCAGCACCGTGGCGGCTATGGTTTCCGCCGAAGCGCCGGGGTAAAAGGCGGTAATATTCACGCTGGGCGGCACCAGTTCCGGGTACTGCGCGATGGGCAGGGCCTTCATGGCGAGCGCACCCACAAGGATGATCAGAATGGAGATGACGGCCGAAAGAACAGGCCGGCGCAAAAAAAAATTGGGTTTGGAAGAAACAGCCATGACAACCTATTTGTGTGCGGCTGCCTGATTGGCGTCATTCTGCACACGTACCGTCGCTCCGGCGCGAACCTTGACAAGGCCTTCGCTGACGATGCGCTCGCCGCCTTTCAGCCCGGAATCCACAAGATATTTGTCTCCCATGGCGACACTTAACGTCACAGGCACAAGGGAAACCTTGCTGTCTTTGTCCACGGCCATCACCTGCGCGCCCTGCTGAGTCAGCATGACGCATTTCTGCGGTATGAGCACAGCGTCTTTGAGTATGTCGCCCTCCATAAACAGGCGCACATATTGCCCAGGCATAATTTTTCCTTCGGTGTTGGAAAAGACGGCACGCGCCTTGATGACGCCCGTGGCCGGCTGCACCTGACTGTCAATAAAGGTGATGTCGCCCTTGCCCTCGTATAGTGCGCCGTCCAGCAGGCGCAGTTTCGCCGAATAGCGGCGGCCGGCCGGAAGCTGCAGCCGGCCGGCCTTGGCGAGTTGCTGCCTGCGCATATAGTCCGGCGCGGCAATGGAAAAGTCAATGTACATGGGGTCGATCTGGTTAACATAGGTGAGCAGGGAATTGTTGCTCACAAGATTGCCGGCGGTGACGTTCTCCTTGCTACTGTAGCCGGAAACCGGTGCAACAACCTGACAGTAATCCAGATTGATTTTGGCCTGACGCAGTTCAGCCTTCGCGTTGTCAAAAGCCGCCCGGGCATTGTCGCGATCTTTCTGGGAAACGGCATTTTTTGCATACAGCGGGCGAATGCGATTCCACTCGCGCTCGGCGCTGTCATATCTGGCTTCAGCCTGCTGCATCATGGCTTCGTACTGATCGCGCTCAAGCTGAAAAAGCTGCTGGCCTTCCTTCACGAAGTCGCCTTCTTCGTACATGCGTTTCTCAATAATGGCCTGCACACGGGCACGCACTTCCACAGCGCGCGAACCTGCGGCCTGAGCCTGATATTCGGCGGGCCAGGGTTCGTCGCGCGCCACAACGTCATACACCGCCACAAGATGCTGCAGGGCGCCCTGACCGGTTTTTTTGTCTCCACCGCAGGCAGCGAGGGCACAACAAATAAGAAGAATAAAGACAAAGGAAAACAAGTGGTTCTGGGCCATATATTGCTCCGTTTCGCGCATCGAAAGCCCGCCTGCATGGAGGCCGTAATAAGAAATAAAACATATTTTACGAAAAGAGGCAAGGATGTCTGGTGGTGTACACACAACTTCTGTTGGGGATTATTTATATTCTTCAGCAAGAAGCAATTCCATAATCTAAGCCATTCTTCTCTATCCTTGCTTGCAACGATATGGAACGACATGGGCGGTCAGGCTTGCCAAAGAAAAAAGCGCCACAGAGAAAAAGAAATTCAAGTCTTGTCCTGTCGGCTGTTTCCACCTGAATATTGCGGAAGTACAAACGGAAGAAGGCAAACTGTATCTTTGCTTGTCTCCTCTGGAGAAAAGCATATATCAACTTCTGGGAAATCTTTGGTTCTTTACGGATAAGTTCTAATCAGGGAAAAGCAGTTTGCGATTGATTCGAGATGAATTGAAACAATGCGTTACGAATTTCTTGTGCAGTCGCATTTAGATTCACTGAGTAAACAAAATAGATTAAAAGCCAATCAGGTAGAATATGGCATTCGCGCAATCCTTTATAATCGCCTGTGAGTGCGTGATCTTTGTGCTTGCGATCATAGAGACCGTTCTGTTAACAAAACATCAAGCACATCTCCCAACAACGACATATTCAAGGCCGCGTTTTTTTGCCAGCTTGTAGTCCTTATTCGGCGTCAAGTGCCTCGAATAATTCCCGTGCCGAAGCATAGCCCTTGCTCCCAACCCTACCTGTGGCAATATCTCGTGTTTCCCGAATTGCCGCCTCAGTCTCGGCGTTGAAACGAGGCTGTTTCATCTCAAAGGGCAGCCCCCCAACCATCAGGGCTTGTCGCAGAAAAATATTAACGGCATCTGTCACGGTGATGCCGAAACTTGAGAAAAGCCGTTCCGCGCCGGACTTAGTTTCCGGATCTATGCGGATTTCAAATTCGCTATTTTTGCCACGTTCGTCACCTATCCAGAGTCGGCAAGCCCTAAAATCTACAAGACTATCATCTTTGCTGTTCGCGGCTCCTGCCTTTCGTGGCGACTTCTCTCCTCTATTTCTGTCAAGAAACGCCACCAATCGTCAAAGAATCTTTAAAATCCAACTTGATCAGCAAGCTACCGGACATGCCCTAGCGTTTGTTCGTAAGCCCGGCCAGCTAAAGTCAACAGATTTTTAACATGGCACAATGGCACATTGTTTGCGCGGGCATGGCCTCGCGATAGGATTCCTTTTTACCACTAGTCATGAACTAAAAAAACCATTATGTAAGAATCCATACAATGCTTGATACCCACATCTATGCGGTGTATACTGAAAACATTATGAATCAACTTTGGGCGCCGTGGCGCATACAGTATATTCTGGGGCAGAAACCCGACGCCTGTGTTTTTTGCCTGCCGGCCTCCATCATGGAAGACGGCGAACGTCTGGTATTGCTGCGCAGCAAGCAAACATTCGTCATTATGAACAAATTCCCCTATAATAACGGACATATCATGGTCTGCCCCTACAGGCATGTTATGGAACTCGCAGATCTTGCCCCGGAAGAAACATATGAAATCATGGATCTGCTCACGCGCTGTACGCTGATTCTTAAAGAACACTTTCACTGCGAAGGCATCAATATAGGACTCAACCTGGGGCAGGCTGCGGGCGCCGGCATTCGCGAACATCTGCATTTTCATCTTGTGCCACGCTGGAACGGAGACTCTTCTTTTATGGCCGTATTGAGCGATGTGCGAACCTTGCCGGAACATTTAAATCAAACATACGCGGCATTGCGTCCATATTTTATGTCGTCAGACGCGACAACAGGTTCATCCATGCCCGGCAGAGAATAACCTTTTCAAAGGATATTCAAAAGTTAGAGTCCCATTACCGCTTACATCAAAGGAGCATATCAATGCGTTACCTCAGGATGCTGTTGCTTGTCGTTCTCGTTTTTCTGGCTCTGATTTTCTTTTTTCAAAATCAGAACACGCTTTCTCAAGATTTGGTGCTCTCCCTCAATCTATTTTTTATCCCTGCCATGACATCTTTGCCACTGCCTTTCTACTTTATTGTCATTGCAGCTTTTTTTCTTGGCGCAATACTGTCTTTTGCTGTTCTCGTCTGGGATAAAGTCCACCTTTCCGCCCGCCTGATGAAAAACAAATGGCGCATTGCAAGTCTTGAGCGTGAAGTGGGCAAACTACAGAAAAAACTTGAGGACGAATCCTCCCGCAATGCTTTTTTACACACGACTCAAGCAAATATACCCGACGATAAGAAGTTCTCAGACACCATAAAAAAAGATCATCAGCCTGACGATGTGGCTGCTCCTGATCCGGATAGGGGCTGAAACAATCACGCCCGCCTGTCGGAACACGGCCATGCTGTCCTGTTGCCAGCAACAGCGGGATTGCCGTCAGCGGCATAACTGCGCGCCAAGTCTGTTTATTATATTAACGCAATGTCGGAAGACCCCGTAAAATTGACGCCCATGCTTGAACAGTATATGAGCATCAAGGCTGAACACCCTGATGCTCTGTTGTTTTATCGCATGGGCGATTTTTATGAAATGTTTTTTGACGATGCCGTTACCGCCGCCCGTGAGCTGCAAATCACACTGACGACCAGAAACAAAAATACGCGGCATGCCGCCCCCATGTGCGGCGTTCCCTGGCAATCAGCGCAAAGCTATATAGCCGATCTTATCAACAAGGGTTACCGGGTAGCCATCTGCGATCAGACAGAAGATCCCAGGGCGGCCAAAGGTCTTGTGAAACGGGCCGTCACCAGGGTTATCACTCCCGGCACAGTGTTTGATGACGCCATCCTTGAGGCTAAAAGCCACAACTATTTGTCAGCTCTTTATGATAATGCTGCAAACAGTCACAGCGGCTTTGTCTGGACAGACGTTTCCACCGGACAATGGACCGGGGTTGAATTTAATCGCCAGTCTGATCTCTGGCAGTGGGTACAAAAAATTGCCCCCAGCGAACTTCTGCTCCCCCAAGGCTATTCCGTATCTCGGCATTGTCGGCTCGACGGTGTGCGTATGCTGCATATGCCGCAGGGGCATTTTGACCTCAAACGAGCTGCCGAGCGGGTCTTGCAGATTCAGGGCGTGAGAGACGCAAGTGTTTTGGATCTGGACGGCAAAGACGAACTGATGCGTGCTTGCGGAGCACTGCTGTTTTATCTGGAACAGACGCAAATGTGCTCTATGGATCATCTGAAGCCCTTTACCCTGCTGAACTTGAGCCGACGCCTTCTTATTGATGAAGTTACGGAATCCAATCTGGAGATTTTTATCCGGCTGAACGGCCGCAAGGGAAAGGGAACCCTGCGGCATGTCATTGATGACACCATAACCCCAATGGGAGGACGTCTTCTTGAGGACATGCTGCGTCATCCGTGGCGCGATATCGCGCCGGCTGTGCGCATTCAGGACGCCGTACTGTTTTTGCATACATATGACAATTGTCGTGCCGCCCTGCGTCAGGCACTTAAAAATATATATGATCTTGAACGATTATCTACAAGAATCAGCATAGACCGTGCCACGCCGCGTGATTTTACTGCTCTGCGCGGCAGTCTGGCCGCATTGCCAAAAGTATGCGATGCCCTATTGCAGCACCCGTGTGTCCCTGACCAAAGCGACACCCGGAAGCAGACAGAAACTCTGCCTGAAGCGCTCCGCCATATTGTCAATAACTGGGACAACATGGAAGATTGCACGCTGCTCCTGGAAGCCGCATTGCTGGAAAATCTGCCGCCGGTTATTACTGAAGGATGCCTTTTTAAAAAAGGTTATCACGCTGATCTGGATACAATTCTTGATCTGATTGAACAC
This sequence comes from Candidatus Desulfovibrio trichonymphae, assembly GCF_002355955.1. NCBI lineage: Bacteria > Pseudomonadati > Thermodesulfobacteriota > Desulfovibrionia > Desulfovibrionales > Desulfovibrionaceae > Desulfovibrio > Candidatus Desulfovibrio trichonymphae. The sequence continues at coordinate 359,220 of NZ_AP017368.1, read as the reverse complement.
GGTGAAGACAAACTTCAAGAAATACTTGAAGCAGAACAAAAAACAACAGGCATCAACAAGCTGAAAATAGGCTATAACCGTATTTTCGGCTATTATTACGAATTATCCCGCAGTGCAGGCGCCCTGTCACTGCCGGATCGTTTTATTCGCCGTCAAACGCTTGCAAACGTGGAACGCTTTACAACGGACAGCCTCAAAAAACTGGAAGAAGAGTTGCTGTCGGCTGCAGAACGCAGAAAAAGTCTCGAATACAAGCTCTTTCAGGATCTGCGCCTGCATATCGCAAAACAACGCGAACGCATTGTACATCTAGCGGATATTATTGCACAGTTGGATTACTTTCAAAGCCTTGCCCATGTTGGACGCCAGAACAACTGGTGTCGCCCGGCGCTCATAGATGACGCAAACCTTGACATACGCGAAGGCCGGCACCCTGTTGTAGAAAGCATACTGGGAAGTGAAAATTTTGTGCCCAACAATTTTTCTCTGGATACAAAACGTCGGCTCTGTCTGCTCACAGGGCCGAATATGGCCGGGAAATCAACAATACTGCGTCAGGTGGCGCTTATATGCCTTCTGGCACAGATGGGTTCTATGGTTCCCGCTTCCGAAGCAAAAATAGGCATGGTGGATCGTCTTTTTTCCCGCGTCGGCGCCGCGGACAACCTGACGCAGAACCAGAGCACCTTTATGGTGGAGATGATGGAGACCGCGCGCATCCTGCGGCAGGCTACCCGGCGCAGTCTGATTATTCTGGATGAGATCGGACGGGGCACAAGCACCTACGACGGTGTCGCTTTGGCTTGGGCCGTTGTTGAAGACTTGGCGAAGCGGCAAAATGCGTCACTGCGGACACTCTTTGCCACACATTACCATGAGCTCACCGCACTTGAAGGGCGTCTCCCAAGCGTATTCACCATGAATATCGCCATTCGTGAATACAAGAACGACATTTTATTCCTGCACAAGCTCGTGCCGGGCCCGTCAGACCGCAGTTATGGAGTTGAAGTTGCCCGGCTTGCGGGCGTGCCTGCGCCTGTTGTGCAGAGGGCCAAAGCCATTTTGACCGTTCTGGAGCGCGGCAAGACGCGGCAGCACAATGCTGCCGCGGCCATTTCCATATCCCTGCCCGGTCTGGCGGCACATGAGGCGCGACATGCTTCCATCCGGACGGCTTTGCCCGAAATCTCTCCCGCGCCGGCGGCGGCGGAACACCCCTTGGTGCGCCTGCTGCAAGACATTGCTCCGGAAACCATCAGCCCGCTGGAGGCTCTTGCCCTAATTGTGGAATGGAAGAAACTCTGGGGCACAGAACCTGCTGTGCCTCAAAAAATCAGTGCTGCTTTGGAAAACTGAAATTGAAGATGCGCTGGAGAAGGGGGAAATGGACAATCTTCCCGGCAGAGGCCGGCCGCTGGAACTGGAGGATATGAGTCATATTCCGGAAGAATTGCGCATGGCCTATAAAATCCTGCGCAACGCAGCTTGTCTGCCGCCTGAGCAGAAGGAAGGCAAAGAAATAAGCCGATTGACAGAAATGCTGGATCAGTGCGAAGACGAACAGGAGCGTGTACACCAGATGCAGAAACTTCGTTTTATGACTCTCAAAGCGCAAACGCGGTATCAGCGCCATATCCTGATAGAACAGGAAGATATGTATTATCCACGGCTGCTGGAGCGTCTCAACAGCCTGAAAAAAAATTAACCGCGCACCGTCGCTGACTTTTTCAGGGCAAACAGTCTGTCAGTACAGGTCAGCGTCAGCCGACATTTTTTCCCAGCGCACACGGCCTTTTTTACGATATTTGCGCAAAAGCACATAAATGCTGCCCGGTCCGCCGTCATGCGACCGTGCAGTGCAAAAAGCCAGCACCACACGTTTGAAAGGCTCCTGCGTCAGCCAGCCTTGCAATTTATCACGCAACACGCCCATACCGTTCGGCGAATTGCGGCCCCGCCCCGGCACCACCAGCACGGTGCGCATGCCGTTGTACCAGCAGTTACGCATAAAACCGCGCAACGACTCAAACGCCTGCGCCACATTAAGTCCGTGCAAATCAAGATGCGTTTCAGGCCTCAACGCTCCGGCTCGCAACCTGTTCATAATCAACTGATCAAAGCCGACAACATGACCTTCCAGATATTCGCCCGTCGTGGACAGCGCAAATTCAAAATTGCCGTCCATGACAGTCTGCATGCCTGACTCAAAGGGAACTGCAGTGACGTCTTGTGGCTGTTTCAAGGCAACTTCGCGTCCGCGCGACGGCAAAGGGCGCACCAGCCCCATAGCCTCTAAAAAAATACCCGTGTCGTCGTCCGACCTGGAGAAGGCCTGACTATCCTGTCCGTTGGCGTCCTGCAGCCGCACTGCCCGGCTGAATGCGCCGCTTGCCCTCCTCCGCCTTGTCACGCACTTTGCTGGGGCGCTGTCGGCGGTTCTATCGGGGAAACGGCTGACGTCCAGCATGCGAAACGGATTTGCCGTAAGAAAATTGTCGTCAGTCATAACTGCACAACCGGACATGTCTCTCGTCCGTCAATGCTGAAAAATCCTGAGCGGCCTTTTCAGCAGGCACCCTGATGTCAATACGCATTCCGCAGGGTCAACTGATTCTGTTAATGCAATATTTATTATTGCGCCCTGATCGAAGCGCCGTTTTTGTCCTGGCCTGGTTACTGCGATGACGGCTGCGCCTCTGGAGCAACTGCCGGATTTTGTAGAGGCGTAATCACATTCTTTGGATCCCGCGCTGTTGCCGGCGGCGCTGCCGGTTCTTCAATAGTAACATTTAACACGGCAGAATCATGCTGCGGACGCGAACTGGTCACATAAGTATAACTTAAGGAAGTCATCACAAAAATAACAGCCATCAATGTCGTCAACCTGGTCAGAATGCCGCCGGCGCCGGAACTGCCGAAAACGGACGTGTTGCCGCCGCCGAAAATAACGCCCATGCCTTCTTTTCCTGCCTGCAACAGGATAAGAATAACAAGAAACACGCACACAATGATATGCAGCGTCAAGATAAGGGTCTGCACTATGTCCTCCTCCTCACCAACCGTATCTGCACGGATGGCGCAAAAAAAAATGAACGCCGGTTCCGCGTTCATGGCAAATATCAGGCTTTGACAATTTGCATGAAACTTTGCGCCTCTAAAGAGGCTCCACCTACCAGAAGACCATCTACATTGTCAAGTCTGACAAGCGTTGCCGCATTGTCCGGCCTGACGCTCCCGCCGTAAAGGATAGGGATATCCCTCCCCTTTTCGCCGACCATCCGCATAACAAGAGAACGCGTTGCCGCGTGTGCCTCAAAAATCTCGACCTGTCCCGCCACGTTGCCGGTTCCGATTGCCCAAACCGGTTCATAGACGATAGCCAGTCTGCCAAACAAAGTATCCCGAGACAAATCAACAAAAGCGGAAGCAATCTGGCGGGAAAGCACGTCCGTCAATTCACCGGCCGCGCGTTCAGACAGTGTTTCTCCAACGCAGAGCATGACATTAAGGCCTTGGGTCAGGGCAAAAGCTGTTTTACGCGCCACTGAATCATCATCCTCACCAAGCAGATGACGCCGCTCCGAGTGACCTGTCAAAACCCAGCTTGCGCCGGCATCACGCAACATATCTGCTGAAACCTCGCCGGTGAAGGCACCCTCTTTCGCCGGATAAAAATTCTGTGCGCCCACAGCGACATGGCTGTATTTGCCCAAGACCGCTGCCACAGTCGATATGTTTGTGTATGAGGGGAAAACCAGAAGCTGACGGTCAGAAAGCACGTCGTCGCCGGCCAGAGCCTGTGCAAAATCCAAGGCCGTCCGTTCCGCGGCGGCGCGGGTTTTATACATTTTCCAGTTTGCAGCAATAATTTTTTGCATGGATAATCCCAGGCGACCCGGATCAGGAGCAGACATAACAAGCGTATATCAGCGCATCTTCTCCGAAATCTGAATAATAGTGTGAACGGATGCCAACCTTGCTGAAGCCGCAGCTTTGATAAAGACAAATAGCGACATGATTGCTCTCGCGAACTTCAAGTTGCGCTTTTTCTATACCCATTTTACCTGCGACCCGCAAGGCCATCTCAAGAAGACAGCGCCCGAAACCACGCCTGCGCTCTTCCGACACGACGCCAAGATTGAGTATTTCCAGTTCATTCGCAGTATGATATACTGAAATATAGGCAATAAGATTCATACCCCGCATAAGACCAAATGCTACAAAAGCCGGTTGCGTAAAGGCTGACCGACATTGCTCCTCTGACCACGGCGTAGAAAAGCAACGGCGCTCCAGGTCCTGCATAGCCTCGGCATATTGTGGGGTAATACGCTGAAAATGCACAGGAGATACTACAGGCTTCATGACAACAAAACTCTACCCGGGATTAAGGCAGACGCAACGCCGTGTTGAAATTGTTGACAGTCGCAACATGCCGATAGGTATTATGGACTATAAAAATGTGCTGCACCAGCGCCTGCCGCACCGCACTGTCGCCCTGCTGCTTCGTGACGCCTGCGGGCGTGTCTTGCTGACACTCCAGCCGCAGTCGGGATGGAGTTTTTCATCCTTTTCCCATGTGCCGGCCGGGCAATCCGCTGAAACCCGCGCAACGACCACCCTCCACGACAACTGGAACCTGCGTTCCTCACGGATTGTTCCAATCGGCATTTTCCCTCCTTGTATGGAAAACCGACAATCGTTCACGACGTTTTTTGAAGCCCGGCTGTCTGCGGTGACGGCTGCGGAACTGGCAGTCAGTACAGAACACCATCTCTTGCTGGATTATGATGAACTTAAAGGCATGAACACGCATTTTAAGGACATGCTCACGCCTTACATGCGCATAATCATACAAAACGGCTATATTCGACCATTCTGAGCAGGCATTGCTCGTAATTTTTGTTCAAAAAACAACAGTCGCCAAAAGCTCCGCACTGCGCGCGTTATCACAGCATGTCAGTTTATAAAAACAGAATTATATGTTTTTCTGTCGAGCATAGCGCGGGCCGTGCCCCGCAGAACAGTTGTCAGCGGATTTTTATCCACAAAGACTTTCAAATGTGTTTCACGCGCGATAAACTGATCCAGCCCTTTCAGCAGGGAGCCGCCGCCGGCCATCAGCATGCCGTTACGGTAAATATCCGCAGACAGTTCAGGCGGCGTTTTTTCCAGTGTTCGCAAGACCACATTTAAAATAGCCTGAACGGGTTCACGCAATGCCTCACGAATATGCCCTTCAGTGACGGTAACAACCTTCGGCGTTCCCTGAATCAGATCTTTGCCGGACACCTCCAACGCAGACGCGTTGGGCTGGGGCACGGCGGAACCCAGAATTATTTTCACATTCTCCGCGGTATTGTCCCCGAGATCCATACGAAATACATCCCGCATAAAACGCTGAACAGCCATGTTCATGACGTCCCCGGCCACGCGCACTGACTGTGCGGCGGCAGTGCCCGCCATGGTTATGACCGCGACCTCGCTTGTCCCACCGCCGATGTCCAGCACCATGTTGCCGAGCGGTTCATGTATGGGAAGATCCGCGCCAATAGCCGCTGCCATCGGCTCTTCGACCAGTGATATGCTCGCTGCGCCCGCCAGTAAGGCAGAATCAATGACGGCCTTTTTTTCCACCTGGGTAATGCCGGTGGGAACACAGATCACCATGGACGGCTTGACAAGACACAGTCCGGTAATCGCCTTTCTCACAAAATAGGCTATCATTGCATGCGTCACGTCAAAATCGGCGATAACGCCGTCCTTCATGGGGCGAACAGCCCTGATGCCTTGCGGCGTACGCCCCAGAAATTGCTTGGCACCGGCACCGACGGCAATAACGGCCTTTTTCTGCAGATCAATGGCGACCACTGATGGTTCATTGATCACGATGCCGTGTGTTCTGATATACAGCAACGTGTTGGCCGTTCCCAGATCCATGGCGATATCCTGAGAAAAAAAACGAAGAAAACGCTGAAAAAACATTGTCAAGATTCTTCATGCCGTGGTTCAGGCGCATTGTCGGGATCATACACATGTGAACCTTCGCTGTGTACCTTGGCTTTTGGCAATATTGATCGCAACCTGTTTTTAAGATAAAGATTTTCCAAGAAAAGCGCCAGATGATCAACAGACTGGCGCACAAAGCTGCGCATGGCTTCGTCAACGGGCAGTTCGCCTGTATGCGCCAGACATAATACGCCACGGGTTGATTTGTTGACCATCATCGGCATGCAGATTACTGCCTGAAAATCAGGAACAGTTTCAGGCAGTTTTCCAAACAGCATTGATGTCGGAGCACCATGCGCCCCCTCTGCGACAACAGGTTGCTCATTACGAAAAACCCATCCTGCAATGCCGCTGCCCATAGGCAAAACAAGCTGTTTTCCCCCGGAAAGCAACAAAGGAGCTGATTCACATTCCACGCGATAGGTTTCTCCGGGAACGTCCACTGAAGCAAACGCGCTGTACTCAAACCCGGTAGCCTCCGTCATGGTGCGCAAATAGTTCCGCAGGAATTGCGGCCAGTGTTTGTAACGAAAACGCAAATCCTGGATAATCCCCAGCTCTGCAAAATAGCGGGGAATGTCAGCGGCAGTATCCTGACGGCTCCCGGAACTTTTCTGACATGAAACCAACTCAGCGAAAAGTTGTAATATTTTGTGATCCTTGTCGGAAAAAGAGTATTGCCGCTTGCTGTCCACGCACAACGCGCCGCCTGCGGGCACCTGACACCCCATAAAGGCTTTAATGCCGACTTCTTCACCATCCGTGTAGTAACCCAGATTGCTTTGTCGCTGATCAAAATTAGGAACCAGCAGCGGCTGGCGGTTGCGAATTATCCAGCCGACAAGACCTTTTCCCGGCAAAATGGAAGCCGCCGGTGCAATTTTATCCCCAAGGCTGAAGAAAGCGGCCAGATGATGGGCTTCGCCATGATCGTCAGGTTGGAAAAGCACAGCCGAATAAGCGTCAAAGACGCTGCAAAGGATGCCCAGAATATGTTTCTCTAGAGAATTTGCTGTCATGGCGTGTTGTGTTTAAAGTAATAAGCCGTTGCGGCTTGAAACAGGATCGTCCGCGCCTGCTTGTTGTAGCAAAGCGTCTCTCTGGTCGCAACTGCTTTTGTGGGCTGTGGTACAATCAATTTGCAATCATTGCGAACAGCGCTCTTTTCTTGTAAACTGCCCCCTAAGATGAAAGGGACCTGCCGCATATGGCCGCAATCGGAACACCCGACGGGACGGAGGAGACTGTACAATGCAAATGCTGCCAATCCGCCGCGCCATTTTGAGCGTGACCGATAAAAACGGCCTTGTAGATTTCGCCGCTTTTCTCACCATGCGGAATGTTGAAGTAATCTCCACGGGAGGCACGCAAAAAACGCTTGAGGCGGCAGGTCTGCCTGTTACCGCTGTCAGCGATGTGACAGGTTTTCCTGAAATTCTGGACGGCAGGGTAAAGACACTGCACCCCAAAATACATGCCGGCATTCTGGCCAATAAGGATAATCCGTCGCACCTTGCCGCACTTGCTGAAAAAGACATTCAGCCTTTTGATCTGGTTTGCGTCAACCTTTACAATTTCGCGGGAGCGGTGGAACAAAAGCTTGTCATTGAAAAAATAGTTGAAGAAATTGATATAGGCGGCCCCTGCATGTTGCGGGCCGCAGCCAAAAATTTCCACAGCATCCTCGTGCTGCCCGCCTCCCGGTGGTATGAAGCGGCCATGGACGAATTGAAAACCAACAAGATGTCTGTCAGCCTGGAATTTCGACAAATCATGGCGTCACGGGCAGTTGAGTCCACTTCACGCTATGACGCGCTGATCACATCCTATCTGCGGCCATAGGAGTTTATTATCCCTCGACCTGAAGGCAACCTGCAAGGGCTGAAGCCGAGCCAGATTAACGCGTTGAATCGTCTTTTCAACCGTCGTTTCCCGGCTGCAGACGTCTATACTACTGATCAGGCCCGCGAGCTGGCCCGGCTTTCATGCGCGCTTGGACGACAAATCGGCCTGCTCATTGACCCCGCAAAGGTCGGGTGAACATGGTGTTCGTAGGCAAGGCGGGCAGCATACTGATTCCCGAACTGCCCTATGCCCGCACGGGCGCTGAACGCTTACGCGGCCTGCGTCTGCTGCACACCCACCTCACTGCTGACGGCGTAAGCGCTGAAGACCTTATGGATAGATATGCTTTTTCTGCGTCTTGACGCCGTTATTGCACTCTGCGTCAGTCCGGAAGGCAATCCCGTACAGTGGCAATCAGCACATCTCCTGCCTCACGGGGCTGCAGACAAACCCTATCATGTAGAAAGGCCTCTGCCCTGGGATCACACAGAAGCGTGCTTTGCCGCCACAGCCGCAATTTTGGAGACAGAACTTGCCCGCGATGCGACACCGGACGCCTCGCGCGCGCTCCTGGTCTCTGTTGCGTCCAATCCGCAAACCGTGCAGGAGCGCAACCTCGACGAGCTGACCGCGCTTGCGGCACAGCGGGACTGACCGTCACAGGCCGTATAATACAGCGTATGAAGCAAATCAATGCAAACCTGATTCTGGACAAGGGCAAGGTCGCGGAACTGGAGGTGCAGGCCTTGCAGTCCGGATCGGCAATGCTTGTCTTTGACGGCGAGCTCACACCAGCCCAACTGCACAATCTGTCTGACATAACAGAACGCAAAGTCATAGACCGCACACAGCTGATTCTTGATATTTTCGCCCAGCATGCTGTCACAAAAACAGACAAACTTCAGGTTGAACTGGCTCAGTTGCGCTATACCCAACCTCGCATTGTCGGCAAGAACCGGGCCATGGACCGCCTGACGGGCGGCATTGGAGGTCGCGGCCCTGGAGAAACAAAACTGGAAACAGACCGCCGTCGCTGCCGCGAGCGCACGACGCATATCCGCAAAGAACTTGAGCAGATACATCGCCAACGTTCCCTGACGCAAAACCGGCGTTCACAGAAGGGACTTCCCTCAGCGGCCCTTGTAGGCTACACAAATGCCGGAAAAACGACACTGCTGAACATGCTGACTCATTCTCGGTGTCTGGTGCAAAACAAACTTTTCGCCACTCTTGACACGACTGCGCGACGAATGCATTTCCCGTCCATGCGGGAAATCATTATAGCAGACACCGTAGGCTTTATACGTAACCTGCCGAACGAACTACGGAAAGCTTTCCGCGGCACACTGGAAGAATTGGAATACGCTGATATCCTGATTCATGTCGCGGATGCGTCTCACCCTGATCTTTTGCAACAAATTTCTGCAATGGGATCAAGTTTCCTCCACAACAAAAACCGGCCTTGCAGACGCTTTTGCTCATGCCCTGCCCGTTTCCGCAAAAAATGGAGAGGGGCTTGCATTGTTGCCGGAACACGTAGAGCGCCTCCTCACGCGCCGGCAAGACACACAATATCCGCATGCGGAGTGACATCATGCATGCGCTGCCAGACATCCGCAATATCGGAATTATCGCTCACATTGACGCGGGCAAAACAACACTTTCCGAAAGGATGCTCTTCGATACGCACAAGATCCGCCGCATGGGCGAAGTGCATGACGGCGCTGCCACAATGGATTATCTGCCCGAGGAACAGGAGCGCGGCATTACAATCGTCTCGGCCTGCACGACCTGCGCGTGAAGTCTCTCTGGAAGCCATTGAAGCTTACACGCCTGTCATCACACTGTTGCTTAAACCGCTCAACACTGATGAAGGCAAAATCATGGATGAAGCCTTGCGCAGGTATGCTGAAGAAGACACCACCCTGCTTGTGCGGCTTGATGACGAATCAGGGGCGCGTCTGGTTTCCGGCATGGGCGAACTGCATCTGGACATACTGCTGGAACGCATGCGCAGAGAATTCGGCATCGGTCCGCGTACGGAACGTCCGCAGGTGGTGCAGCGCGAAACTGTTACCGGAGAGGCGGAGTCGTCTGTTCTTTTTGACAAAAAACTCGGCAAGGAACGCCACCACGGCGCTGTTTCCCTCCGCGTGCGTCCAAGACAGCGTCTGGCAGGCAATTTAGTGACTGTCGACGATTCTTTGCAAAACACTGCCGAAGCGCAAAAAAACTTGCCCGGGAACCTCTTGCAGGCAGCATTGGACGGTGTGCATGACGCCCTGCAGAGCGGCGGCGCAAGCGGATTGCCCGTCGTGGATGCCTCAGTGTCTGTGACCGGTGTGGCACACCATGAAGGGCTGACAACTGCTCCCGGCTGTCACACGGCTGCAGGACAAGCGCTGAGAGAAGCCGTCAACAAGGCGTGCCCGTCGGCCCTAGAGCCGATCATGCGCGTCGAAATCAACCTGCCTGCAGAATTCCTCGGCCCTGCCATAAGCACGCTGAGCACTTGCAGCGGCAAGGTGGATTCTCTTGACGATCACACCGGGCAAAAGCTTTTACGCGGCAGTGCGCCTTTGCGCAAACTGTTCGGCTTTTCTACCGCGCTGCGTTCGGCCACACAGGGCAGGGCCGGCCTGTCACAGACTTTTGACCGCTTTGATGCGCCATAGCCCTGCCGTGCCTTCCGCAAACAATACTGCGGTGCGGCGGCCACGCGCTAAAAAAAGCCTTGGCCAGCACTTCCTGCACAACAATGATATCTGCGCGCGCATCGTTGCTCTTCTTAAGCCGGAGCCCGAAGACCGCATTCTTGAAATAGGTCCGGGGCGCGGCGCCTTGACGCGTCTGCTTGAAACACGGCCTCACAGACAATTGCTGCTAATCGAAAAAGACAGCCATTGCCTTGCAGAATGCCGTTGTTCTGAGAGAGCGCGTACAATGCCGGTGCTTATGGATGCTCTCCATTTTGACTGGCGACGCATACACATCGGGTATCCCTGGAAAATCATCGGTAATCTTCCGTATAATATTGCCTCCCGTCTTGTCTGGAATATTGTTTCTCAAAGCACAGGTCTCATCAGGGCTGTATTCATGGTTCAAAATGAAGTCGGACAGCGAATGGCAGCGCAGCCGGACAGCAGGCATTACGGCGCACTCTCTGTCTGGGTACAGGCTTTTGCACGGCCAGACGCCGCATTCAAGGTCGGGAGCGGCGCCTTCACTCCCCCTCCCAGGGTAGAATCCGTTGTCCTCTCCCTTGAACCTCTCCCCATCGCTAAACGACCGGCATACCCGCGGACTCTGGCACGGCTGCTTCATCTCTGTTTTCAGCAGCGGCGCAAACAGCTTGCCGCCATTTTTCGGCAGGCCGGACTGTCCGCAATGACCGGCCTCCTCAACACGTTGGGCATTGCCCCGACACAGCGGTCGGAATCGCTGTCGACAACAGATTTTCAAAGATTGAGTGAGGGCGCACACACCATGGGTTTGCTGAGAGGCGAAAAGACAGCGGTGCCCGTGGCCCTGCAAGGATTGAAAAATGTCGACAAAAGACGCCTCCGCGCCGTGAAAGGCAAAATGACGGCGCAGTTTGAAGACGGCTTTGCCATCCCGGACGGGGAAGCCATCTCATCTTGAACAGTTCTTACTTGACACCGTGCTTATGCGCAATGCTAACATCAATAAAATACAAAGAGTAAAAGCGTATTTATGACGCGCTGGTTTGTAACGCGCCACCCCGGCGCGCTTGAATGGGCACGGCGCAGGGCAATTTTGATTGACCGCCGTGTCGCGCATCTGGACGCGCAGGACATTTGTGCGGGTGATATTGTTATGGGCACCCTGCCCTTTGACCTCGCGGCAGAGATTTGCCGCCGGGGCGCGAAATTCTATTCTCTGGTGCTGACGACCGACGAGTCACAGCGGGGCATGCCCCTGTCGGCCGACGATCTGGAAGCGGCACAGGCGCGCTTGCAGCGTTATTCCATAAACGCAATGGAGGATGACGATGACCTTTGATATTGACGTGCATGTCTGCCTTGTTTCCGATCAGATCGCCCCGAATCTCCTGCCCGCGGTGGATAACAATCTTGGCCCAAAGGCGAAAAGGGTCATTATGCTTGTCTCCACCAAAATGAAAGCAAAAGGCCTGGCTGCGGTGCTGAAAAAGCACGGCATTGCATCAGAAACTGTTGAAATTCAGGACGCCTATAATTTTAATGAAATACGAGAAAAACTGCTCAATATACTGACCGACAATGAACAGCAAAAGCTTGCGCTAAACCTGACGGGCGGCACAAAAATCATGACCATTGCCGCCCAGTCCATGTTCGCCATGGAAGGCCTGCCGGTGTTTTATATGATAGAAAGAGACAACAGCGCACTCGTCATGCACAATGCCGGCAAATTGGATCCAGACACCATGATGACCGTACCCCTTCGGCAATTTGCGACTACAGGACTATCTGCTGGGGTATGGATATACTGCTAATCCATCAGAAAATTCTCTGAAAAACATTCCCGCTTTTACTAACGCACTGGTTAATGACCCGACAAAATATAAAGAGGCATTGCGTGTGTTGAATGGCCTTGTGTCAGCACCTAGAAACGAACAAATGCTGGATTTCAATCTCACACCGCCGAACCATTCTAATACGCTGCCTCTGTTAAAATTGAGTTCCGACTGTAAATTGTTGGATTTTGACGACAGGAGATTTGCGTTTACAGATGAATCGGCACGTCGGTATGTGTGCGGCGGCTGGCTTGAAGAATATGTATATGAGACACTCTTGAAGCTGGACAAAAAAATTCAGGACAAAGCCCGTAATCTGACAATCAAAAGCCATGTACAGGGCGTGAAAAATGAAGCGGACGTTGCCTTTCTGGCAAAGAATTGTTTGCATCTGATCGAATGTAAAACAGCGCGACTGGAACATGAAAACGGTAGCGCAGCATTGTACAAGCTCAAGACGCTCATGGTCGAAACAGGTCTGAAAACCAAGGCAATGCTTGTCAGTTGGCGGGGACTGGACGAGTCAACCAGAACACCGCACGGAAAGAGAGCGCGAAAATACGTCATTAAAGTTGTACAAAAAGATGACCTGCGTAATCTCAAAAATCTTTTGGAACAATGGATTGCGGAAAAATGAACCTGTGGATCCATAAAAAAATTTGACTTTGGCATAACTGGGATAAAATACTCCAAAAAAAACGATACCCCAAATACAAACACAACAGACAGTTTGCGCACAAATAGTCGTTCCGGCGGAGTGCCTTGCTCTGGTGGCCGATCTGATTGCCCGGTTTGGCGGACAAATGATGGATGAAAACGGGCTGGATGCGCAGTGCCGTCCTGTACCGGAGCTTGAAACGCGTCTGTCCATGATCTGTTTGCGGATTTGGGGATATAGTCGGTGTTAATGTGAAGCGGATGCAAAAATGCGACAAAGATATGCGCAGGCTGAGCACTCTGCTTGATCTTTTGATCAATGAACAGCCGTTATCTGCTTTTATTCGGCCCACCCGTTCAAGGGCAACTGGCTGCCATTCTTAGGGATGTCATATTGAACCTGACTGGCTGTTGCTGTAGCTTGTGCGGAACGATGAACGTCATCTGACAAGAACCAGCACACATCAGGATTTATTTGGAGAGCAACGGAAAGTAATTGCACCAGCATCAACGTCCATCAAAAAGACTTATCAAAACCCTAACAACGTGTCTTCAGGATTGAAAAATGAACATACTTGACGCCTCATGCCGTGTTGCCTTTGCCGCCATGACGCATGACCTCGGCAAATTCGTCCAGCGCGCCGACAAAACTGGGAATTCCCGCTTCCCTCAGGATAAGCTGGACGGCAACACCACCTTGTATTGCCCGTTTCACGAAGCAGGCGGCTACCACTCGCACAGACACGCCGCCTATACCGCCCTTGCCTTTGACGAACTGGAGAGCAAATGGCCGGACGTGATCAAAGGCGACATGTTCCCTTTTGCGGACAGGACAAAAACCGAAACTATTACCGACAGCCTCGTCAACGCGGCGGCAGCCCACCACAAGCCGGACACATACCTCCAATGGATTATTGCTGTTGCGGACAGAACTGCTTCCGGCTTCGAACGTGAAGAATTTGAAAAATACAATCAGGCTGAGGACAAAACAGACACCGGCCGCAACCATTATCAGGCAAGACTGCTCTCTGTGTTTGAACAGTTGCTGTTGCCCACAAAACAAGGCTCGAAAGACGTCGAATACCGTTATCCGCTTAAAGCGCTAAGTCCAGCCGATATTTTCCCCATGCGGCGCGAAGAATGCGAGCCGGATACGGACAGCGCGGCGCAAACCGAATACAGTGCGTTGTGGAAGGCATTTGTGGAAGGCCTTGACAAAATCCCCCAGTCACACTGCAAATCATGGCCATTATGGCTTGACCATTTTGATTCCTTGTGGTTGACATTCACCCATGCCATACCGTCGGCAACAGCCTTCGGCATAAAGCCGGACGTTTCCCTGTACGACCACAGCAAAGCTACAGCCGCCTTGGCTGTGGCCATGTGGCGTTACGGCCAAATAAAAAATGGTGACGAGACGGCGACCGTGCGCAATATGCACGATCGCGCCGGCTATGACGAGAAAAAGTTTCTGCTGATACAGGGTGATTTTTTTGGCGTGCAGAATTTTATTTTTGCAGAAGGCAGCCAGACCAACAAGCAGGCAGCAAAAATTCTGCGCGGGCGTTCCTTTCAGGTAGCGCTGTTTACTGAGCTTGCCGCACTGCGCATTCTTGAGGCGCTGAACCTGCCATCCACAAGCCAGATTACAAACGCCGCCGGAAAATTCCTTATTGTCGCCCCCAACACGCCGAATACTGTTGAAAACATGCAAAAAATCAGACGGGAATTTGACGACTGGTTTCTCCGTCATAGTTACGGACTGGTCGGCATCATCCGAGAGTGGTATGAACGTAACCCTGAATTGAAAGGGATTGAGACTCTCTTCCATCGTCGCAGGAATGCACTCCAGCTAGGTAATTTTTCACAAAAAACAGCGAACAGAAGTAGAATTTTCCATACCGGGCAAGCGGGAGATTTCACATGAAAAAGTCACGATATGCCGTCCGCCAGATTGCAAGGCGCTGCTGCAAAACGTCAACTTGACCCTTCTTTAGGAGTGTCCATATCGCTTCAGCACAAGTGGCGCGCAAGGCGCAGCATAACCTGAGCCGCGCTATCCAGCGCGTCCGGCGAACCAGGCACGAACGGAACTGAGGGCGGCCATATGCGCCCCGCAGTCAGCGCCAGCATGGCACCGCCAGCGCCGCACTTGCATACTGTGCCCAAAAATCGCCCCATCATGGCGCCGAAGGCAGCGTCCATCGCTTCCTTGAGTGGTCTGCGGCGAATAAAAAGTTCTGTGACGAAGCAACCTGTCCATGCTCCGCCCAAAGCGCCGATCAACGCGCCCAGTCCAAAAAAAAGCGGCGCCAGAAAAATCGCGCCGGCAACGGCGCCGATCATGCCCGCAAACGTGCCCGGCGAGCTGGAACCATACCGCCGCGCTTTTAAAATCTGCATGCCCAGTTCCAGAGCTTCGCCCGTCAGCGCAAGCCCGACCATCATAACCCAGAACCATACGTCCATGGTTGTCGCGGCAGGGTGCAGCACTTTCCACAGAGCCGTCAGGCCGAGCAGACCCCAGTTGGCCGGCAAACCAAAAATGTTCAACAGCAGTATAAAACAAAACAGCGTGAGAAATGCGCCCGCAAGCACAGAAGCGATGGGAAAAGGCAGATAATCCATGACCGCCCGCAAGCATGCCCCTGATTCGCCGCAGAGATTCCCGGCCGCAGCGGAATCCGGGTTTTGCCGTTACATTATGTTGCGCATGTCCTGCATGCGCACAACCTTGCCTTCCGCACGGGGGAGGCTGTTGCATTTCCACTGAAATTTTCAGTATACCCGCAAGAAAGCGCGAACACAAGCCCCTAGACAAGCAGGACACTTTGTCTTGATATATTTATAAGGATTGACAATCAAAAAAGTTCGGCATATAAAAAAAATGAACACCCGCAGGGTCATTAGCTCAATTGGTAGAGCAGCTGACTCTTAATCAGTTGGTTCGGGGTTCGAGTCCCTGATGGCCCACCACACTGCTCTCTCTCTTACATCGAGTCCAGACGTAACAGCAACGACACCGCGGATCTGCCAATCCGCGGTATCTCTTCAGCAATATCTTGTCGAAGCCGCAACCCGTCTCAGGCAGGCCGGCATCGACAGTCCCCGCCTTTGCGCACAACTGCTGCTCTGCCACCTGTTGAAGATTGATCGCCTGCGCTGTACGCTTGAAACGGAAATGGAATTGACCTCCGCGCAGGTTAAAGCGGTAAACCTTCTTGTCAACCGCAAAATCAAAGGGGAACCGCTGGCTTACCTCATCGGGCACAAAGAGTTTTTCAGCCGCAATTTTTCAGTCACTCCCGATACGTTGATCCCGCGCCCGGACACGGAACTGCTTGTTGCAACCGCTCTGGAACTCCTGCCTGCATCCCCGCTCACCTTCGCCGATGTCGGGGCCGGCTCCGGCTGCATCGGCATCACGATCGCCCTGGAGCGCACGTCCTGGCACGGTGTTTTGTTTGATCTCAACCCAAGGACTATTGCAGTGGCCCAGGCAAATGCGCACAGACTGAAGGCGACATCGCGACTGACGTGCGTCCAAGCTGATATGCGCCTTGCCCCGTTGCAGGCATGCGCCTATGACCTTGTGGTGAGCAATCCTCCCTATATTGCGGAATGCGAACGAAGTCAAATTATGGACGAAGTGCTGCACTTTGAACCGCATATGGCGCTGTTTTCTTCAGAGAACGGCATTGCCTGCCTGAAAATTGTTGTCGCTCTTGCGGCACCCGCTCTCAAAACAGGAGGACTTTTACTCTTGGAACACGGCGCGAATCAGGGCGCGAAGGTGCGCCGGCTGCTTGACGAATCATTTGTTTTTGGCGGCATTTGCACGCGCAAGGATCTGGCCGGTCTGGAACGCTGCACACTTGCCTGGAAACATTGATGCGGCGGGACGCGCTTCGTCTACACGACCAATGAGTTTGCCGGCCCTGGCAAAACGGCATTTTGTTCTTGCAATAAAAATCAAAAGTGGATAGAGATTTTTTGCCGCTGGCGTAGCTCAACTGGCAGAGCAGCTGATTTGTAATCAGCAGGTTGCGGGTTCAAATCCCATCGCCAGCTCCAAGAATATCAGGGAAGCTCCAACGGCAATCTGCGGCAATGCAATTGGACAATAATCCCCAGATGATGCCCGTGGAGTTTTCCGCGTTTTTGTTCACTGCGGCGGAGCTGTAATTAAAGCTGCCCGTTTGCAAAGACCGGCTGTCTATCACATGAATTTGTGGTGATGGATGGTGTGCTTGGAGTTCCGCCGCACCGGCACGCCATCGTTAACCAACTCTGTCACCTCGTTCACCCAGCGCCGAAACCACATCCAAGCTGCCCCGCGCGGGGAGAAGGCGATATCATATTGCGCGCCCGGCTCCAGTGGCGCTGGCGAGAATCGCGGCAAGGGCAACGCGTGGTGTTGCAATATCTTACTTTTTCGGCACGCTGCGCTTGTGGGATTTCACGCTTGTGCTGTTTTTCTTCAGGTGTTTTCTCATCTTGACCTTTTTTTCGCGGCATGGGCGGAGCTGACACAGGACACCACAGTGCCGGCAGCAGTGTTTGACACATACGCGGGCAGCGCGAAGGAGAGAAAAAAGCTGAAACCTATCAATAATGCTGTCTTTTTCATGGCTATTCCCTTGGTAATTATTTTTTTCACCTGAAAGATACTGCTCTCACAGAATGAAAAACAGGTTCCCTAAAGCTGAGGCATCCCGGCTTCTCCTTTGTCGTCAAATTATCAATTCCTTTTCTGTATCCATCTGGACTTAAATTTGGCGGAGGGGGAGGGATTCGAACCCCCGGAAGGTTTCCACCTTCGCTGGTTTTCAAGACCAGTGCAATAAACCGGACTCTGCCACCCCTCCATGTTCCGCTACAATCAGCGGCAACCACAAGCAGTAATTTATCCCTGGGAAATATTCAAATAAAAAAATCCACTATACCCTAACGATATAAAATAGTTAAATTGCTTGAAAGCCACCCAAAAAAAAGCATCTTTGGAAGTGAAACCTACGGGCAAGGCGGCTTTTGGGTCGATTTAATCGGATTCTATATTCCGTCAAGACCGCATGCATGAGCAGTAAGGACATTTCTGATAAGCGCTTGCTTTTCGTCCACAGATAAATTATAACTATCTCGACAAAGTTGCATGACTTATCTGTCAGGTTTTGAAGGGGGTCACGGGATGGGTGTTTCCTTAAAATGTCAGTATGGGTTGCGGGCTCTGTTTGAATTGGCCCGACGGCACGGGAACGGCTTGGTGCGGATTTCCGAGATAGCCGAAATCCAGGCCATCCCTGAACGTTTTTTGGAAAACATCTTGAACCAGCTTCGTCATGGCGGCTTTGTGGAAAGCAGGCGCGGCAAAGGCGGCGGATTCACACTGGCAAAAACACCTTCGGGCATTACCGTAGGCGACATTATAAGATTTATTGACGGCAGCATCTATAATATAGGTTGTGATGGAGACGCGCCGCTGCACAAGTGCAGACTCAAGGGCAACTGCATTTTTTTGCCGGTCTGGCGGGAAGCGAAAACTGCCGTTGAAGAGGTCTATAACAGCAAATCACTGCAGTATCTGGTAGACGCGGACGCTGATGTAACTTTGTCTGATTATAGTATATAATATCAGCATAGCTATTTCTTAAAAACATAACTATACCTGATTTTGTCGTTTTAATACTATAACATACAAGGAGTTCAGTTATGTCCAAAATTTTTCAGGATAATTCACAATCCATCGGTTGCACGCCGCTCGTCAGGCTCAACAGAGTTGTCAGCCGGAAGGCCACGGTCCTTGCGAAAATTGAAGGCCGCAACCCCTCTTACTCCGTCAAATGCCGTATAGGCGCGGCAATGATCTGGGATGCCGAGACCCGCGGCGTTTTGAAGCCGGGGGTAAAAATTATTGAGCCCACCAGCGGCAATACAGGCATCGCGCTTGCCTGTGTTGCGGCGGCAAGGGGTTATGATCTGACTCTGACCATGCCTGAAACCATGAGTCTGGAACGACGGCGCGTTCTTGCCATGCTGGGGGCCAAGCTTATTCTTACTTCCGGGATGGATGGCATGCCCGGCGCCATTAAAAAGGCCGAAGAAATAGCCGCGGGCAACCCGGCCGCCTATTTCATCCCGCAGCAGTTTAAAAATCAGGCCAATCCCGACATCCATGAAAAAACAACGGGGCCGGAAATCTGGAACGACACGGACGGCCGTGTGGATGCTGTCGTGGCGGGTGTGGGAACGGGAGGAACAATAACAGGGGTGTCACGCTATATCAAAAAAACACGGGGCAAGTCCATCGTCTCGGTAGCGGTTGAACCACAGACAAGTCCGATCATTACCCAACATCTGTCCGGGCAGCCGCTGCAGGCAGGGCCGCACAAGATTCAGGGGATTGGAGCCGGTTTCATCCCGGACACACTGGATGTCAGCCTGCTGGATAGAGTGGAGCCTGTCGGCAATGAGGAGGCGATTGAATTCGCCCGCCGGCTTGCAAAGGAAGAAGGCATTCTGGCAGGCATCTCCTCCGGAGCGGCCGCGGCCGCGGCCGGACGCCTCGCCGAGCTGTCCGAATTCGCCGGAAAAACAATCGTAGTTATTCTTCCGGACGCCGGGGAGCGCTATCTCTCCTCGGTTCTGTATGAAGGCGTCGGCGTGTAATCTCCTGCTGACCGGCATGATCCCGCATAAATGCCAAGCAACAGCCGCGCAGCACTGCCGCAATGTAGCGCTTCGGTGATATTTCTTCACCCCAGCGGCGTCAAGTGGAGTTCGGCCGGCATCGTGGCAGGGGCGCGTGTCCATCCTAGATGTTGTTCTGGAAAATCGCTGAACCGGCTGACCGGGGAAAGCGCGTCTCCGCCTAATAAACAGGCATGTCGGGATCAATCTCCGCCGCCCACGCGTTCACGCCCCCTTTCAGGCTGAGCAGGCGGCCGTGGTAACCCGCTTCCCTCAGGCCCTGTATCGCAAACACACTTTTTTCTCCTTTTTTGCACACCACAACCACATCCCGTTGCGGGTCAAGCTCGTCCATGCGCGTATACAGTTCATGTAAAGTAATCGGCACGGCAAAAGAAAGTCTGCTGATTGCCAGCTCCGCGGGAAGCCGCACGTCTATCACCTGCATGTCAGAGCCGTGATCCAGAAAATTTTTCAGTTCTTGCGGGCTGATCTCCTCGACCGTATCCTCTCCCGCACGAGCATCCTCCGTATGCGACCCGCAAAACCACTCGTAATCAATAAGTTCCTTAATATGCGGATGCTCGCCGCACAAAGGGCAATCCGCCTTTTTGCGCAGCGCGAACTCGTGAAAGCGCATATCCCAGGCGTCAAAGGCAAGCAGACGGTTGATGAGCGGCGCCTCGCCGTTCAGGATCAGCTTGATGACCTCGGCCGCCTGGATGGTTCCAACAATGCCGGGCAGCACTCCGAAAACGCCGCCTTCTCCACACGAAGGCGCCGTGCCGGGGGCGGGGGGGGAAGAAAACAAACAGCGCAGGCATCCGCCCTTCACGGCATCAAACACCGTGGCTTGTCCTTCAAAGCGATACACCGCGCCATACACGTCCGGCTTGCCCAGCAGGGCGCAGGCATCATTGATCAGGTAGCGGGCGGGAAAATTATCCGATCCGTCCACAATGATGTCGAAACGGCTGAAAATATCAAACGCGTTGGCGCTTGAAAGCGTCACGTCGAAGGTGACGACCAAGACCCCTGAATTGATGCGCAGGATGCCGTCTTTGGCCGAAGCCGTTTTCAGCCTGCCGATATCTCCCTCTCCGTGGATAATCTGCCGCTGCAGGTTGCTTTCTTCCACCTTGTCATGATCCACAAGACCTATAAGCCCTACCCCGGCGGCAGCCAGATAAAGGGCCGCAGGAGAGCCGAGCCCTCCGGCGCCGACCAGCAGAACACGGCTTTTTTTCAGTTTTTTCTGCCCTTCAATACCGACTTCCGGAATCAATATATGGCGGCTGTAACGAAACATTTCCCCTCTGTCCAAGGCCGGCAGCGCACTGTCATCTTTTTTCCCCTCCGCCACGGGGAACTCCTTTACATTTCTTTAAAATTGAGAATAAGTAATATTAATCTTTCAGCCTACTTCGAATCAAGCGTTTTTTGGAGTTTCTCATGAGCGCCGGGCACCTCCTCCGCAAAAAAATTCTGATCGGCCTTTCAGGCGGAGTGGACTCGGCTGTGGCCGCCCTGCTGCTTGTGAAGCAGGGATTCCGTGTCATCGGGGCGACCATGTCCGTGTATGACGGCCCGCCCGCTCCTTCGCGCGGAGGGGCGTGCTACGATTGCGGCGAAAAGGAAGATATAGCTTCGGCCGCCATATTGAGCGCCATGCTGGGCATACCGCATCATGTTTTTGACTGCTCCGCTTCTTACAAGGCTGTTGTGCTGTCCTATTTCAAAAAAACCTATCTGGCCGGAAAAACGCCAAATCCGTGCGTCCGCTGCAACCATCTGCTGAAATTCGGCCTTCTGCCTTCACTGGCCAGGGAATGCGGTCTGGACTTTGATTTTTTCGCCACAGGACATTACGCGCGCACGGAATTTTCCCAGCATTACGGACGGCATGTTCTGCTCCGCGGACGTGACCCGCACAAGGACCAATCCTATTTCCTTTACCGTCTCAACCGGTCCCAGATCAACAGCGCCCTTTTTCCCCTGGGGAACATGACAAAAAAGGAAGTACGCGCTCTGGCGGCCGGGCATGGCCTGCCCATGCATGCCAAACCCGACAGCCAGGATTTCTGCGCCGGCGGCTATGCGGCATTGTTGAATATGCCGGACAGCCCGGGGAAGATTGTTGATTCCGACGGCCTTGAGCTGGGAACCCATGCGGGATTCTGGCACTTTACGCCCGGCCAGCGGAAGGGGCTCGGTATCGCCGCAAAAAAGCCTTTATATGTACTGCGCGTCAACCCCGCGCGCAATGAGGTTGTGGCGGGAGATTACGAAGAAAGCCTGCAACAGGACTGCACCCTTGAATACACGCGTCTGCATGTTCCTCTTGAGACGGCGGGGCACTCTTTGGCCGCCCGTCTGCGTTCATCCCAACGCCCCGTGACGGTGACGGCACTGCCGGGCGCTGCGGCCTCACAGCTTTCCATATCTTTTGCCGAACCCCAGCAGGGAGTTGCGGCGGGGCAATCTCTGGTGCTGTATTGCGGCGATCTGGTTGTAGGCGGCGGCATTATCCGCTAACAACATGTTTTGCATCAGCAACAGTCCAATTATATTATAAAAACTCTTGAGAACTGTATGACATCATCCCAATCATTGCCTGACCGTGAACATTCGCTGCACGATCATCTGCGCTCGCTGGGCGCTCTGTCCGTCGCCTTTTCCGGCGGCGTGGACAGCCGTTTTCTCAGTTTTACGGCATTGCGTCTGGGGCTGGATGTCAGGGTGCTGCATGTGAAAGGGCCGCACATTCCCGCCGAGGAGAGCGCCTGGGCTGAAAGCTGGGCTGAACTGAACGGGCTTTCTCTGACGCTGCTGTCCATTGACCCGTTGCAGGTTCCTGAGATTGCGGCGAACGGCAGGGAGCGCTGTTATCATTGCAAAAACGCGGTTTTCAGGGCGCTCAGGGCGGAAGCGGGTGATCTGCCGCTGTGCGACGGCACAAACGCTTCGGATGGAGAAGGATACAGGCCCGGCTTGCGCGCCCTCAGAGAATTGGGCATTATTTCTCCACTGGCCGCAGCCGGGCTGCGCAAAGTCGATATTCGGGCGCTGGCCCGGAAAAACGGCATGGACATGCCCGATCAGTCGGCCCATCCGTGTTTGTTTACCAGGTATAACTACGGCATCCGCCCGACATATGCAAGTCTGGCTGCTCTGAACACGGCGGAAGAAGCCGTCGGGCTTGTGCTGCGGCGTCATGCCGTGCTCACACGCGGCGCGGATGCGGAAGACCCGCAGGCGGAAAGGGGCCGTTTCCGCCTGCGCTTTGAGCAGGAGGGGCAGGCGGTGCTGCATGTGGCTTACGCAGACTTGACAGACGCCGTGCTGGCGGCCCTGCGCGGCGTTTTGGCGGAAACAGGGTTCAGTGATGTCCCTGTGGTGACGGTGGAACAGATCAGCGGGCATTTTGACAACTTGCCAAGCGCGGGTTAAATCTTATAACTATACCGTGAGTACTCTGTAAAAACAGGTAAACACATTGCAGAAGCAAAAAACACATTACTAACCATTTCAGGAGGAACCATGTCGCCAACTACCCGCACTATCGCCCAAAGCGGCGTCAGCGCCGCTTCCGTCTATATGCGTCAAGTCTATCAGTGGATGACGGTCGGTATGGCCCTGACCGCTGCTGTGGCTTACGGAGTGACGTCGTCGCCCGATCTGCAGCAGACCATACTGGACAACAGCCTTATCACGGTAGCGCTGATTATCGCCCAGTTCGGCCTTGTCATAGCTCTCTCCGCCGCCGTGCATAAAATGTCCGGGCAGACGGCCACAGGCCTTTTTCTGCTCTATTCAGCCCTGACCGGGGCCATGCTTTCGTCCGTTTTCGTCGTCTATTCCACAGCTTCCATTTCCAACGCCTTTCTGACGACGGCGGGTACCTTTCTCGCCATGTCCCTTTACGGCACTGTGACAAAACGCGACCTTACAGCCTTCGGCAGTTTTTTATTCATGGGGCTTATAGGCATTGTCATCGCCATGCTGGTCAATATTTTTCTGCAAAGCACCTTGATGGATTTCATCATAACCTGCCTCGGCGTTCTGATTTTTACCGGACTCACAGCGTACGACACGCAAAAACTGCGTCGTTTCGGCGAAACCGCCCCTCTGAATGACGGCACGGCTGTCCGGCGCGGAGCGATATTGGGCGCGTTGACCCTGTACCTTGATTTTATCAATCTCTTCCTCCTGCTGCTGCGCTTGTTCGGCACCAACCGTAACTGACATGACCCTGTGACAGCGCGTGAGGCAGCAGGAGTAAACGCCCTGACCGCCCTCACAGTCTACCCCGGCACTCTGTGAAAAAATGCAAGCTTGAACTACATGGCACTCAAGCTCCCTCCGGGGCTTGCGCCAAGGCCTCTGGCAGCCGCCGGGAAACCACACTGATGCCGGGGCTCGCCACACGTCACCGCATGGGCCCGGCAGCGCTGATTCTGGCTGTCAGCGCCATTCTTTCACGGCTCATGGGCCTTGTGCGGGACAAAGTTATTTCCTGGCAATTCGGCGCGAGTGGCGAGGCGGATATGTATTTTGCCGCCTTTGTGGTGCCGGACATCATTAATTATCTGCTGGCTGGCGGCTTCATGTCCATCACCATCATCCCCCTGCTCTCCCGCAGATTTGCGGAGGACGAGGACGACGCCTGGCGCTTTTTTTCCTGCGTCTTCTGTTGGACGCTGGCCGGCTCAATCCTTCTCACAGCATTCGGCATGTTCGCGGCGGAACCTCTGGCCCGGTTGACCGCTCCGGGCTTCGCCCCCGACCAGTGGCAACGCCTGGCTTTCTTTATGAGAATTATTCTGCCTGCCCAGATATTTTTTCTCTGCGGCGCCTGCCTCACTGCCCTGCTCTATCTGCGGCGGCAGTTCAGCATACCGGCGCTTGCGCCGCTGGTCTATAACGGCTGCATCATCGCCACGGGTCTGCTGCTGCCAGTTGTCGCTCCTGTTCAGGGCATGACAGGGTATTGCGCCGGCGTCACTGTCGGCGCTGCCCTGGGCACTTTTTTCCTACCCCTGCGCGTTGCGGCAGCGGGCGGGCTGCGTTTGCGACCGATCTGGCGGCACGCGCTCATGGGCAGATTTCTGCTCACGGCCCTGCCGCTCATGCTGGGGCAGACCGTCATCATGCTGGACGAACAGTTTCTGCGCGTTTTCGGCAGTCTGGTCGGTGACGGCGCGGTCAGCCTGCTCAATTACGCGCGGCGCATCGCCCAGGTTCCTGTTGGTCTCATGGGACAGGCCGCCGCCGTGGCTTCCTACCCATTTCTCGTGAGTCTACTGACGCAGGGCGAAAACAAACGCTTTCACCAGACACTACGCACAGCTCTGAGCGCCGGACTGGCGCTTGTCATCCCCTGTGCGCTCTGGATGGCGGCGTCCGCCTGGCCTGTTTTATGCGTCATCTTTCAGGGCGGGAGCTTCGGCGCGGAGGAAACGCTGGCCGCAGCACCGTTGACCCGGCTCATGCTGGCGCCGGCCCCGTTCTGGATTGTCTACATGGTGCTGGTGCGGGGCTTCTACGCTTACGGCGACACTGTCACCCCTGCCGCCACAGGCACACTCGTCACCCTGATATGTCTGCCTGTTTACTACTTCTGGGCTGTTCCCGCGGGCGCGGCCGGCATAGCCGCGCTTTCCGGCGCAAGCGTCAGCCTGTACACGCTCTGGCTCGTGGGGATATGGATTCATCGCCACGGCAAAAGTGCTTTTGCCGGGATCCGCGGCCTTGGGCTGCGGGTCTTTTTCTGCGCTCTGCCGGGCGCGGCAGCGGCCTGGCTTATATCCGAATACTGTCTGCGGGAGCTGCCGCTTCCGCCCATCGGCGCGGCCTGCGTGGCGCTGGTAGCCGGCGGCTGCGTCTTTGCCCTGCTCTTTCTGCCCCTGTCCCGCGCGTTCACGCCGTCTTCTGTATGGGAAACGATCCGGCGGTGTGTTCAGGGCAGTTCACATGTGAAATCTCCGCTAGTTGAATGACAACCGCGCTAAAAAAAACGCTCCGCCCCAGACGCCGCACCACGCGCAAGACGTCTGTGCCCAGAAAAAACCAGGTCGCGGCGACAACACCCGCAAGAAAACAATATTCGCCGAGGCTGCCGGTGGAACAGAGATTGAAAGAAAAACGGCCCGTGCGGGGAAAAGGCTGCAAGGGCACGCCCTGCGGCGTGAGCATGTCCAGAATCACATGGCTTAATCCGCCGAAGCCGAGACCTGTCGCCGCTGCCCGCGCCGCCGGCGTCAACGACAAAAGCAACGCGCCTGCAAAAACAGCCGCCCACCAGCCGAACCAGTGCGTGGTTCCCCGGTGAATGCGGTTGAACGTCTGCTGTCGTCCGCGCGCCGAACCGGCCAGACCCGCCATGCGCTGATCCAGAACGTCAGACAAGGCAGCGCCGGCACAGGCTGCCAGCAGGCCCGCCCGGCGGCAGCTACAACGCCAGTGCGGCGGCCACAGCCGTTGCCTGATGGGTGATCCATTTCATGCAGACGCCGCCCTGTCATCACCCGCAACGGGAAAAGCCGCACGCCGGGCAAATGAGGCAACCCTCCTGAAATACAGGTGTCTCTCCACATTCCGGGCAGTGTCGGGATTCCAGATTATTCATGTCTCCCAAGTGTTCGTCTTTGAGGTAACGCTTTTCAAGTACCCAGGCGATGGCATCGGGAATGGACAAAAGCAGGCCCTTGCCCCTGAACACGGGGTGTTCTCCGCCTATGTCCTTTATCTGCGCCACCACATCGCGCACATGCACGCCGGAACGCAGCGCCAGGGAAACGAGACGGCCTATGGCTTCCGCCTTGGCGGTGATGGACCTCCCTGATTTTCCGATGGTGGCAAAGATCTCGAAAGGCGCGCCGTTCACTTCATTGACGGTCAGATACATGGCTCCCAGGCCTGTCTGCACCTTTTGTGTAAAGCCCTGCACCACGTCCGGACGCCTGCGCACAGAAGAGACAGGCCGGACGGAGTGCGCGTCCCCGTCCATTTTTTTCTGACCCTCGCCCGTGGCCAGCACCTGAACGCTCTTGCAGCCGTCGCGGTATACTGTGACGCCCTTGCAGCCTTCTTTGTAAGCAAGCCAGTAAATATCGTAAATATCTTTTTCTGTTGCGCTGTTAGGCAGGTTCACCGTTTTTGAGACGGCGTTGTCTGTATGGCGTTGAAAGGCAGCCTGCATACGCAAATGCCAGACAGGCTCAATATCCATGGCAGTCACAAAAACTCTGCGCAGATCAGCCGGCAAAAAATCCATATCCTGTATGGACCCCCTGGCCACAACGCTGTCCATAATTTCATGACCGGAGAGGCCCTCGGCAGAAAGAGCCGCCTCAAAATAGGGATTGACCTCCACAAGGCGTTCCCCGTCCAGAATATTGCGCGTGAAACAGAGCGCAAACAACGGCTCCACACCGGAAGAACACCCGGCAATAATGGAAAGCGTGCCTGTAGGGGCAATGGTGGTGACTGTGGCGTTGCGATAAGGGCCTTTTTTCCCTTTGCGGTGAACAGAAGAGGGCCAGGCGGGAAAGGGACCGCGTTCCCGCGCCAGAACGGCTGAAGCCCTGTGCCCTTCTTCCTGAACAAAGCCCATGAGGCGCTCGGCCAGTTCAATACCCTTCTGTGAATTGTACGCTACGCCGAGCTGATACAGCAGATCGGCAAACCCCATAACGCCAAGGCCGATCTTGCGGTTTCTGCGCACAGTTTCATCAATGTTTTTGAGCGGAAAACGCGAAGCGTCAATCACATTGTCCAAAAAGCGCACGGCCAGATGCACAACGCGCCTGAGTTCGTCCCAGTCTACCCCCTTTGCGGCCGGGTCGGCGTCATCATTGTGCCCCGGCGCATAAAAACCGGCCAAATTGACCGATCCCAGATTGCAGGCCTCAAACGGCAACAGCGGCTGCTCGCCGCAAGGATTGGTGGACTCGATCTCGCCTTGATCCGGTGTCGGATTGTCGCGGTTGATGCGATCCAGAAAAACAATGCCCGGATCACCCGACTGCCAGGCTTTGTTGGTCAGCAGCTCAAAAACATCCCGCGCGCGAAGGCGCTGTGTGACTTCGCCGGTATTGGGTGCACGCAGGTCGTAGTGTTCGTCCCTTTCCACAGCCTGCATGAATACCTCCGTCAGCCCGACGGAAAGATTGAAGTTATTAAATTCCCCCTCTTTTTCTTTGGCGCGAATAAAGTCCAGAATGTCAGGATGATCCACGCGCAGAATGCCCATGTTGGCGCCGCGGCGTGTCCCCCCCTGTTTGATCTGCTCTGTGGCGGTGTTGAAAATACGCAAAAAAGACACCGGCCCCGAGGCCACGCCGCCGGTGGAACCCACACGGCTTTCCTTGGGGCGCAGACGCGAAAACGAAAAACCCGTGCCGCCGCCGGATTTATGTATCATGGCCGCGTATTTCACTGCGTCAAAAATTTCCTCAATGGAATCACCCACAGGCAGCACAAAACATGCGGAAAGCTGGCCTAGATCCGTTCCGGCGTTCATCAGTGTCGGCGAATTGGGCAAGAACTTCCAGCTTGTCATCATATCGTAGAACTCGCGCGCGAGAGCGTCCGACCGGCAGGAAGACTTTTCATACCTGGTTTCTTCCGCAGCGACGGCAGACGCAACACGCCAAAAGAGCTCACGCGGACTTTCGTCGGGATATCCCTCCGGAGTTTTGCGCAGATAGCGTTTTTGCAACACCACTTCGGTGTTGGCGGACAGCTGCGGATGAGACAGATTTTCAGGCATGGGAATCATGAAAGATAACCTTAATTTTATCATAAAGATATAATATAAATCAATACAGCAACGATGCACGGCGGACAATCCGGGCACGGCTTTTGGCGTCACGCGGCGCATCAGGCGAAACCCGCGCATGAATCAAATCGCCGCACGCAAGCCCTTCAGCGTCCTCCAGCAGCAAAAGCCCCCCGTCCGCACAGGCGTAACGCGCCCGCCCCGCAAGGCCGGGCACGGCGAACGGTGCGGAAAGCACTCTTGCCCGGCCGGCGGAACCCGCTTCCTGCCGCAGGCCGCTGGCCTGTCGCAGGAGAAGGGCCGAAAGACTCAAGGCCTTCTTGTCCAGACCCGCCGCCGCGGACAGACGGCGCAACCATTCAGGCGCACCGCCGCTGCCGAAGGTAAAGTGGCACCAGGTGCGCCCGCCGTCTCCGGCCAACAAAGGGCAGGCGGAGCTGTGGGAACAGGGCGCCAACGCGGCAAAGCCGCCGGCAAGCGCCGTCGCCCGCAGACGCATGAGGGTTTTGCCGCCAAGGCGCGTTCCCGGTTCCACAACCAGCAGCGCGGGGGCTGCGTCCGACCTGCCTGTCGCCGTGCCCGCACCTTCGGCACGGCGTTGTAAAGACAACAACGGCGACAGCACCTCCAACAAGTTCTCAAAGCGTTCCGCCCCATACCGTGACGGGACGCCATCCCCGCTCCGTGCAAAGTCTGACGCGCATCGGTCGCAATGCAATTCGTTAAGCACATTCGCCGCCGTAACCAGCCAGGGCCGTACCCGCCCGCCAGAGAACGCCGGGGCCGCCCGCCGGGCCAGCTGTTCTACCGGGCTCGCCGCCGTCAGCACAGGCCAGATTTTCCGTCCCAGCATTTCCCCCAGTGCCGCGAACAATTTCCTGCCCAGATCCAACGGCTGCGAAGCGCTGTCCAGCGCCAGAATCCGCACAGGGGCATCGCCCCATTCCGGCCGCGCCAACCAGAGGGCCAGAGGCAGCGTCAACGGACCGGAACCGACGTCCAGCAGCAGAACTTCTCCTCCGGCCGGCGCGGCGCAGCGCGGATCAGGCAAAGGCAGGGCAGTGAGCAGAGGAACAAGGCGCAGCAAATTCCAGGGTAGAAAATAATAAAGATAGGCGCTGACAAAGGCCGGAGAACTCCAATAAGGGCGGCGCAATTCCCCGCGTTCAACAGTCAGCAGACGCGACAGAGATGCCGCGTCTTCCGGCAGGGACCTGCGGTGAGAAAGATTCAGAGGCCGGACGCGCGACAGCGCCTCGGGCAGAAGCGCAAGAGCGCGGCCTGCCTCTGTTGACATCTGCGGGAAAAGCGGCACACGCGCCGCTGATTTTTGTAGTGCTGTTCTGCCCGGCATTTAATCTCCAAAACGCATACGGCAAAAGTATTCACGCTGAAAGTCCGCCTCCTCAACCAACGAGAGAAGGCGGGCCCGCCCGCACAGACAGGCCAGACCTAAGCTTTTTTGGGGCCGCAGAGCCAGAAGTGCCGCTCCATCCAGTGATACATTGCCCGCAGCCCGGATGCGCGAGGCCTGACATGCGGGCACAAAACCAAGTATTGCCATATCTTCAGGATTGACATGTTCGCCCAGCGCGCCGGCCAGACATATCCGCGCCACATCCTTGTGCGACAAAGCTGCTGCGTCCAGCAGCCTTGACAGGGCCAGTTCAAAAGCGGCTTTAACCTTGAGCAATTTCTCCACATCAGCCGCGGACAGCCAAAGCCCGTTGGGGAGGTTCAGACGCGTCTGCCCGCTCCATTGCACAAAACCGGCGGCCACAGTGTGCGCAATGGGCAATGCGCAGCCGTTCAGAGACACGGAATCGGCGAAA
This sequence comes from Candidatus Desulfovibrio trichonymphae, assembly GCF_002355955.1. NCBI lineage: Bacteria > Pseudomonadati > Thermodesulfobacteriota > Desulfovibrionia > Desulfovibrionales > Desulfovibrionaceae > Desulfovibrio > Candidatus Desulfovibrio trichonymphae. Next base: position 328,895 of record NZ_AP017368.1, on the reverse strand, counting down.
CGGCCGAAAGCGTCCAGCAAACGCAATTTGTACAACGCCGCGGCAAGAGAAATATAGCCGGTAGCGCTGATCCCGCGCGCCTGCGCCGTCCCGCCGGGCGCGACCGCCGTCAAGCCGGATGGAGTGAGGCTGAAGCGTGTTGCCGCGTCCGGTCCGGCAAGCCGGCCGCATTCCATGCCTGTGCCCTCCAGTGCCGGTCCCAGGGGGACGCTTGTCAGCAGCACTTCCCCCCGCCCTGTAACAAGAGCCAGTTCGCCGTTTGTTCCCAGATCCGCCAGCACAAAAGGCCGCGGCGTTTTACAATGCAGCAGGGCCGCCAGCCCGGCGCTGACATCGCCGCCGACAAACGGCGCAGGCAGCGGAGGGATATAGACAGGCGGCAACTCCGACAGACGTACAAGCTCATGACCGGCATGACTCGTGTAATAAGGCGCCGCGCACAGTCCGGCGACGTCGCGGTCCAGAAAAATATCGGTCATGGCCGTGTTAGCCGCAAGGCACATTCGGACAACCGGCCCGGGCGCGGACGCAACGACAAGACGCAGCCGCTCACGGACGAGATCGCTCAGGCGCTTGCGGCCCTCCGGCCGCACAGCGACGGCCAAACGCGACATGACGTCAGCCCCGGCGCCTGCCTGCGGATTCAGAAAACTCCCCTGCGCTGCAATCGCGCCGCGTTCTCTGCCCGTTGCGACCAGAGCGCGCCAATGCACGGAGGTGGTTCCCAAATCCACGGCCAGCACCAGTTCAGACCCTGCGTCGGCAACAGATTTTACAGAAGTGGGACCAGGGCAGTGCAAGGCCACAAAAACGTCCCGCGGGAGTTCCAGATCAAGCGACGCGCGCCCGTTGCCTTCATAAACCTGACGACGGCAGGCCAGCCTCCAACCAGAAGCCAGATCCTCCCGGGAAAAAACGACTTCTTCCTCCGGCAACGGCAGAGGTGCAGCCCCTACAAAACGCACGCGGCATCGGCCGCAATGCCCAAGCCCGCCGCAAAGCGGCAACGGCGGAATCCGCCCGGAAAGCCAAACCGCGTGGGAAAGTTTTTCTCCCGCGACGGCGTCAATCTCAGCTAGCGGAGCGCCACGCGACGCCTGGACTTTAAAAATGCGCAATTTCATGGGAACTGCATGCCTTAATGCCCACGGAACGGCAATTTCATCATCCGCCGCGTGTTTGGTATACCTAACATCTGCGCAAAATATATGGCTATTATAATGCGCTATACTTGTGCCTGATAAATCAGGAAAGGTTAAGCTGAGCGTCAAGCTCTCTAACGGATAAAGTTGGTCACTTCCCAAGGCTCCGGTTTCGGCGCATTTATGCCGGCCGCCCTGCCTGCCGCTATACACTTGACAAGCCAGGCCATATTGTCGCCCAGCGTGCGCATGGTCTGCAAGCCTTCCCTGTCCTGACGCACCTCATCCGACGTATTGCCGTGTACAGAATTCCAGTATTGGGAAGAAACCACGGGCATGCGCGCAATGGTAAAATATTTGTTCAGCCTGTCAAAAGAGGCGCTGGCCCCGCCACGGCGGCAACTGACCACGGCCGCGGCGGGCTTGAAAGCATACGGCGCCGCTTTCATAAAGAACATACGCTCCAGCAGAGCGCAGACAGAAGCATCCGGCCCGGCATAGTACACCGGCGACCCCACCACAAGCCCATCCGCTGCTCGAAGCAGATCGACGGCCTCGTTGACGATGTCATCATCAAAAACGCAATGGCCGCTTTTCGCGCATTTGCCGCAGGCAATACACCCGCGCACCGGCTTTGTGCCCAATTGCAGCATTCTGGTTGTCAGACCGTTTTTCCCAAGCTGTTCAGCCACAGTGGAAAGCGCTGTAAATGTACAGCCATTTGGATGAGGGCTGCCGTTGACAAGAAGAACATTCATACATTTCCTCCATAAGAAAAGCAATTGCAAGAATATCACCGTTGAAAAGCTGCCTGTAATTCTACGGCAGATTGTGCAAAAAAACAACCAGATCTTTCACGCAGTGCCGGCGGCGGGCGAGACAGCAACTGACATATTCCCGATGAGTCAGGCATGTTGAAATGGAGAAAGCCTGGGATCAAGGGTAACCGGCTTGAAAATAATGCTCGAAATTTCAGCAATTAGACTCTGGATGGTGTATCACGAGGTTGTCCGGATTCGATTTTTCTGGAGTACTGCGCTTGCAGATCAACCAACAGCGAGATTCTTAACGTTTGGGAGAAGTTTGAACCACATTTGCTCGGCCAAAAAGGAACCTGGCGGCATTACACAAGATAATCGGCTCATTATAAATACTGTGTTTGGCTCATGCGTACCGGCGCGCCATATGGACAAGTCCAACTTTGGAAGATATGGCGCGGCTTGCCGGTTAGTCATCATAACAAGCTCACGCGTAATACTATTCCGCTTGCCGTTACACAAACGATAGAATAATATCTCTTATATGCTTATTTAAGATATTAAAAGTGTTATGCGAAAAAATGTTGTTTTGGAAAAATCACTGCGGGAAATGAGACAAGGCATCAAGATTGCCAGGTTGCGCCGGCGTCTGCAGCTTGTCGTTATAGCTGAACGCGCCGGCATAAGCGTTATCACACTCTACAAGATTGAGAAGGGCATGGCGGGCATTGCCGTCAGCAACGTCGCCGCAGTTTTCTGGGCGCTTGGCCTCGGCACACCATTGGGCAGGTACATTTTATGCGCTGTTACAGGATATTCAGGCAGGAAGAGAACTGTCCGACAACGATATCTGGGATATCGTCGCGTCGGGCGCTTCACTGGGAGGTTCGCGTCCCAAGGCCTCCCTCTGTGACGTCAACGGAAAATTTTTTGTCGTAAAATTTCCACAAGCCACCGATCCTGTGGTGTCTCCCTCTGGGAAAAAGTTTCGCTGGACATGGCCAAACGCTGCGGCATCCGAGTTCCTGAATCCCGGCTGATTCAGCTCCCGCAAGACCGTCACGCTCTTGTTCTGGATCGTTTTGACCGCGACCCGCAGGGCGGTCGCATTCCCTTTGCCTCAGCCATGACGCTGCTTGAGGCACGCGACAACGACGGCAATGTTCACAGCTATTCTGAAATTGCCGTGCTGCTCCAATTATGTGGGAGCGACACCACAGAAGACCTCAGAGAATTATGGAAAAATCACGCGGAAAGGCTCGACGCGAAAGGCAGGGATATCGACGCAATGAGAGGAAATTTTACGTTACCGCCTGCTGCGGTCAAAACGTCCGCGGCTCTACCTCCTGAAAATACGGTTTAAAATTTCCAGAGAATATTAAATTTCTGCCGCCCCATATTCCCCTGAGTTAAATTCTGTGGAAAACATCCGGGAAGAATTGCGAGAGAAAAATTTTCATAACCGCGTTTTCAAGTTTTCTCATCCGGTACAGGCAGACGACGGATATTGTGGTCCAGCAGCAGTTTACCGATTTTAAGGAGTGTTGTATCCTGCGTGAGTGACCTGTACACCAAAAGACCGCGCCGGCACAATGCCGCCGGCAAAAAGATTGAGGAATCCCCATGGATTTGTATCTGGATTGCGGACGCGGCATCAGCGGAGACATGACGCTGGCCGCCTTAAACCATCTCGGCGTGGAGATGGCGCCCTTTGTTGCCATCCTTGCCGAAGCCGGAATACGCTGCCGCATTGAAACCCGCGCGGAATTGCGCGCCGGCGGCTTGGGCCGACTGGCGGACGTCAGTTGGGACGATGTGCAACCGTTGCGACACCCGGCCGATATCGCGGCTGTCTTTAACCGCCTCGCCGTCAGCGCGACCGCGCGCGACCGCGCGCTTGCCGTGCTTGAGGCGCTGACGCAGGCTGAAGCGCATGCACATCAAATTCCTCCGGAGCAGGTGCATTTTCATGAAGTGGGTGCCGTTGACACGCTGGTGGACATTGCCGGCGTGTGCTGGGCGCTGGAGCAGCTCGGGGCAGAGCGGATTACAGCCTCGCCTCTGCCCTGGTTTTCCGGCACAGTCGAGTGTGCGCACGGGCTGCTGCCGTTGCCCGCTCCGGCCACGGCTTTTTTATTCCGCGGCAAGCCTGTACGCCCTGTGCCGGACCGCGAAGAACTGGTTACGCCAACGGGCGCGGCTCTTGTCCACACACTTGCTGACGGTTTTGCCGACGGCCCCTGCGGCATTGTGCGCGCCATGGGCACAGGCTACGGCTCCCGTCCGGCGCCAGCCGGGCTGCGCATTTGGCTGACGGAAGCCGTTCAGGCACAGGTTTCCCACACCCGTGGAGGCTTTGAATTTGTGCTGCAGCTTGAAACGCATCTGGATCACCTGACGGGCGAGGAACTGGGACTCGCTCTGGAAGCCTTGTCCGCGCTGCCCGAAGTGCTGGATGTGCTCTGGCTGCCCGGCACAGGCAAAAAAAATCGTCCGGCAGGGCTTATGCGCATGCTCTGCCGCCCTGAAGACGAAGACGCGGTCAGTCGCGCCGTGTTGCGCCATACGCACAGTCTGGGCCTGCGGCGCCAGTGTCTTGAACGCCGCGTGCAGCCCCGTGAACCGGCTTTTCTTGACATCGGAGACGCACAACTCGCTGCCAAGGCCTATATTCTTGAAGACACGCGGTATGCGCGGGCTGAAGCGGAGGCCGTCAAAACCGCGGCCGGAGAACGCGGCATCGGTGCGCCGGCCTTGCGTTTCGGGCAAACACGCCGGGGCCTGACGGCGCACGGCCAAAAAACCGGGACAAACCGTAAAGGAGTGCAGCCATGCGCGTGCTTGCCGCCCTTGTTCTCGGATTGACCGTTGCCGCCGTGCAGGGCTGCACCGACCTCGGCATCGGCAATCTCTTCTCCAATGATCCGTTCACCGGCGGCTCGGAGGCAGCCACAAGTCGTCTTCTGGATGTCACGCTGCCCCCTGGCATGGAACGTTACCCCTCGCACGGCTATCAAACCTCCGGCGCCTACGGAGGACGCGAAGGGCTTGAGACCTTGCGGGGAGACGTGGATCCGGCGCAGGCGGCGCAAAGCCTGTACTCCTCGCTGTCGGCGCAGGGCTGGCAAATGCGCCTCGCGTTGCGCAAAGGCGACCGCTCCGTTTATCTCTATGACAAGGCAAACGCGCTGACCATCCTGGTTTTTCGCCGCCAGACGGTCATGACAATTCTGGAAATATGGACAGGCGGCCGTCTGCAGGACGGCGCCGCACTGAATCTGCCGGGAGAAAACGGCCCGCATACAGAACCGCCCGGCGAAACATGGCCGGCCGGCAACCCAGACAGCTATCCTCCGTCCCCCGGCGCAACTGAACACTGGGGCGAAAAGAACGGATCAGGGATTCAGGAAAGAAATCTATGACCCCCATTGACACTACCTTTAATGCAAGCACACGCTTTGTCAATCACCGCCTGCACCTCGGCGTGTGCGGTTCAGTCGCCTGCTATAAAGCTGCTGATCTATTGCGGGCCTGGCACAAGCTCGGCATCCACGTGTCCGTCACGCTGACAGCGGCAGCGCAACGTTTTGTCGCGCCGCTGCTCTTTGAATCGCTCGGGGCAATGCCGGTATATCAGGGCATGTTCTCGCCCGGCGACAATATTTTCGCTCATCTTGAGCCGGGTCAAAGCGCCGAAGCGTATGTTATTGCTCCCGCCTCGGCGGACGCGCTCTCAAGGCTCGTCCACGGCGCGGCCTCAGACATGCTCTCCGCCCAGGCTCTTGCGTTTGACAAAACACTCATCATAGCACCGGCCATGAACCCGCGCATGTGGGCGCACAGGGCAACGCGCGCCAATGCCGCCCTGCTGCAGGAACGCGGCATCGTAATTATTGAACCGGCCTGCGGCGATACGGCCTGCGGCAATGAAGGACAGGGCAGACTCGCTGATCTGTCGGATATTTTTCTGGCCGTACTGCGCGCTCTGGCTCCGCAGGACATGGCCGGACGCAAGGTGCTGGTCACGCTGGGCCCCACCCGCGAACCTTGGGACGGCGCACGCTTCTGGTCAAATCCGTCAAGCGGACGCATGGGCACGGCAATGGCCGTTTGCGCATGGCTGCGCGGCGCGGAGGTGACGGCCGTCTGCGGGCCGGGAGAAGCGATATGGCTGCCGCCGGGCATTGTCAGAATCAACGTCGGCAGCGCAAGAGAAATGTTCGCAGCAGCGCGGGACAGCTGGCCGCAGATGGACATGGGCATGTTTGTGGCGGCAGTGGCCGACTTTTTTCCAAAATCCCTCGGCCCGGACAAATTCAAAAAATCGGAAACGCCGCAAGGCTTCAGCATTGAATTTTGCCCCAATCCGGATATTCTGCAAACACTCGCCGCCCATCGCCGGCCGGATCAAAAACTGCTTGGATTCGCTGCGGAAAGCACGCCGGATATGGAAAGCCTGCTGCCGCTCACGCGGGAAAAACGCCTGCGCAAAAATGCAGATCTGCTGGCCGCCAACCGCATCAACGCGCAGGGCAGCGGCTTTGGTTCGCACACCAACAGAATGGCCGTTATTGACGCGCATGGCCATGAGGTCATCTGGCCTGAACAAAGCAAGGCCGACGTGGCCTGGGATTTGTGCTCATGGCTTTTGCGGATATAAATCTTCAGGGCGTCGTCTGGCGGGGAAAAGGCCTGAACCTCCTTTTGCTGCCTCCGGGGGTGTCCGCACGCAGCTTGCGCGGCGCATCGCAGCCGAAATCGACATCGCAACGGGGGGAACACGGCAAAAAAAAACGATACCCCTGCGCGCCGAATCAAAACCCGGAAGGGCAAAACGGCCTTCAAACAGCGCAGCCGCCTGACCGGCGGCCCCTGCCGCAAAACGCATGGCCCGAAGAGTGGCAAAAACGCCTTGCGGCGACGAGGCCGGGGAATATTGTCTGGACATACTGGGAGTTGGGACGGGATGTGTGCCTGACGCCAAACGCGGCCCGTCGGGCATTTTTTCAACGACTGCTTACTGATCTGGCCCATCCGGCGGGCACCCACACCTTCTGGCCGTCATGCCTGCCCACAGATACGGAGACATCGGCCTTCCCCCCTTCTCCCCTGTCAGGAGCCGGCTTTACAGCAAATCCCGACGTTTTCTGGTCCGGCGTGGACAAACTCGGCGCACGCGGCGTTATGGTGATGGGCGAAGCAGCCGTGAAAGCTCTGAATCTGCCCGAGGAGTTTAACAACTTTGTGCAAATCCACCATCAGGGACACTTCGTCTGGATGCTTCAAGATGTCGATGATATTCTGCGTGAAGAAAAATTCTACCGCTCCATCTTGGAATTTTTGCGCAACGCGCTGCGCGATTTCGTGCGCAGCAACCGGGTGGAACCGAATTCCTCGCGATAAACAGAAGCGGCAACACCATCCAATCAGATTTTGCCCTGCTCTCCAAGCTCTTTAACCGCCCAGCGCCTAGAAAACCCGATACAAGTGGCAACAAAGTCCAAAGCGAGCGACGAAACAAACGCCTTGAAGAAGGTGAAGAAAAAATTCTAAAAATGACCCCTCTTTTCCTCATGCATGACGGCTACTTCCCGTGCCTTTTCGTCATGGCCGGAATAGAAAACTCCCCTGCCCGCAAAAAAAAGCATGCGCCGGCCGGAGGTTCAGTATTGCCGGGCGGAGACCGGGATAAAAACAAGTCGCCATCCGCAAATCGACGTCAAAAAATAAACACTGTGGCGAGCCCCAGAAAGATAAAAAAACCGGCACCGTCAGTAATGGTGGTTAAAAAAATGCTTGAAGCGTGGGCAGGATCCCGCCCGACAGCCCGGAAGATCAAAGGAATTGATCCGCCGGCCACGGCGCCGAGCATCATGTCGCACAAAAGCGAACCGGCCATAACCCCACCCACAATCATGTTTTTTGTAAAACACCAGGCCCCGAAAAACGTCGTGACCGCCATAAACAAGCCTGTGACAAAGCCTATTTTTGCCTCGCGCAGCACGGCCAGCCAGGCTTTTTTGTGATCAAAGCGATCTGTGGCAAGCTGACGTATCATCACGGCCAAAGCCTGCTGGCCGGTATTGCCCGCCTGATTGGCAACCATGGGCATGAGCACGGCCAGCATGGCCATCTGGGCGATTGTGCCCTCAAACATATACACCACAGAAGCTGAAAGCGCGGAATTAACAAGATTGATCAAAAGCCAGGGCAGTCTGCCGCGCACGCTCTCGCGCCAAGGCGTGTCCACACTTTCTTCCGGGTCGGCGCCCACCATGCCGAGCATATCCGCGCTTGCCTCTTCGTGCATAATATCCATGATATCGTCATAGGTGACAACGCCCATGATGTGCCCGTCATAGTCCACCACCGGCAAAGCCAGAAAATTGTAATGTGAAAGCAGGCCGGCCGCCTCGCGTCTGTCCGCGTCGTACAACACGCTTATCACGGCCTGCTCCGCCACGGCGTCGCCCACAATGGTGCCGGGCTTTGCCAGCATTAAATCCCGCACGGAAAGCACGCCGACGAGCACATCCCTGTGGTCCACCACATAACCGTAATAGGGACTTTCCTTGTCTTCCATCTCGCTGCGTATATGCGCAATGGCTTCATCCACAGTGAGAGTTTTTCCCAGCAGGATTACTTCTGTATTCATGGCCCCAGCCGCTGAATCCGGGTCAAAATTGAGCAGATTGCGCAACTCTTCGGAGTTTTCCCGGGTGAGCCTTCCCAACAGCTCGTCCCGGTGGCCCTCGTCCAGATCGTCCAGCACGTCTGCCGCGTCGTCCGGCGCCATTTCAGCGATAATCTGCGCGGCAACATCGACATCCAGATTTTCCAACACATCCACGGCAACATTGCCGTCCAACTCCGCTAGAGCCCCCGCCGCATCTTCCGTGGGCATCCGGCGCAGAGCGCAAATCTGCTTTTCCAGACTCAGATGTTCCAGATGGTCGGCCATGTCCGCGGGATGGGCAAACTCCAACCCCCTGCCATCGCCGGTGCAGGCTTCAGGCATGCTGATTTTATGATGTTGCCACGTGTCCGGCGCGCCCGCCGCATTCACGGATCTTGCCGCACGGTCAGTATCAGCGCGATCGTGGTTCATACGCATCACCTTGCTGCCTGGAAGATGGGAAGGGGGAAAGCCGTGAATGTGAAATATGTTTCAATAATCTAAATATGTTGACGAAAGCCAAAGAGCATCCTACTATATTTCGCAGGCCATGACAAAGCCGGAACAATATTTACCATACGCATATTGCAGGGACAAGAGCAATGTTCACGCCTTGGGCCTCCTTTTTTTCTCCTGAAGGGAAAACCCTGCTTTGGCAAAGCATTGATCTGGCGCTTGCTGAAGACGGCCCGGATCTGACGGCTGAAGCCCTTTTCCCCGCCGATACGCGCCTGCACACAGTCATACACGCCAAAGAAGACAGCCTGCTTGTCGGCCTGCCGGTCATCGGCGCTGTGTTCAAACGCCTTGGCGCGTCTTTCCGGTGGCGGGCACTTGCACCCGAGGGTTCACGCGTGCCGGCCATGACGCGCGTGGCCCACATCACCGCACCGGCAACAAACATGCTCAGGGCCGAGAGGGTAATCCTCAATTACATTTCACGCCTTTCGGGCATTGCAAATCTGACGGCCCGTTTTGTACGCGAACTTGACGGCACAGGAACACGCCTGCTGGACACGCGCAAAACCACACCGGGACTGCGCTGGCCGGAAAAATACGCGGTACAGGCCGGCGGCGGCGTGAACCACCGCAAAAACCTCGCCGAGATGCTCATGCTCAAAGACAATCACATTGACGCGGCAGGCTCCATCACACAGGCCGTCGCCCTGTTGCGCGCGCGCTACAGCCCCTGCCCGCCCGTGGAAGTGGAGTGCCGCACGCTGGAACACGTGCGCGAAGCTGTAGCGGCGCGGGCGCAACGCATCATGATGGACAACATGCCGGGCGAGCTCCTGCCCCAAGCTCTCGCTCTCGTGCCGGAGACCATTGAAACCGAAGTCAGCGGCGGCGTCACCATTGAAAACATTCGCGCACTGGCCCTTATCAAACCGCGCAGACCGGACTTCATCTCTGTAGGGCGGCTTACACATTCGGCAGCCGCCGCGGATTTCAGCATGACGCTCGTGGCGTCTGAACGCCCGCATCGCCGCAATGCTGCAACAAACAACACATATGTGCGGCGCTTCTGTCGGCAGGGGAACGACAAAGATGACGGGGAAAGAACTTTCGGCTAGACTTGACGATGGTCAACATAACAAAAATAATATATTCCGACAGACAGCCGTCTCCGGAAGACTATGGACAAGGAAACTCCCGTGAATACAACCAGACGCCATGCCGTTGTCCTTATCATAGGTTCAGGTGTAGCCGGCTGTTCCGCTGCACTGACACTGGCTGACGCAGGTTGCGACGTGCTGCTGCTCAATGCCGGTGAACAACTGACCGACGGCAATTCCGAGCTGGCCCAGGGCGGCATTATCTACCGCGCCGCCTCAACAGCCGGGCAGCCGCAGGCAGACGACGCGCGTGCGCTAGAAAAAGACATTCTTGTTGCCGGGCATTATGTCAACTCACGCAAGGCGGTGCGGCATCTGTGCCGCCAAGGCCCCACCTGTATCGACACAATGCTGCTGCTGCGCGCAGGAGTGCAATTTGACCGTAATACGGACGGCAGCTTCAGCCTGACGCGCGAAGGAGGCCACTGTTCCCCGCGCATTCTGCACAGGGCCGACTTCTCCGGCCAGGCCATCATGGAAGGGCTCACAGCCGCTGTTCTGACCCACCCGCGCATAACACGGCTGCACAAACGCCCGGTCATCGACCTGTTGACAACTCACCACCACGCCAAAAATTCACAATATCGCTATGACGTTGCCAACCGCTGCCTTGGGGCCTATGTGCTCAATGAAGAAAACGGCGAACCGGAAACTGTGCTGGCCGACTTTACCGTACTCGCCACCGGCGGTGTGGGGCAGGTTTTTCTGCACTCCACAAACGCCCCCGGCTGTGTCGGCGCAGGCATATCCATTGCCTTTCGCGCAGGGGTCAGTCTGGCAAATCTGGAATTTGTACAGTTTCATCCGACTGCACTGTATGAAGAACGCAGCAACCGCCGCCCACTGGTAACAGAAGCCATGCGCGGCGAAGGCGCGCGCCTGCTGGACCTGAAAGGCCGCCCCTTCATGCGCCGTTATGACAACCGCGGCGATCTTGCCCCGCGCGATATTGTGGCGATAGCAATGATGGAGGAAATGCTGCACAACGGAGCGCCCTGTCTGTTCCTTGACGCGAGCTGCATCAACAAGGACCTGCCCTCCAGCTTTCCCACGGTGTTCAAAACATGCAGCGACGCGGGGCTGGACATCCGCAATGAACCCATACCCGTGGTACCCGCCGCGCACTATTTCTGCGGCGGCGTCCTGGCCGACACACGCGGCCGCACCTCCATGCGCGGGCTCTACGCCATCGGCGAATGCGCATGTACCGGCCTGCACGGGGCCAACCGGCTTGCCAGCTCTTCCCTTCTGGAAGCGCTGGTCTGGGGCGTGAGTTGCGGGCAGGATTTGTCCAAACGCGTCAACAGCGGCGATTCCTTGCCAAAACGGCTTGCATCGTCCATTCCGGACTGGCGGCATGGGGGCGACGAACGCCGGGATGACCCGGCTCTGGTAGCTCAAGACTGGACCAACATTCGCAACACCATGTGGAATTATGTGGGAATCGCACGCACAAACGCGCGCTTGCGCCGAGCTTTTGAAGACATGCGCGACCTCGTGCGGCATATCCACGATTTTTACAAATATACCCGCATCTCGCGACGTCTGGTAGACCTTTTCCACGGTTCACAGACAGCCTATGTGATCACCCAGGCAGCCATGCGCAATACCGCAAGCATAGGGTGCCACCACAGGATTGACTGATAGATGGAACATTCTGCTCTCACTCTTCAACCAGCAGGGAGTCACAGAATGCTTGACAAAATACGCCTGCTCACTCCGGGTCCCACGCCTTTGCCAGAACGCGTGCGTCTTGCTCTGGCCAAAGACATGCTGCACCATCGCAAAAACGAATTCGCCGCAATCTTGCGCCGCGTACTGGAGCGCCTGCGCCTGCTTTTCGGCACGCAGGGGCCTGTGTTGCCGCTTTCCTGTTCCGGCACCGGGGCCATGACGGCCGCTGTCTACAGCCTTTTTCAACCGGGCGAAAAAGTGCTGGTTGCGGAAGCGGGCAAATTCGGCCGGCGCTGGGAGCAGATCGCCGCTTCACGCGGTCTTGGCGTCGTGCGCCTTTCCGCGCCGTGGGGTCGTGCCGTGCAGGCGGCGGACGTGGCAACAGCGCTGGCGACCGACCCGGCCATCGCCGGTGTGCTTGTCCAGCTTTCCGAAACTTCTACAGGCGTGCTCCATCCCGTGCGGGAAATGGCCGAAATAACCCGCGCACGTGACATGCTGCTGGTGGTGGACGGCATTTCCGCTGTGGGGCTTTCGCCCTGTCCTATGGACGAATGGGGTATTGACTGCCTGCTCACCGGCTCGCAAAAAGGTCTGCTGCTGCCGCCGGGTCTGGCGCTTCTGGCACTCTCTCCCAGGGCCTGGAAAAAAACGAAAAATGTAACGCCCGGCTGTTATTATTTCAATCCTGTCAAAGAAAAAGCCTGCCTGGAAAAAGGCCAGACTCTCTTCACCTCGTCGGTCAACCTGATTGTTGGCCTTGATGAAAGCCTGTCCATACTGCTTGAAAACGGCCTTGATGCTGTGTATAGAAAACAATGGGCCTTGACCATGCTCACGCGATCCGGCGTGAGCGCCATGGGCCTTGACCTGTTCGCGCCGGAAAATTTCGCCTGGGGCATTACCAGCGCGCTGCTGCCCGAAGGCGTGGACGGAAATCTTGTGCTGCGCGTTGCCGCCGAAAAATATAGTGTGATTATGGCAGGCGGACAGGACCACCTCAAGGGCCGCATTGTGCGTATCGGCCACATGGGCTGGGTGGACTGGGCCGACGTGACGGCAGGGCTATACGCCCTGAACTGCGGCATTGTGGAGGCGGGCGGCTGTTGCGGCGCACGCGACTTTCTGGAGCAGGCTCTGGCCGCCTGGCGCGCGGCGCTCGCCGTCAAACCCGGCGAGCCGATCCCGCTGACGCACAGTTAAGCACAGCCCCTGCCGCGGCGTTCTTGTTGTAGCATAAAACACAGACCATCCTCAACAGGAAGGCGAACACATGGACCACAACAACAGCGACGGCCGCTCTGCCGGGCAACCTCCTCTGCCTGAAGTCACATTTTCCACCTTTATTCTGTCTCTGGGCTCCACTGCTCTGGCGCAGCTCGGGGAAGTGCCGTTCCCCGAAAGCGGCCGCACGGAACAAAATCTGCTGCTGGCCCGGCACAGCATTGACGTACTCGAAATGCTGGCCCAAAAAACGCGAGGCTGTCTTGATGGTCAGGAACGCCGCCTGATTGACGGCATTTTGTATGAACTGCACATGAAATATGTGCTCAAATGCGGAGAGAACGGCGAAAAATGCTCTCCCGCAGGCGGATGCCGCTCATGAAAACGTGCCGTGTGGGACTTGTGGGCATTACCGGTTACGCCGGAATGGAACTGGCGCGGCTTCTGGTCGCGCATCCCGCCATGCAGCTTGTCATGGCCTGTTCACGGGCTAAGGCGGGCAAGCGTCTGGGCGAATTTTATCCTTTTCTGGAAAAACTCCCCGGCGCGGATGTTGAAATCAGCGTCTTTGCCCCCCGCAATGCCGCTGAAATCTGTGATCTTGTTTTTCTGGCCGTACCCGCTGGAACGGCCATGGGCATGGCCGCGCTGCTGCTGGAACACGGCGTCAAGGTGGTGGATTTTTCAGCGGATTTTCGCCTGCACAACGCGCAAACCTATGAAGAATGGTACAGCCACAACCACACTGAGAAAAATCTGCTGGACGAAGCTGTCTACGGCATCCCCGAGCTTTACGCCGAAAGAATTGCCGGCGCACGGCTTGTCGCCAACCCCGGTTGCTACCCGACTTCCGTCATTCTGGGCATTTGCGCGGCATGCCGCCATGACCTGATTCATACCGACGACATTGTTATTGACGCCAAATCCGGCGCCACCGGCGCGGGGCGCAAAGCCGCCGTGCAGACGCTCTTCTGCGAGGTGTCAGATACCTTTCGCGCCTACAGCATCCCGAGACACCGCCATACCCCTGAAATAGAACAGGAAATCTCAGGCCTTGCCGGCCGCAAAGTGCAGCTTTCTTTCAATGCGCACATTTTGCCCATGAACAGGGGCATATTCTCCACAATATATACAAAACTCAAAAATCCGCGCATACAGCCCGACAGCGTGTACACGGCCTTTTGCCGGACATGGAAGGACAGCCGCTGGGTTCGCGTGCTGCCCCAGGGCAGCCTGCCGGAAACGCGCTATGTGCGCGGCGGCATGTTCTGTGACATTGCCGTGGTGACTGATCCGCGCACCGGGCGGCTGATCATACTCTCGGCTATTGACAATCTTTGCCGCGGCGCCTCGGGACAGGCGATTGCCAACGCGAACCTGATGTGCGGTCTGCCGGTGGAAACAGGTCTGGGCATGGCGCCGCTTGCCTGACCTGCAGCCGGAGAAACGATGCACCCTGTATCCCGCAACGCCCGCGTCACAGCTCAACAGCACTTTTTGCCCACGGCATGACGGAGTAAAAAACAAACAGGATTATTTCCAATGAACACCAACGACCTGCAAACCGCATGCATGCCGCAGCTGGACAACATTGTGGAGCGCCTGTGTCACCCGTCATCGCTCAACGAGGTGTGGCACAACCCGGCGGAAGGCGCCGCCATGCCCTCTATTGACGAACTCAGGGAAATCCTGGACAGGCTCTGCGCCGCCATATTCCCCGGCTATTTCGGTCAGGCCCGCGTACGGCGCGAATCCATGCGCTGCCACCTTGCCGCCAACCTGAACTCTATCTACCACAAGTTGAGCGAACAGATTCTGCGCGGGTTCTGCTTTGTTTGTGAAAAGCACACCCTGTCCTGCGCGGCCCGCGAATCAGCAAGTAAAAATGCGGCAATGGCGTTTATGGATATGTTGCCCGAAATCCGCAGGCTGCTGGCAGGCGACGCCAAGGCCGCCTATGAAGGCGACCCCGCCGCCACAAGCCCAGGGGAAACCATTTTCTGCTACCCCTCCATGCGCGCCATGCTGCACCACCGCATTGCCCACGCGCTCCACAAACTCAGCGTGCCGGTGATACCACGCATAATTTCCGAAATAGCCCATGCGCACACGGGCATTGACATACACCCCGGCGCGACGATCGGCGAAGACTTTTTTATTGACCACGGCACGGGCGTTGTTATCGGGGAAACCTGCATACTGGGACGCAGCTGCCGCTTGTATCAGGGCGTGACGTTGGGCGCGCATTTTTTTGCAAAAAATCCGGACGGCAGTCTGATAAAGGGCATAGCGAGACACCCGATACTGGAAGACAGCGTCACAGTCTACTCCGGGGCCACCATACTCGGCAGAATCACAATAGGCCGCGGCGCTGTGATCGGCGGCAATGTCTGGGTCACCAGCGACGTGGCGCCCGGCGCAAAAATTTCACAGGAAAACCCGCAGGGTTGAACTATGCTTCGTAACAAGCGCACAGCCATTTTTCAACAGCATCGCGCCACGCCACGTTTTTTTGTCCTATGCCTGTGCCTTGCGGCCATATTGACCACCGGCTGTGCCAATCATATTGATGTCCAGGCCAGAGGTCAGACAGCTGTCGGCGTAGGCGTGGGAAGCCGCGGCGGCGGCGCTCACACGAGGTGAGTGCCGCAGAGCGAAGGACCTCGCGTAAAAATTTCCGCAGCTTGCCTTTACCGGCGCATCGCGGCATACTGCTGCTGCTTTTGCGCCATCCGCGTGCGCAGTCGACGCAATCGTCACAAATTTACCATGCACACCCGGTGTTGCGATTGCCAGAGAACTGACAAAAGGAACTATACATGCCATTCAACCTGTCGCAAAAAAAATCAAAACCCCTCTGGCGAGAATACGGCGAAGCCCTTCTTGTGGCGCTCATTCTCGCCATGGTAATCCGCACATTTGTGGTTCAGGCTTTCAAAATTCCTTCGGAATCCATGATGGAAACACTGCTCGTCGGCGATCACCTGCTGGCCGGCAAATTTACCTACGGAATCAAATTCCCCTTTACCAACAGCTATATCTACAATGGCAAAGATCCGGCCAGAGGCGACATCATCATTTTTAAATATCCCAATGACCCGAGCGTAGATTACATCAAACGCATTATCGGCCTGCCCGGCGACGTTATCGCCGTACGCAACAAACAGCTTTACCGTGATGAACAGGCTGTCAAGGAAAGCTATGTCCGTTTCACCAGCCCGAACCGCATTGAACCTAGACGGGATAATTTCGGTCCTGTAACAGTGCCGCCGGGCAAATATTTTGTCATGGGCGACAACCGCGACAATTCGCTCGACTCCCGCTTCTGGGGCTTTGTTGACCGCAGCGCCATACGGGCCAAGGCCTGGCGTATTTACTGGTCATGGGAAAGCTTCAGCAACATACGCTTCAGCAGGCTGGGCAAACACATCGAGTAAGCGGAATCCGTGCTGAAATGAAGCGGCTGCAAATATTTTTATAGGAAAAATCAATTGATTGTTCATTATTTTTACGGATTGGAAAATATATGGTGACACGCCTTTTGAGCGGCGGTCTGGAAGGCGTGGAGGTAGACTTCGTCCGCCAAGGGTTGCCGGGCTTTACGCTGGTAGGCCTTGCCGAAGCAGCCGTGCGCGAAGCCAAGGATCGCGTGTTCGCGGCGCTCAGGGCCTGCAATTTTCGTCTGCCGGCGGCGCGCACATCACCGTCAACCTGGCTCCTGCAGGCCGCCGCAAGGCGGGAGCGAGCTACGACCTTCCCCTGGCTGTCGGTCTGCAGGCCGCCGCCGGTCTGATCCCCCTGAACAAACTGGAAAATCTTTTTTTAACAGGCGAGCTCTCGCTCACTGGCGAGATCAAAGCCGTCAGCGGCGTGCTTCCCCTAGCCATTCTGGCCAGAAAAAAAGCGCGGCAGGGCTGATCGTGCCACCGGGCAACGCGGCTGAAGCCGCCGTAACACGCGGACTTAACGTGTTCGCCCCGCGAAATCTGGCCCAATGCGCCGCTTTTCTGGCCGATGAAGCGGAGCTTGACGCCATTTCCCCGTTGACGCAGCAAAGCCCGGCGCTGCGGGCCTATGGGCTTGATTTCCGCGACGTCAAAGGCCAGCAGAGCACAAAACGCGCTCTGGAGATTGCCGCAGCCGGCGGACACAACGTACTTATGCTGGGGCCGCCGGGCAGCGGCAAAACCATGCTGGCCCAACGACTGCCCACCATTTTGCCTCCCTTCGGTTTTGAAGAAGCCCTGGAAGTCACCAAAATCTACAGCGTGGCGGGCAAATTGCCACCCGACACCGGACTTATGACCACACGGCCATTCCGTTCGCCGCACCACACTATTTCGGACGTGGCGCTTGTAGGCGGCGGCGCAACCCCCGCCCCGGAGAAGTCTCGCTGGCGCACCGCGGCGTGCTTTTTCTGGATGAACTGCCGGAATACCGCAAGTCCGCGCTGGAAGTGCTGCGCCAGCCCCTGGAAGACGGCGTGGTAAGCATTGCCCGTGTGTCGCCCAGAGCGTCACCTATCCCGCGGCCTGTATGCTGGTGGCGGCAATGAACCCCTGCCCCTGCGGCTATTACGGCCACACGGAGCATGCGTGCGTTTGCAGACCAGATCAGTTGGCCCGTTACCGCGCCCGGCTCTCCGGGCCGCTGCTCGACCGCATTGACGTGCATGTGGAGGTTCCGGCCGTGCCCTATGAAGACCTGCGCGACCCAAAAGGCAGCGGCGCCTCGGGCGAAATGCGCGACCGGGTGCTGGCCGCGCGAATCTTGCAGCAAAAACGTTTTGCGGGCCAATCCATACACTGCAAACGCGGAATTGTTCGGCAGCCTTCTGGAGCGTCACTGCGCGCTTGAGGCGGCCGGTCACACACTCATGCGTGCGGCCGTGAAACGTCTGGGGCTTTCCGCACGGGCCTATACCCGCGTGCTGCGCCTTGCAAGAACCGTTGCGGATCTGGCACGCGCCCGGGCCATCAGCACGGAACATCTGGCCGAAGCCATTGCCCTGCGCGTGCTGGATCGCGAAAAATAACAATTTTTACTGTATGCCCAGATCCCGCAACAGATTCTCCACCGCCATGCGGCCCATTGTTTCCGTTGCCCCGCTTGTTGACGAAGAGCAGTGCGAGCCCATGACCACGTTATCGAGTCCGTACCAGACCGGATCGGCCGGGGGCTCCTCTTCAAAAACGTCCAGGCCGGCCCCGTGGAGACGGCCTTCCCGCAGGGCCGCGAGCAGCGCGGATTCGTCAACCAGGCCGCCGCGCGCCGTATTGACGAGAACAGCCGTTTTTTTCATTGCAGCAAGGCGGTCCGCGTTGATCAGATTGCGGGTTTCATCGTTCAGCACCGTATGCAAGCTGATAAAATCGGCCTTGCGGCAGATGCGATCCACATCGGCGCGCTCTACGCCCGCTTCACGGGCATGGACATCATCAAAGGCAATGTCGTGGGCCAATACGCGCATGTCAAAACCCCGCGCGCGCCTTGCCACACATCTGCCCACAGCGCCAAGCCCGATAATGCCCAATGTTTTTCCGTACACGTCAATGCTTGTGATCTTGCCCCAGTCTTTTGCGCGGCAACGCCGGTCAATCAGCGCCGCCTTGCGGGCAACGGCCAGCATGAGCGTGAAGGCGTAGTCCGCCACGGCATTGCTGTTGGCCCCGACAGTGCGTGAAACCGCAATGCCCCGCTCTTTGCAGACGGCAAGATCAATATTATCCGTGCCGACGCCGTATTTTGCGATGGCGCGTACACGCGGCGCGGCCGCCAGAACCTCGGCGTTCATGGGGTCAACCCCCAGTATCACGCCATCGCACGAAGCGAGTTTTTCCTTCATTTGCGCGGCGGAAAAAATCCCGCCGGAATCATTGCGCATGACGTTCAGCCCGGCCTCGCGCAGGGCGTCAAAAAGTTCAGGATTATTTTTGCCGAAAGACCGCGGTGTTACAAGAATATTCACAAGCCGCCCTCCGTTCCGGGTCAGACGAGGTATGCTCCATCACAAAAATGCCGTTCAGACGTTCCTGCACGTTATCTGGCAGTAAATCAATCCCATGATATGCTGGAGGTTACAAGAATGGCATAATGTTCATAGTCCACTTGGTTCTTTGCATACCGTTTTTTGACCACCGCCAGCTTGCGCCGCAAAATTTCAGCGAGAAAATTACCGTTTCCGCACGCCGGCTCAAAAAAACGGGAGTCAATGCGCTCGGCTTCCCGCTTCACCATATCCAGCATAGCGTTGATTTCCCGTTGTCCAGTAAATACCTCGCCGTGGTCAGCAACCCGGTTTTTAGATTTTATCTGGCTATCTTCACACATTTTTTTCTTCTATCACGTTTCTTAATTTTTCAAAATCTGCTGAACAGGGTGCGAATCTGAATCTGAAAACGTGCGCCCAAGCCGTCACCTCACATCTGCTTGTCCAGTGAAGACTATTTGCTTCTTAAAAAGCATCTTTTTTATTTGAGGATAATTGCAGGGATAAATATTTTTAAATCTATTTAAATAAATTATATCAATATGATACATATATAATAAGCCTTAAAATATATAAAGCTTGGAGCAGGAAGCCGGATTGATCTGATTTTTGTATTTTTGCCGGAGCCTGTGCATGACATCCAAGGGAATTAAAGATGCGCGCCTTCCGACGCGAACCTTGAAGGGAAAAGGCAAGGAAGAATGCAGAGTTGCTGCTCATATCAGGGCAGTTCAACAGAATTTTCCATTTCCAGAATAGAAATAACTTATTGATATTAATAGAGAAGCTTAATATTCTCCCTCGTGGTCTAGAATTCCACAGTCCTTGATTCCCCGGTAAACGTATGGAATCTCGCCTTGACGTCCTTCAGGAACAGCACTTGAGAATTGTTGTCATCCGCCGAATACATTTTTTTCAACTCCGGGTAGGAATCCAGCATAAATTGCTTTGCCTCGCGTCTGTCGTCATTCACAGCGACAGCCTGAATCCGCACCCATTTCCCCTTGCCGTCATAAGCGCAAATCTCGATTTTCGGGTTACGCGCCATCTGCTTGAAGACGTCCTTCTTTTTGCCGGTCTGGATATAAAGTTTTCCGTCATAAATGGCCACAGTACCGAACGGACGCACTTTGGGCTGGTCACCATCCACTGTTGCCAAAAAATACTGCCCGCAACTTTTCATAAAATCGTGAACTTCCTGCATACCTACCTCGCTTTTTTGACCTTTGTCTTCCGTCGCAAAGGCGTCACTGCCCATTACTATAAATGCCGTCAGCATGAATACGGCCAAAACCGTTGATGCGACTTTCACAGATCCAACTCCATTCATCATTTGCTTAATTGTGCCGTGTTCTCCGTTGGGATGCAAGGCAGATCCGTCTGCTGCGGCTCCTTCAGAAGCGGCACCCTCGACAATTTTTTCCAGCAACAACCCGGTATTCATTGTTTTGCGCGGACTTCCGTTTACGGCAAGCAGTTTCATGATATCTCCTTTTGCAATTGCGACAATAAGATGCAGTTCTGCCACTACCCATCCCGATAGAGATCGTCAGTTTCCGCATCCCAGTCAACATAGAGGGGGACTTTCTCCTTTTCGTTCCACAATTCAATGTCAATGGATTTAGATACTATATGAGACTATCAAGCCCTGTAAAAGCCAAGTCCCGCAATGTTTTTTTGGCATTATTGGACTTTATGGTTTTTTAGTTTGGTGCGAGAGGGGGGACTTGAACCCCCACAGCCGAAGCCGCTGGATCCTAAATCCAGTGCGTCTGCCCATTCCGCCACTCTCGCCTGCACAGACAAAAACACACACAGCCCATGCGCTCACAACAAGGCTGTTGTGACCACAGGCGCACATGCCCCTGAGTCAGTTCGGCAGCAACCGTTTGCATATTTCCTGTCCGGCTCTCCGTCCGGCGCCCATAGCCAGAATAACCGTTGCCGCACCGGTGACAATGTCCCCGCCTGCAAAAACATTGGACAGGGATGTTTCGCCCGTGGTTGCGCCCACCTTGATATATCCGCGGTTCGTGCGCTCAAGGCCGGGCGCGGCGTCGAGCAAAATGGGGTTTGGACGCGTGCCGAGGGCCACAATGGCCAGATCTGTGGGAAGAACACGGGGTTGTCCTTCCAGCGGCACAGGGCGGCGACGGCCCGAGGAGTCCGGCTCGCCAAGTACCATGGTTTGCAGCGTGACGGAAGCGAGCCGCATTTCCTCATTGCCGTCAAAGCCGTCAAATCGCACCGGCGCGGCCAGCATGGCAAACTGCACACCCTCTTCTTCAGCGTGTTCTATTTCTTCCTTGCGCGCCGGCATTTCCGCTCTGGTGCGTCTATAGACAATATGCACGCTTTCCGCGCCCATGCGAAGGGCCGTACGGGCCGCGTCTATAGCCACATTGCCCGCGCCGAAAACAGTGATGTTTTTACCGGGAAAGGCCGGAGTGTCCTGCCTCGGAAAATCGTAGGCCCGCCCTAGGTTCACGCGCGTCAGGTATTCATTGGCGGAGAAGACGCCCACCAGATTTTCGCCCGGCACGCCCAAAAAGATCGGCAGACCCGCGCCTACGCCGATGAACACGGCGTCGTACTCCCTGCGCAAATCTTCCAGCATTATCGTACGCCCCCCTACCGAGTTCAAATAAAAGCGCACCCCCAAGGCGGCCAACCCGTCAATTTCCGCGGCGACCACGTTTTTGGGAAGGCGAAACGCCGGAATGCCGTAAACAAGCACACCACCCGGCTCGTGCAGGGCTTCAAACACGTCTGTTGCAAGCCCGTTGGCCGCGCACATTCCCGCGCAGGTCAGGGAGGCAGGGCCGGCGCCTATGCAGGCAACCTTTTTGCCGTGACGGGGCACGGCGCATTTTGTTTTTTCCGTAAGACGCTCACAGGCGATAGGTGCGATGAACGAATCCGCCACAAAGCGTTCCAGCCGTCCTATGGCCACCGGCTGCCCCTTGGCGTTCAACACGCACTTGCCCTCACACTGGTATTCCTGTGGACAGACACGGCCACAGACGGCGGGCAGACTGTTGGTGGACTTGACGACGGTGTAAGCGGTCTGCAGATCGCCGCGCGCCAGCTCGGCAATAAAATCGCGTATGGGCACCTGTACCGGACAGCCCGCCACACAGAGCGGCTTTTTGCAGTGCAGGCAGCGCGATGCCTCCTGCATGGCCATTTCTGTTGTGTAGCCGAGGGCCACTTCTTCAAAATTGGCGCGCCGTGCCAAGGGCGGCTGACAGGGCATGTCCACTCTGGGGGCAAGATATCCTGAATTTTTTTTAATTTTCATGTAAGCGCCTCTCGTACATGTCCAAAGAGAGTTTTTCCTGATCGCGGTAAGCGGCAAGCCGGCGGCGAAGTTCGGCAAAGTCCACCTGATGCCCGTCAAATTCCGGCCCGTCCACACAGGCGAACTTTGTTTGGCCGCCAACGCTCACGCGGCAGGCGCCGCACATGCCAATGCCGTCCACCATGACGGGATTCAGGCTGACTGTTGTCCTGACGCCGAAGGGCCGCGTTGTTTCGGCCACAGCGGCCATCATGGACACTGGTCCCACAGCCACCACCTCAAAAACGGCCATGTCTTTCTCAAGCCGTTCGCGCAGAAGCTCAGTGACAAGGCCCTTGCGGCCGTAGCTGCCGTCGTCTGTAGAGACAAGAAGTTCATGGGCAAAAGAGGAAAGTTCTTTTTCAAAAAGCAGTAAATCTTTGCTGCGCGCGCCGATGATGCCCACAACGCGGTTGCCCGCGCGGAAATGCCCCTTGGCGATATGGTGCATGGCGGCGATGCCCGTGCCGCCGCCGACGCAGACGGCCGTGCCGCCTTTTTCAATGTGCGTGGGCCGACCCAACGGGCCGCAGACATCCAGAATGTCGTCACCCTCAGCAAGGCTTTCCAGAAAAGCCGTGCTTTTGCCAACAACCAGATAGACAACAACAATGCTCCCCTTTTCCGGATCTATGTCGGCAATAGTCAGAGGAATACGTTCGCCTTTGTCGTGCATGCGCAGCATGACAAAATGTCCGGGCCGCGCTCTGGCTGCTATCTCCGGCGCGTACAGCGTGAGCTTGCTTGTTTTTCCCGGTATCAGATTTTTCTTGTGAAGAATGGTGGTTGACATACGCTCTCCTGTGACCTCTGAAAAATGTTGTTCGCGGCATAATAGTCGTGAATGGGCGCGCTGACAACAGGGCGTGGACGAGGATGTATTATAATATATTGTAATAATAAAAATTATTCAAAAATAAATCTTGATATATCAACAGATATACCAGCAAATTTTTTCCCTGAAAACAACGTCGAAAACAGCACCTTCAAAATTTATATTCATGAACAAAATAGTGCCTTCCTAATTGAATAACTGCATAAAAATATGACTATAAATAATATCCTGGAGTTGCAAAGCTCTCTTTACCTTGTCAAGGACATCCTCTCTGAATAAAGGCCGAAGCATATCAAAAATTATTTTTGTGCGTTTGTCAGGGGGGGCCAGCCTTTCCTGTGACCATGTGTATGTGAGTCAAAAAAGTCTCTTGCGTTGGTTAAACGGGATAATACATAAATAAACGCAACTAGAGCCAAATTTTTTAAAAAACCAGCCCAAAAACCTTTACACAGGAGAAGATTTTATAAATAGTGATTGTTCTTGTTAATAAAAAATATTTATAAATTATTTTACAAACTTTGTTTGCCACAGCTTAAAAAAATGCTTAGAAGTTGCCGCCCGAAGGCGAAGGTTTTATCCTCATCAAAGTAGAACAATAAATATGCGGGCACGTTCAAGTGAAGTAACATACGGCAATTGTAAAGCTGTCTGCAGTCGTCCGGAGCGCATCTCCCGCGCGAGGACCGGCGAATCTCATAATCACACGGGGCGTCTATGACATCACCTCTGTTCACGTCCGACGGATATCTTTGGCCGCTTTTCGCCGGCACGGTTCTTTTGCTGTTTGCCACAGCTCAGGCTGTTCTGCAGCGCGGCAACCCGCGTCGTCTGATTTTATGGGGCGCCCTGCACGATCTGGGCATTGTCTGTCTGGGGTTCAGCGCTCCCAACGCCACAGCCTATACCGGTCTTTGGCTTTTTGTCATTTTTCAGACAACGGCGCGCGCACTGGCCCTTGTTTCTCTTGCCCGACTCACACCTGACACGCAAGATGCGCCGCTGCTGCAAAATTTGCGCGGCTCAGGGTACGGCAATCTTAACGGCGCGCTCTTTGCCCTAGGCCTTCTGGGTGCGGTAGGCGGTTCGCCTTTCCTGATTCCCGAAGGCCGGGCCATGATCGTCAAAGGCGTGCTGTTCACATCGACGCATGGCGGCATTCCCGCCCTGCTTGTCATGGCCGCCGCAACAACGGTTTTTGTATGGCTTTCAGTAGACGCCGTGCGTTGCGTCTTCCTCACGCCGACGACGAAAGAACAAACAGCCATCGCCGGATCTTCCTCTGCAGCCGTAGCGCTGGTGATTGTTTTTTGTCTGCTTGTCGCTCTGCTCGGTTTCGGGCGTGAGGCGCTGACGGATATTGTCGGCAGACGGTTCGCGCTCGCGCCGGAACATGCGCCCGCGCACCCGGCCTACTGTTTTCTCTACGCCGGCGCCATAGCGGCAGGCCTAACCTCTTGGCTCGGCAGCAAAAAGCTGGCCGCGCTGGTAGCCATCTTTTTTTTCGCCGTGGCTTTTGCGGCCGCATTCAAGGTAGACAGCCCCCCCATACCGCGCCTTTTTCTCTTGTTGATCACGTTTATAGGATTTGTCGTCAGCGTCTATTCCAAAGACTATATCCATGACGAACGCGAAGGATGGTACTGGTTTTTCCTTCCGCTGACCTTCGCCTCCCTTGCAGGCATTGTGTCCGCGCACAGCAAGGACGCGTTCTACGGCTACTGGGAGATGATGACCTTTGCCTCCTATTTTCTTGTAGTGTATGAAGGCAAGCGCACCGCCTTTGACGCCGGCCTCAAATATTACGTCATGTGCGCCGGGGGCGCGCTGTTTATGCTGCCCGGGCTCTTCCTGCTGGAAGGTCTTTCCGGAAATGCCGTAAATCTTGCCGCCGTAAATCCGGTTTGGATTCAGGGAGCGCTTATGCTCTGCCTTGCCGGCTTCGCCGTCAAGGCCGGTCTTGTTCCGTTGCACTCGTGGCTGCCCGACGCCCACCCGGCAGCGCCTTCTCCCGTGTCCGCGCCGCTCTCCGGCATTATCACCAAGATGGGTATTTTCGGCATCGTCAGCGTCATCCTGGCAGGAGCAGATCAGACTGTCGGCGACATGCGCGGCCTGTTTGATTTGAGCTGGTTCGGCACCACTCTGGTTTTCATGGGCGCGGCCACCCTTATCTACGGCGAAATCATGGCATTACTCCAGGACGACATAAAACGCATGCTGGCCTACTCCACACTGGGCCAGCTTGGCGAAATCACGCTTGTTCTGGGTATGGACACGTGGCTTGCCACAACAGGCGCGCTCTGGCATGTCGTCAACCACGCCGTTATGAAAGATTTGCTCTTTCTCGGCGCGGGCGCGCTCATTATGCGCGCAGGCTCCCGCAATCTGGCCGACATGCGCGGCATGGGACGCCAGATGCCGTGGACAACGGCCTGTATGGCCGCGGGCCTTGTCAGCATCATGGGACTGCCGCCTTTTGGGGCTTTTTACAGCAAATTTCTGATGATACAGGCTTCTGTGAACGCCGGCTACATATGGATGGCGGCTCTTATTCTGGCCGGTTCGCTCGTCGGCGCCATTTACTATATGCGCATTCTCAAAACCCTAATTTTTGACGAACGGCCAGCACATTTGCCGAACGTCGCGGAAGCGCCCCTCTACATGCGCCTCCCCTTGGCGGTTCTGGCCGCGCTCAGTCTGGCGCTTTGCCTTGTGCCGCAACTGCCGATGCACCTCGTTGCCGGCGCCGCTTCCTTCTGCTCTGAACCAACGCTGACCGACATCCGCGTCCTGGACGCGCTTGCCGTGCCCTGGCCCATCTATGTGACAACGCCGATATTCGGCGCGCTCATACCGGCCTTTTTTTCCGACAACCGCAGAAAAGCGGGCTGGTCGTCCGTAGCGGTGCTGCTCGCAACCGCTCTGCTGGTAATGGCCTTCGGCCGCGGCATGGATACACTCTCATTCTGCTTTGCCATGATAGTGCCGATCATCGGCGCGCTGAACATGGCTTACGCAGTGGGCTATATGGATCACAGCCACACCCAGTGGCGCTTTTACGGGGCATTTACCTGTATGTGCGGCGCGCTGGTGGGCATGGCTGCCAGCCGTTATATGCTGAGCTTTTTCCTCTTCTGGGAAATCATGAGTTCATGGACGCTCTATATGGCTATAGCGCATGAGGGGACACGGCCATCCCTGCGTGAAGCTTGCAAGTACTTTATCTTCAATCTGGCCGGCGCGGGCTTTTTGTTTGTCGGCATCTGCGTTGTCGGCCCGCTCACGCCATTCACGGCAGAGCTGCTGACTGGCTTTGCTCCCGCATTGCCGCAGCACGCGGCATGGCTCGGCACAGCGCTGTTGGCTACGGGTTTTGTGCTCAAGGCCGCGCAACTGCCCATACGCATTGACTGGCAGATGCACCCGGCGCTCGCGCCCACGCCCGTTTCCGGCTATATATCTTCAGTGCTGCTGAAAAGCGCCATTATCGGTCTTATCAAACTCTTTGCCCTGCTCGGCGGATCTTTTGTGCTGGCCGGCGTATTCCCCGGCTACGAAAAAATAAACCTGATCAACCTCGCCGTTATGTGGATAGGCGCGATCACCATTATATACTCCGCCATACGCGCTCTGCAGGTGAACGGACTCAAGCTCGTCTTCATCTACTCAACAGTGAGCCAGCTCGGTTATATGGTTCTGGCTGTGGGCACAGGCGGCGCATTGGGGTATGCGGGCGGCATGCTTCACCTCATCAACCACGTTTTCTTCAAGGATTTGCTCTTCCTTGTCTGCGGCGCCGTCATGTTTGCCACACACAGGGAAAGCCTTGAGGATCTCGGCGGCATAGGACGAAAAATGCCTTTTACTCTGCTTGTCTTCGCCATTGGCGGCCTCTCGCTTGTGGGCGTGCCGCCGACAAGCGGCTTTTCTTCCAAATGGCTCATCTACCACGCGCTGATGCAGGCGGGCCAGCCCCTTCTGGCGCTGCTCTCCCTTGTCGGCAGCGTGATAACGCTCGCTTATGTTGCTAAGTTCCTGCACTCGGCATTTTTGGGACAGCCGGCGCCGGATCTTGACAATATTAAGGAGGCGCCGCGCATCATGCGCCTTCCCATGGGCATTCTGGCTTTCGGCTGCGTGCTGACCGGCGTCTTCCCCGGGCTTGCGCTCAAGCCCATCAACAACATCCTGCGCGAATACGGTTCAACCCCGCTCGACGTGAACCTTGCCGGCGTGGTTTCCGGACCGGGCGCATGGAACGCCACAGCCATATTCATTATGGCGCTTCTGGCCTTTCTTGCTGGCTGGTTCTTTGTGCGACGCTTTACCACGTTGCGCGAAATTGACGTGCACACCTGCGGTCTGCCGCCGAAAATCGCCGCCAGCCGTATGGGCCCATCCAGCATCTACGGTGGTCTGGCGCCCTATATAAACGCGAAGCCCGCTGCCGAGGAGAACAGGTCATGAGCGACACGCTGCTTGCCATCCTGCACATGATAATCTTTCCCGGCGGAATCTTCGCCCTGGCTGTGGGTTTCTTTTTCAAAGGTCTGGATCGCCGTGTGGAAGCGCGACTGCAGCGACGGGTTGGTCCGCCGTTGAAACAGCCCTGGCTTGACACGGCAAAACTGCTGACCAAGGAAACACTGATTCCAAATACAGCCTGTCGTCAGACATTTCTGCTGGCGCCGGTGTTCGGCCTCACAGGCATGGCCGTCTGCGCGGCTTTTATTCCCATTCCCGGCGTGTATTCCGGGCTAAACAACATGGGCGACCTGCTTGTCATCTTCTACCTGCTGCCCATTCCTGCCATAGCCTTGATGATCGGCGGCTCAGCCTCAAGTTCTCCGTTCGGCGCTTTGGGTTTTTCACGCGAAATGCTGCTCATGCTCGCCTATGAAACGCCGTTGCTCATGATTCTTCTCGCGGTGGCCATGATCGCCGGCAAAAGCATTGCCGGCGGCGCAGCAGGCGCGGAGTTCTCTCTGCTCAAAATAGTGGCCTGGCAACAGCAGACCGGCTCTCTGGGGCTGAACACGGCCATGATCCCGGCTTTGCTCGCCTATCTTATCTTTTTGCCCGGCACTCTGGGCGTTACGCCCTTTGACATTCCCGAAGCGGAAACGGAAATTATTGAAGGTCCGCTTCTGGAATACGGCGGCCCTCTGCTGGCGCTTTTTAACATGACCTCCGCCCTCAAGACTTTTGTCCTTCTGGGACTTGGCGTAGCCCTGTTCTTTCCCGGCGTCATCAGCGCATGGTGGCCTGTCAACCTTATCTGGTTCCTGCTTAAGTGTCTTGTGCTGATGCTGCTTTCTATTACCGTGGTCAAGTCGGCGACAGGACGTTTTCGCATTGATCAGGCCTTCCGTTTCTATGTGACTATTCCTGTGGCGCTCGCGCTGTGCAGCTTGATACTGGTATGGGTGATGTAAGGAGGCCGCTGTGTCGCTGGACAAAATGCTTCAAAAACTTTCCGTTCGCTCACCGTGGCTCTTCCGGATCAATGCAGGCTCCTGCAATGGCTGTGACGTGGAACTCGCCACCACGGCCTGTATTCCGCGTTACGACGTGGAACGCTTCGGCTGCAAGTACTGCGGCAGCCCAAGGCATACGGATGTTGTGCTGATCACCGGTCCGTTGACGACCAAAATGCGCGACAGCGTGCTGAGAGTCTGGCATGAAATTCCCAATCCCAAGGTGACAGTCGCTGTCGGCATCTGTCCGATTTCCGGCGGCGTCTTTCGCGGAAGTTATTCCATTGAAGGGCCGATTGACCGCTACATCCCGGTAGACGTCAATGTCCCCGGGTGTCCGCCGCGCCCCCAGGCCATTCTGGAAGGCATAGTGCTGGCGCGTTCAATCTGGCTCAAAAAGCTGGGTCTGGAGGAATAATATGGCGGGCTTTCTGAAAATTCTGTTCCGTAATCTGCTGAATGGTCCAAGTACAGACCCTTATCCGATGGGGCCGACTTTTTCCCCGCAGCGAATTCGCGGTCGCGCCAAGGTAGATCCCAACCTGTGCATGGGTTGCGGCATGTGCCGCTATTCCTGTACTGCCGGAGCCATCAATATTGCACATCTCCCCGACGGCAGCGGTTATACCATAACCATCTGGCAAAATTCCTGCTGCCGGTGCGCCTCCTGCCGTCATTACTGCCCGACCGGCGCCATGAGCGTGACAGATGACTGGCATTCAGCACATCCTGAAAAGGATAAATTCAACCGGCTGGAACAGCAGACCATCAAATATACGCCCTGCGCGGACTGCGGCGCGCTTATGCGACCAGTCCCCGCACATCTGGCGCAGCGCCTTTACGCCGAGAACAAAGAAATTGACACGGAAAAAATCCGTCACATCTGCCCCAAATGCCGCCGGATTGAAGACGCAAAACGCACTGCCCGACGCTTGCTCACGCCGGCGCCCGAACCGATGAAAGCAGCCGAATTAACCTCACCGCGCCCACAAGATACGAGATAGGGAGTAAGCCCATGCAAGAGACTATTCGCGGCGATGTGCATATCATACAGAGCATTACGGCTCTCTGCGACGAAACCGGCGCTGTGCGCCACAGTGTGGACAGCTTCAGCAACGCTTTTCACTGGTTCAGACTGGGCACGCCGCGCATGCTGACACAGGCGACAGCTGTACTGCACGACGCAGGAGCGCGCCTGTGCATGGCCACAGCCTATAACCGCCGCCATTTGAACGAGCCCATGCAGGAAGTCTGCTATCACTTTGAACTCAGCGGTATTCTTTATAATCTTACAGTGACGTTGAATGGTGAATGCCCCGTGCCGTCCATTTCCCCGCTCTTCGCCAACGCTGACTGGCATGAACGTGAAATGATGGAACTTTATGGCGTCAAAGTGGCAGACCACCCCAACCCGCAACGGCTTTTCCTTGATGAAAAGCTTGACGCAGGCATACTCAATCAGGCTGTGCCGCTTTCCATCATGATGAACAGCGCATGCACGACAGACCTCTGGGAGCGCATCCTCAAAGACAGGGAGAAGCCGGAATGAGCACGGCAAGCAGCACATTCACCATGCCCCTCGGCCCAGTGCACGTGGCGCTGGAGGAGCCGGTTTATTTTCACCTGACGGTGGAGGGCGAAATCATACGTCACGTCAACCTGACCTCGGGCCATGTGCACCGCGGCATGGAGGCCATGGCCGCACAACGCAACCTGATTCAAAACACGACGCTGACAGAACGTGTCTGCTCGCTCTGTTCCAACAGCCATTCGTTCACCTACTGTATGGCGGTGGAAAACGTGCTGGGCGTTACCATTCCTGAACGGGCGCGATATCTGCGCGTGCTCGCAGAAGAAATCAAGCGTGTGGCCTCACATCTCTTCAACACCGCCATTCAGGCGCACATCATAGGTTTTAAATCTCTTTTCATGCACACTATGGAAGTGCGTGAAATGATGCAGGACATTAAGGAAACCGTATACGGCAACCGCATGAATCTGGCCTCAAACTGCATCGGCGGGGTAAAATGCGATGTGCCGGGTGCTCTTCTTGACTACATCCTTTCCATGATTGACAAAATCGAACCTGCAGTGGAAGAGATACGCGAACTTTATTCCACAAACAGCATGGTGCTCGCCCGCACAAAAGGACTTGGCCTTCTGCCCAAAGAAGATGCCCTGCGTCTCGGGGTTGTTGGTCCTGTGGCTCGCGGCTCCGGTCTGCGCATGGATGTGCGCAAGGATTCGCCTTATGCGGCCTACCCTGAACTGGAATTTGAAACAATAGTCGACAGCGGCTGCTGCATCCACTCTAGGACGAAGGTTCGACTGCACGAAATTTTTGAATCGTTCAAACTGATACGCCAGTGCTGTAAACGCGTGCCTGACGGCCCGACGACCGCCTCCATGCGGCAGATACGCGACGCCGAAGCCTGCGCCCGCGCTGAGGCGCCGCGCGGTGAAGTTTTTTACTATATTCGCACCAACGGCACAGACATCCCGGCAAGGCTCAAATGGAGGGTTCCTTCCTATATGAACTGGGAAGCGCTGGGTGTTATGATGCGCGACTGTAAAGTAGCGGATGTAGCGCTGATTTCCAACAGTATTGACCCGTGTGTCTCCTGCACGGAGAGGTAAGATGCACGAAGCGAGTCTGGTGCAGGGTCTGCTTTCCACGGCTCTGACGGCAATGGAAACTCACAATACGGCCAACCCTGCAAATCAGGCGATGCGAATTCAGGAAATTGAATGTGCAATGGGGCTGCTCTCCTGCGTGGAGCCCCTGACCATGACAGGTTGCTTTGAACTTTTTGCGGAAGGAACTCCGGCTGAAGGCGCGACGCTTACCCTCCGCACGACGCCGCTTGATTGCGGCTGCAGAATATGCGGTAACGCCTTCAGCCTGATGCAACGGCATTTTGTGTGCCCGCAGTGCGGGAGTGATGAAATCCACTTCAGCGGGGGACATGGGCTTACACTCATGTCTCTGCGCATTGAATCCGAGGAATAAGACCATGCACGAACACATTCAGGTCATAGCCGACAAATGCCGCGCCTGCCGCCGTTGTGAAGTGGCCTGTATAGCCGCACACCACAACATGACTTTCAAAGAAGCCATGAAACATCGCGATGAGCTGGTTTCTCGTGTGCATGTGGTTAAAACCGATAATTTCAAAGCGTCGGTGCGCTGTCACCAATGCGACAACGCGCCCTGCTGCAATGTCTGCCCCACCGGTGCGCTGCAACAGGAAGAAGGCCGCATTATCGTACGCGTACAGTTTTGTGTGGCCTGCAAAATGTGTTTAGCCGTCTGTCCTTACGGCGCTATTTCTCTGGAAAACATCGGCATGCCCCACGTTGATGACGATTCGGAAACCATGGCGCAACGCTCCCGCCGTGAAGTGGCTGTGCGTTGCGATATGTGCCAGGTCTGGCGTGAACAGAACGGCAAAAAAGTCACCGCCTGCATGGAAGCATGCCCGGCGCGGGCGCTCTTTATGATAGAGCCGGACGGTACCGTGGTGGAGCTGCCCCCTCTGGAGAAAAAAACCGCGGTTGAGGCAGCAGCAAAAACTTTTTGAACCAGCTTGTGCCGCAACCAATTTGTACGCTTGCCGTAACAACATCGGCACACGACGGCAGGGCCGAATCTGAACCGGACGACGTCGGCAACCGGCGGCGATATCATTTTTATGACCGGACATTGCCCTTCGGCGAAGAATGCGTTGTCACGCTCGATACGTGCGGACGCCATAATCCCAAAGCCTTGCTGCCGGCCTGTCTCTGGCGGATCAGTTCAGGGAGTCCTTGACGCGCCGGAGCATCTGTAGTAGTCTTTGTTAATGTATGCTTCTACAGCGTCGTGCGGACAGAAGAACAAACATGCGGCGTTGATATTGGACCTTGACGGCAGGAAAAGAGCTGTGTTTAAAGATTTTCTGCAGCAGCAAAAGAACGGCATGGAAGCTATGGCCGGCCTGGGTGTTATCGGTCTGCATCTGGTGAGCGGTCCGCTTGTGGGTGTTTGCATGGGTTACGGCCTTGATTATTGGTTTGGTTCAGGCCCTTGGTGCAAACTGCTTTTTTTGCTGGTCGGGATTGTCGCCGGTTTTTTGAATGTTTATCGGGACACGCGGCGCCTTTTGAAAAAAATGGCTGCACAAGACGCACACACTGCAAAAATTTTGCGGAACACCCATGTTGAAAACGATGTCGCGCAGCCTTGACGCATGGCTTTGGCGGCGCAAGATATGGCACCCGGAGATAGGGCCGCTTTTGCGCAACGAATTGCTGCTGACGTTTTTTTGTCTGCTGTGCGGCGGTGCTGTGTATACGGTGGCGCCCTGGTTTTTCTGGTTTGGCGTGGGCAGCGGCTTTATGACCCTGACATTTTTGAGCCTGGCGCGCTTTTTTTTGCGCACGGGTCCAGGCGAATACAACACAGCTTTTTTGTGCGCCGTGCTGTTGCGCTGGGGCGGCAGGCTGATTGTCTTTGCGGCGCTTTTGTATACAGCCATGATTGTCTGCAAGGCGCCTGTCACTGCCATTTTGGGCGGATCAACGGCTGCAGCCGTGACGGCACTTGCGACATACGCGCTGGCCGCACGAAGCTGATTGGTAACAACCACGTAAGATTGCGCAAAACTCAAGTGTATCTTACATGTACATCGCGTCAGGAACAGAAGCACATATTTACAGCAGGAGGTTTGATTCATGGCGGGTGGTTTGCCGCATCCGGTATTGCTTTCCACATTTTTCGGCATGGATGAAGTCGTTATTCACGGTCAGGCTGTAGAATTTAAACATGTTTTTTATTCTTGGATCGCCATGGCACTGCTGTTTGGCGTGGCCCTGATTTTGCGCAAACGCTTGACCATGGTGCCCGGTGGTCTGCAAAATTTCTTTGAGGCGCTCATAGACACCATCGAAAAATTTGTCTGTTCCAACATGGGTGAAGTGGGGCGGAAGTATGTGCCCCTTTTGGCCGGCATGTTCATCTATATCTTCTGCATGAACCTTATGGGCCTTGTTCCGGGTTTCGACGCGCCCACAGCCAACCTCAACTCCACGGTCTGCATGGCCCTGTTTGTATTTGTGTTTTACAACATTGTGGGGTTGCTCCGCTGGAAGGCCCGCTATGTGCATCATTTCACCGGGCCGTCCAAGCTTCTTATTCCGCTGATGTTGCCGCTGGAAGTCGTGTCGCACATTGCCCGGCCGCTTTCGCTGGCTCTCCGCCTTTTCGGCAACATCCGTGGCGAAGAAATCGTGATAGTGCTCTTTTTTGTCATGGCGCCCCTGCTGGGCACGCTGCCTATTTACGCGCTCTTCCTTCTGGGCAAGACCATGCAGGCATTTGTCTTCTTTATGCTGACCATGTTCTATATCAAGAGCGCACTGGAAGCGCCTGAGCATTAGAACAATTCTTTTGCGGGGAATGGTCCACGCGACCCAACAATAAACCAGTCCAAGGAGTTTGATATGCGCAAATTTTTGATGACAGCCCTGAATACCGCGGCTCTTCTGGGCATGGCGAGCATGGCCTTTGCCGCCGACAAGCTTGACCCTGCGGCCTTGGGCTTCACCTGCCTTGCCGCCGCCATCGGCATCGGCATTGCCGCTTGCGGTTGCGGTATCGGCATGGGCCTCGGCCTGAAGGGCGCCTGCGAAGGCGTCGCACGCAACCCCGAGGTAAGCGGCAAGATTACCGGCACAATGATTCTGGCCTTTGCCTTCATTGAATCTCTAGCTATTTACGCTCTGGTTATCAGCTTTATCCTGCTCTACGCCAACCCATACGCGTAGCGCCCCCTGATGACAAAAGGTATTTTCATGGCCGCCCCCCGCCTGTCTGGCCTATTTCGGCGAGTTCGGCATACGCGACGTCGACTACCCTGTCAATTCGCTTATTACCGCCATCACCTCGTCGCTCGGTGTGGATCGTGAATGGCGTATGGACAATCTCGGCAAGGCACTGCTCAATCATGGGGATTTTCGTGCCCGCGGCTTTAAGATAATGGGCATTTTTGACTGTGATCCACTCAAAATAGGAGAAGATTGTACATGGCCTTGAGGTACGCTGCACACGCAATATCAAAGATGTCGTGAAGAAATGGACATTGAACTAGGCATCATTACTCCCCCGGATCGCGCCCAACACGCGGCCGAACATCTCATCGACGCAGGGATTACCGCCATACTCAACTTCGCTCCGGCCAAGATACGAGTTCCGGACAACGTCAACGTGGAATACGTGGACTTTTTTGATCATCTCTATGCGCTGGCCTTCACGCAGAACTAGAGCATTTTACTCTTGAAAAAATCCATTCTGCGAAAATTATGCCAGGCAGGCAAAAGCCGTTCTACTTTACAGCGCCGTCTGTAACGCCGAAGAACGACCGGGATTCCTTCGTCTTTCTGTTATGGGGCAATCATTTCAATGTTCAGTCCTCATTTCAGTCTGTTGTCAGGCTTGTCACCGTCATAAGCCTTGTCACCTGTCGCCGGACAGGCAATTCATTGGCAAGCATACAATGCTCAAAGCATGTCTACGTTGCACAGCAGTCATCCTGTGCCGTGCCTTTATCTTACCCTGTTGTTTAAATCTCGACGATCCTAGGACAGACGAAGAAGACCGGCTTGGGGAATGTTTGTAGTCATGATGAACCTCCATTGTAAGACTGATCACTCTTCCTCCTGTTACACTTTTGTTGCATGTTGCCGGAGCATTGGAATAATAAATTTTTAAACCGTTGGGTATCTGACCGGCTGGAGCGCCGCCGGTTTTTGCGATAATCTGCGTTGCTCCCCCGCAGTGGGAGGCGGCAGTTCGAGAACCTCTTGCGTACGTTCAAAAAGATTGGACAAAATGGCGTTGGAAACCAGCATGCCGTTGCGCGTCAGCCGCAGACGGCCGTGCCGGATGTGTATGAGTCCGTTTTCGTGCAGGGCCTGAACCATTTTTTGATTGTCGCGCAAAAAATCCCGTCCCGTGAGCTCTCGCCAGACTTTTATCCGCAGCCCCCTCGTCGTGCGCAGACGCAGCATAAGCATCTCAAGCAGATGCGTTGTGGGCGTAAGGTATTCAATGTTGTCGTCAAGCTGGCCATGACGCATTTTTTCGTCCCAGGCTTTCTGCCCGGCGGGGTTTGTCCACCGCCGCCCCTGTATGGTGGATGTGGCTGACGGGCCAAGGCCGAGATAATTCATTCCCTCCCAGTACCAGCGATTATGACGACATTGAAAGCCCATGCGGGCGAAATTGGAAATTTCATAGTGCATATACCCGCACGACTCCAAAAACGCCGCTCCTTCAGTAAACATAATGCTCTGATCCCGCTCCGGCGGCAACGTAACTCGGCCTTCTGTACAGTCCAGTTCCAGCGCTGTGCCCGATTCCAGCGTCAGACCGTAAGCGGAAATGTGCTCCGGTGCCATACGCGTCACGTCTTTCAAGGTTTGCAGCCAGTTGCGCACACTCTGGCCGGGCAATCCCCACATCAGATCCACATTGATATTGACAAAGCCCGCTTCGCGCGCCACATAGACCGCGTGCAGGCTGTCCTTTGCCCTGTGCGTCCGCCCGAGCACGCGTAGCGTCGTTTCATCCAGCGACTGAATGCCGATGGAACAACGGTTGACGCCGACAGAAAGATACTGCGCCGCCCTGCTCGTATCCCGAAGTGATTCGGGATTTGCCTCCAGCGAGACCTCGACCTTTGAAGAGAGAGTGAAATATTTGGCCAGCCGTTCCAGCACAATGCCCACAATGCGCGGCGGCAGCAGGCTTGGCGTGCCCCCTCCCCAAAAAATCGTCTGCACGTCCGCCCCGCCATAGCGATCCGCCCAGTGCGCAAGCTCCAGAAGCAGCGTGTCCGCATAATCGCGCACCAACGGCGAAGCGGCGGCCTCCACCCCCCTGCCGAGCGGTGTGGAATGAAATGCGCAGTAATTGCAGCGCGTACGGCAAAAAGGAACATGAATATAGACAATCATGCGGTATTCTGACGAGTGTACTATGAATATTATAAGCAAAAATTATACTGAGAAAGGCTTTTCAGCAAAAAGCAGTTCCCGCCACAACGGCAGCTCCGGGTTCAATTCCAGATAATCCGGAGCAAGCGGGAGCGGCACGGCCTCGGCAAGCGCCCGGCGCAGACCTGCAAGGCCGATTGTCCGCGGAAGGCCCGGCGCATCCTGCAGGGGGCAGAGGTCAAAGTCATCAAACGGCGGCATTGCCATGACGGGCAGCCCCATGATGGCCGCTTCCAAAGCCGCTGTGGTGGAGTTGGAAGCCCACACGTGCACTCCAGGCAGCAAATGTGCGGCAATGGGTCCTCCGGCTTCCTGAATTTGCTCCGCCCGCGCGCCAAGCAGTTCGTGCAGTATCTTCCGCACCGGCAGATAAGGATGAGGCTTCACCACAACGGCAAACTCGTCCAGCAGCCCCGCCCGCAGGGCCTTGGCCAGCAAAGCAAGATGGGCGCGCGTTTCGTCCGCAAAAAAGCTTGTGACCACAAGCAGCTGTTTGTACGGCAAGGGGGGCGTTTTGGAAGAATCATTTTGTGTTTTTTTTGTCAGATACAGGTAGCGCAGCGCCTCTACCTTGCCTAGGCGGCGCGCCGGCACGCCGGCTTCAAGCCACTGCGCGCACGCGCTGTGACCGTTGCCGCGCAGTTCGTCCGGCTGGAAGGCCGCGCAGTCCGGGGCGCTGAAAGCGCGCGGGTCGTCAAAATAGCGAAAATCTGCCGGCCGTATGACGGAATGCTGCGTCCCGAACACAGGTCCCGCGCCGGCTTCATGCACAGCGTGGGTCAACATGCGTTCCCAAGGGCAGTTTTCCAAGGGGAAAAGCGTCCAGCGTTGCGGCCCGGACAGGCGAACCCAGTTGTTGAATGCCCTCTGTTGAAGGCATCGTTCAAGACA
Source organism: Candidatus Desulfovibrio trichonymphae (assembly GCF_002355955.1). Taxonomy (NCBI): domain Bacteria; kingdom Pseudomonadati; phylum Thermodesulfobacteriota; class Desulfovibrionia; order Desulfovibrionales; family Desulfovibrionaceae; genus Desulfovibrio; species Candidatus Desulfovibrio trichonymphae. Next base: position 291,236 of record NZ_AP017368.1, on the reverse strand, counting down.
AAGCCAGCCGCGAAAGGATTCCGCCCAATATACGGCAAGTCTGTCCCGAAAGTTCAGCCGTGAACCGGCGAAACAAAACGCCGCGCGCACATGCCGCTCAAGGCGCAACGAAGCGACGGTCAAGCGCGCGTAGCGCAGGAGGGCGGCCAATATGTCCCGCGTCGAGAGAAATTCCTCCAGATAATGAAAAGAAAGGCCGTCTTTGCCGGCTTTGCGAAATTGATCCCGTAGCGCGATGCACCGGTCAAGGTCAAAATCCGGCACGGGGAAACGGATGAACAGCCAGCGTAGCCGCCGGCCGCCGCCATGCGCATTGAGCGCGTTGTGCAGGCTTTCAAAATAGCGTGAGCGAAAGCGTCCCTGCTGTGCGGCGTCCATGTCTATGTTGGGGAAATAGGTGACAATGCTTGCGCTTTGTCCCTGTGCGTGGGGCAAAGGAGCGTGCCCGGCAAAGGGCAGCTTGCGTCGGACGCTCCACCACCAGTGCGCCAGACGCGCCATAGCCCGCACAGGGGCAGGACAGAGGCGATAGAGCCTTGCAATAATGCCTGAAGCGGGCGGGCGGGCATCAGGGCGCATGTCGTCGGTGTTTTCTTGGGCGAATGTACGGCCGGATGCTGCGCACATGGCCGCAAGGCTCCGCGCAAGGCGTCTGTTCCCGCCGCGGAGCCGCAGGGCTGTGACCTCCCGCGCATCCATCAGTCGCTCCAGAACGCGCAGCCTATATATTGTATACAGCCCCGGCGTCATCTTGGGGTGGCGTTCATATATCAAGGAACACCACCAGAACGAAAGGCTTTCTCCGCAGCGCAGATACTCCTGCACTTCACGGCCGTTGACGCGCAGCCGGGCAAAATCATAAGCCCAGGCGGCGTGTTCCGCGCGTATCTGCAACAGTTCGTTCTGAAGAAACGCCGGCAGGGAAATTTCATCCTGCGGGACGTCCCATGCATCAAAGCGGACAACAAGCCTTTCAGGCGCGGCGTTCGATCTCGCCCTTGACCTGTCCATGCCCGTTCCGGCCAGCAAAAGCAGTTCGTTCACAGCATTTTTGTACACGACATGCCTTGCGATTGCAAAACCTCCGGCGTCGTGAACCAATGCCGTCATGCTTTATCCTACGTTTTCGACGACGATAGATGCGGTACTGAACTTCTCGCTATAATTCCATTTCTAAGTAAGGATGGTGTTAATAATCTATGGACATAAAAAAATTGATGGGATAGACCACCATATAATCGAAAACCTGTTCAGGCACTCAACCGGTAACAACAGAGTCCCTGAATCTTGGCTGCCCCTCATGCCGCCGCATTCCCCGCCCCGGAGGCGCGCCATGCATACCTGTTCCGACAAGGCCCAGCTGCTGCCGGGCGTCAAGCCCGTCCTGGAGCTGCTTTTGAGCAACCCCTCGCACATTGACCTCGTCTATTGCAAAAAAGGCCTGCGCAGTCGGGAAGCACTTGAAGCTCAACGCCTGTGCCGTCAACACGGCCTGCGCTTCTCCCTTGTGGACCAGCTTGTGCTCGACCGCCTTTGCCGCGACGACAAGGGACGGAAAGCCGTTGCCCACCAAGGTCTTATGGCCCGTCTGACCATGACCGCCTTCTGCGGACTTGACCATCTGCTCTCCACCGTCACGGAAGCGCCCCTGCCGCTGCTGCTGGCGCTTGATCAGGTGCAGGATCCCGGCAATGTGGGCACACTCTGCCGCACGCTCTACACGCTGGGCGGCGCCGGTCTTGTCCTGCCCATCCACAACAGCGCCCGGCTTGGACCGGCCGCCCACAAAGCCGCCGCCGGAGCGCTGGAACACTTGCCCGCCGCAAAGGTGACCAACCTAGGCCACGCCCTAGATCAGGCCGAAGAAGCGGGGCTCGCCATTTACGGAACCGGCGTTGCGGGCAAACCCGCTGCGGCCGGCACACTCAACGCTTTTACCGAACCCCTGCGCCTACCCGCCGTGCTTGTGCTCGGCAATGAACAAAAGGGTCTGCGCCCAGGCGTGGCAAAACGTTGCGCGCATCTGCTGCACATTCCGCAGGCCAGACCCTTGGACTCCTTCAACGTTGCGCAGGCGGGAGCCATACTCCTCGGCCTTGCGGCAGCGGCGCAAACACGCGCCGTTGATGCTTGATTCGGTATAAACGCAAAAAAAACAATAGAGTTGTCAACCCGCGCAACGACGTTTAATGCGCAGTTGGCCGCCGCGTTTCAATCCACGCCCCTGTGAAGGGGCGACACACTCCCTACCGGCGAACAGGCGGGCTACCACCTCGTTTCAATCCACGCCCCTGTGAAGGGGCGACTCGCGGCTGTCAATCGGTTCGACGACGAGGACATTGTTTCAATCCACGCCCCTGTGAAGGGGCGACACCACCACCCGTAACTTCAATAAAGCCGTTGTCCGTGTTTCAATCCACGCCCCTGTGAAGGGGCGACCGTATACATCAGGGAGCTGGGGGGATAAAGAACAGGTTTCAATCCACGCCCCTGTGAAGGGGCGACGGCTATAGTCCACGTGCTATCGACTGAAACACAGGTTTCAATCCACGCCCCTGTGAAGGGGCGACATGGCTACGCAAATACCACATTACCCAACAAGAAATAGTTTCAATCCACGCCCCTGTGAAGGGGCGACGCAAGGATAATTCCCAGCAGGATGACAATAACGTTGTTTCAATCCACGCCCCTGTGAAGGGGCGACCCTGCAGCTGTAACAACCAGTCCGTTGTTCGGCTGTTTCAATCCACGCCCCTGTGAAGGGGCGACGCTTATATCGAACTGTTGAGAGCGTCTATTGACGAGTTTCAATCCACGCCCCTGTGAAGGGGCGACTACACCAACCGCTACCCCGGGGGATCTGAATAATGTTTCAATCCACGCCCCTGTGAAGGGGCGACCTGTTGTCCGACAGGCACCCACCGCGGATTCAAGGGTTTCAATCCACGCCCCTGTGAAGGGGCGACCGCCTGCGCGCACCAGTTTAGTGGGCATGAGCAGGTTTCAATCCACGCCCCTGTGAAGGGGCGACCTTAGGGGGCAGCTGATGTGCACGGGGGCATGTGTTTCAATCCACGCCCCTGTGAAGGGGCGACCCCGGTACTCCTCACACAGCGATTCATGCAGCTCCAGTTTCAATCCACGCCCCTGTGAAGGGGCGACTGAGATTGGGTAGACCATAGACATTGCGCCCACGAGTTTCAATCCACGCCCCTGTGAAGGGGCGACAACATCACATCGACAATGGATCCGAGAGGCACAGTTTCAATCCACGCCCCTGTGAAGGGGCGACGTGAGCGTACCAGCAGGCGCACGTCCTCGAAGCCGTTTCAATCCACGCCCCTGTGAAGGGGCGACTGAGGTCGACCTTGGGTTTCACCAAGTTGACATAGGTTTCAATCCACGCCCCTGTGAAGGGGCGACGGCGGAAATTGTGTGATTCTGGCTATATATATATGTTTCAATCCACGCCCCTGTGAAGGGGCGACCCTTGTAGTTCTGCGCGTTCTCTACGCTTGTCTCGTTTCAATCCACGCCCCTGTGAAGGGGCGACATGATGTTAAAAAAAAGGGCTTCGGCGTCGATGGTAAAAGCATCGGCCACAGAACGATAAGGCATATATCCATCCTTGGCCGTTGCGGCAATGCTTCCCAAAATATCTTTTTTATCCAATCCGCTCTCCCCTTCCATACTGTACAACTCGTCAAAATAACGACCCACAGCCCGACGGGAGAAAATGTTGGCCACTTCCCGCAAAGCCGTACAACAAGCAGACGCCTTGCGGCTCTGTTCTCCGCGCAATATACTGTTCGACTCAAAAATATATACCAAGCCTGCGTCGAGCGCGCCTTCCCGGTTGCAGCGTCCCGCAGCCTGATGGATGGAGTCAAGTCCGTTCATGGCGCGGTAAAGCACCGGAAAGCTGATGTCCACACCTGCTTCAATGAGTGATGTGGCAACAAGCCGACAGGTCTTTTGCGGATCCTTCAATCGGTCGCGAACCTGCCGTAGCATTGCTTTTCTGTGGGCAGGGCACATCCATGTGCTGAGGTGAAACACATCATCCCGCCCTTTATTTCGCAAAGCATCACACAGATCACGGGCGTGCGCTCTGGTGTTGACGATGCACAACACCTGCGGCTGTTCCGCCAGACGCATCGTCAGTTCTCCATCATCCAACTTGCCCAAACGTTCCACAGTAACACGCTTCAGGTCCGTAAACATCGCGTCAGGGCGTTGCACGATTTCACTGACGGTATCCAGGCCACCCTTGAGCCAGGGTTTGACGCCCACCTCCGGCTGTGTCGCCGTACACAGCACAATGGACGTTGCGTACAGGCGGGCCAGTTCCTTCAGAGCGGAGAGGCAGGGACGAAGAAACCGCACAGGCAGGGTCTGCGCCTCATCCAGAATAACTACGCTGCTGGTGATGTTGTGCAATTTGCGACAGCGAGAGGATCGAGCGGCAAAAAGAGACTCGAAGAACTGTACGGCAGTGGTTACAATAATAGGCGCATCCCAGTTTTCCCATGCCAGTGTAGGCAAATCTTCCAGTGCGTCAGCGTCTTCAGGGGCTTTGGGCTCATCCTGCCCACTCACATTGCAGTGATGTTCCACAACAGCGTGCGCCAGTTCTTTTCCAAAAGCTTTACGAAAAACGTCGGCTGTCTGTTCAATGATGCTGGTATAGGGGATCACATAGATGATGCGGCGCAGAGCGTGTTTTTTAGCGTGTTCCATGGCAAACGCCAACGAAGAGAGGGTCTTGCCGCCGCCCGTAGGCACAGTGAGGGAAAAAATGCCCTGCGCCGTTACTCCTGCATTACGGCAATCGTGCAGCACTTCGGCCCGATATTTATTGATTGGCAGTTTTGCCGCGCTTGTTATCTTTTCCGCCAGATGGGCGTCCAGCCGTTCGTGCAGCAACGACAGGGCAGGATAGCTGCCGCGCTTTTCATTTCTCTCTGGTTTCATAAAGGCTTCTGTATCAAGAAAATCCGCATCCACGAGACAGGAATAAAGCATCTTGCCCCATAGAAAAAGAGGAAAAGCGGGATCAGCGATATGGGCAACCTTGGGTAGTGGCGGCGTGTCAGGCAGCGTGATTTCGTTTTTCCAGGCTGTGTAATCCGGCAATTCAGCGGCCTTGTGTATCCGTTCAGCAAGAGACGGATACCCGTCGCTGTTGCTTGCGCCGTCGGCAAGTCCGGTATGGTGACCAGAAATAACATGGGCCAAAAGTCGTCCCAAGGCCTTGCTCCGTTGCCTGTCTTCGGCGTAACGCATGACCTCGGCCGCTCCCGCTAGGGAATGATCCACTTTTTTCCCACCGTGCAGTCGTTTTTGAAAGGCGAATGAGTACTTGCCGAGATCGTGCAGCAGGCCACAGAGAAAAGCCCACTCTGCGGAATGAAAAGAAGCGGCAAATTGCGCTGCCTGTTGGGCGACCTGCTTCAGATGCTCAACGAGAGGCTGCCATGCTTCTTCCGGCGAGTCTGCGCGTGAATGGGCGTAGTACAACTTTCTCTTAAGATTAAAATTTACGATGTTGGAGACCAGTTCGGACAAAAATTGTCCTTTTTATACGGCTTGGTATGCGGACTTGTCAACTCTTTCTTTTTTTTCAGATTTGTGGATATGTGCAGTATACGGCCCAGGCATGCTTACATCAATCTTCAGAATTCAGCCGCTTTGCCAGTCGCGTGTACCGCCTGCGGGTCTTGTCGTTTTTAACGGCCATGTGCAGCGCGCGGGCCTCGCCCACCAGCACGACAAGTTTTTTGCCCCGGGTGACGCCGGTATAGATGAGATTGCGCTGCAACAGTACGTAATGCTGCATCATAACAGGAATAACCACAGCCCCGTATTCCGACCCTTGGGATTTGTGAATAGAGATGGCATAGGCCGGCACAAGTTCATCCAGCTCATTAAAATCATACGGGACGACGCGGTCATCAAAATTGACGCTCAACGCGCGCTCGGCCGCATCCATAAAAACAATGCGGCCAAGATCGCCGTTGAAGACGTCTTTGTCATAATTATTGCGCAGCTGCATCACCTTGTCGTGCAGACGAAACGCCCTCTCACCGCGCCGCACTTCCAAACCGTTGGGGTTCAGGGCATCCTGCAAAAGGACGTTCATGCGGCCGGCGCCCACTGCCCCCTTGTGCATGGGGGTCAGCACCTGAATATCATCCATCGGGTTCAGCCCAAAACGACGAGGGATATGGTTGCGCACCAGATCCACCATGATGTCGGCAGCTTTTTCCGGATCATTCTGGTGAATGAAATAAAAGTCCGAAAGCCGGTTTTTGTTCGATTCCAGCGATGGCACTGTTCCGTGATTGATCTGATGGGCATTGCAGATGATTTCGCTCTCGGCAGACTGGCGAAAAATTTCCGTCAGTTCCACAACCGGCACAATGCCTGAGGCGATGATGTCCGCAAGCACATTGCCCGGCCCGACAGAGGGCAACTGATGCACATCGCCCACAAGCACAAGTGTCGCCCCCAGAGGCACAGCCTTGAGCAGATGGTAAAAAAGCAGACAGTCCATCATGGATGATTCATCCACAACCAGAAGGCCGCACGCCAACGGACGGTCCTCATTGCGGGCAAAGCCGTCCTCTTTGGGGCTGTATTCCAGCAGACGGTGGATGGTGCACGCCTCGCGCGCGCAGGCCTCGGCCATGCGTTTTGCCGCGCGGCCCGTCGGCGCGGCCAGCAAAATACGCGCGCGATGCTCACTGAACAGGCGTATGACGGCGTTGATTATCGTCGTCTTGCCTGTGCCCGGCCCGCCGGTCAGAACCATGATCTTGCTGCGCGTTACCGTGCACAGCGCGTTGCACTGTTCGGGGGCAAGCGTCATGGACATTGCACCGGCCACCTTGTCCACTGTCCCGTCCGCGTCGGCAAAGCTCACGGATCTCGGCGAATGAATCAAGCGCTGCAGATAAGACGCTGTTTTAGACTCGCAATGATAGTAGCGACTCAGATAAGCAGCTGTTTCCCCATCCATTTCCTCGCGAACAATGCGTTCTTCTCCTTCCAGAGAAGCAATGGCTTCAGCCACAAATTCTGGTTCAAGGTTCAGTTGAGCCCCGGTGTCTGCCAGAAGTTTTTCTTCCGGCAAGTAAACATTCCCGTCATCTATGGATTTTTGCAGCACATAGAGCGTACCGGCCTGAACACGCAGAGGGTGCCCGCTCTCAAAGCCCAGCTTGTGAGCAGCCGCATCGGCCGTGACAAAACCGATGCCGTGAATATCCATTGCCAGACGGTAAGGATTTTCCCGCACCACTTCGAGCGCCTGCACGCCATAGGCCCGATATATGCGCATGGCATAGGCCGGCGTAATGCCGTGCGGCTGCAGAAAAAGCATAAGATCCCGCACAGCCCTGTGCTCTGCCCAGCTCCCGCAAATACGATCAAGGCTCTTGCGGCCGATGCCGTGCACCTTGAGCAGACGTTCAGGCTCTTCATCAAGCACGCGAATAGTATCATCGCCGAAAAGCTTGACAATGCGCCCGGCCATGCCTTCACCCACACCCTTGATCAGGCCGGAACTCAAATAAAGGCGAATGCTTTCGCTGGTAGCGGGCAACATTTCTTCAGCCGCGTCAAAAACAAACTGTCTGCCGAAGCGGGGGTTGTTCACCCAACGGCCTGTCAGCTTGATCTGCACTCCACCCCGGGGTTTCAGCAGATGCCCCACACAGGTCACGGCATCAGGCGAACACGGCAAACGGCGCGCCGCCCTGCCGCCCTGCGGACTTTTGCCCGACAAAAGACGCAACACAGTATAGCCGTTTTCCTCATTGTGAAAAATCACCAGGTCTACCGTGCCGGTCAATTCCACAGTGTCCGCGTCAGCCGGCAGACATGTGTCGGTCGGCTCCCCCGGCAGAAGCGCACTGTGGCCTTGCGCTGCCTTCGGATTCACCGGCCCGGCTCCATGCGCGTCTGCAAAAGCAGAGCATCGGCAAGCGCGAGAGCGGTCATGGCGCAAAGGACGGGAATGACGCGTGGTATGGCGGCGAGATCATGACGACCGCCGACAAGAATCTCGGCCGCGCGTCCCTCCCTGTCCACAGTGCGCTGTTTTTGCGCAATGGAAGCAATGGGTTTTACAGCTGCCCGCAAAACAATATCCTGCCCGCTGGAAATCCCGCCCAGAATGCCGCCCGCGTGGTTGGAAGCGAACATGCCTCCAGGCAGAAGCGGATCGTTATTGCGTGAACCGGTTGAGCGGGCAGCCGCGAAACCGGCGCCGAATTCCACACCCTTCACAGCGCCGACACTCATAACAGCATGGGCCAGCACTGCCTCCAGTTTGTCAAAAACAGGCTCGCCGAGACCGGCGGGTACGTTCTGCACTGTAATCAAAACAATGCCGCCCAGCGTATCGCCGTTTTTGCGTGCCTCGGCGACACGCGTGTCCCAAAGGGCGGGAGCGGCATCCGAAGCCGCAAAATAAGGACGGGCGCCCGCCCGTGCAATATCCACATCCTCAGGAGGCACGGCAATGCCGCCAAGCTCAACGCATGCGGCACTGATTGTGACGCCGCGCCGACACAGAATTTTTTTGGCAATCACACCACCGGCAACACGGGCTGCCGTCTCCCGCCCGGAAGCGCGCCCGCCTCCGCGATAATCACGAATGCCGTTGTATTTTTGAAAATAACTCCAGTCAGCGTGCCCCGGCCGAAAAACCCCGGCCAAATCGCCGTAGTCATGCGAACGCCGGTCTTCATTGACAATATAAAACGCAATGGGCGTGCCGGTTGTCACGCCCGCAAACACGCCGGAGAGCAGGCGCACGCGGTCTGATTCCTTACGTCTGGTGGCGGTGGGGCCGTGACCCGGCTTGCGCAGCTCAAGTTCCGCCTGCATGTCCGCTTCGGAAAGCGCAAGCCCGGCCGGGCAGCCGTCAACCACACCGCCCAGACCAGACCCATGCGATTCGCCGAATGTCGTCAGACGCAACAGGCGTCCAAAGCTGCTGCCGGCCATAAATAACCCCAATCCGCAACGATAGACAACAATGTGTCGGAATGATTTTACACTTTCGCCGCGACGCGCAGATCTGCGGCGGCGTCTGTGATTTCCCATGTAAATTCAGGCAACTCGCGACCAAAATGACCATAGCAGGATGTCTTTTTATAGACGGGGCGCTTGAGATCAAGACGTTTGCTGATAAAATACGGCCGCAAATCAAAGATTTCCCGAACAGCTTTCGTGAGGATTTCATCCGGTATCTCGCCGGTTCCCTGTGAAGAAACCAGCACGCTCACCGGCTGCGCCACACCGATGCAGTAGGCAATCTGCACTTCACATGCAGGCGCAAGCCCGGCAGCCACGATATTTTTGGCAATATAGCGACCCATATAGGCGCCTGAACGATCCACTTTGGAGGGGTCCTTGCCGGAAAAAGCGCCGCCGCCGTGATGGCCGCTGCCGCCGTATGTATCCTGAATAATTTTTCGGCCGGTAAGTCCGCAGTCGCCCATAGGACCGCCCACCACAAAACGGCCGGTGGTATTGATAAAAATTTCGCAATCTTTTTCATCAAAATACCCGGAAGACGACAAAACAGGCAAGATGACCTCCCGCCTCACCGCTTCCGCCACGTCATCATGGCTCACACTCTCCGTATGTTGCGTAGAAACAACCACATTGTTGATTCGCACGGGTTTGCCGTCGTGATATTCAAAGGAAACCTGCGTCTTGCCGTCCGGTCTGAAAAAATCAACAATCTCTTCCTTGCGCACAGCGGCAAGACGCTGAGAAAGCTGGTGAGCCCAATAAATGGGCGCGGGCATCAGCGTGGATGTTTCATTGCAGGCATAACCGAACATCATGCCCTGATCTCCGGCCCCCTGATCCTCTTGTTTTTCACGCACAACGCCCTGGGCGATATCCGGAGACTGGCGGTCAATGGAGGAAATAACGGCGCATGTCTGCCAGTCAAAGCCCATTTCAGAGCTGCTGTAGCCGATCTGTTTAATGGTTTCACGCGCCACGGTGGGGAAATCAGCATAGCCGCGCGTGCTGATTTCCCCGGCAATAACCGCCATGCCGGTGGTCACCAGAGTTTCGCAGGCAACATGGGCTTCAGGATCCTGGGCCAGCAGGGTGTCCAGCACTGCATCGGAAATCTGATCCGCCACTTTATCGGGATGCCCTTCAGTGACGGATTCAGACGTAAAATAGTATTTGCCCTTGGTTTGCATGGAGCCTCCTCCACGGGAGCCGGGTTTACAAAATATACAACAGATCAGGTGTGCAGCAGGATATTGTCTATAAGCCGGGATCTGCCCAACTGCACGGCGCATGCCATAAGAGCCGGCCCATCTATAGCGGAAAGCGGCACAAGCGTGTCAGGGCGAACCACCGCAAGGTAGTCAAGCCTTCCCAAAGACAAATGTTCCGCCCAGCGTCGCAACACGGCCTGCTGCAGTATGGCCGCATTTTTTTCCCCCCGGCTTGCCATCTCCTGCGCACAGCGCAGAGCGCGCCGTATTTCCGGCGCCTGAGCGCGTTCTTCCACAGTAAGGTAAACATTGCGCGACGACAGGGCAAGTCCGTCAGGATCACGCACAACGGGACGGCTTTCAATGCGCGTTTGCACGCCGAGATCGCGCGCCATGCGACGGATAATTGCCTGTTGCTGCCAATCCTTCTCGCCGAATACAGCCACATCAGCCAGAGTAAGCAACAAGAGCTTGAGCACCACGGTGCAGACGCCGCGAAAATGCGTCGGCCGGCTTTTGCCGCAAAGCCCGGCAGCCATATCCGGAACATCCACCCATGCAGCATGATCAGGCATGTAGATGTCGCCGGGCTGCGGCATAAAAAGCACGTCAGCGCCGCACGCTTCGGCAACCGCCTCGTCCCGCGCCTCGTCCCGCGGATAGGCGTCAAGGTCTTCACCGGGGCCGAACTGGGCAGGGTTGACAAAGAGGCTGACCACAAGGCGCGTTGCAACGGTGCGGCCGTAGCGCATCAATGCCTCATGACCTGCGTGGTAACAGCCCATTGTGGGGACAAGGGCGATACTCTGCCCCTGCGTATGCCAGTTGCGGCACTGCCCGGCTAATTCCTGCGGATTTGCGAGTGTCTGCATGTTGAAAAATTATACATGCACACCAACAGCTTGTAAAGAAAACGGCTTTAAGCAATATCTAACACAACGTTGCGTTCAGTAACAGGATTTCATATCCATCTTTCTTTTGGACCGATTTTTTGATCATATCCGGAGTGTTTTCCAGGGGCAAACCGGAAGACAGAGGCCGCCGTCAAAATCCGCGATTTTTGGACTGGCTTAATGGCCCTGAGTGCGGTAATTATCGCTGCATGTCGCATCCAAAAAATCAGCCGGGCGCGCCGGAACAACACGATTCCCTTTCTGAACAGCCTGCCGCCGGGGCGCGCTCACGCGTGGAACGGCTGACCGCGGATCTGGAACGCCACAATTATCTGTACCACACGCTGGACGCGCCGGAAATCAGCGATGACCTATACGACGCCCTGTTTCATGAGCTGCAGACGCTTGAGCGCCTGTATCCCCGCCTGCGCAGCGGGTACTCGCCCACCTTGCGCGTGGGCGGCGGACTTCTGGACGGCTTGACGAAAAAAAACCACAGCCGTCGTATGTACGGTCTGGAAAATGTTTTTTCCGGCGCGGAACTGCGGAATTTTCTGGCCCGCATGCGGCGAGTCCTGCCCGAAGCCCCTCTGCTTTTCTGGTGCGATCCCAAGCTGGACGGACTGGCTCTGGAAATCATTTATGAAAACGGCGTGCTGACGGAAGCGCTGACCAGGGGGGACGGCGCAAGCGGCGAAATGGTCACCGACGCCGTGCGGACTATCCAAACCGTCCCCTTGCGGCTTGCCGGCGCGGGGCCTTTTCCGGAACTTCTGGAAGTGCGCGGCGAAGTGATCATTTTTAAAAAGGATTTCGCAGCCCTGAACGAACGGCAGGAGGCCCTCGGCCGGAAGCAATTCGCCAACCCGCGAAACGCAGCCGCGGGTGCGGTGCGTCAGTTGAATATCGCCGTCGCGGAATCCCGCCCTTTGCGTTTTCTCGCTTACAGTCTCGGCAGCGTCATCTGGTCACCCGCGCCGGCCAGCGGGCGGCAGCACGACGTTATGGAACGCCTTGCGACCTGGGGTTTTTTGACGCCGCCGGAAGGCAAACTCTGTGCCGGCGTGGGTGAGGTGGAAACATATGCGGACTTTGTGCGTGAACGCAGGCCGCAATTTACCATGGAGATTGACGGCATTGTGATCAAGCAGGACAGTCTGGAGGCCCAGGAGGCTTTGGGCTTCACGGCCCGCGCGCCGCGTTTTGCCGTGGCATATAAATTCCCGGCCAGTCAGGTGGAAACTCTGCTCAGGCGTATTGACGTACAGACAGGGCGCACCGGCGTGCTCACACCTGTGGCCGTGCTTGAGCCTGTGTCTGTGGGCGGTGTCATGGTTTCCCGCGCCACACTGCACAATGAAGATGAAATTTGCCGGCGCGATGTGCGTGAGGGAGATACGGTCATTGTGCAGCGGGCCGGCGACGTCATCCCCGAAGTGGTGGGGCCGGTGCCGGGCAAAAGGCGGGCGGGGTCCAGGGCGTATGTGTTTCCCCATGTCTGTCCGGCTTGCGGGGAAACGGCGCACAGAGAGACCGGCGAAGCGGCCTGGCGTTGCGGCAATCTTTCCTGCCCGGCGGTTCGTTTGCTGCGTGTCGTCCATTTTGTGTCCAAAGCCGGTCTGGATATTCAGGGCATAGGGCAAAAACGGATTGGACAGTTTGTAGGGGCGGGCATTGTGCAGTCCCCGGCGGATCTGTTTGTGCTGACGGTTGAAGCTTTGCTTCATTTTGAACGCATGGGCGAAATTTTGGCAAAAAAAATTGTGTCCGCTTTTGACGAGGCGCGGCTTTCGGCGACATTGCCGCGTTTGATCAGCGCTCTCGGCATCCGCCATGTGGGCGGGCAGACAGCGCGTTTGCTGGCCGGGCGCTATCGCACGCTGGACGAGTTGGGCCGGGCTGATGCGGAAACCTTGCAATCCCTGCCTGATGTCGGTCCGGAAGTGGCGGCGTCCATCCGCAATTTTTTTGACAGTCCGACGAATCGCGCCCTCCTGGTCCGTTTTCGCGAGCTGGGGCTCTGGCCGCAAGGCGCAACGTCTGCGTCCGGCGAAAACGCGCTGCGGGGCAAAAGCGTGCTGTTTACCGGCAGCCTCTCGCTTCCGCGTGCCAGAGCTTTAGAGTTGGCGGAGGCGGCAGGCGCCGTTCCCGCAAGCAGCATGAGTAAAAAACTGGATTATCTGGTGGTCGGGGAGAAGCCGGGCGGCAAACTGGCAAAAGCCGATTCGTTGGGCGTTGCTGTGCTTGACGAGACGGCATTTATGGCATTGCTCGCTTCTGCGGGCCTATAATCTGAAAAAATGCGGAGTGCGGCATGAGTACGGCGATCGTCGTTGTTGGCGCTGACGGGCGTATGGGCAAAACCGTCGGCAATCTTGTTACGGCGGACCTGGCTTACAGTCTGGCAGGGCTTGTTGACCGCGCGGAGCATCTGCAAGCCCTGTCTTGTGCGGGTTGCCCTGTGGACGACAATCTGGAAGCGGTTTTGCCCAAGGCGCCGGGAGCGGTTATTGTTGACTTTACAGCGCCGTCCGTGAGTTTGCAGTCTGCGCGTGTCGCGGCGAGTACGGGGCATGCCCTTGTTGTCGGCACCACCGGTTTTACGGATGCGCAAATGGGCAGGTTGCGAAAATTGGCTGAAAAAACGCCAATTTTTTGGTCGTCCAATATGAGCGTCGGCGTAAATGTGTTGCTGAAAATCCTGCCGGGGTTGGCGCGCACGCTGGGCGAGGGCTATGATATTGAACTGGTGGAACTGCACCACAACCGCAAGAAAGACGCCCCCAGCGGCACGGCCCTGACGCTCGGCGCCTGTCTGGCACAGGCCAGGGGCTGGGATTTCGGAAAGGCGCGGCGCGTCTCCCGCGACGGCATCACAGGAGAGCGGCCCAAAGCCCAGATAGGTGTTCAGGCTGTGCGCGGCGGTGATGTTGTGGGCGTGCACACCATATATTTTATGGGACAGGGCGAACGCATAGAAGTGACCCATCATGCCCACTCCCGCGAAAATTTTGCGCAAGGGGCTTTGCGGGCCGCCGCCTGGCTTGCCGGCCGTACTGCCGGCAAGATTTACGGCATGCAGGATATTTTCAGTCAGATATAGAATATATAATTATTAAAAATAATTATTATGCAACTTAAAGCGACGGAGACTTTTGCCGTATTTTACTTGACGCATTGTGCTGAATGGCGTATCAGAACTGTCTTCAGAGCGTAACGAGGAGTTTGTTTGAATGAAGACGTTCAGTCCCACACCTAAAGATATTAACCGCCAGTGGTTTGTGGTTGACGCGCAGAGGCAGATTCTCGGCCGTCTTGCCAGTCAGATTGCTCATCGCCTGCGCGGCAAGCACAAGCCGGAATTCGCGCCGCATATGGACAACGGCGACTTTATCGTGGTTGTCAACTGTGAAAAAATAAAAGTAACCGGTGCGAAACTGACGGATAAAAAATACTACAGGCACTCCGGCTGGGTAGGGAGCCTCAAGACGACGGTTCTCGGCGATATTCTGGCCGACAAGCCCGCCCGTGTGCTGATGCACGCAGTGCGCGGCATGCTGCCCAGAAACCGTTTGGGACGCGCCATGCTGAAAAAACTCAAAATTTATGCCGGCGCTGAACATCCGCACGCGCCGCAGAATCCGCAGCCCCTGACGTTGCCTTATTAACGTTCTGCCGCTTTTGTTTTGTCCAATTTTAAGGAGTACACTCTATGCGCGAGAAATTTGAATACGGCACCGGACGCCGAAAAACGGCTACAGCCCGCACGCGCCTTTATACCGGGTCCGGCGCCATTGTCATAAACGGCCGTTCCTGTGAGGAATATTTCCCCCGCAAGACGCTTCAGATGATTATCCGTCAGCCGCTTGTTTTGTCAAAAATGGCTGATAAACTGGACGTCAAGGTCAATGTTTCCGGCGGTGGCGTTACCGGTCAGGCTGAAGCCGTGCGTCACGGTATTTCTCGCGCCCTTTTGCGGGTGGAGCCGGAATTGCGCGCAGTGTTCAAGAAGTCAGGTCTCTTGACGCGTGACGCGCGCAAGAAAGAACGCAAAAAATACGGTTTGCGCGCAGCCCGCGCCAGATATCAATATTCCAAGCGTTAATGCGTTTTTATGGGGCGCCTTTCAGGGGATTCCTGAGTTATTGAAGGCGGGGACGAGCTGCGGAAGCAATGATTGAGTCACAGCCGCACCCTTTTTGACCAGCCTGACCTTGGGCAATATCTTGCTTGTAGGCTCCCCGGCGCTCCCTGATTCTCGCGGAGATATATGCTGCTTAACCTGTTCAAGACCACTCGGTACGCCGTCGTTGATCTGCGCGTAAGTTTTGTTCCCTCCACGTATGCGTATTTGCCGGTTGACCGCCGCCCACAGTTCCTGAAATTCCCGTTTGTGAAAGTTGAACACCGGCCGTATGGAGATTATGAACAGTCTACTTCGCTGTTGTCTGGGGGCACTGCCGCTGCTTATGCTCTGTACAGCCGCGTGTTCCGGCGGCGACTCCAGGGACAAGGCCCCACCGGCCGCGCCCGTACACGCAGAGCCCGTCAAACGCGCGGACATGCCGCGCCTGCTGTACGCTGTCGGCAACGTCAGGGCATCCAGCCACAGTGGGCGTCAAGCCCGAAGTGCATTTTACTGAGGGCCAGGACGTCACGGAAGGTCAACTGCTGATTACCTTGACCCCAGACCCTTTGAGGCTGTTCTGCGCGAAAAACGCGGCCTGCTGGCCAAATCTGAAGCGCAGTTGAACAAGGCCAGTGAAGACATGCGCCGTTACGGCAAACTTGTGGGCGGCGGCTATGTAAGCCGGGAGGCATATGACCAGACCGCCACCGAAGCGGCGGCGCTCAAAGCCACTGTGCAGTCAGACAAAGCGGTGGTGGAAAGCGCTGCGCTCGACCTGTCGTACTGCAGCGTGACAGCGCCTATCAACGGGCGGGTCGGCGCGTTCACCGTGGACAAGGGCAATATGATCAAAACAGCCGACGCAACGCCCATTATCACTATCGACACCCTGTCGCCCATTTACGTACTTTTTTCTGTGCCGGAAACACGACTGCCCGTGATTCTGAAACGCATGCGCGAGGAGGGCGGTGCAGGTGACTGCCGCCCCCGCCGGCGGCGAGCCGGAAAAAGGCGTTCTGACGCTCGTTGACAATACAGTGGACACGCGCACCGGCACCATCCGCCTGCGCGCCACATTTGAAAACACCAGCCATCGCCTCTGGCCTGGTCAGTTTGTACAGGTGGAACTGCCCCTCGGCGTGACGAAAAACGCTCTTGTGGTGTCCAGCCGCGCCGTGCAGTCAGGTCGGGAAGGAGTCTTACATCTATCTGGTGGACAAAGACAACACGGCGCTTTATCGCAAGATTGCCGTAAGTTTTGAATATCAGGGGCAAAGCGTCATTGAGGGCGATGTGGCTGAAGGCGACATGGTTGTTGAAGAAGGGCAGGTGCGCCTGGCCCCTGGGCTTCCCGTTCAGATTTTGCCGTAGACTTCGCCTCCCGTCCGGTGAAATATTGCCGTCCCGTTAGACATGTTTGCTAGCGCCTGCTCAAAATTCTGAACATGCGCCTGCGGCAGCTCAATGCGCAGCTTTGCCGCATCTTCGCAGGACTGTTCCATGATGCGCGCTTCCCAAAGGGGCAAAAGGCGATGCATCCCAGCCAGATGCGCATATTTCAGCGTAACGGCGACCTGCTGTGAGGGAATGCGCTCCGCCAGCGCAAGATTTGCCAGATTTTCGCGCACGGCGTCCTGATATGTCCGAACAAGGCCGCCGGTTCCCAGTTTGACGCCGCCGAACCACCGGCTGACAACAACACACAATTCTCCGATGCCGCAGTGCAGAAGCACGCTGAGCATGGGCCGCCCGGCTGTGCCGTGCGGCTCGCCGTCGTCCGACGAGCCGATATGTGCGGTATCTCCGGGAGCTCCCGCCGCATACGCCCAGCAATTATGATCAGCGTCGTTGCGGCAACGGCCTGTAGCCTCAATAAAGGCCTTGGCGGACCCGGCATCCGGCGTGTGTGCGCATTGGGCCATAAAACGACTGCGGCGCACAACGAGCTCTGTGCAGTACGGCTGTTCCGCGGAAGCGGCGGGAATCGGGAAGCGCATGGCCGCCGGCGTCACCGCGAAGAAAATGAGGGTTCCGCCCGCCAGCAGGCCGTCCGACCGCTGCCGTCGGCAAACAGCGGCGGCATTGCCTCACTGCAGCGGGGCAGCGCTTCGGCGCAGCGCGGCTGAAAAGGACAGCCCAGAGGAATATCCCGCAAGGCAGGAACCACACCGTCAATGGCGGGCAGACGCTTGAGACGCATGGACTGTCGCCCCGGCGCTGAACGCATGAGCCCCCTGCTGTACGGATGACGAGGCGCAGCAAAAAACTCTCCGGCAGGCGCGTCTTCCACAAGCCGTCCTGCGTACATGACCCCCACAACGTCCGCGATTTGCGCCACAATGCCCAGATCATGCGTGATAAAAAGCACAGTCATGCCCCATTCCCGCATCTGATCAGCAAAAAGCCGCAGAATCTGCCCCTGTACTGTCGCGTCAAGAGCCGTTGTGGGCTCGTCAGCGAGCAGGAGTTCCGGCCGGCACGCAAGAGCCATAGCGATCATAACCCGCTGCCGCATGCCGCCGGAAAGCTGATGGGGATAGTCGTCATAACGGCTCCGAGGCGCGGGAATGCCAACTTCGGCAAAAAGATCTTCCGTCTCCTGACGGGCTTGCGCGCGGGTC
This sequence comes from Candidatus Desulfovibrio trichonymphae, assembly GCF_002355955.1. Classification (NCBI taxonomy): domain Bacteria; kingdom Pseudomonadati; phylum Thermodesulfobacteriota; class Desulfovibrionia; order Desulfovibrionales; family Desulfovibrionaceae; genus Desulfovibrio; species Candidatus Desulfovibrio trichonymphae. The sequence continues at coordinate 273,337 of NZ_AP017368.1, read as the reverse complement.
ATGCCGAAGTGCAGCCGCAGGGGCTCCGCCGCCTGTTCGCCCACTGTCAATACAGGATTGAGCGACGTCATGGGTTCCTGAAAAACCATGGCTGCCCGACGCCCCCTAAAACGCCGCAATTCGATTTCTGAAAGAGCGAGAATGTCTGTGTCTCCAAGAAAAATGCGCCCGCTGATTGCTGACTTTTCAGGCATCAGACGCAGAACGGCGCGAGCTGTGAGACTTTTGCCGCAGCCGGATTCTCCGACAAGGCAGGTCACGGCGCCGGGGGGAAGAGCGAGGTCCACATTGTTGACCGCGGCGAGAGGCTCTCCTTCATGCGCGAAATACACAGAAAGATGCTCCATGCGGAGCGAGCCTACGACAGCAGGCTTCATCCGGGAGACACGCTAACGTCTCACCTGGGTGCTGCGGAAATTGACATAGGCCTGACGCATGGCAATATACGGATCCACGGCGGCGCTGTTCATGTCTTCATAAAGCGGCAGCACGTCCCCCAACGCATTAAAACGCAACGCCCCTTCTGAGCCCGCAGCCAGTTCCCACGGGTGGACATAGAAAAAAGGATCGGTAAGGAGATCGCCGATCCTGCCCAGACTGTCACGGGGCGAGCTGGGGCCGATAAAAGGCCAGACAATATAAAATCCGTGACCGATGCCCCATCTCCCCAAAGTCTGACCAAAGTCTTCACCATCCGGATCAACCGGCACAATGGTTTTTTTATTTTTTGCGACGTCCGCGAGGCCGAAACTGGAGGTGGTGTTAATAAAAAAATGGCCGAATTCCACACCGGCCTCCAGAAATCGCAATTGAAGAATATTGTTTACAAAGCGCACGGGGAAAAGCAGATTGGAAAAAAAATTCTTCATGCCGCTGCGGAACTGACGCGGAGCAACAAAAGAATAGGCATTATACACCGGTCTGGCGACATGCAGATAAAAGATGTTATTAAATCCGAACCAGAAACGATTCCACGGCTCCAAAGGATCCGCAATGTTTGCCGCCGCGATGTAATCTTCATAATCATCCAGATTTTCAGTCTTTTTCACCTGTCCGTTGGGATGAACCGTCACAGCCTCCGACGGCAGCGCAGGGCTTTGGGCGTACACAGCGGACAGCGCCGGTGCAACAGGCTGCCGCGCCGTTGCTGCAATAGCGCAGAAACCGGACGACAGCCAGAAAAAAACGCACAGCAGGGCGCAGAGCAAGGGCAATAATACGGATTTATTTCGCATGTTGCCGCCGCATTTCATCAGCTTTTGCCTGTATGCGTTCTATGAGCTTGTCAGCCTCCGTCTTGTTCAGGATATCCTGAAACTGCGCGCGGTAATTTTTGACAAGACTGACGCCTTCAATCAGCACGTCATAGACTCTCCAGGAACCGTCCTTCGGCAGCATGCGATACGCCACAGGCACTTTTTTAACGTCTTTCATGGTGATAACCGTGCGCACCTCAGTACGGTCGTTCGAGGAAGACGCCTGACCTGTGTAGACCACCCGCTCGCCGTTATAACCGTCAATTTTATTCAGATAGGTGGAAATCAAAAGGTCGGCAAACGCGTCGCTGAACCGCTGCTGCTGCTCCGGAGTAAAAACATGCCAGCGCTGCCCGACTGTGCGTGAGGAAAATTCCCTGAAGTCAAAAATATGCAGCACTTCATCCTCAATCTGCTGGCGCAAGGGGCCGCGCGTAGCCGGATTGACGTAATCAGGATTTTTAATGCAGTTCAAAATACGGGTTATGGAAACTTCCAGAGACTGACGGGCCTGCGCCACAGAAAAAGAATCTGCTGCAGAAGAGGGAGCGGCCGAACACAACAAAAAAGCGGCACAGCAAACAGCAAGCGCGCGACGCCATGACCATGAAAGACTCATGTTCATACACCCCCAAAGGCATATTTGCCGATCAGAGATTCCAAATCAACAGCGGATTCCGTTTCTTTTATCATGCCGTCCGAAACAAGCAGCTTCTCCGAGCCCCCACGCGAAAGGCTGATATATTTATCGCCGATCAGACCGCTTGTTTTGATGGAAGCGATACTGTCGTCAGAAAGGCGGAAATCTGCCGCAAGCCGCAAACGCACCACGGCCTGCGTACGGAGCGGATCAGGATCAAGTGTGATATTGACAACGTGCCCGACAGGCACGCCCGCAATTTCAACATCCGCTCCCACGCGCAGCCCGGAAGCTGAATCAAACCTGGCGGAAAGCTCAAAGCCCTGACTTGAAAAAACTTCCATTTTACCCAGTTTGACAGTCAGCCATGCCACGCAGACAAGGCCCAGCAGCACAAAGACGCCAACGGCGGTTTCACGGACGCTGTTCATCATGATTGACTCAGGCTCCACAGTATCGCTGCGTTGCGCAGACGGTGCAATTGTTATTCACGGCGGCAAAAATTGTCAACAATTTTGTCATATACCCCCGGCAAAGCCGGGGCAGAGATGCCAAGAACCGCTTTTTTATTATTCTTTGAGATCAGGATGCAAGCCAGGCATCCAGCGCGGCGCGCGCAATCGGATTCAGCGCCGCGCGCTGAGCCTTGCTCCGATCTCCGGATTGACGCTGCAAAAACTGCCGCACATAGGGATCTTCACCGCGTTCCAGTTCATCCGGCCGTCCGGAAAAAATCGCGCTGCCGTCCCTGAGCACCAGCGCATGCTCCGCAATGGCCCGAAAACTGGCGAGATCATGGCTTACGACAACAAGCGTCATGTCGGCAAACTGCTCGTGCATGGACAGCAGCAGCTCATCCATTCTGGCGGCCGTCACAGGATCAAGCCCTGAAGTGGGTTCATCACAGAGCAGGATGCGCGGTTCAGCTATAATCGCCCGCGCCAGACCAGCCCGTTTGCGCATGCCTCCGGAAAGCTGGTTGGGGTAATAATCGGCAAAATCCTGCAGGCCGACCATGCCGAGCACACGCAATGCCGCTTCGCGGAGCAGGGGCTTCGGCAGGGCAAAATGTTCGCTCAAAGGCAGGGCCACATTTTCAGCCAGAGACAGCGCGCCCAAAAGCGCGCCGTCTTGAAAAAGAACGCCCATCTGACGCCGTACACGACGAAATGCGGCGGCTTTCAAGGCAAAAAAATCCTGACCATCTATACGCACAGTGCCGGCCATAGGTTGAGAAAGCCCGATGATGTGCTTCAGCAACGTGGATTTGCCGCAGCCGGATTCTCCGAGAATCACGGAAATCCTGCCTGCGGGCAACACGGCGCATATGTCGCGCAGCACGGCGCGTTCGCCGTACCCGGCGTCAAGGTGAACAAATTCTATATCCCAGTTATGCATAAGACAGCCTAAAGCAAAAAAGAAGTCAGAACATAATCAGAGGCCAGTATAAGCACACAGGAAATGACGACAGCCGATGTTGTCGCGTTACCCACAGCCTCGGGACCAGCGCTGTCGCGACGACGATGCGTGTTATACCCCTGCCGGCAACAGACTGTCGTGACAAGGAGGCCGAAAACCAGGGCCTTGATAAAACCGCCCGCCACGTCGGACATCTCAACGGAACTGGCGATACGGTAAAAATAAGCCCCCTCGTTGATATCCAGCATCAGCACGCCTGTCAGATAGCCGCCGACAATGCCGATCACGTCAAAAATTGCCGTGAGCAGGGGAAAAGAAATCATCGCGGCCAGAAGACGCGGACTGACAAGGTAACTCATGGGATGTATGTCCAGCACATCCAGAGCGTCAATCTGATCCGTGATGCGCATAACGCCTATTTCCGCCGCCATGGATGAGCCTGCCCTGCCGGTGAGCATGATCGCCGTCAGCACGGGCCCGAGCTCGCGAATCAGGGTAAGGGAAACCGCTGACCCCAAAAAGCCGACAGAACCGAACCGAACCAATGTATAATATCCCTGCAGGCCAATCACCATGCCGCAAAAAATGCCGATCAGCAAAATCACAAAAAGCGATTGATACCCGATCACATAGAGTTGCCTGAATGTTCTAGGGAAAATTTTAGCGCTTGAAAAAATCCGGCTTAAGCCGAGCAGCATGAACAAGGTCGTGCCGCCCACAGCGCCAACGCCGCCAAGAAACGAACGCCCCACATAAGCCGGCAGGTTGCGCAGTTTCGCCACAGTTTCCTCAATGTTTGGGCTTTCGGCTGCCGTTGATGCCGACGTTTTTTTTAGATTGCACAATCGGCATGCCCAGTTTCAGCTTGCGCATTTTTTCACGCAGATTTGCCGCATCAGTTTCCGCGCCGCGCAGACTGACCAACACCAAAAACACCTTGCCGCTTTTGGCCTGACGCGCGCGAAAGCCCCCGCCTTCCAGCCGCGCACACAAATCGTTCGCTTCCGCCTTGTTCTTGAAAGCGGCAACCTGAAAAACATAGTCAAAAAGCGGCATTTTCGGATCTGCCGGCAAGGTTGAAGCTGTTCCGTCAGCATCTCTTTTCGACATAATCGACCCGGCGCCCGGCGCTTTGTCTCGTGACGGCGCGCCGGCTGCGGGCGCGTTGCGTATGCCCCATGCGGCCCAACCCTCGCCCTGGGGGCTGTCAAAAGGCTCATGCTGCTCGTTCTTTTTTTTGTCACCTTCAGTCTCTGCCGCCGCAAGAGCAGAAGAGTCTTTGTCATCCGGCGCCGCGGCCGCGCCATGTCGCATCGGTTCCGCCTGCGGATTTTCCGTGACCTGCCCGGAAGCGCCCGGCACCGCGGACGGCGCATTACCGTCTTCCTGCACGGGATTCTTCTGTTTATCCCCTTGCATAATAGTTGCCATCTGTCCCACGCGCTGTGCCGGGTTCTGCCCGCGCCCCACCATCAAACCCATATAAAAGGCCCAGCCGACAGCCGCCGCCAGTACAAGACAGCCCGCCAGAACAGCCACGGAGGAAAATCTGACGGTAAAACGGCGCGGATCCCTGTCTGCTGAAACGTTTCTCGCGCGCACCTTGCGCAGCGGCTGCGGCATTGCTGCGTTGCCTCCTACATGCTCTCAGGGGCACTGACCCCTAAAATGTCAAGGCCGTTGCGCAGCACTTGGGCAACGGCCCGCAACAGCGCAAGGCGGGCCGTCGTGCGCGGCATGTCGCCAGACATGATCACCTGATGTTTCGCGTAATAACTGTGCAAAAGCCCCGCCAATTCCGTCAAATAGCGGCTTACGTACTGTGTCGCCAACGCTCTGGCCGCGGCGGCCAGCGTATCTCCATAAGCGGCGGCCTTGCGCAGCAGGCCTGTGTCTTCCGGAGTGTCAAGACGCAGCAGCGCCTCTTCCGTCACTGTCTTCGGCAGCGTGATCCCGCGATCTTCCGCGCGGCGCAGCACGGCGTGAATCCTGGCATGGGCGTACTGCACATAGTACACAGGATTGTCAAGACAGCGCTGTTTGACGAGATCCAGATCAAAATCCAGCGGGCTGTCGCTTTTGCGTGAAAGAAACATAAAACGAGCCGCATCAACGCCGACTTCCTGTATCACATCGGCCAGCGTTTCAAATGTGCCGGCACGGGTGGACATGCTGACAGGCCTGCCGTCGCGCAAAAGATTAACCAGTTGAACCAAGACCACGTTAAAGCTGTCGGCAGACCGGTTCATAGCCGCCATCGCCGCGCGCATCCGCGCTATATAACCGTGGTGATCCGCGCCCCAAATGTCGATGAGAAATTCATAGCCGCGTTCAAATTTGTCATGATGGTAAGCAATGTCGGCAGCAAAATAGGTCAGACTGCCGTCAGATTTTTTCAGAACACGATTCCTGTCGTCGCCCAGCTTTTCCGTGGCAAACCAGAAAGCATTGTCCCGCGTGTAAGTATAGCCCGCTTTTGCCAACCCGGCAAAAGCCGCATCCACAGCCCCGCGTCCAAGCAGGGATTTTTCCGAAAACCAGCTCTGATGTTCCACGCGGAAATTGCGAAGATCAGCCTTGATCCCGATCAGAATTTCTTCCGCCGCCCACGCATAACAACGTTCCAGCCCTTCAGATTCTGGCAAGTCGGGAAGAGAAGGCATGGCGGCAAGCATCTTTCCGGCGATATCCCTGATATACTCGCCGCGATAATATTCTTCAGGCCATGTCACAGGCCGGCCGACCAGTTCAAGCGCCCTGAGCCAGACAGAAAGGCCAAGAAGCCGCATTTGCCGTCCGGCATCGTTGATATAATATTCCGTATCCACAAGATACCCTGTCTTGCGCAGCAAGCGCGCAAGGCTGTCGCCCACGGCGGCGCCTCTGCCGTGCCCTATGTGCAGTGGCCCGGTGGGGTTGGCGGAAACATACTCCAAAAGCACCTTGCGCCCCTGCCCGACACAGCTCGCGCCGAAGTTTTCACCTGCGGCCTCAACATCGCACACTGTACGCCGCCAGAAGGCCTGATTGAACGTGACGTTGCAAAAACCTGGCCCGGCCGGGTCGGCCCGTTCCAGATCGGGACAATGCTCAAAAAGTTTAAGGGCGAATTTTTCGGCCAGCGCGCGTGGCGGCATCCCGGCCTCTTTGGCCAACAGCATTGCCGTGTTGACGGAAAGATCGCCGTGTCCGACGTCACGCGGCGGTTTAATGACGGTTTTTGACGGCCAGGCGAGGCCTTCTTCAGCAAGTATTGCCGCGAGGGCGGTGCGCAATGTATCTATGGCGCGCATCTTTTTGGTATCCTTGACAAATTACAGACTGAAGGATGTGACACCTGCAAAATCACTGACGAGGTCGACACGCGGAGCGTCAACATCGTCCGCACAAGATGCAAGACAGGGTTTCACCATCTTGCCGAGCAGCGCTTTTGTGCCGAGTTCAAGCCAAAAGCGCGCGCCGTCATTATACTGATTGCGCACGGTTTCCACCCAGCGCACAGGAGAGATCATCTGTTCAAGCAGGCTTTCCTTCGCGCTTTCACCGTCGTGGACGGCGGCACCGCGCATATTGCAATACACAGGGAAGCGAGGGTGCCGCCAGACAGCCTCCCTGAGCCGCACTGCCAGCTCGCCCGCCGCCTCCCTCATCATGGGGCTGTGAAACGCCCCGCTGACTTTTAGTTCAACGCCGCGCCCATTGCGGTCTTTTGCTTTTTGACACGCCAGCGCCACCGCTGCCCTGTGTCCGCTGACGACTGTCTGGGCCGGAGTATTGTAATTGGCGATGAACAAAAGCTCATGTGTCTCCCCGGCCGCCTCGCCGACAACTTCCGTCACCGCCGCCGCGTCAAGTTTCAGCAGGGCGGCCATGCCGCCCCTGCCATCAGGATCGGCTTCGGCCATCAGCCGGCCACGCAAGGCCGTCAGTTCAAGCACATCCGTAGGCGAAAGAACCCCGGCGGCGGCAAGCGCGCTGAATTCGCCAAGGCTGTGGCCGGCTGCCCCACGCGGAGCGGTTTTTCCGGCCATCTCGCGCCAAAGATTCAGATTGACCACAGTCAGGGCAGGCTGAAGGGCACGCGTGTCGCTCATGGCCTGTTCGTCCCCTTCCCAGTAGATTTCGCGCAAAGGCAAACGACTTATGCGCTCGGCCTGTTTCCAGAAATCCATGGCCTCTGACGAAAATTCGGCAATATCCCGCCCCATTCCGGATTTCTGTGAACCCTGGCCGGGAAAAAGCAAAACCGGCTGCGGCATATATGCGGTTCTCCCCAATAACGGGCTGTTCCCCGTAACATCGCCGATGTTTTATAAGATATGGATGTATATAATTACTTATTTCCTTATGAAACATGATTTTTACGGCATTCCCGAAACTCTTGCAAGTCCGGGTTGTGGAGCGTATACGGTCAGTGCCGGCTGCATGCGGCACAGGACAACGAGAGAGTTATGATATGCCGCGACAGACGGTAGACAGAACAGAACTGGCGCGCCTCATCGCGGCTGTGAAGATGGCCTTGCCCTCGGAAATACTGGAGCCGCTTGCCGTCTATCTGGAAATGCTCTGTCAGTGGAACAGCGTTGTCAATCTTGTCGGCCTGCGCGCATGGCAGGAAATTCTGACGAAACTTGTCGCGGACAGTTTTTATCTGTCCGCCTTTCTCACAAGACTTCCGTTCCCGGAAAACGCCATGATCTGGGATCTTGGTTCCGGCGCCGGCCTGCCCGGGCTCCCCCTGCGTCTTGTCCGGCCGCGCGGCGTGTATTGCTTTGTGGAACGTCGCGAAAAACGGGCGCTTTTTCTTTCAAACGTTCTTTCCCGCCTGCGGCTGCCCGACACGCGCGTTTTTCGCGGCCCTGCGGAACAGTTTTTTCAAACCCGGCGCTGCCGCCCGGCGGACTGCATTGTGAGTCGGGCATTTATGCCCTGGCGTGCCCTGCTTGACCTGACGTTGCCACACCTGCGCCCTTCCGGGGCGCTGATTGTTCTCGCGCTGACGCGCGCGCCGGATTCTCCGCCCGGGCCTTGGCGCGTCACAGCCGTACAGTCATACACAATCGCAGGAAACGAACGCTGGTTCTGGGCGCTTACACCGTCAGGAGCGTGAACGGAATGCTGTTTCAAACACTTTTCGCATCCGCGTCTGTTCGCGGAACACGACCTTTCCGCATTTGGCGGCGCGGCACCTTCTGGGCGCTGGCAACGCTCGGGTTCGCCTTTACGTTGCGCATGACAGAATGGCCCTGCTGGCAGAACCCGGAATATCGTTTAGGCAATGAATGGCTGCTCGCCACCCACGACGCTTATCACTGGGTTGCCGGCGCTGAAGGCTTCGGCCTTGCCGCAGGCCACCCCATGGCGGAAATGCTGCGCCTGATAACAAAAATTGCGCACAGTTGCCCGGCGGTTGTCGCCTTTTGGTTCCCCGCCATACTGGCAAGTCTGATGGCCTGTATTGTCTTTGCCTGGGTATGGGCATTCGGCAGCATGGAAGCAGGCTTTGCGGCCGGGCTTCTGACAACGCTGGCGCCGGGTTTTTTAGGCAGAACCCTGCTCGGGTATTACGACACCGATCTGGTGACGCTTTTTTTCCCCATGCTGATGAGTCTGGCGCCGGCCTGCTGGACTATGCGATACATGCTCCTGCCACAGATGATCCTGCGCCGTCTGATTATCAGTTCCGGTTTTACAACGGCGCGGCGTCTGTTGCCCCAGCCGGACAAAGACGGCAAAACGCATCCTGGTCACCTCGGCAACCCGTTGCGCCCGCATTGGGTGGCATTGCTGAGCCTTTCTGGAATCCTTTCCTGGTGGACACAGGAATGGCATTCGGTGTTTCCGTATCTGATCCGCTACAATATCGCGCTGTTTGTCTTCATGGGGCTTGTGATGGCCCAGCGCGGCCGACGGGCCTTACTGATGCTGGGGGCTCTGGCCTATGCCCTGCCGGCGCTGACAGGGCCGGCAGGCCTTGTGTGCGGCCTTTTTCTCGCATGGGCCGGAAGCAAAAACGGCGGAACGCTGCGGCTCATTCTCCGCCGCCCCGCGATACCGGCACTGCTGTGGCTGGGCACAGCGGTCCTTTTCATTCAAGGTGAAATACTCACGGCAATCATCAATCACGTGAACGCCTATCTGAAACACGCGGGAGACGTAAAAAGCACGGGTGCCGGCACAAGCCTGGCGTACCCTTCTGTCGCGCAGTCCATCATTGAAGTGCAGGATCTCGGCTTTACAGCGATTCTGGCCTACTTTCATCCGTGGATGGAAGCTGCCGCGCTCGGTCTCGCCGGCTTTTGCATTGTCGTTGTTCGACGGCCCGGCGCACTTTTTCTGCTGCCGCTTGCCGTGCTTGGACTTTTGAGCACAAAATTCGGCGGCCGCATGGTCATGTTCGGCACGCCTGTTGTAGCGATAGGCTTAACATTGCCGATCTACTGGCTTTTACAGCGACTGCTTCGCGCAGAACAGGGGGGAGCGGGCGTCGGCGCGCTGACGTCAGCCATTCTAATCGCTTTATTGGCAGCGCCGCTTGTAAATATCATCTCAGACATGTCCCAAGGGCCCATGATCAACCGCCGCCATGCCGAAGCGCTCACACGGGCGAGAAGCATTACTCCTGAGGACGGCATGCTCTGGCTCTGGTGGGACTGGGGCTATGCCGCACACCATTTTGCCCGTCGCGCGACCATCGCTGACGGTGCGCGGCACGCAGGGCCTTCACTGTATCTCCCGGCCGCTGTTTTTGCCACAGACAACACGCGCTTTGCCCGTCAGTTGATATGTTATACAGCCAATGCCGGCAATCAGCCCGGCAACGTCTTTGAAGGCATGGACAGCCATGCGGCTCAGGAGCTGATGGACAGGCTCCGCTCTCCGGAAACGGCGCTTCTTGAAACAAACAGGCGGCAGTTCATTGTCGTCAGTTTTGAAATGCTGCGTCTTGGTTTCTGGATCAGCAATTTCGGCAACTGGAATTTTATCTCCCGTCAGGGAGAGGGAGGGGCGCTGTCTATCGTGCCGCAGGCTCTGGCCTATCAACTGAATTCAGGGGCCGTTCAGCTTGAGGGCGGCGCCGGTGCTGTCTATGCCTCGTCCATCAGCGTCTTTGAGGAAACGGGCGTCACTCGCCGTAATTATGTGCAGGAATGGTTCGACGCCAATCCTGACGCCGATCTTGAAACACAACGCGATTTTTTTGGCGAAACGACGAAACGTGCATTTTTTCTTTAACCGGATTACCGATGAAAAACTGGTTATGGATGAAGGCCTGTATAATTCGCTGATGGTGCGGCTTTTGATCGGCGACCCGCGGGACGCGCGCGTTTCGCCTTATTTCAAACTTGTTTATGACAATGTTTTCGCAAGAATATATGAAGTGCTGTGAACACGGTTTTTCTGTCATGCCTGTATGTTCCGTTTTTCGCATGCCGGACGCCGCGTCCGCGGCAGAATGCCTGCGCGGCGGCGGCGTACTGATTTTCCCCACAGAAACATTCTACGCCATCGGCTGTCTTGCCGCCGACACAAGGGCCGTATCCCTTATTTACCGGGCAAAACGACGCCCGGCAAAGCGGCCTTTGCCGATTTTGGCCGCTGACGCGCGTCAGGCGGACACCGTCGCGCAACTCAGCGCGGCGCCCGCAAAACTGTTCTCGCGATTCTGGCCCGGCCCCTTGACGGTATTGCTGCCGGCCAGAGCCTCTCTTGCCGCGCCGCTCGTCAATGATGCCGGCAAAATAGCCATACGGGTCACCTCCCACCCTCTGGCCGCTGAATTGTCGCGGCGTTCAGGCGGCGTTCTGACGGCCAGCAGCGCCAATATGCACAACGGCCGTCCCGTCTGCTCTCCCGACAAACTGGACAGGGAACTTTTGGCCTCGCTGCGCGCATTGCAGGTTCCATGCGGCATTCTTGAAGGCGGATCCACGCCCGCCGGCGGCCTCCCTTCCACGCTTGTCGAACCTGTGTCCGACCGTGACACCGCGACACGCCCGTATCTGCGCATTGCGCGAGCCGGCGCCGTCAGTGCGGAAGCATTGGCCGCAACGGGATTTGCGTGCCGGGCGGACACTTGACAGCTACCCCGGTACGCCTTATGAAACTGCCTTACCAAAAGACAGGCTCAAACCATGTTCACACAAACAGTCAACCGCCGCTGCCCAAGTCTTGTTCTGGCATGCCTGGCTCTGGCCGGACTGTTCTTCAGCGTATCCGTCCGCGCCGCCCCTGAAAAGGAACTGCGCGTTCTGGCGACTACTTTTCCCGTCTGGCTTTTCACACGCAACGTCGTTCATGACTGCCCCCACGTCAGGACGGAGCTGCTCATCCCTACCAACTTCGGTTGCCCCCATGACTATGCGCTCACCCCGCGCGACATGCAAAAACTTTCCCGGGCCACGGCGCTTGTCATCAATGGCCTTGGAATGGAAAATTTTCTCAATGCCCCGCTGGCCGCAAGCAACGGCGGGCCGACAATCATTGACGCCGGCGCCGGCATTGCCACCCCGCCCCAACCGGAATCTCCTCGTCACATAACTGCAGCCGGCTTCAACCAGCACAGTCACGACGGCATGAACCCCCATATTTTCTCCGGGCCAAAACAGGCGGCGATCATGACGCGCGCCATAGCCGAAGGTCTAGCGCGCATTGACCCGGCAAACGCGGATGTCTACTGCGCCGCCGCAGGGGCGTATATCACCCGCCTGACGGCGCTCGGCGAACGTCTGGCCGCTCTCGGCGCCGTCGCGTCGCGCAAGGGTATTGTGCTGCAGCACGATTCCCTGTTCTGGCTTGCGGCCAACGCCGGTTTGGAGATACTGGCCGTGATGCAGACAAATGAAGACGCGCCGCCTTCGGCGAACGAACTCATCCGCCTCACGGCGCTCGTCCGCCGGGAGCGGCCGGCGCTCATCGCCGCTGATCCGCAGTATGCGGACAGGCTTGTCCGAACGCTGGCCCAGGAAACAAACGTGCCCGCCGCGAGTCTCGATCCTGTGTCTTCAGGGCCTGAAAACGCCCCTCTTGACTGGTATGAAACTGTCATGTCCGCCAACTGCCAAACACTTGAGCGTTATTTTGATCCCCGCTGAATCGCCTCCGGCCTTCCTGAAATTTGAACACCTGGGCGTTCGCTTCGGACAGAATCAGATACTTGAGGATATCTGCGCCACAGTGCCGCGCGGCGGTTCAACCGTGCTGACAGGCCCGAACGGCGCCGGAAAAACAACGCTCCTGCTCTGTCTGGTCGGCGCTGTGCCTTATTCCGGCAGAATATGCCTCGCTGCGGGAAAAAACGGGGCGCCTCCGCGCATCGGATATGTGCCGCAACAATTGCGGACAGACAGCGGCCTGCCTTTGCTTGTCGGTGAATTCCTTGCCCTGGACTGCCAGCGACGGCCTCTCTGGCTCGGCGTCAGGCCCGAGGCGCGCGTACGCTCTCTTGAAATGCTGTCTTTGGTACAGGCCGGGCATCTGGCGCGACGCCGCATTGGCGAGCTTTCCGGCGGGGAGTTGCGGCGCGTCCTGCTGGCCGCCGCTCTGGCCGGAGAGCCGGACCTGCTGTTGCTGGACGAACCGGCCGGCGGCGTGGACATGCGGGGAGAACGACTCTTCTGGGAAGTCCTGAACACGGCGCGCATTGCCCGCAATTTTACCCAGCTTATGGTCAGCCATAATCTGCCCCTCGCGGCCCATCATGCGACGCACATAATCTGCCTGAACAAAAGCGTATGCGCACAGGGCGCGCCACGCGCCACGCTGACGGCCGCGACGCTGTTGCGCCTCTTCGGCGCGCCTATTCATCTCTACCCTGATCAGTGTGACGTCGCGGACCCCGCCTGCCCGCAGTGCGGCGCGCTTGACGGTCCTGATCATCCGCCCTCGGACAGGCCGTGTCCGAGGGCATGCAACGGCTGTTCACCACATGCCGCGCAAGGAGACGCGGGCGCAACGCAGGCACACGCAGCCGGGGAACGTCCGTATGCCTGACTTTTCTCCGATCTATGCGGTCATTGCGCTCCTGCCTCTGGACTGCATGCAGGTTCACTTCATGCAACGGGCTGTTCTGGCGCTCCTGCTGCTTGTCCCAATGACATCCGTGCTTGGTGTGGAAGCAATCACCTTTCGCATGGCGTTTCTTTCTGACGCCATCGGCCATTCCGCCTTGACCGGCGTTGCTCTTGGACTGCTTTTTGACATCAATCCGAGGCTGAGCATGCCGCTTTTCGGTGTGCTGATGGGCATGACCATTATGGCTGTACGCCGAAAAAGCAGACTGTCCGCAGATACCGTCATCGGCATTGTTTTTTCCGCCGCAATCGCGTTCGGCCTGGCCGTTGTCAGCCGCTTCAGCGGCATGGCCCGCGACATGCAGCAATTTCTCTATGGGGATATTCTAACGATCAGCGAAGGCGAGATCGCCTTTCTTGTCCTGCTTTTCCCGGCCATGCTCCTGTTCCAGATCACAGGGTACAACCGTCTGCTCTCCATTGCCCTCAATCCGGTTACGGCAAAGGCCCAGGGCGTGCGCACCGCCTTCTGGCAGTATTGTTTCGTCAGCATGCTCGCTCTGGTCGTCGCCTTTTCCGTCCGGGCCGTCGGCATTTTGCTGGTCACGGCCCTGCTGATCGTGCCGGCGGCGACGGCCCGCAATCTTGCCGGGACAGCCGGAGGCATGTTCTGGTGGGCGATATTCGTCGGGCTGACTTCCGCTTTAACCGGGATCACGCTCTCAGCTCAGGAGAGCCTGTCCACAGCCGCCGGCGCAACGATTATTCTTGTGGCGTGCGTCTGGTTCGCCGTGAGCTTTTTATATGCCGGCCTGCGCTGCGGACGACGGCCTGTCTGAAATTTTCACCCTGACCGCGGGCATGTTTTCATCAGTGACCAGCGTTTCCACAGCCGATGGGGAGCACGGCGCCGTTGCCCCGCTTGTCATCTCGGCAAGCCGCGCCACGGACATCCCCGCTCTGCATGTGGAATGGCTTCTTGAACGCCTGCGCGCGGGCTGTGGAATTCTTGTATTCTGGAGCAAAAACCCCACCCTCCTCCTGACCCGGCTGCAGGGTGTCGCGAGCGCGAGTTTCACATTTTATTTTCACTTCACGCTCAATGATTATGAGCGAGAAGGCCTTGGCCCGGCCTGCCGCCTCTGGCGGAACGGGTGGAGACGTTTGTCCGTCTCTCGCAACGCGTCTGCAGGGAGCGCGTGATATGGCGCTGTGATCCGCTGCTAGCTGTGCGACGGGCTGTCTCCAGAAGGTCTGTTGCGGCGCATCAATGCGCTCGGACGCGTGCTGAGCCCGCATACAGACAAACTGGTTTTCAGTTTTCTGGACGTATACCGCAAAATCCGTAAACGTCTGGCAGCCCATCCATGCCGTCCCCGCGCCCCTGCGGCAGCGCGTCACACCGGCGTTTTGCAGGATGCCGCCAATGCCTGAAGGACAACGCGGCGCGAAGGCTATTCGTTGAAGCCCGGCGGCAGTTCGCCTTCCGGCAGTGCCCGCGTCTTGTCAGGAGCGGCGCCCGCACCCTCCCTGTTCTGTGGCTTCAGGCTCAAACCGGCTGACATGCCGGCTTCCATATATGATCCTCTGTTCAAACGCAGGGCATTGAGAGGCTCAACCACAACGGCCGACACCCTGACCGGGCAATGGCGTTCGCAATACCCGCAGCCATAGCAGCGTGCCGCGTCGACAACAGGCGCCGGCGCCGCAATGCCCTTCTGTTGCAAAATCTTTACCGCGCCATAAGGGCAGACTTCCTGGCAGACCATGCAACGCCGCCCTTCCGCCCACACAAGACAACGCTCGCGCAGCACAACGGCCGTCCCCACTTTTGCCCATTGTTTTTCCGGCAAAGGCAATGCGGCAATGGCCTGGCTGGGGCACACACGGCCGCATGCATTGCACCCCGGTTCACAGGGCCCGAGTCTGGGCGTGAGCACAGGACTGAACAAACCTTCCGGCCCGGCAGCCAGCCACGCAGGCTGCAAAGCATTGGCAGGGCAAACCTTCATGCATTCGCCGCACCGCAGACAAAGCGCCGAGAAACGGGATTCCGGCACTGCTCCGGGCGGACGGATGCAGGCTGCCGACAGGATCCCCTCTCGACTGTCCGCGCCCAGCAGGCTGTGCGCGCCGGAGCGCTGCACGCCTGCCAAAAGCATGCCCA
Source organism: Candidatus Desulfovibrio trichonymphae (assembly GCF_002355955.1). NCBI lineage: Bacteria > Pseudomonadati > Thermodesulfobacteriota > Desulfovibrionia > Desulfovibrionales > Desulfovibrionaceae > Desulfovibrio > Candidatus Desulfovibrio trichonymphae. The sequence continues at coordinate 257,842 of NZ_AP017368.1, read as the reverse complement.
TGCCGGTCGCGCCCAAAAAAGCCCGCCGCGACGGCAGGGGAGAAGAAGACGCCCCGACGCCGACAGCATCGCGCCCGCCCTCTTCGTCCACAGTCGCCCCGCCGGAGAGCGCGGCAAAAGAGCCGCGCCCGAACGCGACGCCGCGCTCGGGGCATGCGGTCACACACGCGCGACAGACAAAGCATTCACCGTGCCGTGTTTCCATAGTGTCCGGGTCAATGGCCCCGGAGGGACACTCCCGCATGCAACGTCCGCAATGTGTGCAGGCCGCGACCCTGCGCCGCCAGAAAGGACGTATGGCGAAAAGAGCGAGCAGCCCTCCCGCCGGACAAAGATAGCGGCACCAGAAACGCGGCCGTATGTGCTCAAGCAGAAACAGCGTGCCAAAAAAAGCCAAAAGAAAATACAGGCTGTCAAAACGACGTAAATTCACCTGCAGGTAACTCAGGCCTGTCCAGTCGAAAGCCGCAAACAACGGCTGCCCGACCGTCAGACCGAAATTGCCGAGCAAGAGCAGCAAAGGGTGCAGCAGAAGCGCATAAAAACGGGTTATCAGCGGGATGGGAGAACCCCAGTAAAAATCGTTGACTCCCAGCGCGGCCGCACCGAGCATAGCCAGCAGGGCGAAATACTTGATATGCCGCCATCCCGCCTTGGACAAGGCGTCTTTTTTCAAACAGGGCGCGAATGACTTTGTCAGTCGGCGAATCAGTGTCAGCGTGGCGCCGAAAGGGCAAATCCAGCCGCAAAAAAACCGGCCGGCCGCCACGGTCAGAAGCAGAAGCGCGAGACCGGGCGCAAGTGTCGGAACCCATTGCCGGTCGGCCGTGGGCATGAGCAGGGCCGCCAGCGGATCCAAACGCAGAAAAATGTCCGCCGGGAGCCACAGTTCCGCCAATGACCCGGCCACGCTGAACAGCAGAAATAAAAAAGTCGCGAGGCTCGCCGTCTGCACACAAAACGTCAGACGGCGAGCCTCGCGTTTTTTGAAATGCCGCGCCATTTTCGCCTAAAGGACGATTCTTCGAACAGTCAATGCCTCAATATTCATATTGCCGAGCCCGCGCTCATGGGCAAGACGTATATGCCCCACCTGACGCGGCTGCATCTTGCGACCGTACCATTCATAGGACGATACGGCCGTTGCGTCCGCCGCCACCGGATCCGCCGAGGCAATAACCTCGCCCGGCTGAATCACCTTGCCCGGGCCGCCCGGGCCATTGGTCGTCAGCACCCGCGTGGCGTCAATGATTGCCAGACCAGGTTTGACGCGTGTCGCCAAATCAACAATGGAGGTGTTGAGATCATAGCGTGAATGCATGATACGCCTGTCATAAATCAGGCCCATCTGACCTTTGATCGCAAGAGAAACCCCGGCCGAGCCGTGGCTTTTGGCAACAGGCACGGCAATAATCACATCCGCATCAAGCGCGTCGCACATAAAAGCGTTGGTCCGCATCTCCCGGCCTTCAGCAAGCTCTGCGTCCTGATAAAAAGAAACATTCGTAAGGTAACGGCAGACGCCCGGCTCCACCCCGTCGCAAATATCGCGTATTCCCGAACGGGTCATGGACAGTTCCGGGTCTTGCAAAACATGATCCAGCACGCGAACACGGGCGGCGCCCGCCTCTTTGCACATGACAAGCACTTCCCGCACGACTTCAGGATGAGTGTTCGTTGCCGTCTCCGGCCCTTGGGCAAAACTCATGTTCGGTTTGATCACCACTTTCTGGCCCGGTTTAACAAAACGCGACATGCCGCCGAGCATATTGACGGCGGCCCTAGCGGCGGCACCGGGAGCCCCCTTCACAACCGCTACATCGGGGCATGTGTCGGCCAGCGCTTTTCCAGCCAGCGTCAGCATGGAGGCATTGACGCCGAGCATGCCGATGCCGGCTAATTGCCATTTCAAAAAATCACGCCGTTGCATAGTCCGCTCCCTGTCAGTCGATCACACGGTTTCTTCCGTATCCCGTCCACCCGTCCGCTAGAATTCCAGTCCCACGCGGAGGGAACCGCTCACGCCTTCGCGTTTGCCGACATAGCCCTGCACGCCGAGATCAACGAGCCACGGAGATTTGCTGGAAGGTTTAAAAACCAAACCCGCTTCACCAATGCCCGTCTCTCCTTCGAACTTCGCAGCCTTGAGATCATAGCCCCATACAGACGCTCTTGCCTTGCCGTCAAATTCATATTCGAAGGCCGCACCGATATAAGGGCTGATATACTCGTTGATTGCATAGGCAAATCGAGCTCCGCCACGCAGACGATGAGAATCAATCGGATCAAAACTTACCGGTTCGCCTGTGGAAATTGTTGCGTCATTGCCGTCCTGGTGCAACCAGAAGTATTTGCCGTACACATCAAGAGAGGCTTCCTCGGTGATGTTCCACACATAGCCCACACCGGCGTGAATACCGTAATACGTCGATTCCGTATCAAACGAGGCCTTGCGTCCGGAAACATCCTTCAGTCTGGTGGATTCATAATCATTATTGAGTCCACCGATGCGGGCCGCGGCTTCTGTATAGAAGTGACCCGGGCCGACATCATTGAACTTTAAGTGACCCAGCAAACCGCCACCAATATAGGAAGTGTTGCCGCTTCCATGAATATCGTATGAAGCTCCACCATATTCAAAAAAGGCACCGGCAGTCAGTTTACCGATTTCCGTATTTATATTACGTGAAATACCGGCCATCAAATTTACACTGCTTGTGTCAATATATGAACCGGTGTTATAACGCATGCTGCTTGCATCAACAACAGCGAAAGCACCCCAGGCATCTTCTTTCGCAGAATTGATTGCGCTTCCCATACCTGCGCCTGCCGCAAGGTCCGCACCCTGATTGGCAAGAGCTGCCCCAACAGAGGCTCCTTCGGTTATCGATTTGGCACCGGGTACAACAGGAGTACCACCGCCGCCTGGGCCGTCAGATTCAATAAGTTCAGCAACGAAGTCGTTGTCGCCGTCTTTCCTCAACTGAAAAGTGAATTCAAGAAGAGAACCGTGTTGTATTGTTTGAATTCCGCTGTCTTTAATATTACCTGCCAATTCTGTACTTCCGCGAAGCAGATAGTATTTGTCGCCAAACTGCAATGGTTCAACATCGCCAGAGAAATCTAGTTGTGGCCACATTCCATCAATACTGATGCTGTCCGCTGTAACAGTTAACACTGGATTATCTTGATTATTGACTGGAATACCTCGCAGATAAAATGCTAACATTCCTCTTAAATCGGCCGCATGCACAGTCATGCTGCTTCCAGGATATATATGCAGATTTGCATAACGACTCATATTAAAATCGTGATTGGGCGCATCCAAATTGAAACCGCTCATTAACGATGTATTAGTATACTGACGCAAATTGACAATATTTTTTTCAGCATCGGGCGCGTCTACAATAAACTTGTTATCGCCGCCCCAGTAAAAGTATCCATCCTGAGTAACTTCCATTCCGAATGTTTTACCGTTGTCCTGTTCCACATAGATGGGGTCATACAAATATACATCACCACCCGAGAATGGGGAAATGACAAGAGTCGCGTCAGCATTGCTATGGGGTTCGATTATCGGTGTCGTCGATCGGATAGAGATGGAATTGGTCCGTTTTCCATCAATATCATTAATCTCGTTGTTCCGGAAAATCGTTGTGTTGCCGGCAGTTGCAACTATAGTTAAGGACAAAGTCCCAGAAGAAGCGGCGATGTCGGTGCCGGTATCCAGTGTAATGGCACCACCGTATACACGACCCGAATCATACGTCTGCAAAGAAGTAAATATATTATCTGTAAACTGACTATCAGTGACTGTCAAACTATCTTCAAGATACAGTATTCCGGCACGTATATTACCTCTTGCTGTAATTGTATTATCAGCAAATATACTGCCACTGATATCGCCTATTGTACTTGTTAAAGTACCAACAATACCGCCATTAATATCTATAGCAGAAATAACATTGTTGGTGAACGTACAATCAATAATATCGCCAATAGTACTCTGATTTAAAGCACCAACAATACCACCTGTCCAAAGTGAGCCCGTGGTAATTACAGTATTGTTATCGAAAACATTATTGACAATATCGCCTATTGTGCTGTATGTATCAGCACCAACAATACCACCACCAACAACTCCAGAAGCAATGATCGTATTACCGCTGAATATGTTATCTGTAATATCTCCTATATATGTCCCATCGGCACTTTGCAGGTTATCAGTGTAAACTCCAACTATCCCACCACCACGAATTACTGCGTCGATTGTTACCGTATTGTCGCTGAATATATTGTTCTTAACGGCACCAATAGAGGCTGAAGCTTCCTGACTACTATGAACACCAACTATCCCACCACCTGCCATAGTGTCGGCGATTGTTACCGTGTTGCCGCTGAATATATTGTTCTTAAGGGCACCAATGGCTGAAGCTTCCTGAACACCATAAACACCAACTATCCCACCACCACGCATTATTTCGGTGGCTGTTACGATGTTATCGTTAAATATACTGTTGCTGATATCGCCTATAGTTCCCCGATAGGCTCCGATAATGCCGCCACCCTGGAAATCGCCGTCTCCATTTTTTGTTACTGTGTTATTACTGAAAATAGCATTGTCGATGGCGCCTATCTGTTGATTCTCACCAGCTCTTAATACGCCGCCGCCTCGTAGATTGTCGCCCACCTCAAAGGTTACTGTATTATTGTTGAACACAATTTCACTAAGATTGCCGATATTGCCATATAGTACAGCATTGTTACCAGCATAATCCTTGAAATGGTATCCACCAAGATTTGTTGTTGGTTCAATCATCGCATCTGACGGAAAAGCTGTACCACCAAAACTGGTTATAGCAAGCTCTACAGCATCAGAAATAAGTTTTTTCAAACCGCCCGTTTCCCCTCTTGCTAGATCAATCAAGCCGGTGGACAAGTCTGAAGGCAACTTTCCACCACCATTAAGATCTTCCGCCCGGGTAAAAAACGGATACGCTGTAAACATGGTTATGGTTATCAGAGTAACCATAAACTGCTTTACGTAGTTTCTTTTCATAAATTCCTTCCCCTGTTTTTATATGTAAACGATAATGCTGAATTCACCATGTCCGAAGGAAACGCCGAAAGCCGCGCTGAACCTTGCGGCGGACAGCGCGGCACTGCGGAGTTAGTGTGTGTGTGTGTGTGTGTAGCAAGAATCGGGCCGAAACCGTCAGCTTCGCCCGAATCTCTCTCCGCTCCGCGCGGGAAAATTTGTCCTTGCCCTGACCACATGCACTATGCCTTTACGTCCTTTAAGAAAACCAAGCCGAACAATGCAAAAACAGTCCGGTGAAGTAGTTGCTACTTTTACACACAAAACGCGGTGGCTGTCAAGCGGCATTGCGAACGGAAAGCAAGACGCATCTGTATTTCTTTGAGCCGCAACAGGTCATGCTTTTGAACCGTCCGTTTTACGGCTGCCTGAAACCGGGCATGATGGAAAAAGCCGTTGCGTGGAGCCAAAATTTGAGATGCCTCCGCCCTGGCGGGAGTTCCCGAAGTCGTTGACAATGTGTTTTTTTTGTACTACACTTTTGGAAATATATTTTTGTCAGAACTATAAAATTTTTTATACTGTCACACCAAGGAGTCGCAGTGTGAATATTCTGATTTTCGGACCCAACGGCAGCGGCAAAGGCACCCAGGGTGATTTGATCAGGCAGAAATACAATCTTGCTCATATCGAATCCGGCGCCATTTTCCGCGAGCATATCGGCGGCGGCACGGAACTCGACAAAAAAATCAAGGCATATATTGACCGCGGCGATTTGGTGCCGGATGACATTACCATCTCTATGGTTCTGGAAACATTGAAGAGCAAGGGGGAAAACGGCTGGCTGCTGGACGGATTTCCGCGCAACATGGTGCAGGCGGAAAAGCTGTGGGAAGCGCTCCAGAAAGAGGGCATGAGCCTTGACTATGTTGTGGAGATTCTGCTGCCGTGCGAAGTGGCGAAAAACAGGATTATAGGACGGCGGCTCTGCAAGAAAAACAATAATCACCCCAATAATATTTTTATTGACGCCATCAGACCCAAGGACGACAAATGCCGCGTTTGCGGTGCCGGGCTTTCAGCGCGCAGCGATGATCAGGACGAGACCGCCATCAACAAGCGCCACGACATTTATTACAACACGCAGAACGGCACGCTGGCCGCGGCCTATTATTACAAAAAACTGGCCGACGGGGGCAGGACGAAGTATATTGAACTCAACGGCGGAGGCAGCATTGATTCCATCAGGGAGACCCTGCTTTCCAAACTATCGTAGCGGGACCGGATGTTGATTTGTGCTGACAGGACAGACGCAAGAAACCGGTACGCCATACGACGCCAAGTTTTTTGCGTGAGGCTGTTGACAAAGCCGGTCTTTCCATTTTTTTGCGTCGTTGAACTATGCCCGATCAGCTTTTTTTGTCTTTTTTAAGCCATGACATCATGCTTCGCAGCTTTGCGCCCACCTGCTCAATCTGGTGTGCAGACTCGTTGCGCCGCGTTGTCAGAAACATGGGATGGCCGGCACGTGCTTCCACAATAAAATTGCGGGCAAAAGCGCCGCTTTGAATGTCTTTGAGCACGCGTTTCATCTCCTGTTTCACGGCCTCGCCGATCAGTCGGGGGCCTGAGACGTAATCTCCGAATTCCGCCGTGTTGCTTATGGAATAGCGCATGCGCGAAAGCCCGCCCTCGTATATAAGGTCAACAATCAGCTTCAGTTCGTGCATACATTCAAAATACGCCATTTCTGGCTGGTAGCCGGCTTCCACCAAGGTTTCAAAGCCTGCCTTTATCAAGGCTGAAACGCCGCCGCACAGCACGGCCTGTTCTCCGAAGAGGTCGGTTTCCGTTTCTTCCCTGAAAGTGGTTTCAATAACGCCGGAACGTGTGCCGCCAATGCCCCTGGCATAGGCAAGCGCAAGGTGCAACGCCTTGCCTGTGGCGTTTTGCTCTATGGCCACAAGGCAGGGCACTCCGCCGCCTTCGGCAAAGGTGCGGCGCACGAGATGCCCCGGCCCCTTGGGCGCGATCAGAAAAACATCCACGTCTTCAGGCGGTCTGATCTGGCTAAAATGTATATTGAAGCCGTGGGCGAAAAGCAGGGCCTTGCCCTTTGTCAAATGCGGCTTGATGTCTTTTTCGTACACGCTCGACTGCACTTCGTCCGGCAGGAGAATCATGATCATATCAGCCTGTCCTGCGGCTTCAGCGGCGGATACAGGCATAAAACCGTGTTCTTCGGCAAGGTCGTAGTTCTGTCCGCCCTGGCGCTGACCTATAATCACATTGACGCCGGAATCGCGCAGGTTTTGCGCGTGGGCATGGCCCTGACTCCCGTAGCCGATGATGGCCACGGTTTTGTTTTTCAGCACATTGATATCCGCATCCTGATCATAATACACTTTCATCTGCTTGTCCTTTGCAATGGTATAATGGTGACTGTGCGCAATGCTGAAGCTCCCGACGCGCTTCCAGTATAACCGGGCATCCGCTTATTTGGAACGGCGCATGGCGACAGAGCCGGCGCGCGCTATTTCCTTGATGCCGAAGCGTTGCAGCAGGTTGATGATGGCTTCAAGTTTTTCGTGATTCCCCGTGGCCTCAATGGTCATTTCGGTGGGGCTCACGTCCACGACTTTACAGCGGAATATTTCCACCGTGCGGAGAATCTCGTCGCGCGCCGGTCCTTCCGCCTGCATTTTCATAAACATCATTTCCCGTTCCACAGAAGGAATGTCCGTAAAGTCCACCACCCTGATGACAGTCACAATTTTGTGAAGCTGCTTCATTATCTGTTCAACAATCGCGCTGTCCCCAAATGTCGTTATGGTCATGTGGGAAACGCCGTCTTCCAGTGCCGGCGCCACATTGAGAGAGTGAATATTGAAGCCCCGTCCGCTGAACAGCCCCACAACGCGGGAGAGCACGCCGGGCTCATTTTCCACCAGCACGGAAAGCACGTGTCGTTGCATAGTCATTTCCTCTATACGAGCAGCATTTCATCAAGGGCCGCGCCGGCGGGCACAATGGGATAGACGTTTTCCTCCCGCTCCACCATCACGTCAATGAAGGCCGGAGACGGCGTTGCGAGCGCTTTTTTCAGAACAGGCAACATATCTTCCTGTTTTTCAATCCTGTATCCCTCAGCGCCGTAAGCTTCAGCCAGTTTAACGAAATCCGGCTGAGCTTCCATGTTGGTGGAGCTGTAATTTCCATTGTAAAAGAGTTCCTGCCATTGCCGCACCATGCCGAGGTGGCGGTTGTTCAAAATGACCACCTTGACCGGCAGCCTGTTTGCCACAGCGGTAGCCAGCTCCTGGATGTTCATCTGCAGGGAGCCGTCGCCCGCCACGACAATCACCTTTTTATCGGGAAGGGCAAATTGCGCGCCGATAGCGGCAGGGAAGCCGAAACCCATCGTGCCGAGGCCGCCGCTGGTGAGCAGTGTGCGAGGTTTTGTGAATGCATAAAACTGGGCGGTCCACATCTGGTGCTGCCCTACTTCTGTGGCAATAACCGCGTCGCCGCCGGTGATTTCAAACAGGGCCTCCACCACATGCTGCGGCTTGATGTTGCCGTTTTTTTGATAGGCCGGGGGTTTGCTTTCTTTCCATTCCCCCACCTCGTCAAGCCAGTCCGCGTGTTTGTCCGCCCAGTCTTCTCCGGCAAACCTGGTATCGCATATTTCCATGACGCCCTGCAGCGAGAGGCGGCAATCGCCCACCACAGGCACGTCCACCTCAACATTTTTACGGATGGATGTGGGGTCAATGTCAATATGCACAATGCGCGCCTTCGGCGCGAAGGCGGAGAGCCTGCCCGTTACCCTGTCGTCAAAACGCGCGCCGGCGCACACCAGCAGGTCGGCGTTGTTTATGGCGAGATTGGCGGCATAAGAGCCGTGCATGCCGATCATGCCGAGCCAGAGCGGTTCCGTGGCCGGAAAGGCGCCAAGCCCCATCAGGGTGCCTGTCACGGGAATTCGCAGCTTGCGCGCGAGGCTTGTGAGTTCCGTCGCGGCGTTGGACATAATAACGCCGCCGCCCGCCAGGAGCACGGGACGCCTGGCTCTTGCGAGTGCTTCGGCCGTGCGTCTGAGCTGGTTTAAATTGGGCTTGCAGGTAGGGTTGTAACTGCGCATGCCTATTTCATCCGGCCAGATAAACTCTGTTTTGGCCTGCATGACATCTTTCGGCAGGTCCACAAGCACAGGGCCGGGGCGGCCGGACCGCGCCAGATAAAAGGCCCGGCGGATGGTCATGGAAAGCTTTCGCACGTCTTTGACAAGAATATTGTGTTTGGTGCACGAGCGGGTTATTCCCACGATGTCCACTTCCTGAAAGGCGTCATTGCCGATCAGTTGCGTGGGAACCTGCCCTGTGATCACAACAAGGGGGATGGAGTCACAATATGCGGTTGCAATGCCCGTGACTGTATTGGTGGCGCCTGGACCGGATGTGACAAGGCAGGCTCCGACTTTGCCCGAGGCTCTGGCATAACCGTCGGCGGCGTGCACGGCTCCCTGCTCGTGGCGTACAAGCACATGGCGCAGTTCTGGGTGCTTCGGCAGCTCGTCGTAAATATCGAGGATAGCGCCGCCCGGGTAGCCGAACAGCACTTCCACGCCTTCACGCTTTAAGGATTCAAGAACAATCCACGCGCCTGTGCATTCCATAATCATTTTTCCTGTTCTTTCAAACGGTCCAGAATGGTCATCAGTTTTGTTTTACCTTCAAGTTTTTGTTTTTTCAACTGTTTTAATGTCTGTTCTTCTATGGGCGTGCGGAAGGATTTGCCTTCCAGTTTTTCTACCTGCTTGTTGTACAGCACATGGTCTTCCCATAAGGATTTCAGCTCCGGATTATTGGGCATGTGTTGTTTCAGAAGGCTCATCTCATGCTGATCCATAAAAAATCTCCAGTGTTGGATTTTTTGCTGCAATGGCCGAGAGCAGTTGAACCTTGAAAAACCGAACTGCTCTGCAGACATGCCCTGCGGCGCATTCATGTTTTCATGAATACCAGCGCCCTCATCGCAAGGCAAGGGCATATTGGGCCATGGAAGCGATCACAATGCGGTTGACAAGCTCAATAGCCAGTAAAACAACGACAGGCGACAAATCAAGGCCGCTCATATATGTAAAGGGCAGCCATTTGCGCACCCGGTAAAATACGGGTTCCGTCAGAAGACGCAGTGTGTGCACTACAGGATTGTACGGATCAGGGCGCACCCATGTCAGCACAGCGGCAATGATGACAACCCAGAAATACAGATTGAGCAGGGAACCCAGCACCATGGCGACGGCGCCCAGCGTATTGGCAAGAACAATCATATCGTCTCCCGAATTTGCGATAACGACCGACACTCTGTCTTTATTGTTTCTATTTCGCAATAATTAAGTCATGAGGCCTCAAAGCGCGCCGGCAAGCGCCTGTGCAAGCTCCACAAAATTCAAGACCGTGATGTGGCCCTGCAAACCGTCGCCGTTGAACGCGGCAAACACCACGTCCGCGCCGAGCGCCGCTGTTTTGTCGTGTTCGCTGTCTCCCACAAAGAGCGTCCGGCATGGCGCAACGCCCCAGGCTTTGCAGATCATCCTCGTCCCTTCAGGGGAAGGTTTGGGGGCCGCGTTGCTCGCCGTGACGACAGGATCAAAATAAGGAGGCAGCGCGAAAAAGTCCAGAACCGTTTGCAGCCCGCGATCAACGCGGTTTGTCGCAATCGCCATCCGCAGGCCGCCGGCGTGCAGGCGTTCAATAAACTCAAGAAAACCCGGCTGCAGGCGCAGCAGGGGAACAATATCCCTGGCGTAATTGACAGCGGCGTTTGCCGTCTGTTCAAGGCAGGCGTGCAGGTGCGGCGGCAGTATGCGGCACAGCGCCTGACGCGCTGTGGCCATAAAGGCGTAACACTCCTGTTCGGAAGTCATGGCGGGCATGCCCAGATACGCCAGAATGCGGTTGTAGTATTCCCTGTTGGCGTCGCGGGAGTCTATCATCACGCCGTCGCAGTCAAAGATTACGCCGACAAGACCATCGGGAAAAAGTGTTTTTGTCACGCTGTTTGCCTCCGGTGGTACCGGACGATCCGGATACACTTCCTTGTTTCCGCAACAATTCCTGCCTGTTGAAAATGCGTTGGCAAGAGCGGCGCGCAAGGCAGTATACAAATGTGGCACAAAAAGAGCCACCTTTTTGCCGGCTTTCTGGTTTTTCTGTATTGACGGCAAGTTGCGGCGATGTGTCAGGCCCTGTTTTGTTGTTGCGGCGACCTAGGCAGTGTTGAAACTATATCTGATTATCCAACGACGCTGCGGCGTCTTGCCCGGCATGTTTGACAATGTGCTTATCGGTGGTACTGTTTTTGAAATATTGTTACACTGGGACGTTCCGCCGGGGTTGACGGAGCGGATGTCTGTTGTCTGCGCCCCAACGGAGGATGCAGGAATAAGGAATTGACGGCAGCTTCAAAACCGCAATAGACTCCCCCGCATGGCTGTCCGATACCGCAATCCCCTGCGCGCCCATAGCTCAGATGGACAGAGCAGGAGCCTTCTAAGCTCTTGGCCGGGGGTTCGAATCCCTCTGGGCGCGCCAAGTAAAAACAATAGGTATATCCATTGTTTGGAGTGACCTATTTTTCATTATGGACTTTTTTGTTTGCAGCTCCCCGACATCCGCAGAGGAGGTTTATGCCAAAACGTACTGATATACATACTGTTCTTGTCATCGGCGCCGGCCCTATCGTTATAGGCCAGGGCTGCGAGTTTGACTATTCCGGCTCACAAGCCGTCAAGGCGCTGAAAGAAGAGGGCTACAGGGTGGTGCTGGTCAATTCCAACCCGGCCACCATAATGACAGACCCTCAACTGGCCGACGCCACATATATAGAACCCATTGAAAAAGAAACCCTTGCCGCCGTTATACGCAAGGAGCGCCCTGACGCGCTTTTGCCGACACTGGGCGGCCAGACGGCATTAAACGCCGCTCTTGCGCTGGCCAGGAGCGGCGTTTTGACGCAATACGGCGTGGAAATGATAGGCGCGTGCGCCGAGGTTATTGAAAAAGCGGAAAGCCGCGAACTCTTCCGCGAAGCCATGCAACACATCGGCCTCAAGGTGCCGGCCAGCGGCATTGCCCGCACTATGGACGACGTACGCCGCCTTGCCGATATCCTGCCTTTACCCATTATTGTGCGCCCCGCCTTTACCCTCGGCGGCGCCGGCGGCGGCGTTGCCTACAATCAGAAAGACCTGAAACAGATGGCGGCGCACGGTCTGGACGCAAGCCCGACAAGGGAAGTGCTGCTTGAACAGAGCGTGCTCGGCTGGAAAGAGTTTGAAATGGAGGTCATGCGCGACAAAAAAGACAATTGCGTGATCGTCTGCTCCATTGAAAACCTTGATCCCATGGGCATACACACGGGCGATTCCATCACCGTGGCGCCGTCACAGACCCTCTCTGACGTGGAATACCAAAAAATGCGCAACGCCTCCATAGCCATCATGCGCGAAATAGGCGTGGAAACGGGCGGCAGCAATGTGCAGTTCGGTGTCAACCCGCGCAACGGCGAGATGGTGGTGATTGAGATGAACCCGCGCGTTTCGCGATCGTCCGCGCTGGCGTCAAAGGCGACGGGCTTTCCCATTGCCAAACTGGCGGCAAAACTTGCCGTGGGCTACACCCTGGACGAGCTGCGCAACGACATCACCCGCGAAACAGCAGCCGGCTTTGAGCCGGCCATTGACTACTGCGTTATCAAGATACCACGCTTCACCTTTGAAAAATTTCCCGGCGCGGCGGACGAGCTGACCACCTCCATGAAAAGCGTGGGCGAGGGCATGAGCATAGGCCGCACCTTCAAAGAGGCGCTGCAGAAAGGCTTGCGCTCTATGGAAATCGGGGCTTTCGGCCTCGGCAACGGCCTGCGCGGCGCCCCACCTGCGCGCGATGACGCGCTCGCAGCCCTAGTGAAGCCGCATTCACGCCGCATATTCGCCCTGCGCGACGCCCTGCTTGCCGGCGCAAGCGAAGAAGACGTCGCAGCCGCGTCGTCCATTGACCCCTGGTTTATCCGTCAGATCAAAGACATTGTGAACATGGAAATCCGCATACACGACTTCGGCATAGCCAACGACATGACAAGCGCCAACGGGCACCTCGCCAAAGTGCTGCGCGAAGCCAAGGAATACGGTTTCTCCGACCGCCAGCTCGCGCAGATGTGGAAACGCCCAGAAGGCGACATCCGCCGTCTACGCAAAGAAATGGGCATTGAACCAACCTATTATCTGGTGGACACCTGCGCGGCGGAATTTGAAGCCTGTACTCCCTATTACTATTCCACATACGAACAGGGCGACGAACTCGACGTGAGCGGCAAGCGCAAGGTGATCATTCTGGGCGGCGGGCCGAACCGCATCGGCCAAGGCATAGAATTTGACTACTGCTGCTGCCACGCCTCCTTTGCGCTGCGCGAGGCCGGCATAACGGCGATCATGGTCAATTCCAATCCGGAAACTGTCTCCACAGACTACGACACCTCTGACCGTCTCTATTTTGAGCCCCTGACTTTTGAAGACGTTATGAACATTGTGGAGAAGGAAAAACCCGAAGGCGTGATCGTGCAGTTCGGCGGGCAGACGCCGCTCAATCTGGCCGTGCCGCTGATGCGCGCGGGCGTGCCCGTTCTGGGCACCTCGCCCGACGCTATCGACCGCGCCGAAGACCGTGAGCGCTTTGAGGCTGTTATCAAAAAACTTGATTTGCTGCAGCCGCCCAACGGCACGGCCAAAGACCTGAGCGAAGCGCTGGAAGCGGCCCGGCGCATAGGCTGGCCTGTGATGGTGCGGCCGAGTTATGTGCTGGGCGGGCGGGCCATGGCCGTGGTATACGACGCCGAGGAACTGACCGCGTATTTTCGCGAGCAGATGCCGGAAAAACCGGAACATCCCATCTTGATAGATAAATTTCTGGAACACGCGACAGAGGTGGACGTAGACGCACTTTCCGACGGCGAAGAAGTGTATCTCGCCGGCATTATGGAGCATATCGAAGAAGCGGGCATACACTCAGGCGACTCGGCCTGCGTGCTGCCGCCGTTTTCCATTTCCTGCGGTAACATGGCGCTGATCGCAGCTCAGACAGAAGCTCTGGCGCGTGAACTCCGGGTCAGGGGAATGATGAACATTCAGTTCGCCATCAAGGGCGACGACCTCTATATCCTTGAGGTCAACCCGCGCGCTTCGCGCACTGCGCCCTTTGTTTCCAAGGCCACTGGCGTGCCACTGCCCGCGCTCGCCACACAGGTGATGCTCGGCAAAAACCTAGATGAACTCGACCCCTGGAGCATGCGCCGCAGCGGCTTCACCTGCGTTAAGGAAGCTGTGCTGCCCTTCCACCGTTTCCCCGGTGTGGACGTTATTCTGGGGCCGGAAATGCATTCCACAGGAGAAGTCATGGGCATGGGGAGCGGCTTTGGAGAGGCATTTCTCAAAAGCCAGCTCGGCGCGGGGCAGCTGCTGCCGCAAGGCGGCAGAATTTTTCTTTCCGTCAACGACCGCGACAAGCCCTTTCTGCCCGAAATGGGCGCCATGTTCGCCGGTCTGGGCTTTGAACTGCTCGCCACCAGCGGCACGGCAGCCGTGCTGCGCGGCAACGGCCTTGCGGCGGGAACCGTCCGCAAGGTTTCAGAAGGCCGGCCCAACATTGTGGACATGCTGATCAACCGCGAAGTCGCGCTGGTGGTCAATACGGCTTCGGGCAAACGAACCGCGCAGGATTCACGGATCATACGCCGCGCCGCGCTGTTATACGGGGCGCCCTACTGTACCACCATCTCGGGCGCAAGGGCCACAGCCATAGCCATAGGCTCCCGCCGGGACGTGATCCATGTGGAAAGCCTCCAAGAATATTATACGCGCGCCGGCGGGCATGCCGCGTCTTAACCAGTCAGGGGTTGTTTCGTGCAGGCATTACTCACGCTTGAAGACGGCTTCAGCCTTGTCGGCAAGTCTTGTACAGGCGAATTTGAGACCGGCGGCGAAGTTATTTTCAACACCTGCATGACAGGCTATCAGGAGGTGCTGACAGACCCCTCATACTACGGTCAGATGGTGTGCATGACCTGGCCGCTGATCGGCAATTACGGCATAAACAATGAAGATATGGAGTCCGACCGCGTGCATTTGCGCGCCCTGCTCGTGAAGGAATGCTGCAAAAAACCCTCCAGCTGGCGGGCAGTCATGTCTCTGCCCGATTTTTTGCAACGTCATAACACGCCCGGCATAGAGGGCCTAGACACCCGTGCCCTCACGCGCCATTTGCGCATGCACGGCGCCATGCGCGGCATGATTTCCACAAAAAACCTTGTGCCGCGTTTCCTGCAGGAACGCGCCCGCGCCCTGCCGCCCATGCAGGGACAGAATCTTGTGCCGTTTGTCGCGGCGCGGGAACCATATTTCTGGACAAACAACGGTCTGCGGCCGGCGAGCTTTTCTGCGGCCGGCGCCTATGCCTGGCAGGGTAGCGGCGTGCGGCTGCTCGTGTACGACTACGGCATCAAATGGAATATTCTGCGCGAACTTGTCGCCACGGGCTTTGAACCACTGGCTGTGCCGCCTCTTTTCAGCGTGGAGCAGGCAAAAGCCAGCGGCGCACAGGCGGTTTTTCTTTCCAACGGACCGGGAGATCCCGCCGCGCTGACGGAAGAAACAGCCCTCACACGCGAACTGATTGCGCATTTTCCCGTCACGGGCATCTGCCTCGGCCATCAGCTCATCGGCCATGCGCTCGGCGGCACAACGGCCAAGCTCCGCTTCGGCCACCACGGCTGCAACCACCCTGTCAAGGACATCACAACCGGACGCATCGAACTGTCTTCACAAAACCACGGTTTTCACGTTGTGCTTGACGGCATGGATGATGTGGAGGCGACGCACGTCAACCTCAACGACCATACCCTGGAAGGGCTCAGGCACAAAAGCCTGCCTGTCATGGGCGTGCAGTACCACCCCGAGGCGGCTGCGGGACCGCACGACGGGCGGTATCTGTTCAGCCGTTTTTATGACGTGATAACGCAGGCCGCAAGCTTCTGAAAACCTACCCATAATCGGCCGCAAAGCCGGAATAGCCAAATTCCCTGCCTGCCGTAATCTTTGCCGCCCTTCTGCCGATAAGACCCATACAGACGCTTTGCGTCGGACAGATGCACTCTATGATATTGACAAATTCCGACGCCACGCCGTAGGGAAAATTCAGCCGGAACACGCTCACGTCTGCTTCAAACAGATCTTTAAGCTTGTCCTTTGTATTTGGAAGCGGGGCCGATGGTGGCGACGTTTTTTGTTTTCACGGCTGTTTCTTGCGGCAAAGGGCGGCTTTTGAAGAAGCGAATGGCGTACGGCTGTCGCGCCATAACCGCGGCGATGACAAGAGAAGCGTCATCATGCCGCGTCTTGGTCCGCATCCCAGCGGGCGCGGCTACAGACTGCGTTCTTCCATGGCTGACTGTTTTTTGCCGGGCGTACCGGAAGGCGGGGTTGTGACCGGCTGCAGGCCCGGCATAAAATCCTGCACTTCTGTGGGGGCAATCAGCGTGTCATCAGCCGTACGGCTGATGACACGGCTGTCGCGCACATACAGATTGCAGGCCAGTCCAAAACATTCGTACACAGCGGCTGCTGTGCCTTTGAGCTGTTCCGTGTCGTTGCGCGGCGGCGGCACCAGCACATAGTAGTTGCGGCTGCGTCCGCCGCCTGTCTTTGGTTCCACAAGGCAGGAAATGAGCCATTCCGTTTCGCCGTCGCTGTTCCAGTCAACAATCGCCACCATATTCAGGTCGAGCTTCTGTGTCGGGTGATTTATGCTGAAGCCGTTGGGCCTGTGTTTAACTCTGCTTTCCGGCTGAAGGGTTGCGGCAAAGGTGTCCCCCAGATAGACATGTCCCGAATCTCCGAACATGAATGACGGGGAAAGCCTGTGAAAAAGCGTGTCGCCATAATTTCGGAATCCTGCAAGCGAAAGGGCGGGGGTGTAGGCGTTGTCGCTGTTCAGCAGCCGGCGCACCTGAAGTTCTTTCGGCATGCGCCGGGCCATTTGGGCAAATTGCTCTTTTTCTATGACAACAACCGGTTTGGCGCCGCAGCCGGCAAGCAGCGCCCCAAGGCAGAACAGGACGCATAAACGGTATATAAGCATTATTTCTCCGGTGACTTGAAAAACTTTGTTTTTGTATGCGTCTTGCGTCCGCTTGTAAAGAGAGAGGTCTGCATGAGAGATTTACTTTTTCAGGGACGGTTGAGGCCATCGGCATTTTCCTGCCCGGCAGGGCAATGGATATTCCGAAAATAATGGACATGCCGGCTGCGGATATATACGACCTGGATTGCTCTTGGTATGTCCGCCGTGATTCGCTACTGTCTTCAACAGGCGTCTGTGACGACCGTTTGGAGTTTATATGGATAAGAAAACCGCCCCTCCGCTGCGATTCGACATAGGCGGCATGCGCTGCGCAGCCTGTTCCGCCCGCATTGAGCGCGTGCTCGGCCGTGCGGACGGAATTGCGAAGGTCAGCGTCAATCTGGCCGCAGCGACGGCGCTTGTCTGGCCTGTGCCGGGACAGGAAGAGGCCGTTGCCGGCATTGTGCCGGAATGTGCGGCCAAACTTGGCTTTTCCGCCGCGCAGGTTGCGGAGGACGAAAATTCTGACGCACGGGAGGCATTTGCCGCCTCCGAGATAAAAGCACGGGAAGACGCGCGGCGCGCATTGACACGCCTTTGCTGCATGGCCATTTTTGCCGTACCGCTTTTTGTGCTTTCTATGGGGCACATGCTGGGGCTTGCACTGCCGGCGCGGCTTGACCCGCACCACGCTCCGGCGGCCTTTATGCTCGTTCAGCTTGTGCTGACACTGCCGGTGGTCTGGCTGGGCAGGCATTTTTATCTGACAGGCTTTGCGGCGCTTGTTCACCGCGCCCCGACTATGGACAGTCTGGTTGCTCTGAGCACCGGCGCAGCCTTTCTGTTCAGTCTGGTCAACACGGCAGGTGGGCTTTTCGGGCAGGATGCTGGCGCGAGGGCCATGAATCTGTACTATGAATCCGGCACCGTGCTGTTGACCATGATAGAATTCGGCCGTTTTCTGGAGATGGCGGCGCGCCGTAAGGCGGCAGACGCCATAGGCGCGCTGATACGCCTTGCGCCGGACACGGCCTTACGCCTTGACCCGGATGATGCGGGCGCTCCGCCGGTGGAGATTGCCGCGCACGAAGTACGGGCGGGCGACATGCTGCTTGTCCGACCGGGCAGCCGCATCCCTGTGGACGGTGTGGTTCTGGCCGGCAGGAGTGCTATAGATTTTTCACTTTTGACGGGCGAGTCTGTGCCCGTGTCTGTGGCGCCGGAAGACAAACTCGCCGGCGGCGGCGTGAACGGCGCCGGCGTGCTGACAATGCGCGCGGAAAAAGTCGGCGGGCAGACGCAGCTTGCACACATCATACGCCTGGTGCGTAAGGCGCAAGGCAGCAAGGCTCCCATAGCCCGGCTGGCGGACAGGGCAAGTTATTACTTTGTGCCTTTTGTCATGCTTTTTGCCCTACTGGCGGCGCTGGCGTGGCTTGTGTTCAGCAACGAGCCGTATTCCACGGCGTTCACCGTTTTTGTGGCCGTGCTGGTGATGGCTTGCCCCTGCGCAATGGGTCTTGCCACGCCCATGTCCATTATGGTGGGCACGGGCCGGGGAGCACAGATCGGCATTTTGATCAAAAACGGAGCGGTGTTGGAGACCGCATGCCGCGTCACGGTTCTGGCTGTCGACAAAACAGGCACGCTGACAATGGGCCGCCCCGCGCTCGTGGGCTTTTACCCGCCTGACAACGCGGCGTTTGCGGCCGACGGGATCAGCGAAAACGTCTGCCTTGCCCTGGCCGCAGCTCTGGAAGGACGTTCGGAACACCCTCTGGCTCTCGCGCTTGTCAACGCGGCACGCAGGCGGGAGTGCCCGCCGGGCTGCGTTAAAAATGCGGAAGTGTTCCCCGGGTTCGGCATACATGGCACTGTTGTGCTGAACGGGCGCGCCTACATGACGGCTGTGGGCAGTACGGCCTTTATGTCCGGGCGCGCGGTTTCGCTGCCCGGGAGCGCTGCCGGTCTGCTTGCGCGCATGGCCGAGGCCGGGCAGACGCCGCTTGTTCTGGCGCTGGGACAAGGCGGACAGGGAACGAATTTACGTTTTGCCGGCATTTTTGCCCTGGAAGACACGCTGAGGCCGGAATCCGCCTTTGTGGTGCAAAAATTACGCGACATGGGCGTGCGTGTGCTTATGCTGACCGGCGACAATGAACACACGGCCCGAGCTGTCGCCGCAAAAGCGGGCGTGGATGAAATAATGGCCGGAATTCTGCCGGACGGGAAGGCCGCCATTGTGCGGCGTCTGCAGGCCGAGGGCGAAATTGTGGGCATGGTGGGCGACGGCGTGAACGACGCGCCCGCGCTGGCCGCGGCGCATGTCGGCATGGCGCTGGGCACGGGAACGGACGTGAGCGCCGAAGCGGGAGATATAGTGCTTATGCGCGGCGGCATCGGGGCCGTGCTGTCGGCCGTCGCTCTCTCGCGCGCTGTCATGTGGAATATCAAGGAAAATTTGTGCTGGGCCTTTGGCTATAATATTCTGGGCCTGCCCGTTGCAGCCGGTCTGCTGCATGTTTTCGGCGGCCCCATGCTCTCGCCCATGCTGGCGGGCACGGCCATGGCCCTGTCGTCGTTTTCTGTCGTTATGAATGCACTCAGACTGCGTTTTTTTCGCAGCAGTGTATAACGGATAACTATATTCCCATGGCTTTTTTAATTTTTTTTGCTACGCGTTTGACTTTTTCCACCGGGCGGTCTTCTCCGGCTTTTTCAAATTCGCGCAAGAGCTCCACCTGCCTGTCCGACAGGCGGGTCGGCGTGAGCACCCTGATTTCAACGAGCATGTCGCCGCGCCGGCTGCGTCCGGGAAAAGGCAGCCCCGCACCCCCAAGGCGCAACAGAGTGCCGCTTTGTATCCCCTTGGAAATTTCGAGCGGCAGCGGCCCGTCAAGGCCCGGCACTTCTATCCTGTGCCCCAGAGCGGCCTGCACAAAGGTGATTTCCTGCGTGTAGAGCAGATTTTGCCCCTCGCGCCGGTAGCATTTATCCTGTTCTACAGAAAGCACCACATAGAGATCGCCGGGCGGGCCGCCGTGGACGCCGGGTTCCCCTTCGCCGCGCACGCGCAGGCGGGTGTCTGTGTCAACGCCGGCGGGCACACGCACGAGCAGTTCGCGCATTTCAGGCATAATGCCTTCACCGCGGCACCGCGGGCAGGGTTTGAGGATCATCCGGCCGCTGCCCCTGCAGATAGGACAGGGCATGGCGATCTGGAAAAACCCCTGTGAACGGTGTATCTGGCCTGAGCCGTCGCACTGCCGGCAGGTTTCGGCCTTGACCCCCGGCGCCGCGCCGCTGCCGCCGCACTCCTTACATGTCACACGTTTTGGCAGGCTTAATGTAATTTCATCGCCTTTGGCGGCTTGGGCAAAGCTGATGGTCAGGTTATAGCGCAAATCCGCGCCGGACATGGCGCGCGGCCCGCGTGAGGCGGAGGAAAAACCGAAAAGATCGCCGAAAATATCGCTGAAATGGGCAAAGATGTCTTCCGCGTTGCCGAAACCGCCAGCCCCGCCGTCCTGAACTCCCGCATGGCCGAAGCGGTCATAACGGGCGCGTTTTTCAGGATCGCGCAACACGTCGTATGCCTCGGCGGCAGCCTTAAACTTCTGCTCGGCTTCGGCATTGCCGGGGTTGCGGTCAGGGTGGTACTGCATGGCCAGTTTGCGGTAGGCCCGCTTGATCTCATCCCCGTCTGCGTCGCAAGTGACGTTCAGAACCTCGTAATAGTCGCGCTGAGTCATAAATATAGTATCGGCAAAACGGTGTCAGTCTTCCGTACTCGGGGCTTCAATGCCTTCCGGCAGAGGTACGTACAGGCTCATGTCGTTGGGCATCACCTTGCCGGCGGCGATTTCACGCAGGGCGGTGACAGCCTCCTTGTTGCGCGATTCAATAAGCGGTTCATAACCTTCACGGTACTGGCGCACACGTTTGATGGCCATCTGCACCAGCAGAAAACGGTTGTCCACGCGTTTCTGGCAATCTTCCACGGTAATACGGGCCATGTTGACTCCATGCGTAACAATACACCCGCCCGGCCGGTTATAAAGGAAGAAGGGCGGAAAATTCTTGAGGGCCGGATATGCCTGCTCTAATATAAAATGTTATATGCCGCCGGAATAAAAGTCAAGCACGACAGCATAAAATAACAGGGCAATCGCGTGAGTGAACTAAAGCCTCCAGCATGTCCGGCAGTAACGCGCCAAAGCAGCAGCCCACAGTTGCGCAGGAGTGGACAGGGGTATGATGGCTCACCGGCAACTGACGCCTTTGTCAAGTAAAATTTTTGACATTGCCGCACATTGAAATATGTCAAGATTAATGATGTCCGCGAGTTCCAATAATGGTGTTCTCCCGTCGATATAGGCTAGCGGTTCGCACAATATTTTTGAGGAATAGACAACATTCTCTTCCAATGCTTCAAGGCATTGCCGCATCACCGTATATCCGCCGACAAGCCCCTTCTCTGTGACAAGATCAAAATTATCCAATAATGTATGGTAATCGGGGAAAAAATTATATTTCGTACGCATGACTGAACAAAGCGGTAAATCTATGCCCGGCGCGCAATACTGTCGTTCGTCGCTCTCACGGTCAAGAAAGCTGTATCTGGCAAAATCAGGATAAAAATGCTTCAGGACATGAAGCGCACCCCGATCCGCCAAAGTGCCGCCCTTTCTGCTGGAAAGATATGAATAGGCACGCTCGTCCCCCATGCACGTCAGATTGAATCCCGCAACAACCCGTTCCTTCAAGCAAAATCCCCAACGTCTTCATAGTTAGGATGTTACATAAGGAACAGCGTCAGGCATGTCAGGACGCGAGTACAGATGCTCCTGCATTTCTTCTAACGGTAAAATCACGTCAACTGGTTCAGAATAACCAACAATATGCAAATTTTGATTGGTAAAATCTATAATTGTTTCGCCTTCAGGGCCGATCAGGCTGCCGCCGCGTATGTTCCACTCATCCGGAACTGTCCAGTCAAAAACACGTGTTCCCGATGGAACCTCATGTATGGTCAAAGCAGGAATCGATTCCTGCAAAATTGCCAGTGTATTACGCACGCCGTTCCCTGTGATGCTGCGACAGATAGGAAATAAGCGCTTAAGAGCAGCTTGAGCATCTTTCTTCTAAACCCCCTGCCCGGCAGTATACCTGCTCAATAATAAAATCAGCAAGCGGCTTGACCCCCTTGCCGGAAAGTAATTCCGTTAAATTGTCACCGCCGCTTTCAATAAGCACCAGTTCCGGCGCAGGGTGCTTCTCTCTCAAGTCTTCCACAGCCTGAATATTCATAAGGCGCCTTTTATGAATGGCGGGATAAGGGCATCCGCCTGTTTTTATGCCGATAATACGGTCTGGCGTCAAGGCGTGGCATCGCAAGCAGAGCCGAAATTTAGATGCGTCTGCCCTAATTTGAAAGTCCCGCAAACTTGACGGGCGGGATGATGGCGTGTATAAGCCGCTTTTCAGCAGGACATAACTTAAAACTAGCAGGAATTATCGCCATGAAAAGAACATATCAGCCGAGCAAAATCAGAAGAGCACGCACGCACGGTTTCCGCGCGCGCATGGCCAGTCCGGGCGGCCGCGCAGTACTTTGCCGCCGTCGCGCCAAAGGCCGCAAACGGTTAAGTGCCTAATGCCGGCGGTCGCTGTGGCGGCATGCGCTCTTCCCTCACACGCGTTGACGCTGCCGCGGCAGGCCAAAATTCGCCGCCGCGCTGATTTCGCCGTCTGTTATGAGCTTGGCGCACGCTACTACAGTACGCATTTTCTTGTTTTTTTACATACAGGAACACGCTCCGACGAACGGACGCGCATCGGCATGGCGGTTTCCCGTAAAGTAGGGAATGCCGTCACTCGTAATCGCATCAAACGGCTGTTGCGGGAATTTTTTCGTCTGCATTTCGACGCGCTTCCAGCAAAGGCCGATTTGGTGGCTGTGGCAAAAAAAAATGCCGGCGATGCAAGACTGGATCTTTCTCGTGTGGCCGCGGAGCTTCTGCCGCTGTTGAAGCGGATTGCCAGAACCGGCGGACAGGACTTGCCGACATGAACAAACTGCTGACAGGCGTGGTTGTTTTGCCCATACGCGTTTATCAGCGTTTTATTTCGCCTGTGCTGCCTCCAGCCTGTCGTTTTTACCCCACGTGTTCGGCCTATGCGGCAGAGGCCGTTTTGCGTCATGGCGTGCTGCGCGGCGGGCTGCTCGCCTTGCGCAGGCTCGCCCGCTGCCACCCCTTTGGCGATTTCGGTTATGATCCCGTACCGTCCGCGCAGGACAGCCGCGCTGTGGGGCACTTGTCCGAGGAGTAACAACTTGCATGCAAGACAGTAAAAATCTTATTCTGGCCATTGTGCTTTGTCTTATTGTCCTTTTTGGTTGGGGGCGTTTTGCCGAATATATGGGCTGGGTGAAGGCGCCTGAACCCCTGACGCCGGCAGTGCAGGATGCCGCGAGACAAGAAGCGCCCAGGCAGGATGCCGCCGAACAGGCCGAAACCGAAAAAAATCTTCCGCATGTTTTCAACCCTGCGCCCGGCAGGGATCTGACCATTGATTCGCCGCTGTATGACGCCGTGTTGTATACCGGGGGCGGCATTTTGCGATCGTTCAGACTTAAAAAATTCATGACAAGTCTGGCTGCGAACGCGCCGTTCGTGAATATGGTGGATACGCAAACCGCCGGCGTCGCTCCTCTTGGCCTTGTGATCAACGGGCATCCGTCCTGGAGCACAGGGCAATGGACTGTCGATACGGACGCGCCGCGCCTGAGCATCGGCGCCGGGCATAAAGAAACATTGCATCTGACCGGAAAGATGGACAATCTGCGTATTGTGCGTGAACTGACCTTCAGCGCCGATTCCTATCTGATCAGTGAAAAAGTGCGTGTCGCCAACCTGAGCGAACAGGCGCGTAGCGCGCGCATAAGCTATACCACCGCGGCGGACGCAAGCAATGCGAGCGGCGGACGCTATGACAGCATGCGCATAGCCTGGGACAACGGCGGAAGTCTTTCCGAAGAATCCTCTGACAAAACCCTGGAATCCACCGGCGTAATGGCTGCGGGCAACATTCACTGGGCCGGGGTCATGAGCACGTATTTCCTCTCGGCAGTGCTGCCCGCTGACGGGCAAGGCCTTACGATCAAGGGCCGTTTGCAAAAAAACGTTTACCGCACGGCTGTTGAAGAGCCGGAAATCACGCTCGCGGCGGACGAGGAAAAAGAATTTGCGGTTTTCTACTGGTACGGCCCGAAGGAACGTTCTCTTTTGCGCGCCGCGTCTGAAGAACTGGCCAAAAGCATTGACCTCGGTATCTTCAGTCTGATCGCCAAGGGCCTGCTTTGGCTGCTGGAAATTTTTTACGCCTGGGTGCACAACTGGGGCGTGGCCATTATCCTTCTGACCATTCTTATCAAGGCCGTGTTCTGGCCGCTGACGGCTAGAAGCTATGCTTCCATGGAAAAAATGAAAAAACTTCAGCCCATGATGACAGCCATCCGCGAGAAAAACAAAGACAACAAGGAACAAATGAACAAGGAGGTCATGGCCCTCTATAAAATATACGGCGTCAATCCCGCGAGCGGCTGCGTGCCCATTTTGATCCAGCTTCCCGTTTTTTTCGGTCTGTACCAGGCGCTGCTGACCTCCATTGAACTCAGGCACGCGCCCTTTATCGACCATGTGCCCTTTACGGACATTGTCTGGCTGGCGGATCTTTCCGCCCAGGACCCTTGGTACATCACGCCCATTGTCATGGGCGTCACCATGTTTTTGCAGCAGAAGATGAGCCCCCCGGCCGCAGATCCTACCCAGCAGAAAATCATGATGTTTCTGCCGCTAATCTTTACGGTACTTTTTTTGGGTTTCCCGTCCGGTCTTGTGGTGTACTGGCTTGTCAACAACATTCTTTCCATTGCCCAGCAATGGCTGATGATGAAAAAAAATAAAACAGCCGCGCGCGCCGCCGGGTGAAGCCGCAACCTGCCGCTTCGGCTGAGTGAGGTTTTATATGAAAGAGTTCAAGGAATTTCAGGGCAAGAACTTGGACGGCACCATTGAAGAAGCCTGTGAATATTTCAACACGGCGCGTGAAAAACTGGAAATCGAAATTGTACAGGACGCGAAATCCGGTATCTTCGGTATTGTCGGAGCGCGCAAGGCCAAAGTGCGCGCCCGGCGTGCCCAGCCGCGCGAGACGATGAAAAGCCTTTTAAGCAAAGAAACAGCAGACGAAATCCCGAAACAACCTTCCGAAAACGGTGAAAAAGCCCTCTCCCCGGACGCGCACGGCCGCAAACAGAAGCGAAAACCCCCTGCCGCCCGGCAGCGTGAAGCGGACATCCCTCCGGACCAGGCGCCGGCGCCGGCCCATCCGACACTACCTGAACAGTCTGAAGAACATGAAGATTTCGCAATCCCGGGGCCGGACTTTCAAACTCCGGATTTTGACGAAGCGCTTGACGAAGACGACGAAGGCCGGCCGACAACGCCGATGAGGCAGATGGACGCCGAACGGCTGCAGACACTGACGCTGGAAGCCGTGCGCGCCCTTGTGTGCCCCATAGCGGGGGACAACATCCGGATTACGCTGGATATGAGCAAGGAGCACGTGAGCGCTGCGGTGGCCTGCCCGCGGGATTCCGGTCTGCTCATAGGGCGTGAGGGACAAACGCTTGCAGCGGTACAGTACATTGTTTCGCGTATTGTCTCACGAGGCATGAACGCCGCCGTGCGCGTACAGCTGGATGCGGACGACTACCGCCAGCGTCAGGATGAAAAGCTGCGGGATCTGGCAGCCGCGCTGGCGGAGAAAGTGCGCCGCAGCGGACGCCCGTATGCCACTCGGCCGCTTTCTTCCTACCATCGACGTATTGTCCACATTTACCTGCAGGACGACGCGGACGTACAGACGCGCAGCACCGGCGACGGACATGTGAAACAGGTTGTCATCATGCGCAAAAAAACTGAAAAATAGTACTCATGTCCACCATAGCCGCCATAGCTACGCCGCCCGGCGCGGGCGGCATAGCCATTGTGCGCATGTGCGGGCCACAGGCCAAAGAAATGCTGGCGCGCATGTTTTTGCCCTTTTCGCCGCATTTTGAAAATTTTCGTCCCTGGATGCTGTACAGAGGACGCATTCTGGATTCCGACAGAGAAGCCCTGGACGACGCGCTTGCCGTGTTTATGCCTGGACCGCACACCTATACCGGCGAGGACATGACGGAAATTCACTGTCATGGCGGCCCGTTTATCGTGCGGACAGTTCTGGAGAACGCGCTGCGCCTAGGGGCGCGTCTTGCGGAAAGGGGCGAGTTCTCACGTCGCGCTTTTCTGAATGGCCGCATGGAGTTAAGTCAGGCTGAAGCTGTGGCGGAAATGATAGCGGCGCCCTCACGCGAGGCGCTGCGGTACAGTCTCAATCGTCTGGAGGGCCTTCTGGGCCGCCGCACACTGGTCTTGCGGGAAAAGCTGGACGCATTGCGCGCGCAGGTTTGTCTGGCGGTGGATTTTCCTGAAGAAGATGTGGAGTGTCTGGCGCCGCAGGCCTTTGCCTTGGCTGTAGACGACGTGATTGTCGGCGTGCGCCGCCTGCTGGCCGGCCAAAAACGGGCACGACTCATGCAGCATGGGGCGCTTGTGGTGCTGGCGGGAGCCGTCAACGCGGGCAAGTCAAGCCTGCTCAACGCCCTTCTGGGGCGCACTAGGGCTCTGGTGACGGAATTTCCCGGCACAACACGTGATTTTTTGGAAGAAATGTGCGAAATTGACGGTCTGCCCGTGTGCCTCACAGACACAGCCGGTCTGCGGGCAACCGCTGAGCCTGTGGAAAGCCTGGGTGTGGCCGCAAGCCATCAAAAACTGCGTGAGGCCGACGCGATTGTGCTGGTGCTTGACGGCGCGCGCTTGCACGAACAAGGCGCGGCGGCCCCCACATGCCCTGACCCGGCCGCGGTGGAGGCACTGGCTCTTGCCGGGGAGACGCCTGTGCTTGTTGTCTGGAACAAAAGCGACATCTGTATGCCGAAAGTATTCCCGCCGCGCTGGAGCGCGGGATTTCCCTGCCGCGCCGTCAGCGCGCTTTCCGGAGAACATCTGGACGAACTGGCGCGGGATTTGCGCACCCTTGTGCTGGGCGACGGCGCAGGAAGCGCGACGCCGGACGGCATTGCGCCCAATGTACGCCAAGCCGGAGCTCTCAACGAAGCTCTTGTTGAACTGCAGGCGCTCAAGACGGACATTCTGGCCGGTCAGCCCTATGATTGCTGCGCTGTGCGTCTGGACACCGCAGCGACACGACTGGGGGACGTGACGGGCGTAGCGAGCCCCGCGGAAGTGCTCAATCGTGTTTTTTCACAATTCTGCATCGGCAAGTAGACGACGATGAATGCCGAGGCGGATGTCAATGCGCTCCGACGCCGACTGAGCAGCGAGGAAATCAACTCCCTGCCCCTGTACCGCTATGGCGGAGAGGTGCATCTTGTCCGTTCGCTCACAGAGTTAAAGCGCGTTCTGTCTGATCTTGCCGCGGAGCTTGTTCTTGGTTTCGACACTGAGACGCGGCCCAATTTCCACAAGGGCAAGATAAACGCGCCGTCCTTGATCCAACTGTCCACTGAGCGGGCTGTCTACCTCATCCAGCTCGCCTGTCTGCCGTTTGGCCGGCATCTTGCCGACATTCTGGCAAACCCTGATCAAATAAAAGCCGGTGTGAGCATACGCGATGACATGAGCAATCTCGCAGGGCTGCACAGTTTTGAACCTGCAGGTCTTGCGGATCTCGGCGCTCTGGCCCGCGCCGGCAAATTTTCCAGCCACGGCTTGCGCACTCTTGCCGCAACTCTGTTCGGCCGCCGCATTTCCAAGGGATCCCGGTGTTCCGACTGGAGCCTGGCGGAACTGAGCCGCCGTCAGATTGCCTATGCCGCTACAGACGCATGGATAGGACGTTTAATTTTTTTGCGCATGCGCGAGCTTGGCCTTGCCCCCGGGGGTTCTTCCGGGCAAAGCAGATCCAGCGCGCTGGATCTGCTTACCGCCCAGGAAGACACGAAAATCAAAGGCCGTATAGTGCACGAAAGCCTGCATCTGTCCGCTGAACTTGACGACAGCTCCTTTTAAAATCTCTCACACTCTCACATGGCCTGTGCGTCGACTTTTCTGACGGTGCATAAGCCAAGCGCAATGACCCAGCGCTGGAGCACTGCAAACGCCCTGTCCTCCCCCCGCATGGCTGCGTTCCGCAACCCTATAGGCAGTTTTACAGCAGCGTGCTCGCGAATCTGCAAAAAAGTCGCTGTCGGCAGAACGCGGGGCTCAACAAAAAGCGACCTGTAGGTGTTTATACGCTACGGCAATCAGCGAAGGCCGGCAATATTCAGGCGCATTATCGCTCTTTGCAGGGCGGCTTCAGCCCGCGGGGCCTCCACCACCTCGTCACGGGCGGCCAGACGTTTTTCTGCGCGTTCCCTGGCGGCCTGCGCCCGTACCGCGTCAATGTCGGAAGCCTGTTCCGCCGATTCCGCAAGCACTGTCATCACGTTATTGTTCACGTCGGCAAAACCGCCGGAAATGAAGATGGTTGCATCCTTGCCGTTGACCCGGTAGCGCATGCCGCCGATCTTCAGGGCCGAAAGCAGAGAAACATGCTGCGGCAGCACCCCGAATTCGCCTGCCACGCCGGGGCAGACCACCATTTCCGCTTCGGCGCTGACCACAATTTTATCCGGAGTGACTACTTCCAGTTGCAACGTGCCCATACTGACTCCTTGCCCGTGCGGCGGCTGATTTGCTAGTTCGCTTCCTTCAGCTTGCGCTGCTCATATTTTGCCACGGCCTGCTCGATATCGCCAAGCATGTAGAAGTCCCCCTCAGCCATGTGATCATACGCGCCGTCCAGAATGCCCTTGAATCCCTTGATGGTGTCTTCTAGCTTTACATACTGGCCGGGAGAGCCGATAAAGGTTTCGGCCACATGGAAAGGCTGGGAAAGAAAACGCTGAATACGGCGCGCGCGCGCCACAGTGAGCTTGTCTTCGTCTGAAAGTTCATCCATACCAAGAATAGCGATAATATCTTGTAATTCTTTATATTTTTGTAAAACTATCTGCACCTGGCGCGCAACGGTGTAATGTTCGTCACCAACGACGCGCGGGTCAAGAATACGCGAGGTGGAGTCCAGCGGATCCACAGCCGGGTAGATACCCAACTCCGCAATCTGGCGTGAGAGAACGAGTGTTCCGTCCAAATGCGAGAAGGTCGCGGCCGGGGCAGGGTCTGTCAGGTCGTCAGCGGGCACATACACGGCCTGCACCGACGTGATGGACCCCTGACTCGTCGATGTGATGCGCTCCTGCAAGGCGCCCAGGTCTGTGCCCAATGTCGGCTGATAGCCGACGGCAGAGGGCATGCGGCCAAGCAGGGCGGAGACTTCCGAACCAGCCTGGGTGAAACGAAAAATATTATCAATAAACAGCAACACATCCTGGCGTTCTTCGTCACGGAAGTACTCGGCGCAGGCCAGAGCCGTCAGAGCGACGCGCGCACGCGCTCCCGGCGGTTCATTCATCTGGCCATAGACAAGAGTGGCGCGTTCAAGCACGCCGGCTTCCTTCAACTCGCTGTAAAGGTCGTTACCCTCGCGGGTGCGTTCGCCCACGCCCGCGAACACCGATGACCCACCGTGCTGTTTGGCGATGTTGTTGATCATTTCCATAAGGATAACGGTCTTGCCCACGCCGGCGCCGCCGAAAAGGCCCATCTTGCCGCCCTTGGGGAAGGGCACAAGCAGATCCACCACCTTGATGCCGGTTTCCAGCAGTTCCACCCTGGTGTTCTGGTCTGTAAACTTGGGCGCGGGGCGGTGAATGGGGTAATATTTTTCCGCTCTGACAGGACCGAGCTCGTCGACAGGGCGGCCGATAACATTCAAAATACGGCCCACAGAGGCTTTGCCCACAGGCACCATGATCGGGGCGCCTGTATCTTTCGCTTCCATGCCGCGCACAAGCCCTTCTGTGGCGTCCATGGCAATGGTTCTGACAACACTGTCGCCCAGATGCTGCGCCACTTCGCAGATCAGCTCAGGGGCGTCCGCGTTGTTCGGATTTTTGATCTCCAGCGCTGTGAGGATGTCCGGCAGATTGCCGTCGCTGAACTCAACGTCCACCACGGCGCCGATAACCTGAACGACTTTACCGATATTTTTGCTCATGTTTGGCTCCTTAACCGTTCAGCGCTTCCGCGCCGACGACGATATCAATGAGTTCGCTCGTGATGGAGGCCTGACGCGTCTTGTTGTAAAGCAAGGTCAGCGCCGTGATCATCTCGTTACAGTTGCGCGTGGCGTTGTCCATTGCCGCCATGCGGGCTGCGTACTCGCCGGCCGATGTGTCGAGCAGACCGCGGTACACCTGCACCTTGACATAACAGGGAAGCAGCTCGGCGAGCAGCTTTTCTTCCTTGGGTTCGTACAGATATTCGCAATGCGCCCCGCCGCTCTGCGTCGGTTCTTCCTCCGCTTCCGGCGTTTTGAGCGGCAGAAGGCACAGGCATCGCGGCTGTTGCTGCCCCATGGAAACAAACTCGCCGTAACTCAGCCACACTTCATCATAAATCAGGGTTTCATAGCCGTGGGTAACTTCTTGGGCGACAGAACTCGCCAGAGCAAAATCTATACTGCCCATACGATCGCCGTAAGAAGTCAACATGTCATAGCCGCTTTTGCGCGCGGCGTCCCGGCCTTTGCGGCCCACACAGGCAAAGCTCACCGTCATGCCTGCGTCTGTCTTTTCCTTCGCGAGTTTCATGCCCTGACTGATGATATTGCCATTAAAGCTGCCGCACAGCCCGCGATCAGAGGTGACCATAACTATGGCGCAATTTTTCTTTTCCTCGTGTTCGGCCAGCAAAGGGTGGACATTGCCCCCCACCTTGCGCGACAGTTCAGCCAGCACCTGCCGGTATTTTGCCGCATAAGGCCGGAAGCGCTCAATACGGGACTGGGCGCCGCGCAACTTCGCCGAAGCCACCATATTCATGGCCTTGGTAATCTGCTTGGTCTTGCCGACCCCAGCGATCTTCATTTTTACATCTTTAAGTGAAGGCATGCTTGTCTCCCGGGTATCGGAACCTCAGGCCCGCCAGCCCTGTTTGAAAGCGGCGATGGCCTCGGTAAGCGCTTTCTCCACAGCCTCGTCAATGACTTTTTTCTCTTTGATGGCCTCCAGCACGTCTTTGCGCGAGTCACGCATAAACGCCAGCATCTCTGCCTCAAAGCGGCGGACCTGATCCAGCGGCACGTCATCCATATAGCCGCGAGTGGCAGTGTAGATAGACGCCACCTGCTCGTGCGCCGGCATGGGCTGGTACTGCGGCTGCTTGAGCAGTTCCACAAGACGGGCTCCGCGAGCCAGCTTGGACTTGGTCGCTTTGTCCAGATCCGAGCCAAACTGGGCAAAGGCGGCAAGTTCACGATATTGGGCAAGGTCCAGACGCATGGTGCCGGCCACCTGCTTCATGGCCTTGATCTGGGCGGCGCCGCCGACGCGGGAGACGGAAAGACCCACGTTGATGGCCGGACGTACGCCGGCGTTGAAGAGATTCGGTTCCAAATAGACCTGTCCGTCGGTAATGGAAATCACATTTGTCGGAATATACGCGGAAACGTCGCCGGCCTGCGTTTCAATAATGGGCAACGCCGTCAGTGATCCCGCGCCCAGACTGTCGTTTACCTTTGCCGCACGTTCAAGAAGACGCGAGTGCAGATAGAAAACGTCGCCGGGGAAGGCTTCACGGCCGGGCGGACGGCGGAGCAGGAGCGACATCTGGCGATATGCCACTGCCTGCTTGGAAAGATCGTCGTAAATGATCAGCGCGTGCTTGCCGCTGTTGCGGTAGTATTCGGCCATGGTGCATCCGGTATAGGCCGAGATGTACTGCAGCGGCGCGGGATCAGAGGCCGTTGCCGAAATAATGGTGGTGTATTCCATCGCTCCGTAACGACGCAGTGTATCCGCAACCAGGGCCACAGAAGCTTTCTTTTGGCCAATGGCCACATAGAAGCAGTGAATGTCGGTTTCCTTCTGGGCCAGAATGGCGTCAATACACACTGCCGTTTTGCCCGTCTGACGGTCGCCGATAATAAGTTCACGCTGGCCGCGCCCGATGGGCGTCATCGCGTCAATGGCCTTGAGGCCGGTCGGCATCGGCTCGTGCACGCTTTTGCGGGCGATGATGCCGGGTGCTTTGATTTCCACGGGACGCACCTCTGTGGAATCAACCGGTCCAAGCCCGTCAATGGGCTCGCCCAGCGGATTCAACACACGGCCCATAACTTTGTCGCCCACGGGCACGGAAAAAATCTTGCCGGTGCGCTGGACCGGATCTCCTTCTTTGATGCCCACATCCGAACCGAGCAGAGCAACGCCCACGTTGTCCTCTTCCAGGTTGAGCACCATGCCCATGACGCCGCATGGAAATTCCAGCAGCTCCATAGTCATGGCATTCTGTACGCCGTGCACACGGGCGATGCCGTCACCGACGTAAAGCACGGTGCCGGTTTCGCTCATTTCCACGCGCTGCTCATAGTTCCGGATTTGATCCTCAATAATTTTGCTAATCTCTTCCGCTTTGATCCGCATGTGCTATTCACCCCTCTTGAAAGTATCCCGCAGGATCCCCAACTGCGTGCGCAGACTTGCGTCCAGCACCCGATCTCCCATTTTGAACACCACTCCTCCAAGAACAGCCTTGTCCACGGCAAAGGTCAGCTCAATACAGGAGCCGCTTTTCTTTTCAATGTCCGCCTTGATGACGGCCCGCTTTTCAGCGGAAAGCGAAACAGCCGTGGTAAGCCTGCCGCGTATCACTCCCTTCGCGGCATCCAACAGCTTGCCGTAACAGGCCGCGATGTCGCGCAGGCAAGCAAGCCTCTCCTTGTCGGCAAGCAAAAAGCAAAAATTGTGCATGACGCTGTCGGCTTTCAACCCGGCAAGCAGCTTGCTCAATACCGCTTTTTTTTCCTCCGTGCCGACAACCGGACTTTTAAACATCACGGCAAGCGCCAGCGAAGCGGCCAGCATTTCCCCCAGCGCGGCCAGACATTCGCCGTGCCGCGTCAGGGCATTGTCCCCATACTTTTTGCCCAGCGCGAAGATGGCGTTGGCGTACCTGCGCGCAACCACAGTGCTTGTCACTGGAGCACCACCTTGTTGAGGGATTTTGCGATAAATTTTTCGTGCGTCGCCCCGTCAAGCTTTTCCGCCAAAACTTTTTGTGCGGCGGCCACTATTTCATCAGCTATGACGGCGCGCACCTCGGAAAGAACGGCGCGCCCTTCATTTTCAACAGTGTGTCCGGCCTGTTCAATAATCAGGGCGGCCTGACGTTGCGCTTCTTCAATAATGCCCTGCCTGAGAACCTCGGCCTGTGCGCGGCTCTCTGCCAATATGGCCTCACGTTCCCCGTTCAAACCGGCAATGCGCTTTTCTACCGCGGTCAAGCCTTCCGAGGCTTTGCGGCGGCGTTCTTCAAGGTTGTCCAGCGTTTCACGGATGCCCTGACGGCGTCCGCGGAAAAACTTCACCGCCGACACGCCCGCAAAATACCAGAGAATGCCTGCAAAAAGCACAAAATTGAGCACACGCCAGCCGAAATCGGCCCAACGGGGCGCGGCGGCCCCCCCCCCCTCGGCAAACACGTCCACCGCTGTCATGACAATGACAGCCAAGGCCAGCGGCAGAATGCACCCTTTCTGCTTCCCGTTGCTCAAAGCCCACCCCCTTGTATAATTGAAACGCATTGCCCCCTGCCCGCGACGCGCAACAGGCAGCCATCAGCCCTTCAGCAGACGGTCGACAAGCTGCGCGGAAACAGCTGCCGTGCGGGCGCGCAAATCTTTCAGCGTTGCCTCAGCCTCGGCCTGCACCGTTCGGCGCGCCTCATCCAGAATGCCGCGAGCGCTCTGCTGCGCGGCGCCGACAATTTTCTGCTGCTCGGCCGCTCCGCCGGCGCGGCCTTCTTTGCGGGCAAGGCCGGCTGCCTGGCGCGCGCGGGCCAGCTCTTCTTCATATGCGGAAAGACGTTGCGCCGCCTCGGATTCAAAATTGTCTGCCTCGCCGGCCATGCCGTCAATGACGTCATTACGTTTTTTAATGATGTCCCGTATGGGACGAATCAGAAGGATATTGAGCACAAAGACGGCGACGAAAAAATTCACCAGCTGAAAAAGCAGGGTGATGTTGAGATCAAGCATGCCGCATCCTCCTCAATAATAAGCGGTATGAAAGAGTTGACACAAAAAACGCTTTGACGATCACTGCTGCCTCAGCTTTCTGTCAAAGGGTATCTATACCATTTTCACAACATTTCAAAATTTTTTGCAGCGGGCTTATATCGCCTGGATGGAGCCCGGATTGATGACAAACCCGCTTAAGGCGGGCTTGCAAAACCGCCTCTGCCGCCGAAATCGAAAAGACCAGCATTGGCAGCAGCCTCAGCCGACTGAGTCTATAATTTTTCGCATTATTTCACAAATTTTTGCAGGCGGCCCTACGGCGTCGACACAGTGATGCGCTGTTTCTGTATACAGCGGCAAGCGGTTTGCCAGAACCGCAGCCGCTTCTTCACTCACGCTGCCGCCGGTCAGCGGCGGGCGCCGGATCGACTGCGGCCGTGCCGAAAGACGCGCCGCCAGCACCTCCGCCGGCGCGGAGAGAAAAAAAACAGTACCGTGCTCACGCATAAATCGACAATTTTCAGGTGCGAGCACCACGCCGCCGCCTGTGGAAATAACAGCGCCGCGCCCTGCGTCTGCGCCGTACAGGAACGTCACCTCAGCGAGCGCGGCGCTTTCCCGCGCTCGGAAAAAATTCCATCCTTCGGCTGCCGTCACTTCCGCGACGTTGCGGCCAAGCGTGTACTGCACATATTCGTCCGTATCCGCAAAGGGCAGAGCAAGCTTTTGCGCAAGCAGACGACCTACTGTAGTTTTACCGCACGCACGCGGGCCGGTGAGAAAAATGATCGGCATACATGTCTCGCGTGACTGTTTTGTCACAACACGCCCGGCGAGGACGTTTTATTGCAAATTTCCGCTCCTGCCCGGCCGCGCCGGCCTTTTTGCACACTTCTCCAAAATAAGGGACAAACCATCTTCCACGTCAAAACCGACTGCTCTCAACTCTCGGGCGAGTTTTAATTTCCATTCTCCCCTCCCGTCCATAATTCCATAAATGATCCCGCGCAGATCAGAAGGCATTTCTATATCATCATCCTTAATTTTGAGAATAAATGTCTTCTCTCTTTTTAATTTTGCAAAAAAATAACCAAGCTCAAGAATTACATTCAATAGCCATTGTGCCGTTGACTTCTTGAACAATTTTTTCAATTTCGGACATTGGACATCATCCCTTGATGAGAAATCATAAGACCAAGGCTGTTGCTCCAGCCCTGCCATGTCATAACCGGCAAGCTGTATGCCCAGCTTGAGGTGGGGACCGCATAGGGGGCCATGAGCAGTTCAAAGCCGAAAATGCGGGGGCAACTAGACTTTCCTTCACAAAGATTGACCATACGCCGTTTTGTCCCTGCTCCATCAGCCTGTTTCAGATAAGGTCTATGGTTTTGTCAAGAAAGGTGCCTGTTCCGCAGGCGGGATCCAGAATCAATACCTTCGGAATCCAAACTCTCGCCGTCGGCCGTTGTTGTTTTCAGTGTTGCGCGTTGTCGGCAAGCCCTTGCGGAATGACAAACTTTTCGCGCACAACGGCATCGGCAGAACGGACAAGCCAGGAAACGACAGGCTCCGATGTGTAGTACACGCCGCGTTTTTCCCGCAGTGCCGGGCGGAGAGGAAGGTTGCATAAAAGTGAATGACGGGATCAGTGCGTTTGTCCCGCTCGCCGAACTCTTTAAGGACATTCCACATATCAGCAAGGGCAAGCAACTGAATCAGGTCTTCCACAAACCGGCAGTATGGTTCTCCTTGAGATCATGGCCGGTCAGATTGACGAAAAGGGCGCGCAAAAGCGGATTTGTTTTGGGAATGTCTTCCTGCGCGTTTTTTCGTTCGAACACCCCTTTGCTCATATCGTTGATGACAGCGAGCCGCGAAGAAGCCGTAGGCAATGGTCTGGGCATACATATCGGCAAAGTCGGTTGCGGCTATCCTGCATCAGGTCAGGAATCAGCGTACGGGCAAAGGCTTCGCGCCATGCTTCCAGTTTTTCCCTGTACGGCGAATCCAGCGCACTCAATACCGTTTCCCGTATGGCGTGAGTCAGCTTCGCCATACACGTTGCGAATTCCCGCGCCGATGCGACAGACTCAATGGGGAAATCCAGAAAACCACGCAGAAGAGCCTGAAGCTCTTCTTCCCTTTCCCTACCGGGATATATTTCCAGACTTCTGTCCCGGTTGCATCTGCCGAGAATAAGGCTCCCGCTCAATTCACCTCGGACATACCGGCGAAATTCGATGTAGTTGGTGAGTATGAGATTGTCAAGTGAACAGACATACCGACGGAATTGCTCAGCTTCTTCAACCTTGTCCAGCGACACCCACACGTCTTTGGCCTCAATATAACCGATGCTGAGGGCAAGGGGCTGAACATTTTTCAGAACAACATAATCAGGAGCGCCGCAAGCCTGACGTTTCGGCTCATTGACCGCCATAAAGCGCTTGTCCACAGCATTGATGAGAGCCTCCAGCGGGCATCTGAAAGAGTGCTCCGTCGTGACCCCTGTGGCGCTCAATTTTTTTAAAGCGGCTAAGTATGTTTTCACGCCAAACCTTGCTGAATATGTTCAAATACTAAAAAAATTATGCGCATAGGGTACACTGAAAATTTGATGGCGACAAGCCCATTACCCAAGAAAGAACGTAGGGAGCCGACGCCCCCGACAAAAGGCAGCACAGAAAGCGCCACGCCACGCGCTGTTCATTGTTCATCCTGCGACAGATAAATCAGTTCTTCCACAATGGTCAACACTTCTTCCACAATGCCGCCGCCCTGCATGGCGTGGCCGAAAAGAGCGGCGCACCGAGCGGCAAGGCCCTGTTTGTCCACAGCCTGCGGCAAAGAGGGGAAAAGGGTTGCCGCCAGACGGCATGCCAGAAGGTATCCTTCCGCTCCGGCAAAAAACAGGTACGCCAGTTTTGCAAACTGCGGCCGCACCGCGTGCCAGTAGTCCCGTGCCGCCGGACCCGGCGCAAGGCCCGCGGCCGTACAAAGCGCCGCGTGCAGACTGTTACAGGCCGCGCCGGGTAAACCTGCACGCCAGCCCCACAACCAAGGCACGCGTTCAAAAAACAGATGGTGTTCCGTCGCAAGACGCAGCAAAGCCCGGCTTTTGCGCAATGCCCCCAAAAGCGGCGCACTTGCTTTGTCGCGCGGCCAAACAATGAGCGGCTGGCGCAAGTCCCACGCGCCGGCATGATCCCGCTCGGGCGCGATGCCGCCCAGAACGCGCAGCAGCCGGGCAAGCCATCTGTTCGCGTCCGGACTGTGCGGCGTTTCCAGATGGGAATAGCTCAGCACATAGCGCCCCATGCCGTAAGCGCCGCTGACGACAAGCGGCTGCCCCGCAAGAAAATCCGCGGACAGATTGACGCCATACATGTCCCGCCATGCGTCAAAAACATGTGACGGAATGCGGGCGAGGGGCAGGTCAGCAATCCAGAAATCTTTGTCCGGCGCGCTGTAAGCCGCCAGTACGCGGGCACCGGCTCTGGCTGCGCCTGGCGGGAGATCAAAACGCCCCGGCCACCACACCGGCAGGCGCAGCCGGCCTTCACGCAGCAGCGCCGACGGCGGGGCAAGCCCGCAGTCGGCAGCGACACGCGCCTTGACATGGCCGGAGATGAGATGGTGCAGACGCTCGTGGTACACGGCACGCCGCCAGGGGCAGATGTGCAGGCCGTCTGCCTCTGCCGCATGGCTGAGCGCAAGCCCCGCGCCGCCGCAAAAGCCGAGATAGCTCCCCCCGCTGGCAAGATAGTCGCGGACGGCCTTACGGCCGTCCGCTCCCAACGCCAGGGATTTCAGCCGTGCATTGCCGCCGGGTACAAGGAGCATAGACGCGCCGTCGCCGGCCGACTTGCCTAAAAGCGCGCCTTCGGCTATTTCTTTGCCCTTGACCAGACGGCAGGCAACGCCCATGCTGCGCATGGCGCGCCATGCCATCAGCCCCCAGATGTGGGAAGCATCCCAGAGAATGTACAACAACGGCCGCATGGCGGAACTATGGCCGTCTTTTACGCAGAAAACAAGACGGCGCAGATGCGTGGAAAAACTCAAAGACCGTCTCACGCAAATCGACAGAAAATGAGATCAGACAGTATCTTAACAGGACAGGGCATGACGAATCAGAAAGCGCTCGCCAAAGGCTATGAGCCCAAAAATGTGGAAGCCAAGTGGCGCAAACACTGGGAAGAGACAAACCTGTTCACGCCGGACGCGAACGCGCCCGGCGAGTCTTTTTCCATTGTCATCCCGCCGCCCAACGTCACCGGCGCACTGCATATGGGGCACGCGCTGAACCTGACCCTCATAGACGTGCTCTGCCGCCACGCGCGCCAGAAGGGAAAAAATACGCTCTGGATTCCGGGCATTGACCACGCGGGCATAGCCACGCAAAATGTGGTGGAGCGCGCACTTGCGGCGGAAGGGAAAAATCGCCGGGAACTGGGACGCGAAGCTTTTGTGGAGCGTGTCTGGGCCTGGCGCGCAGACTACGGCCACCGCATTCTGGATCAGATCAGGGCACTAGGCGCTTCCGTAGACTGGACGCGCCTGCGCTTCACCATGGACGACGGCCTCTCCGCCGCCGTGCGCAAAGTTTTTGTGCGGCTCTACAACGAAGGCCTGATTTACAAGGGCAAGTATATCATCAACTGGTGCTTGCGCTGCCACACCGCGCTGGCCGATGACGAAGTGGAACACGAACAGCAAAAAGGCCGTCTCTGGCGCGTGCGCTATCATCTGGCCGACGGCTCCGGTTCGATTGCCGTCGCCACCACACGGCCGGAAACAATACCGGGCGACACTGCCGTCTGCGTGCACCCGGAAGACGCGCGCTATGCGGCTCTTATCGGCAAAAACGCGCTTGTGCCTGTTTTGGGGCGCAGCGTACCCATCATTGCCGATGCATATGTGGACAAAGAGTTCGGCACCGGCGCGCTGAAAGTAACGCCCTGCCACGACCACAACGACTGGGCGCTGGGCAGCAAGCATCATCTTAAATTTATTCAGGTGATTGACGAAAACGGCCTGATGACGCACGACGCCGGGCCGTATGCCGGCCTTTCCAAGGAGATCTGCCGCGAAAAAATCGTTGCCGATATAGCGGCGGCGGGGGACATGCTCAGCGTGGAAGATATGGAACACGCCGTCGGCCAATGCTACCGCTGCCGCACAGCCGTGGAACCACACGTTTCAACCCAGTGGTTTGTGGCGGCCACAAAACTGGCCCCGGCCGCACGCGACGCGACACCGGCACTCACGCAGATCTACCCTGAATCATGGATCAAAACATGGAATCACTGGCTTGACAATATCCGTGACTGGTGCATCAGCCGCCAGATATGGTGGGGCCACCGCATACCCGCGTGGATCTGCCCCGCCTGCAGCGCGCTGACCGTTGCCGAAGAAAACCCCGCCGCCTGTTCCTCCTGCGGCGCAGGCGATCTCGCGCAGGACGAAGACGTGCTGGACACCTGGTTTTCCTCGGCGCTCTGGCCTTTCTCCACCATGGGTTGGCCGGAAAAAACCGCGGAGCTTGCGCGCTGGTACCCCACCTCTGTGCTTGTGACGGGCTTTGACATTCTCTTTTTCTGGGTAGCCCGCATGATGATGATGGGCCTGCACTTTATGGACAAACCCCCGTTCAGGCACGTTTATCTGCACGCGCTTGTGCGCGACGCCGCAGGCCGCAAAATGTCCAAATCCACGGGCAACGTCATTGACCCGCTGGCCATGACGGAAAAA
The DNA here is from genome assembly GCF_002355955.1 of Candidatus Desulfovibrio trichonymphae. Classification (NCBI taxonomy): domain Bacteria; kingdom Pseudomonadati; phylum Thermodesulfobacteriota; class Desulfovibrionia; order Desulfovibrionales; family Desulfovibrionaceae; genus Desulfovibrio; species Candidatus Desulfovibrio trichonymphae. The sequence goes on along the minus strand of NZ_AP017368.1, from coordinate 217,615 downwards.
TACGGCTGCGACGCCCTGCGCTTCACGCTCACGGCGTTCGCGGCCATGGGAAGAGATATACGCCTTTCCGAAAAACGCATTGAAGGCTACCGCCATTTTGTGAACAAACTGTGGAATGCCGCCCGCTTCGCCCTGATGCATCTTGCGGCTGCGCCGGAGCCTGTTGACCCGCGCACTGTGCGGGGTCTGCACCACCAGTGGATTCTGCACCGTCTGGAGGCCGTCAAGAACGGCATGGATCAGGCATTTGAGGAATACCGCTTTAACGACGCGGCCCGGTCAGGCTATAAATTTCTCTGGAATGAATTTTGTGACTGGTATCTGGAGCTGATCAAGCCGGATCTGCAGTCAGACGACGCGACCCGCGCGAATACAGCGCGGCATGTGCTCCAGCTTGCCCTGCGCGAAGTGCTTGTCCTGCTGCACCCCATCATGCCCTTTGTGACGGCCGAAATCTGGCAGGCCCTGCCGTCCGCCACCGACATGACGGATACGGCCGCGGCAGAGCTGGCCGTGACGCCCTGGCCGCCGGCGCGGCCCTGCTGCGTGCGCGAAACAGCCGCTCGGCATATGGAGATAATTCAGGAAGTGATTGTGGCTGTACGCACCATGAAAGCCGAACTCGGCATTAATCCCCCGCAGAAAGTCAGTCTGCTTTTACGCCCTGCTGACGCGGCGCAGGCCGCCTTGCTTGAGGAAAACCGCGAAATGATCATGACGCTGGCCCGTCTGGGATCTCTGACCACCGACGCGGACGCGGACGCGCCCAAGGCTTCGGCATCTTCTGTGGCGCAGGGCTGCCAGATTATTATGCCGCTCAGGGGCGCGGTGGATATTACAAGCGAACTGGCGCGGCTTGATAAGGAACTTACGAAAATGGAAAAAGACGTTGCGGCCGTCAATAAGAAACTGTGCAATGAGAGTTTTGTCAGCCGCGCGCCTGCCGATGTGGTAGCCAGCGAACAAGAACGGGCCGCGCACCTTTTGAACGCAAAGGCCAAACTGCTGGCCCTGAAAGAACGGTTCACGCAGGCTTCGGCTGATAAGGAAATTTCCCCTGCCGTGCAAGATAAACCGTGACGCACGCCTTGTCTATTCTCTTACAACCGTCTATAGATTTATTAAAGACATTGCAATTACCCCTTCACGGACAGACGGCCTGCGCCTTTGCGTCGCCGGAAAAACGGAGCGTGCTTTATGCGGGAAATTAAAAAAATACTTTGCGCTGTGGACCTTTCCGAACACAGCAAGGCCGTGGCCGAATACGCGGTGCTGCTGGCAAAAAAACTCGACGCCGGCGTTCTTGTCGTCTATACGGCCCCCTCGTTGAGCCAGTATGTCGGTTTTCACGTCCCGCCCAACACCATTGAAAACTTTGTGGGAGAAATCGTCACCGGCGCGGAAAAATCCATGGAAAACTTTGTGGCGGAGAATTTTTCCGGGGTGAAAACCGCAAGTCAGGTGCGGATCGGGTATGCCGCCGAAGAAATTCTGAACCGCGCCCATGAGGAAAACGTGGACATTATCGTCATGGGCACACACGGGCGCAAAGGCATTGACCGCATCCTTTTCGGTTCTGTTGCCGAAAAAGTTGTCAAAAATGCGGATATGCCTGTACTCACCATACGGCCCCAGGCACCGGCGGCCTGACGCCCCGCCTGCGGAATCCCGCTTGCGTGCAAACCGCCGTCCCTGACAAGGCTGCCGTGCTCCGGCGGTTTTGTCGCGTCCGAAACGAGGCAGGAATGTCCAGAATCAGCGTGCGCCCGGAAATCCAAAGACTCGACGCCTACGCGCCGGGGCTTTCCATTGCTGAAATACGCCGGAAATACGGCTTGGATCAGGTTATCAAGATGGCCAGCAATGAAAACCCGCTGGGCGCGCCCCCGCTCGCCCAAGAGGTGGTGCGCCGTTACGCGGCCTTCGCCTTCCGCTACCCGCAGGGCGGCAACCCGCGGCTTGTCGCCGCCCTCGCCGCCCTGCACAGTGTTGAACCGGCCCGCATCGTTGTGGGCAACGGTTCTGATGAAATTATTGACATGCTCATCCGCATGCTTGCCGAAGCAGGCCGCCATGTCATTGTCTGTTTTGAACCCTGCTTCAGCATATACCCCATTCAGGGCGGCATTGCCGGCGTTCAGCTGCGCCGCTGCCCGCTCCGCAAGGACTTTTCCTTTAATTTCGACGCGTTGCTCAACCTCGTAAATGCGGACACGCGGCTTGTTTTTGTCTCCACCCCCGACAATCCTTCCGGCTATTGCCCGCCACGCGCGGCCGTGCGGGATTTGGCGCGGCAACTTGCCGATCACGCGCCCGACTGTCTGCTGGTTATCGACGAAGCCTATATGGATTTTGCGGACGACGAAAACGCATCATCCCTGCTGGCGGCCGGCGACTTGCCTGAAAATACGGCATTTTTGCGCACGTTCTCCAAAAGCTACGGTCTGGCGGGCCTGCGCCTCGGCTACGGCGTTCTGCCCCCCGTATTGGCGAAATATTACTGGCGGACGCGCCTGCCGTTTTCCGTCAATATTCCGGCTGAGGAGGCCGGCCTCGCGGCGCTTGCGGACACGGCCTTCCGGCAGGCCACGCTGACGACAGTGCACGAGGGACGCGCACTGCTCCGGCAAAAGCTGACGGAGCTCGGCTGCACGGTCTGGCCCAGTTCCGCCAACTTTCTGCTTTTCCAACTGCCTGAGGGCACCTGTTCAGCCCAAGAATGCTTTGAAGCACTGCTCAAAAAAGGCGTCATCATCCGCCCGCTCTCAAGCTACGGGCTGCAGGAGCACCTGCGCGTCAGCGTGGGGAACCCGCAAGAAAACGCGGCCTTTCTGGCCGCCCTGCGGGATATTCTTGCCTCATCCGCGCCGGACAGGGACGGGAAGTCATGAACGAGCACCTGCCCGTCGTCACACTGGACGGCCCCGCAGGCGTGGGCAAGACAACCTTGGCCCGTCATATGGCGGAAAGCCTTGCCTTGGCATATCTGGACACCGGATCCATGTTCCGCTGTCTGGCCCTCAAACTGGGGCCCGACGCCGAACTCCTGCCGGAGACGGACCTGCGCGGCAGGTGTGCCGAATGGACCTTCAGCATCATGGGCAAAGGCCGTGCCGCCGCGCTGTACTGCAACGGCCGGCCCGTGGGCGACGAAGTGCGCGCGGAAGAAGTGGGGATGCTTGCCGCGCGCATCGCGACAGTGCCGGCCGTGCGGGAAGTGCTGAAAACCGCCCAGAGAAAAATGGGCGAGACTGCGCCGCTGGTGGCAGAAGGCCGGGATATGGGTCTGGTTGTCTTTCCTGACGCAAAATTTAAATTTTTTCTGGACGCCACCTCTGAAGTGCGGGCAAAACGCCGCCTGCGTGAGCTTGAGCAACGCGGCGAACAGGTTGATCCGGCGCGCCTGACAGAACAGATCCTCCGGCGTGACGATTTGGACCGCAACAGGGTGACGGCACCCCTGCGCCCTGCGGAGGACGCCCTGCTTGTGGACACATCCCGCCTGAATATTGACGAAGTGCTTGCCGTCATGCTGCGCCATATTGACGAACACGGCGGCGCGCGGTCGTTAGATTGTCACCGCGCTGCGGGCGCTTCCCCCGTCCGGCAATAATTGCCGCCAGCACGACGACGGTTCTTCGGCGCACGCCGCCATCCCCGCCCGACAGGCGGGATTGCAGCGTAAAAAATTTTCTTGGGCAATGCGTACGTATTGTTATGCTGAACAAGGCGAAACAGCATGGATGAAAAATTTTTTTTGGGCATTGACGCCGGCGGCACTCATACAGACGCGGCGCTGCTGGCCGGCGCGGGACGTACGATACGGCTTATTGCAGCGGCCAAGGTGAAAACCTGTCATGAGGATTTGCCCTTTTCCGTGCGCGAGGCTCTGACAGCGCTTGGCAGCGCTGTGGGGAGCGACAGCACTGCTTTGTTCGGCCGCATCAGCAGCGTCACGCTTGGCACCACACTGGCTGTCAACGCGCTGGTACAAAACAGGGCAGATGCAGTGGGGCTTGCCCTTTCCGCCGGGCCCGGGCTTGATCCGCGGCGTTTTGCCCTTGGCGCGCATGTCTGCGTCGCGCCCGGCGGGCTTGATCACCGGGGGGTGGAAGTGAGCCCTCTGCGGCTGGAAAAACTTGCTGCACGTGCGCTTGTCTGGCGTGGAGAAGGCATCCCCGCAACGGCTTGCGTGGGCAAGTTTTCGCCCCGCAATCCGGCGCACGAACGGGCCATGGCGGCGGCCGTCGCCACGGCAGGGCTGCCGGTCACGCAGGGGTGTCGTTTGGCCGGCAGTCTGAATTTTCCGCGGCGTATTGCCACTGCTTACTACAATGCCGCTGTGGAGCGGCTGCATCACAAATTTCTCAATGCCGTGGAACCAGCTTTGGCAAATGCCGGCATATGCGCCAAATCAATGCTGCTCAAGGCAGACGGCGGTGCCGTTCCCATTTTTCTTTCGCGGCGCTGTCCTGTGCAGTCCATCCTCTCCGGTCCGGCGGGCAGCGTTATGGGCGTGCTGGCCATGTCCCCGTCGGCGGGGCAGGGCTGTTCTCTTGTGCTCGACATCGGCGGCACCACAACCGACATTGCCCTTGTTCTTGACGGATCGCCGGTGATTGACCGTGACGGCATGCTGTTGAACGGGCGTCGTACGCTTGTGCGTTCGCTGGCCACAGCGTCTGTCGGCGTGGGTGGAGATTCGCTGATTACAGCGGATGAAACAACGGACGATGCAGTTGTACGCGTCGGGCCGCTGCGCGAAGGCCCGGCCATGGCCTTTGGCGGCAACCGTCCAACGCTGCTGGACGCGCTTAACGCCCGGAACAGCGGCACAGATGCCGCGGCGGGTGATGCGGCGGCCTCGCGTGCGGGCATTGCCGTTCTGGCCGAAGCCTGCGGTCTGTCGCCGGCCGATCTGGCAAGGCAGGCTGTTGACAACGCCCTCACGCAGGTGCGAAAGGCCGCGCAAAATCTGCTTGACGGCGTCAACGCGAGGCCCATTTATACGCTGACGGCCCTGAGGGCACTACATGAAGCGCAGCCAGCGCGGATTCTGTTGGTGGGCGGGCCAGCAACCTGCCTGCGTGAACGTTTGTCCGCCGTTTTCGGATTGCCTGTGGAAATCCCCGTCCACGCGGATGTGGCAAACGCCATCGGCGCTGCGCTGACCTTGCCCACAGCCGCGCTGGAAATCTATGCGGATACCGGACAGGGGCTTTTGCGCACGCCGATTTTTGATCTTGAGGAAGCTATCGGCAAGACATACACACCAACAGCGGCTCGTGAACGGGCTTGCGCCCTGCTGACTGCCCACCTTGCGGCAGAAGGCATTACGGACGCGACTGTGGAGGTGCTGGAAGAGGATATGTTCGCCACGCTGGATGACAGGGGCTATGGTGCAAAAGACATCCGAGTGGTCTGCCAGACCGTGCCAGGTATTGCCGGACGGCTTGCCGCAGGCCTTCCGTGACGGATCAGAGCATCCTGCCGTTTCGGCATGTTTCGAGTAAAGCACGTTATGCGCATTGTTCTTTTTGAACCAGAAATTCCGCAGAATACCGGCAATATTGCGCGCTTGTGCGCCGCAACCGGCACGGAATTGCACCTTGTCGAACCTCTGGGTTTCAAGCTGGAAAACCGCTGTCTGAAACGGGCCGGACTTGACTACTGGCCGCATGTGCGTTTGTTTGCCTGGCCTGACTGGCAAGCATATACAGCTGCTGTCGGACATTCCCGCGCTGTCATGACATCGGCAAAGGGAGGATGTCCGGTACAGCATTTTGTTTTTGAAGCCGGGGACAGCCTGATTTTCGGACCGGAAACACGTGGTCTGCCGCCGGAAATTTTGGCAGCATCACCTTGGAAAACGCGCATTCCCATGTATGAGGGCGGTGTACGCAGCCTGAATCTTTCCACCGCTGCCGGCGTCGTGCTCTATATGGCGCTCTCCCGCTGTGGATGCCTCGAGAGTTGGACGTGAACTAAAATCCTGCTGCGCAGCCTTGTGAATGATGGAAAGCTTTTTCCCCTACAGTGTTTGGGATTGCTGGTGGCTCGCGCCTCTGGCTTTTTTGCTGGATACGCTTTTTGGCGATCCCAAGTTCCCTTGGCCGCATCCGGTTTGTGTGGCCGGACGAATGCTGCACTGTCTGGAAGCTCCTGCGCGGCGGTGGGATACGCCGGTCGCCGGTCGTGCGGCCGGTTTTATCTGTCTGTTTGTTCTGATTGCGGCCGTCGGTTTCGCGGTATGGCTGCTGCTTGTCCTGCCCTGGCTCGGCGTGGCGGCGGCCGTATATTTTGCTTGGGCAGGCCTTGCTCTGGACAGTCTTGTCACAACGGGCCGGGAAACGCTCCGTCAGGTGGAAATCTGCTCTCCGGATCAGGCGCGCTCAGCTGTTTCCATGCTTGTCAGCCGGGATGTGAACATGATGGACATTCCCCTGCTGCGTAAAACACTGGCAGACACGCTGTCGGAAAATTTTACAGACGCTTTTTTCGCGCCCTTTTTCTGGTTGCTTGTTGCGGGTCCGGTGGGGCTGTGGTGTTACAAGGCCGTCAGCACAGCGGATTCAATGTGGGGGTATGTCGCTGAGCCGTGGACGCGACTGGGCTTTGCCTGCGCGCGTTGTGACGACCTTCTGGCGTTTGTGCCTGCCAGAATTTCCGTAATTGTTCTGTGGCTGACTGACAGGTTTTTTCAGGCGATCCGGCCCGGCGCACGGCTGTGGAAGGGAATCTGGCCGGGATTTCGCGCCGTGGCGGAGCAGGCGCGCGGCATGCCGAGCCCCAACTCCGGCTGGCCCATGACCGTCTGCGCTTGGCTGTGCGGACGCCGTATGGCCGGGCCTGCGGTTTATTTCGGCATTTTGACGCATAAACCCTGGCTCGGACCGCCGGAAAGCTCCGCTGCGGACTGGGATAAAGCGAGCCTGCTCGCGCTGTGCGCGCTTTTACGCTGGGGCGGCCTTTGCGGCGCGTTGTTGCTCTGGTTTGTCTGTGCTGCTTCAGCGATTGTTTGATGTGTTGTTTCGGTGGGCCGGGCATGCACCGCGGGCAGGCGCCCTCTACCAGCCGGCATCTTTGTCTTGCGGGCCGAGACGGCTTGGCGAGGACACGCTCGGAAAAGGAGGACAGCAGTGTGGACGTGGTGGCTTCCTTTGTTAACGGCTTTTGAGCGACAGCGCCCGCAGGGGCGCAAGCCTCGGGTCTGTTTCGTCGCGGGCGCAGCTGCACAGCGCTGTGTTCAGGTTCACGCCACAATCGAGGCACACGCCCCTGCACGCCGGCGCGCACAGCGGAGCCGGCGGCAGGGCGAGGACAAATTCTTCCCAGCACAGGGCGGCCAAGTCAAGCAAGGGTGCGTTGTTGTGAAAGACGATGCGGCTTTCCTCCCCGGGCAGGGGGTTGCCGGCGGCGTCAAGCGCGGGCGTTTCTTCAAATTCTTCAAAGCAGGCGTTGATCGCCGTGACGGCGTCTTCCGCGCAACGGCTGCAGGGCAGAAGCACTTCGCCCGTCAACGCGCCGCGCACCAGACAGCCGTTTGCGGCAGGCAGCATGTGCACCGTTGCGGCCAGCGGCCGGCGCACCGTGCAGGCCATGTGAAAGGCGGCCAGCGGCGTCAACCACACAGACTGATCTGTGATCGTGACCTCCCTGCCTTCGGGCGGCAGGGCGTTCAGGGCGAAAAAATGACCATGCTCGTTGTACATGCGCCACCATACCAAAAAACAACGGCCGGGCAAAGCCGGCACATCTTGAAAATCAGCGGCGAATGCCCTATGCTGAAGCCGCGTTGAAAAAATATTTACCAGCAGGAAGCAGCATGACAGCACTGTCCCTCAATGAGCGCATAGAGTCAGCGCGCCGCAGATTCGGCGCGGCGCTGACCGTCGTGGGCCACCACTATCAGGCCGACGCGGTCATCCGTCACGCCGACCTGCGCGGAGATTCCCTGGAACTGGCCCGCAGGGTGAAGGAAACGGCCTCGCAAGACATCGTCTTTTGCGGGGTCTATTTCATGGCGGAATCAGCGGCCCTGCTGGCGCGGAAAGGGCAGAGGGTGCATCTGCCCGAGCCGTCGGCCGAGTGCAGCATGTCCATGATGTCTGAAGTGCCTGTTGTGGAAACGGTGCGGCGGCGGCTTGCCGAGAACGGCCGCAAGGTGGTGCCGCTCGCCTACGTCAACTCCACCCTCGGGCTCAAAAGCCTTGTCGGCGCGCACGGCGGCACGGTGTGCACCTCGGCCAACGCTGCAACCATGCTACGCTGGGCTTTGGAGCAGGGCGACGCCGTGCTCTTTCTGCCGGACAGGAACCTGGGCTGGAACATGGCGGACACGCTGAGAATGCCCGTTGCGGAGCGTGCCGTACTCAGCGTGCGCGGCAAGGGCGAACTCTTTGACCCGGCCGCTGCGGCAAAAGCCCGCCTGCTGCTCTGGCCGGGCTTTTGCTCTATCCACATCCGTTTCAATACCCGCCAGATAGAGCGCATGCGTGCCGAACACCCCGGTGCCCGCGTTGTGGTGCACCCCGAATGCACGCCGGATGTTGTGGCCGCGGCGGACGCGGCGGGAGCCACTTCCTTTATCATCCGCTACGTGAACGAGGCGCCGGACGGCGCGGTCGTCATTGTGGGCACGGAAATCAACCTGGTGAAACGGCTGGCGAGCGAAAACCGCGGCCGAGTGACGGTGCTGCCTCTTGTGGAAAGCGCCTGCACACATATGGCCCAGACAACAGAAAAGCGGCTCGCCGCCTGTCTGGACGCCGTGGCGGCGGGGGACGACGGCTTTATGGTCACGGCCCCCGAGGAATTGCGGGAAAACGCGAAACTCGCCCTGGAGCGCATGCTGCGGATAATGCAGACGGACGCGTGAGGGGCGGCGGGGCTCGCTCAAACAGCCCGTTTCTGGAGCAACTCATCGGTTGCCTCAAGAGGCTGGTCACCGAAAACAAAGACCTGATGGTCTAGAGCCATAGTTACTGTAGTTGTATTGCTCATGCGACCAATCCCTGTCAGGTTGAGCATCCAAATTGACGGCAGGTTCCATTGGCGCATTGCTGCGCGCGCAGATCCTCAAGCACTGCGTCAAGATCAATCACATTCACCGCATGTCGCCGCAAGTCGTTTGCCAGCAGCGGCAGCGAGGCGACAACTTCTGTCCGTATGCCCTCATCGCGCAAGGATTCCACCATTGGCGTATAATCCCCGTCAGACGCCACAAGAGTGACAAAATCCGGACGCAGTTTCATGGCCAGAGTCAGTGTTCTGATCATCAACCGCTGGTCATCGCTTTGCTTAAAACCGCTGGGAGAGTTTTGACTTCGCTTGGAAGGGCACTTAATCACCCTGACGCCGCACATTTCAAGCGCGTACCGCTTCTTTTCAAATTGCTGTCTGGCCTGCGCGGCGGCTTCCACAGTGCCATCCTCCGGCACGCGAAGCTGCAGCGTGCAAAGAACTTCTATAATATCCACATCCGTCCCGGCATAGAATGCAATGAATTCTTGGACAGGAAAATAAGGAAAGCCCATTTCTTTGGCCCGACGTTCACTGGGGAGCAGATCAATGCCGACAAGTTTTCTGATTTTCATTTGGTATCCTTATTAAGCGTTCTGAGGCACAGTGCAACTTCAAGACAGAAAAAGTCAAGACAACAAAACCGTTTTCCCCTATCTGACGGCAGATGCGGACGCCTTGTTCAGGCCTTGCGCCGCATACCACTGTTTTACACTTGATTTTTTCAAAATATATTGCCATTGTTAATAAATCAGCAACTATTGAAATAGTTGCGGGCCTCAGACACACATTACGGAGCGTGGCGCAGTCTGGCAGCGCATCTGCTTTGGGAGCAGAGGGTCGCTGGTTCAAATCCAGTCGCTCCGACCACATTAAAACACAGCAGGCTACCCTTATATTTTTTGGGCAGCCTGCTTCTTTTCCCGCATACAACCGTGCAGCCTGCGCCGTATGAGGCTTACAACAATCGGTTGCCCGTCCTGTTTCTGCCAGATCCCAGATCCTATCGACCTTCAAAATAAGTTGACGGGAACGCATCAAGGATGCCTTGCCGGACAAAGCAAGACCCTGGTGTGTTATCAGACAGAGCGCTTGTTTGGATTGCTGCAGAAGAGTGTCGCCCGAAAAAACGCCATGTGACAACTTGTCATACTGCACTGATAATTGCCACTACAACAGGGTCACGCTCCAGCACACGTTTGAAAAAACTTCGCAGCGAGGAACGGATGTTGTCCTGCATGCGGCCTGAACGGCCATGTGCTGACTTGATTGCGTCCAGCACGAGACATTTTGCGTCTTCCAGCAGGTGGCTGTATCGCTGCCCAAAGACAAATCCCTTTGAGATAATTTCCGGGCCGTGGAGCACACTGCCTGTTTCCGCATCCATGACCAGAACGACAACAACCATGCCTTCGCCGCCCAAAATGCGGCGCTCCTTGAGGACGGCAAAGCCGACATCGCCCACCCCCTTGCCGTCCACCAGCGTGCATTCCACCGGCACGCGCGCGTCCAGGCGGAATGCGTCCGGCATCAGGGTCAACGGTTGTCCGTTTTCCAAAAGCACAATATTGTCCGGGGCAACGCCGCAACGTTGCGCCAGCCGTCCGTGCTTGACAAGGTGCTGGTATTCGCCGTGCACCGGCACAAAAAGTTCCGGCCGCACGGCAAGCAGCATGTCGCGCAATTCTTCGCTGTGCGCATGGCCCGAGGCGTGGACGGCATGCACGCTTTCATACAGCACTTCCGCGCCGAGCCGGTACATTTCATTGATCAGCCGGGAAACGGCTTTTACGTTGCCGGGGATCATTCTGGAACTCATCACCACCGTATCGCCTTTGTGTATACAAAGCCGGCGATGCCCGCCAAGCACCATGCGCGAAAGGGCTGAAAGCGGTTCGCCCTGTGCGCCGGTGACCATAAGAACGAGTTTTTCGTCCGGGAAATCCGGCACGCCAGTGTGAGCGTTGAAAAAGTCGGCAGGCGGCTTCACAAAACCCAGTGCGCGTGCAGTGTCAATATTCCCGGCCAGAGATTTGCCGCTTACCACCACGGTACGCCCACGTTCCACCGCGAGATCGAAAACCTCCTGTATCCGTTGTATATGGCTGGAAAAGAGTGTGATCACAATGCGGCCTTTGGCCGCGTCAAAAATTCCAGCGAGCGATTCCTTGACCTCGCGTTCCGTGAGCGAACGCCCGTCGCGCATCACGTTGGTGGAATCAGAAAGCAGAAGCCGCGCGCCTTTTAGTCCGGCGAAATCTCTGAACATCTGCAGGTCGGTTCCTGTGCCGCTCAGCGGATGCGGATCAATTTTGAAGTCGCCGCTGTGGATAATACGGCCGACGGACGTTTCCACTCCCAGTCCGAAGCATTCAGGGATGGAATGACAGACAGGAAAGAAATGGAATCTCAGATCACCCAGATCCAGAACCGTACCCGCATTCACAGGGCACAGTTCCACCCAGTCAAGAATTTCGTGCTCGCGCAATTTGTGCTCCACGAGAGCCAACGTAAAGCTTGAACCGTAAATGCGCGTGCCTCTAAGTTCGGGAACAAGCCACGGCAGCGCGCCGATGTGGTCTTCATGCCCGTGTGTGAGCACGATGCCGAGCAGTTTGTCTTTTATGCCGCTCACCGCGCCGAAATGCGGAATGACCACATCAACGCCCAGATGTGCGTCGTCAGGGAACATCAGGCCGCAGTCCACCATAACGACGCCGCTCGCGCCCTCCCAAAGCTGACAGTTGATGCCTATTTCACCGAGGCCCCCCAGCGGCGTGATGGTGAGACTGCCGTTCATATGGATTGTCATTGTTTGTCAGGATGTTGAAGAGAGGGGCTCATCAGGTCAGGGCGAAATTCGCCCATGACCGCATAAATTTGCGCCAGTGCCGTGAGATAGTCTGCCTTTGCGCCTGTCAGCGACGCTTCTGCCGTTGTAAGTTTTGATGACGCGTCGAGCACTTCAAAATTGGTGCCTACCTGTTCCCGGTAGCGGGCCAGCGCGGCATTAAAGGCTTCTGTGGACTGTTCCACGCTTTTTTCAGCAAGGGCAATGCGTTTTTCCGCTTCACGCACGGAGAGAAGTTTTGATTTAACGTCATAGCCCACATCAAGCTTCAGGTTTTCTTCTTCATAGCGCATTCTTGTCACAAGAAAGCCTGCCTGCTTGTCGGCGTACCATGTGGTGCCCCATTGAAAGACGTTCCAAGTGGCTCGCGCTCCCGCTTCCCATGTTGTTCCGCGTGAGCCGCTGTCGCCTGCGCGTTGCATGTTCGGCGAATCGCCGGTGTTGGTGATATTGTAATAGGCCTCTACTTGCGGGTAGTAGCCGCTTTGCACTGCGCGTTGATCCTTGCCGGCCATGTCCACGGCCCTTGCGGCTATATACAGGTCAGGCCGCTGCCGGTAGGCGATTTCAAGACATTGTTCTAGGGAAAGATTAAAAGGGATATGGATCAGTTTGCCCATATAGCCGGTTTGTGCCGTGGCCGGCAGGCCCAGCAGGGTGTTGAGCATGGCAAGGCAGGTGTCAAGGTTGTTTTCAGCCTGAACCAGCAGATTTTCCGACTGGCTGACATTCACTTCCGCCTGCAGCACATCAAGCCACGGTCGCAGCCCGACTTCATAAAAGGCGTTTGTTATGTTGAGCTGGTCGCGCAGCCGCGCGAGGGATCCCTGCGCGCTGCGGACATTTTCTTCCTCTCTCAGGTAATTCAGAAAATACCGCTGCACCTGTTCTGTCATATCCAGTTCAGCCTTGCGCAGAGCGGCCTGATCGCTGTCTGCCTGCAGGGCGGCTTTCTGGTAGTCGGCGAGCAGTTTGAAGCCCTGAAAAACCGTTTGGGAGACTTCAACGCCATAGCTGTACATGCCCATTTCCGGCGGCCGCACGGTAGAGGGGGATGTTTTTTTTTCCTGTTTCACGGCGGTATAGCTCATGCCGAGTTTGGGGCCGAAGGCGCCGCGCGCGGATTTACGGCCTTCTTCCGAAGCGCGGCTCTGCGATTCCCGCGCGCCCAGCGAGGGATTAAATTTCAACGCGCGGGAGACTGCATCGGGCATGGTGATGGCTTTTGGCAGGCCGTGGCGCGCGCTTTGTGGATCCAAGGGGCGTCCACCTGTGTAGATCGGCGCGGGCGGCGTTTTTTTTGACACGGCTTCTGTCTGCGCGTCGGACCACGCGACAAGACAGCAGACGCAGCACAAAAGCCGGACAAGCGGCAAAAAAAAGGGGGGATGACAATTTTGCACCAGCATGACGTTCTATATACTTTCAAGAACGATCTTGGCAAGCACGGGCAGACTTGTTACTGGCGGCCCCGCCACCGCGCTGTGAATGTTTTTTGTGAAGCTGTTGACTTTTGAGCTGGACACTCTGTAATTTGACAAAATTGTTGATATCAACCGGAACACCGTCAACAGGTATCCTGCCGTTGCGAGAGAGAGAATCGTCCGCTGCCGTGAGGCGGAATAACCAAAAAAGGGCTTACGATTTTCACCGTAACCCATTGATTTTTCTGGTTTCTATGCCAGAATTTAAACCTGGGACCTTCGGGTTATGAGAGGTGAAGTTATCAGGGTTTTCGCCATTTTCACGACCTTGCATTTCCCATCATAAAATACAATAAAATTATCGACATATAGTGCAATTTATGCCATATCTCCTTAGGGGAATGGCAGAATATCGCGCCGCTGTATGCGCCGGAAGCAACGGGACAGACGCAGTTATAGGAGCCTCTGTCGGGTACAGGGAAGGGCTTTTGGACGGGGGATGTGGTCTTTTGTCCATCATCCTATAGAGTAGCACATGCTGGATTGACGGCAATCTAAATTTTTTTTCGAGTTTTTACGGTAATAACGATATAGTAATAGATAACAAAATAAATTTCATTACTATCCGTGCGTATATTTCTGGATGATAAAATGTAGCTAAAAATGAATAACATAACTTTGAAAATAGACACATTGGATACGATATTGTTATGTCACACTATGTAATGCTGTAATAACAGTAAATTCCCCTTCTTGTTCACAGCACATATAAACCACTTATTTTTACGCCTGTTGGTTCGCTATATTCGTCGCCATCCCCAAAGTGCAATCGTGTCTAAATCACTCCATAGACCGCGTTCGGCTTGCCTCGCTTCGTGCTGCAAGCCTTCTGCAGCTACCGTGCCCCTCATTTTGCATACTGCCTTCTTTGATAATGAGACATGGAGCCAGTCATATTCACAAATTATTCGCAATTTTTATCTTTTTATACTTTTAACGTCAAATAATATGACCATAGAATAATCTTCCCCCTACGCCGAATTAAGCGCGACAGTTTTTCGTGCGCCAGTTTCTTAAACTCATCTCCCAAATGTTCTACCATGTCCGGGGCGTACTACTTGATTAATTTTAAGTATGCCCGTCTTATCTCGCCAAGGCTCATATTCCGCGCACACCTAATATCTCATACTGGTCATCTGTTCGGCTGCTCCCCGTGTATTCCTGCTCTCTGCCTGCGTCTTGGTCTCGCCGGACTTTTTCTCTCTCAGCTTCACGTCTGGCGCGTTCTTCATTCTTTCTGCGTTGCCGTTCTTCTTGAGCCTTGCTTTCATTGTAATGTGTATCAGCACATAATGGATCTGCGCCGTACTTGTTTTCACCTTCTGTTCCTTGAAAACAAAACCAAAGCAGGAAAGCAATCCATGTAAAAAAACCAACGACTGGAATTGCAAGTAGAATAATCCATACCAAGAAGATCCAGCCACTTGCGTTTAGATCATGAAAACGACGTACTGTAACTCCTGTAGTTGCTGGAAATAGCAAAAAACCAAAAACCGAAAATAAAATTAAAAAGAACTAAAAAATAACATACTGTACCAGGCAGTATTGCCCACCAGTATTCGGAGCGAGAGGCTCTACCCCCTAGTGGCTGAACCGCCCCCCCCGCGTGACGGGCCAAGCCAGTTTAGCGGTCATTTATACAAAAATGGGGATAGAGCGGGGACAAAATAGGCAATACACAGAAAAAGGGGCTAACTCTTCGAGCTTAACCCCTTGATTTTTCTGGTTGCGGGGCCAGGATTTGAACCTGGGACCTTCGGGTTATGAGCCCGACGAGCTACCGAACTGCTCCACCCCGCGCTGTAACGCCTTTATTGTAGGCATAAAAAAGATTATAAGCATACGCACGGCAGATGTCAAACGCAGAATCTCTTTTTGTGCCAGACCCATGCCGTTGAGATGATGTCTTCAAGCCGGGCAAGGCGCGGACGCCAGCCAAGCGCGTCTGTCGCCTTCTCCGCGCTGCCGACGAGCGCAGGCGGATCGCCCGCCCGACGCGGCGCATGCCGCACGGAGATGTCCCTGCCGGTGACCGCGCGGGCGCAGTCGATGACTTCTTTGACAGAATAACCCTGCCCGTTGCCGAGATTGAAACAGCCGCTTTGCCCCCCGTCAAACAAATGCTCCAGGGCGAGCAGATGCGCGTCCGCCAGATCGCAGACATGTATATAATCACGGACGCACGTGCCGTCCGGCGTGTCATAATCCGCTCCAAAAACAGACACTCGCGCGCGCCGGCCGGCCGCCGCATCCAGCACAAGCGGGATCAGATGCGTCTCAGGATTGTGATCTTCGCCGATCTGCGCCTGCGGATCCGCCCCCGCCGCATTAAAATAACGCAGGGAAGCATAGCAGAAATCATAAGCAGCCGCATAATCTGCCAGAATGTTTTCCACCATCAGCTTGCTTTGTCCATAGGGGTTGATGGGCGACTGCGAGTGATCTTCAGAAATGGGAATCTGCAAAGGAACGCCGTAGGTAGCGCATGTCGAGGAAAAAATAAAACGGCCGCAGCCTGCCTCGTGCATGACGCGCAGCAGATTCAGCGTTGCCGCCACGTTATTGCGATAATATTTTTCAGGATCGATCACAGATTCGCCAACATAGGCATAGGCCGCGAAATGCATGACCGCGTCGGGACGAAAATGCTGAAAGGCGAGACGCAATTGCGCGACATCCTCAAGATCGCCCGGAACAAAATCGCCCCATTGCACAGCCCCTTTGTGGCCGTAAATAAGGTTGTCGTACACAACGGTGTTGTAGCCCTGCTGATGGGCCGCCTTGTTGAGATGGCTGCCGATATAGCCGGCGCCGCCGGCGATGAAGACGGTTTTTTTTCTGCTGTCCATAATCAGCCGCAAATTAAAAGTCTTCCGTAACCCAGTCCACAACAGACGCCATGCGTTTCAGCGTATAGCGGCCGTTGTCGGACTGTTGCGCCAGCTCCTCAAATTGTCCGTCCAGCCGATAAACGCGCCAGTCGCCCTCAGCAAGACGTCCTGCCGTGACCTCTTTATTGATGAACGCGCGGGCTTCAGGCGGCCTGCAAAAAAGGGGAAATTCCTGCGCCGCCGGATCCAAAATCACGTCAGCGCCGCTTGCGACGTCAATAATATAATTCCCCGGCGCAAAAGCATAGACAAAAGGGCAGGATGCCGCATCCGGCATGGGCGCTTCGTCATGAACGGCGTATTTGCCGCCGCAGGCCGCAGCCAGCAGCAAAAGCAGGATTATCGAGAGAGGGCGCCGGTGCATGGCTGTTTCTCCGGTTTATATGGTTCAACCACGCGGGATCAGCTACGTCCGGACGCCATGGCCTGAAGCCGCCGTATGCGTCTTTCCAGAGGGGGATGGGTGCTGAAAAGGTTTGCCATGGCGCCATGGCAGAACAGGGGCGCTACAATAAACATCTGCCCTGTGCTGGGATTGCCGGCCTGCATGGGAATCCTGCCGCTCGCCGCGCCCAGTTTGGCGAGCGCTCCGGCGAGTTCCTGAGGGCGCCCGCACAGATGCGCCCCCATGTCGTCGGCCAGATATTCCCGCGACCGCGAAATGGCCATCTGGATAAGGCCGGCCGCGATGGGCGCGAGCAGGGCGAGTGCCAGCGCGCCGACAGGGTTGCCGCCGCCTTCGCCATCCCTGTTGCCACCAAAGAGGGCCGTAAACTGAAAAATATTGGCCAGTGTGACAATGGCGGAAGCGAGCACCCCGGCCACAGTCTGGATCAGAATGTCACGGTTTACGATATGGCCGATTTCATGGGAGAGCACGCCACGCAGCTGTTCCGGAGAAAGTAGCCGCAAGATGCCTTCCGTCACGGCCACAACGGCGTGCTGCTGGTCACGTCCCGTGGCGAAGGCGTTGGGGGCTTCTTCAGGCACAACGCAGACGCGCGGCTTGGGTATGCCCGCCTTGCCGGCCAGTTCCTCTACAACGGCGTGCAGGTACGGCGCTTCTTCGGGCGCTGTTTCCCTCGCACGATACATGGAAAGCACAATTTTGTCCGAATACCAGTAACTGCCCGCATTCATAAGCAATGCAAGACCAAAGGCTATGATGACGCCTGAACGGCCGCCCATCATGCCGCCGAGCATAATCATTATTGCTGAAAGCAGAGTCAGCAGGAAAACGGTTTTGATTCGGCTTGTCATAGAGCACTCCTTAGTAACGCACAAAAATATGGCGTCGTCTCCCTTAGTATATAAAAAATCTTTGAAGGCCGGCAAGGGATAATCGCCTTTCCCGCAAAGCATGTTTAGACAACGCCCCCGAGTCAAGAATTTTTTGAACTGACGGTATCGAATGCGCTCCATCTATCCGGCATCGTTACAGCCATACGCGCCTCCTGTCCTTTTTCTGTTCGGTAGCCGTCTGTTTGATGACACAGCCTTTGGCCTCAAGAATGGCCCCTACATCCTCAAACAATGCCCGCCGACAAAAGCATACCAAGAAAAACTTCGCCGCGTCAGTAGGGTGCTTTTCCGTGTGTTCCAACATACGTCACCTCAATAGTCTGTGTTTCTTTCTTGACTTCCAACCATACGGCAACATAGGCAGGCTTGCCCTTTTTCAGGTGACAATGGTGTTTGTTGTCGCCGAGTTTGCCGTAGTTAGGCCATGTTCCAGCCACCGGCCCGCCTGCTCTCAACTCAAAGGTCAGTAGTTCGACTGCTTTTTGTACGGGCACAGGAGGCGCTTTCAGCGTTTTTTTCACTTTTTTATGAATCTTGACCGTCCACATAACATCAACTCCTGCAAGGAAATTTTGGCTGGCCCCCAAATACTCGGCTACCTCGGCAGTGCTCAGCCATTTTGATGTTATTGATGGATTTTTATGCATTTCAACACCTACCTTTATTTTTCAAGGTTTATAAGGTTTATGATGTGTGATGCGCTTATCTTAATGATTACTGAGATTTTTTCAAATAAGAATTCCCCTTTCGAGACATTTGTTGATTTTGTATTTTGTATTTTGATTTGCTAACAAAGTGGACAGATTTTCGGCATGGGTAGCCGGCCCACGCCTAGACGAGGTTGCCAGGTACAGGCAATATGACGAGGACGGCAACCGAGCGTCTCGGCGAATACGGCCGGGTTTTTGAGGAAGAGTATGCGGCCGCGTTCAACGGGCAGCGGACGATGCCTTGAATCACCCTATCAACAATACCTGCGCGGCATTAAACCTCGCGACACGCATCGGGGCTATTTTCCCATCGACAAACATGGCCGCGCCGTAAACAGCGCGGTGAAACGGGGCAGCGAGTTCTCGGACTATGACCTGATTCTGAAAAACAAGGAACGCTTGCTCTCGTTTGATGAGCCGACCCGGTTCATCTTTTCCCACTCCGCGCTCCGTGAAGGTTGGAACAATCCGAACGTGTTCCAGATTTGCACTTTAAAGCACCCCGACAACGCGACCGCCAGACGGCAGGAAGTCGGGCGCGGTCTGCGCCTGTGCGTCAACCAGTCCGGCGACCGTCAGGATTTGGACGCCCTGGGTGAAGATGTTCAGGATGTAAATACGCTGACCGTCATCGCCAGCGAGAGCTACGCCAAATTCGTGTCGGATTTACAGAACAAAATCCGGTTGGATGGAACACCTCGTACAATCTCGGAACGTGAGGAACGTGAGGCAAAGGTCATCCACAATTACTTGCTGAAGAACGACTATATTGACCTGGACGATCATGTGACGCCGGAATACCGCGCCGCTCAACGGCGGCGATACTTGGCGGCCTTGAACCTGTCAGGCAGCATATGTTCCGCGGGAACCCGGAGGAGTTCATCAGCAAGGTCAGCGACGAGATCAACAAACAAAAACCGGCTGTAATAGTAGAGCATATTTTATATATGCCGAGCGCCGAGGAGCCGTACAAGCAAGATATCTTCCATATGAGCAAGTCGTCGCAGGAATATGCAAAGGCCTTTCAAGCGAAAAAAGCCGTGCAGGATTATGTGTTCACGGACGGCACAGAGGTGGTTGTATACGCCAAACTACCAAGCGGCCCCAAGGGCTTCTATTCCCGACGCCCATGGGCCATTATTCGCCGGATTGGGGCATCGCCTTCAAGCGCGACACAGTCAAACACATTTTCTTTATTGCTGAAACCAAAGGCACAATGGACAGCCTGGAACTCAGGCCGATAGAAAAGGCCAAGATCGACTGCACAAAAAAACTGTTCAACGAAATCTCCACCACCGGCGTCAAATACCATAATGTGGACAGCTACCAAAACCTGCTTACCATTATGCGGACACTGTAAAAATAAGGCTTCCCTTTTAAAACCCCTGCCCTTCCTGCCCGCCCAACAGGGCGCGGGCGTAATCAGCCCCGTTGAAGGGGCGCAGATCATCCAGCTTTTCGCCAAGGCCGACGAACGTAATGTGCAGACTGTGCTGCATCGCCACAGCCACGGCAATGCCGCCCTTGGCCGTGCCATCAAGCTTGGTCAACACAAGTTCGTCCACTCCCACGGCCTCTTTAAAGAGCTTTGTCTGCGACAGGGCATTCTGCCCTGTTGTGGCGTCAATAACAAGTATGCAGCGGTGCGGCGCGCCCGGGTGCTTTTTGCCGAGCACCTGACATATCTTGGTGAGCTCTTCCATAAGGTTGACATTGGTCTGCAAACGCCCGGCCGTATCCACAAACAGCACATCCACCTCTTGCCTCAGCGCCTCTTCCATAGCCTCAAAAGCAACAGAGGCAGGCTCCGAACCGGCGTGTTTGGCGTAAAAAAGCGCGCCCGTGCGCCCGGCCCACACCTGCAACTGTTCCATAGCCGCCGCGCGAAATGTGTCCGCAGCCGCCATCATCACCTTTTTGCCCTGCATACGGGCTCGGTGCGCGAGCTTGCCTATGGTCGTTGTTTTTCCAACTCCGTTCACTCCGACAATCAGCACAACTTCCGGCGGGTTCACAGCACTGATGCGGCGCGGCATGCTGAAAATTTTTTCCACCTCGGCGCACAGCAGATCACGCGCCTGTCCGGCCTCGGTCATACCAGCGCGGCGAGCGCGCTCTTTAAGGCGTTCCACCAGCGCCAGCGCTGTTTCATAGCCCATATCGGCCATGATGAATATTTCTTCCAGATTTTCCCAGAACGCGTCGTCAATCCCGCCATGCCCGGCAAAAAGAACGTCCAGACGACAGGCCAGCGTTTCCCGCGTGCGGGCCAGGCCTTCGCTTATTTTGACAAACAGACGACTGCGCTCGTCTTCTTCATCTTCCATATCCAGAGCGAGCGCCAGACGGTACTGCAATTCCGAAGAAAATTCCTCAATATTGCGGTATTCCATACATGCAAGCCAGTCGGCAAAGTCGCGCACAAATGTTTGCGCCTCCTCCTCCGGCGCTTGCAGCGCGCGTAGCAAAAAGAGCAGGCGCGCGTTGAGCAGATCGCCCGCCGTGTCCACTCCCTCCAGAATGATGCCGAGCCAGATGGAAAGCCGTGGTTCGGCCTCACGCAGACGCAGGGTCAGCGCGACGGCATCCTCTTCTCTGACGACGGCAACGGCGGGCACATCCTCCACACCGGACACAACTTCAGCAGAAGCGGCAGATGCGCCGCCAAAAAAACGTTTGACAGCGGGGAAAAAGCCCATGCAATCTCCTGTTATAATTTAAAAAACACGGCTTTCAAAAATGCCGCACAGCGGCCGCGAGGGCGTCTGCAGTTAAAACCAGGCCATTCCCATATCCCTTGCAAGGCCGAGCAGACGCAGGCCGAGAACAAACACCTCCACGAAAACGCTGTACCGCCATGCGGTGTTTGTCAAACGACTGCATACGGCTGCACGGTATGTGGACACGGTTCCGTCTTCCATGCCCGAGCGGCTTCCCGCACACAGGCATCCTGTTCCATGGACATCTGTTTGAAATCTTCAGCAAAAACATGGATGCGCGTACCGCCGCGAGGCGCGAAAAATCCCTTGACGCGGCACCAGCGGGGAGCAATCGCCACCCGCAGATCGTCCAGCACGGTGTTGGTTATGGTTTCCATAAAGGACTGATGGTTGCGGAACGCGAACATATAGAGCTTGAAGCTCTTTGACTCCACACAGAGCGCGTCCGGAATGTATTCCACACAAATGACGCCGGTGTCCGGCTGGCCGGTGACAGGACAAAGCGACGTGAATTCGGGAAAGACGATGCTGATGACATACATCCGCGCCGGATAACAGTTGCCGAACGATTCCAGCAGATACGCACCCGGCCCGTTTTTCGCCGGCGAAAGCCGGCCTGTGCCCAAAACCCGCAAATTCTGCGTCTGATCCTGACTGCGGCTCGCCATGACGCCCCTCCCATAATCCAACCATGGGTGGATTTAACTATTCTGCATATTTCATTGTTATAATGCACTAAAGCGCACAGCGAAAAATCAAAACCTCTTTTATTGCTTGTAACGCATTGCGCTTGCGGCTACAATAGTTTGCTGCAACAAACGGAGACTTTAACATGAACCTTGTCCTGCGCCTCTGCCCGTGCGCCGCAGGTGAAAGCCTGCCCCTGCTCCGTGCGGACGTTTCCTGCCCTGTCGGTCTGCGGGCTCACCGCGCAGTCAGTCCGCCGCACTCCCTGCCTTTTATGCCCGTGGGCACACAACTCGTCCAGAGCCACGAAAGCCATGACGCGCGTTTTGCCGTTACAGGCCATATACGTCTGCCCTCCCACTCCCACGCTCTGTGCTGTCCGCTGCTCACAGCGCGCGCAGATATGCCGCCGGGGGACGAATGCACCCTTGAAACGCGTAAAGATGGCCGCAGCCTGGCCTGGGTGACGCTTTCCGACAAGGGTTTTCACGGCGAGCGTGAGGACAAAAGCGGCCCGGCCATTGCCGAAATGGTTGCCCAAATCCTGCCGCTTTGCCACAGTCAGGGCTTTCTCCTGCCGGACGAGCCGGACATGCTGCGCGCCCTGCTCACGGATCTTGCGCTGACAGAAGGCTATGACCTCATCTGCACCACCGGCGGCACGGGTCTTTCCCCCCGCGACATTTCTCCACAGGTCACGGCCGGGGTTATTGACTTGCCCCTGCCCGGCCTGCGTCATGCCATGCTGGCCGCCAGTCTGACCGTCACGCCGCACGCGGCGATATCCCGCGCCGAGACGGGGGTGCTCGGGCAAAGCATCATCATCAATTTGCCCGGCAGCCATATAGCAGTACGCGAAAATCTGGCCGCCGTGCTGCCCACCCTGCCCCACGCGCTTGATAAATTGCACAGCGACCCCACTGACTGCGGAAGATAAGAAAGTGAATTATGAATAACAGCATGCGCGCCCCTCTCGGCCAGTTTGCCGACATTTGCAGCATGATAAAAATTGAACACTCCGTCTTTGCCCTGCCCTACGCCTGGGCCGGCGCCGTCTTGGCCGCGCGCGGCCTGCCCCCCGTACAAAGCCTGATTTTCCTCACCATCGCCATGGCAGCTGTGCGCTCCTTTGCCATGGCCTTCAATCGTCTTGCTGATCTGCCCCTTGACCGCGCCAACCCCCGCACGTGCAAACGCCCTCTTGTCTCCGGCCGCATCAGCGTGCGCCAAACCTGGGCTTTCTGCGGGGTCACGGCTCTCATTTTTATCGCCTCCTGCGCCGCCCTGAACAACCTTTGCCTCCGGCTCTCCGCGCCTGCCCTGCTTTTTGCGGCCGCCTACAGCTTGCTCAAGCGTTTTACATCACTTTGCCACTTCTGGCTCGGCGCAACCCTGGGGCTTGCGCCGCTTGCCGGGTGGATAAGCGTGACGCCGGGGAGCATGAATCTGGCGCCGGTGCTGCTCTTTTTTGCCGTCACGTTCTGGGTGGCGGCCTTTGACATCTATTACTCCTTTCAGGATATGGATTTTGACAAAGCCTTCGGCCTGTATTCCGTACCGTCTGTGTACGGCACCAAAACCGCTTTGGCCATTGCGGCCTTTTCTCATTGCATGACAGCCGTTTTTCTGTCGCTCGCGGGCGCCGCGGCCGGGCTTTCCTGGCCTTGGTTCTGCATCTGCGCCGGCATCGCCGTGCTGCTTTTTACAGAGCACCGGCTGATGAATGCCGAAGACCTGCGCCACGTCAACACGGCATTTTTTACCCTGAACGGCGCCATTTCGCCGGTTGTGCTCGCCGGCGTGATTCTGGGCATTCTCGTCTGAGGCGTCATGCCGCGCAAGCAACGCTTCCAACGGCAGGATGAGACCGTGCAAAACGAGGGGGGAAACACCAAATCCAGCCGTTCTGCCCACAAACGCCGCAGTCTGGCCCTGCAAAATGTCGGAGCCCGACTGACCCGCCTTGACCCGGAGGCGCTCCGCAAACTGAATCTGCCGCCGAAACTGTATGAGGCCGTATGCCGATATGCCGACACGCGCGGCCATGAAGCCCGGCGACGACAAATACAGTACATCGGCCGCCTTATGCGCGCTGTTGACGAGCCGACGCTGCATCGTCTGCCGGGGCATGTATCCGAGTCAAAAATTTTTTGAACTGACGCCAATTCCCCGCCTCAACTTCCATCAAAAACCGCAGCAGCGTATTTTGCCGATTGACCCTTGTATGACTGCCGTTAGGGCGCCGGCCGAAAGACTTATCACTCCGGCTTTGATTTTGCGCTTTGCTCCGCGACTGCTTATCATATATACACGCAGACAAGATGAACATTGCCGACGCCAGCACACGCCAGCCCGACGCCAACGCCCCCCCGGACAAACAGCCGCTGTTCGTCATAGTGAGCCTTGACGTGGAAGAAGAGGGGCTTTTTTCAGGCCGCTATGCCGCGGCAGGTTGCGGCGTGCGCAATGTGGCGCTGCTGCCCCGCCTTGCCCCCCTGACGCGGGAGCTGAATTTTCCCCTGACGCTGTTCTGCGCCTATACGGTTTTAGCCGACCCCGAGACAAGGGCGACGCTGGCCTTTATGCGCGACGACTTGGGTGCGGAAATAGGCGCGCATCTGCACCACTGGAGCACCCATCCGCTGACGGCGGAGACACGCGCGGGCACATGCCCGCCGGAACGCACACACCGTCTTGAGCGCAATTTGCTGCGCCGACGCCTGCGCACACTGCTTGTCACCGGCCAAGAGCTGCAATCCGCGCCGCTGACAAGTTTTCGCATGGGCAGATGGGACTTGAAATCACAGGTGCGCCCCCTGCTGGCCGAGGCTGGCATAACGCTGGACAGTTCGGTCTGCCCGTTACGCGCCTATCCCGGCGGGCCGGATCACTTTCTCGCGCCCGCAGACCCCTACTGGGCCGAGGACGCGCCCGGCCTACGCCTGCTGGAAGCGCCCATAACCCAGATTGCGCTTTTGCCGGAGCTCGCGCGCTGCTGGCACGCCATTGCCCGCCCGCCACTGCTGCTGGATTCTTTTCATTTCTGGGGAGTCGCAAGCGCCAACCCTATCTGGCACTCAAGCCGCATCATGCGTCTCGCAAGCCGTCTGCATGCGGCCCGCGGCGGACGGGTGCTGCATCTGTTCTGGCATTCTTCGGAAATGCTGCCCGGCGCATCGCCCAACGTGCCGGATCAATCAGCTACAGACGCCCTGCTGCAAAAAATTTACCGTTTTCTCCAATGGCTGAAAGAAACGTTCTCCGTGCAGGGCATCACGGCCGCACAACTGTATAATCTTGCCCCGTCGCTCTCGTTCCCCGAACGCCCGACCGGAAAAGGAGACTGGTGAACACGATGAACCGGCATCTCATGATTATACTGCTGGACGGGCTGCGCGCCGCAACAGCACGCCGTTGTTTCAGCTATGTACGCTCGCTTGAACGGGCCGGCGCCGCGGGCTATGTCGAACTCACAGCCGAGCTGCCGCCGTTCTCACGCCCGATCTATGCGACGCTGCTCAGCGGACACGCGCCGGTTTTAACCGGCATTGTCCACAATGACGACGCGCGCCTGTGCCCAACGCCCACCATTTTTCACCTGGCACAGAAAAACGGGCTTGTCACAGCGGCCGCGGCCTATTGCTGGATAAGCGAACTCTGCAACGCCGCTCCTTTTGTGGCCGGTCAGCACCGCCTGACAAACGACGTGACCCTGCCAATCGCGCACGGACTTTTTTACAGCAGCGACGCTTACCCAGATGATGAACTTTTTCACGATGCGGAATGGCTGCGCCTGCAATATCAGCCGCACATCCTTCTCGTGCATTCCATGGGCATTGACCATGCCGGGCACATGCACGGCGCGGATTCGCCCGCCTACCGTGATGCGGCGCGTAACGCGGACGCTCTGCTGGCCCGTTTTCTGCCGCACTGGCTTGATGCGGGCTATGCGGCGCTGATCACAAGCGACCACGGCATGGATAACGACCGCCGCCACTGCGACGTGACGGAACAAGCCCGCCGTGTTCCTCTCTGGCTTGTGGGCCAAGACTGGGAAGAACGCGCCCTGCCAAAAACACAAACGCAGATTGCCGGCATGGTGCAACAAATGTTTGGCATTGATTCATTGCTGTCCGGCGGAGAGGTCAGGTGTACTGTGTGAATTGGTTGCTGTCTTCAATTTTTCGTCGTCGCGGATTCATAAGTTCTTCCAGGAAAACCTTTGCTGTCGCGCCCTTCCTCAGATCCGTCCACTTTCGTCTGGCGGCAGATGCTTTTTTTGTCGTTCTTGCCGCTTTTTACGCGCTGGCCGCCTTGCGCGGCATTGTGCCCATTGCCGCCGGGGCGGCGCGGATATGGCAGCGACCTCGACGTGTACGCCCAGTATATGGCTTTTGACAGTCATCCTGATCTGTTTCGTCAGAATCCTGTATTACATGATAAAATGCCTATAAACAACTTCTGGAATCTGGAATCGTTAACGGCGGCCATGCTGACGCCGGGAAACGACTACGCGGTTTATCGTGAAGCGCTTGACGCCCTGCAACGGCTTGTGCCGCCAGGAGAGCTTGTTTACGGCAACGGCGATTGCACGGCTGTGCGCTATCTTGCTTTGCGTCCTCTGGCGCACACTTTTAAGGACGGGTACGTCTACCTGTATAACACAAAAAAGCGGCAGGCGCGCGCGACGGGATTGCCCTTCACAAACTGACGGCGAAAGATGCGGCAGGGTATATTGACGCATGGCTCGTCTCAGACGCGCTCTGGCTTTTTTCTGATCGCCCGCAGGACAGGGCGTTGGTTGAGCGCCACAGTGACATTATCTGGGAAAACGCAACCCGGCTTGTCGATTCGGCGGCGTGTCGAATGCGGGAAGCCGGTCGCGCCGCCGCTGGCAGTGTGTCAGGAGCGCGATTCCGGCATGCCGTAATACTTCCGTGAGTTCCGGATTATAAATCATGACATACGGCCATGCCTGAGACAGCACAATACGGCAAAGCGCGCTTCATTGTATTGCATTCTGTCCGCTTTCAAACTATACATCAAAACAAATTCATCTACGGAGGCTATGCCATGTCCTTTCCATCACTGAAAATCGGTGATCTCACAGCGCAGGTGCCAGTTATCCAGGGAGGTATGGGCGTCGGCATATCCCTCTCCCGCCTCGCGTCGGCTGTCGCCAATCAGGGCGGTATAGGCGTCATCGCCGGCGCCATGATAGGCATGCATGAGCCGGACGTGGCAAAAAATCCCCAGGAAGCCAACAACCGCGCACTGCAGCAGGAAATCCTCAAAGCCAGGGCACTGACCACGGGCATTATCGGCGTCAACATCATGGTGGCGCTGACAACCTTCAGCCAGATGGTACGCACAGCCATAGAAAACAGGGCGGACATCATTTTTGCCGGCGCGGGCATGCCTACAGAATTGCCGCGTCACCTGCTGGAACTTTGCGAAACAAAGAAGCAGGAATTCAAGACAAAACTCGTGCCCATTGTCTCCTCAGCCAGAGCCGCCACCATTCTCGCAAAAAAATGGCTCGCCCGCTGCAATTATCTGCCGGACGCCTTTGTGGTGGAAGGGCCGAAGGCCGGAGGACACCTCGGCTTCAAACCTGAGAATATTCAAAATTTTGAACACGCGCTGGAAAATCTTGTGCCCCAGGTGCTGGAAGCCGTAAAACCCTTTGAGGATCAAAAAGGACGCGCCGTGCCTGTTATTGCCGCAGGCGGCGTGTATACAGGCGCGGACATCAGGCAGTTTCTGGATCTGGGGGCAGCCGGTGTGCAGATGGGCACGCGTTTTGTCGCCACGCATGAATGCGATGCGGACGAACGCTTCAAACAAAGCTATCTCACCGCAAAACAGGAAGACGTGACCATTATCAAAAGTCCGGTCGGCATGCCCGGCCGGGCCATCCTCAACGAATTCATCACGACCGCGCGCGCGGGACTGACAAAGCCTTTCAAATGCATTTTCCACTGCGTGAGCACCTGCCAACAGGAAAAAACGCCCTATTGTATCGCCCAGGCGCTCATCAACGCGATGAAGGGAAACTTGGAACGAGGTTTCGCCTTTTGCGGTGCCAATGTCTTTCGCGTGAATAAAATCATTTCCGTGCGCGAACTCATGGAGTCCCTGCAACGTGAATTTGACGAAACCGTCAGTTCTGTCAGCAAGGGCATGCACGCCATGATGAATGCCGGGGCAAAAAACAAAACCCCTGCAGAAAGGTAAGCAATGCGCACACACGGCTTCAGACTGCTTACGGAACACTGTCTCAAGGAAGCGGGCGGTATGGCACGTCTGTGGCGGCACAACGCCACAGACGCCCTGCTGCTTTCCATCACAAACACGGACGAAAACAAGTGCTTCGGTGTGAGCTTTCGCACACCGCCGTCGGATTCCACAGGTGTGGCGCACATTCTGGAGCACTCCGTGCTCTGCGGCTCAAAAAAATATCCGGTCAGGGAACCCTTTGTGGAACTGCTCAAAGGGTCACTGCAAACATTTTTAAACGCATTCACCTTTCCGGACAAAACCTGCTACCCTGTAGCCAGCACAAATCTGCAAGATTTTTATAACCTGGTCGACGTCTACCTTGACGCGGTGTTTCACCCCCGCATCAGCAAAGATATCTTCCGCCAGGAGGGCTGGCACATAGAGGCCGAAAGTCCCGACGGGCCTTGGACATTCAAAGGCGTTGTCTACAATGAAATGAAGGGTGCCTATTCCTCGCCTGATTCCGTGCTCGCCGAACAGAGCCAGCATGCCCTCTTTCCCGACACGCTGTACAGCCTGGATTCCGGCGGAAACCCGGAACATATCCCCAATCTCACCTATGAGGCTTTTTACAACTTTCACAGGCACTATTACCACCCGTGCAACGCCCGCTTTTTTTTCTGGGGCGACGACCCTGAAGAAAAACGCCTGCGGCGCATCAGTCTGGAACTGGAAGGCTATGCGAAAAAAAATGCGGATTCTGCCGTGCCCTTGCAGGAACACAAGGCGCTGCCCAGACGCATTGAAAAAACATACGCGGCTGCAGAAGGCGAAAAACGCGCCCTGTTTACCGTCAACTGGCTGCTCGGCGAACGGGACGACATGGATGAGACCCTGCGCATGGAAATGCTGGAACACATTCTTGAAGGCATGCCGGGTTCGCCCCTGCGCAAGGCGCTGATCGGCTCCGGCCTCGGGGAAGACACAACAGGCTGCGGTCTCGAAACAGACCTGCGGCAGATGTATTATTCCACCGGTCTCAAGGGCGTGACCATAGAAAACGTGCAAAAAGCCGAAGACCTGATCTTCGACACGCTTCGCCGCCTCGCGGAAGACGGCATTGCTCCCTCCGCCGTGGAGGCGGCGGTGAACAGCGTGGAATTCGCTTACAGGGAAAACAACTCCGGACGCTTCCCGCGCGGTCTTGCCGCCATGATACGGTCGCTCTCCACCTGGCTGTACGACGGCGACCCTCTAACCCCTCTGGCTTGGGAAAAACCGCTTGCCGCCATTAAGGACTGCCTCGCAAAAGGAGAAAATATCTTTGAAAGGCTTTTGCAGGAACACTTTTTGAACAACACGCATAGAACCACAGTTGTGCTGACCCCGGATGAAAATCTGGGGAACACGCGCGAACAGCAAGAAAAAGCCCGCCTTGACGCCATATATTCACAAAGCGACACGCAGCGACGCAGCGCAATTGTCGAACAAACCCGCCGCCTGCAGCAGACACAGACCGAAACGGACAGCCCTGAGGCGCTCGCGACCATCCCGAACCTCACGCCTGACGACCTGCCGCGCGAAAACGCTCCCATCCCCCGGCGAGTGACGCAAGGCACGCACGTTTTCCTGAGTCATGAACTGCCTACCAACGGCATTGCCTATATTTCTCTTTTACTGCCCATACGCCGTTTGCCCGACAACCTCGTCCCCCTGCTGCCTGTTTTTGTCCGCTCTCTCACAGAACTGGGAACAGCACGGCACGACTTTACGCAATTCGGCGAACTTGTGGCGGCAAAAACAGGCGGCGTAGGGGCGAATCATCTGACAGGCGTAACGTTTGGCAAGCGCGGCATCATAAATTATTTGAGCATATCCGGAAAGACGGTTTATGAAAAAATTCCGGATCTTTTTCAAATCCTCCAGGAAATCTTGCTGGAGCACTTGAACGACCCGGCAGCGGCGACGGAACGCCTGCAGCAGATGCTGCTGGAAGAGAAAGCCCGTTTGGAATACGTTCTGCAGACAGCCGGAAATGCGACTGTAAGCCTCAGGCTGCGCGCGCGCTTCACCGGCGCGGACGCTCTGGCCGAGCGCACATGCGGCCTCACATATCTTAATTCCGTGCGCTATCTGCTCAAGCAGCTTAAAACCCGGCCGGAAACGTTGCTCGGCGATTTGGAAACACTGCGCAGTCTGCTCCTCGCCCGCGCCGGGGCAATTTTTGACTGCACGGCCGAGGGCTGCGGCATCGCCCGCGCCGAAAACGAGGCGCGTGCCCTGCTGGCCGCCCTTCCCGAAGGAGAGGAAGGCGACAGCTTGCCGCCGCAGCCCATGAGCCTTCCGGAAGCCGAAGCCTTTCTGGCACCTGTCATGATCAACTATGTGGGCAAAGCCGCCAATATCTATGATCAGGGCTACAGCTATCACGGCTCGGCAAGTGTGATTCTGCGCTATTTGCGCATGGGCCGGCTTTGGGAGCAAGTGCGCGTGCGCGGCGGTGCCTACGGCACCTCCTGCGGGCTGGACCGCCTGAGCGGCACGCTTGTCTGTTCCTCCTACCGCGACCCCAATGTTGATCAGACTCTGGCCGCCTTTGACGGCATGGCCGATTTTCTGCGTAGCGTCACTCCTGACGCAGAACAACTCTCCCGCGCCATTGTCGGTGCCATCGGCGATATGGACGCATACTTGCTGCCCGACGCAAAAGGGGCTCTCTCTTTGCTCCGCTGGCTGACACGCGATTCTGACGAAACCCGACAGCAGATACGCGAAGAAATGTTCGCCGTCACGCCAAGGCACTTTCGGGCATTTGCCGACGTGCTGGCGGAAGTGGCAAAAAAAGGCGCTGTCTGCGTGCTTGGCGGTCGGCAGGCAAAAGAAACCGCACAGACGCGCGGATGGACAGTGCAAAAGCTTTTGTAGCCATTGCGGCAATGGGCAGTGAAAGATACGCGTACAAATATGCAATGCGGCGAATCCGTTGCGAACCGCACAGCCGCAGCCGTATGCCATTGCTGCCGAAAAATGTGGCCTGTTGCGATATTGCGGAACTGGGCGCCGGATTCCCTGGAGATTATGGGCTGGGCCTTTGTCTGGACGTGTAATATCTTTTGGGGTATGGTGAGGATTGTCTGCTGGATTCAGATCTGCCGGAACAAATGGTTCGTTTTCCCCACCATGCCGTGCACCTGGCGAAAATTTTTCACTGACCTGGCGTGAAAGCCGCGCTGCCCATATTTGCGGCCCGTGCCGACAAGGCGGCGGGTAACGCAGGGCATACCGGCAGGGAACAGAAATGACGAACAACGAATACACTGCCCGCATAAAACACTGGCGGCAAAGTCTTGACAAGACGGATCGCTGGTGCATCATAATCAATGCCGATCCCGACGCGCTGGCCTGCGCCCTGACCCTGCAGCGCATCATGCTCCACCGCACGCACAGCGTTGACATCATGCGCGTCAATGCGGTGACTCGGCCGGACAATCTGGCGATGATCCGCTATCTGCGCATTCCGGTCAAAGTCTGGCAGCCGGAAAAGGCGTCACAGTACACACATTTTGCTATTGTGGATTCGCAGCCACACCACAACAAGGCTTTTGAAGAGATTCCCTTTTCCTTGATTATCGACCACCATCCTTCATCACCCGACGCAGCCTGCGTCCCCGCTCCGGCGGACACGTTCTGCTTTATCAGTCCGGACTTGGGCGCCGCCAGTACGATGCTGGCGCGTTTTCTCCACGTCCTGCGAATACGGCCTACTGCCCGCCTCGCCACGGCCCTGCTGTACGGCATCCGAAGCGACACGGCGACCTTTGAACGGGCCGGTGGAGACAGGGATCTGCGCGCTTGGCAATGGCTCTCGCGTTATGCGGACAACAACCTTCTGCGCAGGATCATCCGTAGCGAATATCTGCGTGAGTGGCTGCCGCTCTTTGGTCTCGCCTTCCGCTCGCTCACTGACTGCCGCAGCGGGGCATATGCCGCGCTGAACAATGTCAACAGCGCGGACCTGCTGGTGGCCGTGGCGGATTTTTTCACAAAGGTGCACGGCCTGCGCTGGATTGCCGTCAGCGGCGTCGTTGACAGGAGCGTAGTTGTAGTAGTCTTTCGCGGCGACGGCGGAAGAGACATAGGCCGCCTCGCCGACGCCTGCTTTCATGACATAGGCAAAGCGGGCGGTCACCGCAATATGGGGCGGGCGGAATTTCCGTTCTCTGCCGTGCCCGCCGGCGTCAAACTGTCTGATTTTGTGCTGCAGCGCCTGCAGACCCGCAAACTGCGGCGCGCCGGCACGGCTTTGCCGCAGCCCGTCGACGGCTGACACAAGACGGTGCAGGCAACCAAAAGCATATATAACATCGCGGATCAGTGCGTGTCGTGATCAATCTGCTCAATTTCACCCTGCGGGAACTGACGGACTGGATGCGGACCGAGCTCTGTGAACCGCTGTTCCGGGCAGTGCAGGTCTGGCAATGGCTCTGGCAAAAAACAGCCCGTGACTTTGCTTCCATGAGCAATATCTCCAAAGACTGCCGGGCGCGTCTGGCCGAGCGGGCATATATAGGCTGGCCTGAAACCGTGCTCATCAGGAAAAGCCAGGACGGCACGACAAAATTTCTGCTGCGGCTTCACGACGGGGCGCTTGTGGAAAGCGTGCTGATTCCCTCTGATGCGCGCGACGGCATGCGCCGCTGGACGCAGTGCCTGTCTTCCCAAGTCGGCTGCGCCATGGGCTGCACTTTTTGCGCCACCGGCCAGGCGGGTTTTGAACGCAATATGGACATGGCCGAAATTCTGGGGCAGATACTGGTAGCTCGCGCCCATCTGGGGGATACGCGGCCGGACCGCCCCACGTTACGCAATCTTGTTTTTATGGGCATGGGCGAGCCCTTGCTCAATCTTGACGAAGTCATGCGTTCGCTCGCCGCTCTGAACAGCACACAAGGGCTCGGCTTTTCCCCGCGCCGCATTACCGTTTCCACATGCGGCATTCAAAAAGGTCTTGCAGCACTCGGCGAAAGCGGCCTCGCGTACCTTGCGGTGTCGCTGCATGCGCCCAATCAGACGCTGCGCGCGCGGCTCATGCCCAAAGCCGCGCGCTGGCCGCTTGATGAACTGCTGGCGGCGCTCAAGACATATCCACTCAAGACACGGGAACGGATCACCTTGGAATACCTGCTGATGCGCAACGTCAACGACACGCCAGAACATGCGCGAAAACTCGCCCGCATTGTTGGCGACGTCAAGGGCAAGCTCAACCTCATTGCCTATAACCCCATTACAGGCGCGTCGTATGAAGCGCCTGACAAGGCACGCGTACTCGCTTTTGAACAATGTTTATGGAAACGGCATATTACGGCTGTTTTTCGCAGAAGCAAGGGGCAGGATATTGAGGCCGCTTGCGGCCAGCTTAGAGCATTTTGCTATTAAAATTATCTAGATGGTATAGTCACGATATTGACTAGAAGTCATCAGCGATTAGATATATAATTCTAATCTTTTATATATTGTTAAAACGTAAGAAATAGTCATCTATCTCAGGTCGTAATTCAAGCCCTGCTCGTTCAAAACAATCAAGTAATTCAGTGTAGGTACCACACCCTCCAAGAAAATCCCAAAACCCTTCTGCAACTTTTAGTTCGTTATCAAGGTCAAGCATTCCACGCATAGTCCACCGATGATATGGTTTCGGTTCGTATGGATTGTACGGTATTGCAATTAATGTTTGAATTTTTGCATTTGGATGATCTGCAAGTGTAGTTGCAACCCACTCCAAAAGTGTTCTTTTAAACTCTTTAAAAGCGCCTGCATTAGGTTTAGCAGTTTTAATATCAATGAGATAAATTGTTTCATTATTTGAAACCAATTTCAGATCAACTTTTGTAGGTTTTACAGTGTTTATTTTTCCTCTGCTACAAACGGCTCTAATATCTTTTATTTCTTTGATTTTGTTTGGAGTTGTAGCTGCTCTACTGAGATCGTCCATAATACTCTGAATAACTCTCTGTGCTTCATTAGAAATTTGAGATCCTGCAGTTTGCTGCGTTTCTGCTTTTACAAAATTTAAACTAGCTAAAAATTTAGCAACAGGTTCAAAAATACTTGTTCCAAAATTAGTACTCAACGAATGAATAAATGAATACAAGGCCATTTTATCTTTGCCCAATAGCCGAAAATGAAAAGGCATCGACGCCGGCTAATGAAATATTGTTTCTGAATACGCTGCTTTATCCTTTTCAGTTCTATTTAATACAGGCCTTCTAAATTGTTTAATAATTTGCATTCCAACGATTTCTGCAATTGTTGGATACATATTATATTTATCATTTGCTACAAGAAACACATTATAATCATCTGTAAAATATTTTTTACAATTATTTAATACATCACTTATACCTTGAATATAACCTCGTTTTGCTTCTTTACCTTGTCCCTTAAAAAGCGGCCCAATTTCCTGTTCGTCGCTCCTCTCAAAACCGTATAAATCGTAAGCATACGCATGTTGCTCGTGATAATTTATCAACCCAACATAGGGAGGTGAAGAAAAGATACCATTAATTTTTTGCTGTTCAAGCAGATGACTAAACTTTTCATTTCTATTTTTTATTTGTTCAAAAATATTAAGATTCCTACTATCACCAGTAAGACAACATTGAAATGTATTAGTTCTTAGTTTATCAAATTGCAGCAATCGTTTAACTGTATCTTTTGAATACGTTTTCCACCATTTCAAAGTTGAAAATAGAGGCTTACATATTTTTCCATGTTTACTACAATAATATGTCGTTGTTACAGGTTTAATCAACGTAGCCAAATCTGCATGAGTTGTTGCCCTACAACTCCTAATTGTTCGACTGAGTATCACACTAATTATTTTTTTTGTATTACTATTTTGAATCTTTTTAATTTCTCCAAAAATCAAATCAATTTCATTGCGAATATGTTGTGAATACCATTTATCTAAAAAAGTTTTACTTTTATCTTGCTGTAATTTTATACCATATTCACTGACTAAGCGTTCATATATTAATAAAAATAGTTTTTCTTTTTCTACTCCATATTCCCTTTCATTGATTAATTTATTTCGCAAGCGGTATATGTAATTTTGAACAGGAAAATATTTATTATTAAAAGCATTTAATTCTCGCAAAAGCTTTTCTTCAAACTCGACAATATGAGAATTTTTGATAAAAAATTCCAGATTATTTGTTATCTGTATTATCTCGCACCACAAATCAGAAATATTGTATTTTGTGACTTTGCAGTTTCCTATTAACGAATTAAATGCTGAAATATCAATTCCAATAGCGTGCAAGCCCAATTCACTTGCCTGTACCATTGTCGTGCCACTTCCAGAAAAAGGGTCAAGAATTATATCACCCTTGTTAAAATACGTTTCAGTCTTGAAGTTGTCAGTATGGCCATCAAGAAAATATTCTACAAGCTGTGGAATAAACTTACCTTTATATGGATGTAATCTATGGACATGTTTAGTTGTTTCAGCTTCCTTATATTGCTCAAATGACAGTGCCCAATTCAAATCGTCACCTAGGCGTTCTTTGAAATGCACTTCGCGTGAGCCTTTATATGACTGGTAATAATTCATCAAATCACGTTGGGAAACTAGCGCAGTACCATTTTCACCTATCTTTTTAACTCTCCCGTATTGTATAAGATATGTAATATTAGAAGGGGTTACACTTTTTTCAATATAGTTTGTAGCCCACTCACTTGCTTCTTTTACTGTCAATAATTTTGCTGTTGCAACCATTTTTACCAATGCTGTCCGGCTAAAAAGTTAAAAAGATGTCCAAAATTGCCCTGTGTGCCATTGATTTTCTCAAAAATAACATGGCATAATCCTCTAAAATTTTAAACATAGCATAAACTAACACACATCCCCAGATATGTTTTTCAAAATAATAGGGCGGTCTGCACGCAGATTCGAATTCAAGGAGCAGTTCATGTCATGCCGCTTATCATAATATAATTTAAGATTGTTGCAGAACCCTATGTTTTTCCTCATGAGAGTAGAGAGTCGTCAATTTTGTCGTACAGATTTTCCAGACAAATGACCAGATCGTGATTACGGACACGATACTCCATATCCATGCAGAGTTCTCCTTCCGTTTTGCGTCACAAAAAATGCGAGGATAAGACCCTGTGCTGAAATACACACAAAACATGCCGAAAAGTCCTGAGTCGTTCATAATAGGATATAAAAAATTCTCCTCCTGCCATAATATATTGCAGATTCAGGCAAAAATGCAGGCACTCTATGCCCTGCACGGCCGCAATTCTTCCAGAAAACCCTCGGCCGGCTCAAAGCCGAATTCCACGGCCCTGTCCGCGGCTTCCACCGCTCCCGCGTAGTTCCGCTGATCAAAGAGGGCGAGCGCCAGATTGTTCCAGGCCGGAGCAAAGGCAGGTTCTTCACGCAATATTTCCCTGCATGTCTCTTCACATGCCTTGAAATCCCCCTTCATATACAACGCCGTTGCGAGCGCGTTTTTTGCCTGTACGAATTTCGTGTCCCATTTCAAGGCTTTTTTGACGGCCTCAATGGCCTTGTCCGGCTCGCCGCGCTGCAAATGTACAAACGCTATATTACTCCACGGCACAGGGAATTTGGCCCTGCACTTTGCCGCCTCTTCGTTATAGCGCAAACAGCCGTCCAAATCGTCGCGTTGAAGACATATGCCGCCAAGCTGCACAAAGGCTTCAGCCAGATGCGGCGAGTTACGCACGGCGTTCAGCAGCGCGTCTTCCGCGGCCACAAAATCCCGCTTGGAGAGCAACGCAAGGCCGAGGTTGTAATAATGGTTCGCGCACTGGACGTTGCCTTCAATTTCGTTTTTCAGGTCGGCGATATATTCATCCACATCGTCATAACGCTCTTTCATGCGATATGTCCTTCTTTTTTCAACAGGTTGTGATACCAGAGACAAAACTCAAAAATACCCATGTATTTTTCATCCCTGCTGACCACGCCGAGCGCGCATTCCAGAGCGCCTTTGGCGTAGTCGTCGCCCCGGCGGCCTTTTTGCGCCGCATCACGCAAAAATTCGTTCACCAGCCGCCCGGTGGTGCGTCGGCTTATATCCGTATGCAAATCCAGCGGATCATTCGGCTGTTGAAAAGGATCCCAGTTGGCGTAACCGATGCGGTCGACAAATTTGCGGCGGCGAGGGTTCATCTTGTCATAAATTTCGCGTTTGAGCTTCTCCTGCTCTTCATTAAGCTCTCTGAACGAGCCGTCGCGAAATACCGTTGCGGGAATAGTGACAAACATGCGCCTTGCCGCTTCAGTCTGTTTTCGCCGTCGGACAGACGCCCAGATACGCTTCGTCGTAGACGGCGAGCAAGGCCGTGGAAAGCGGCACATACACCTCGTGCAACTCTGTGAAACGGCTTTTCACGGCAACGGCTATGTCGCGGCTCAAATGGTCAAGCCGCGCCTGAATTTTGTCCAGATGCACCGTGGGATAGGCCTTGCCCTTTTCAAATCCGGAAAAGCCGCACACGTGCCCTTGCCCGGCAATGGACGCGGGCACGCCGTAAATACGGCAGGTGACGGGCCGCCGTTCATACAGACAGCAGCAGTTGTCGTCGTCAAGCAAAGGGCAACGCTGTCTTATCTGCGCGGCACGCCCCATAATGACCAAAGGGGCATCGCCGTCCTTTTCAGCGCGGAACATGTCGCGCTTTATGCGGGTCAGGGCGCGGTCGGCTTCAAAAGCGCGCGAAAGTATGGCCGAACGCTGCGTCCCGTGAGGAAAAGCCTCGGCAAAAGCCCTGTTCACAAATATGGCCTCAACCAACGAGAGGTCAAAGAGCGCGTGGCAGCAGTCACTGCAGCCCTCTTTGCACACCACGCAGTCAGGATGTCCAGCGCGCACACGCGCGAACAGGACGTTCGCCTCCGCCTGCAGTTGCTCACAAGCGACAAAAACAGCACTCAGATCAGACAGCAATGCAATTCCGCATAAAAACGCCCCGGACGCGCACCCGCCCGGCGGCATTTCATAACTCGCCGAAACGGTTTCTAATTTTCTTCCACAACAATGGCGCTTGCTTCACACACTTCTATACAGGATTCACAGCCAAGGCATTCCTCACTGTTGGCTGGTTCAGATTTACCGTCTTTGATCTCATAGACTGCTACGGGGCAGACATCCACACATTCACCACAGCCAACACATTTGTCAGTATCAACCGTCACAGAATAACCCATTGTGTCCTCCAGAAGTAACATAGGGTGTCTTGCCACAATTTGCAGAAGCGGTCTAAAATGGTTAACTGTACTCCGCTTTCCTGTCAAGTGTCACAGCGAGAGAGATGCCCTGCGGATGAAAAAATTACAGCACAAGGCGCGTGTAATATGCCCGCCCGCCGCGCAGCACCTGCAACAACACTTGGCTTGCGAGACGCTCCCGGCGAAAGGCGTTCAGCAGATCCTTCATGCTGTTTACGCGCGTAGCGCCCACGGCGGCAATCACATCGCCCTTGCGCAAAAAATTCGCCGGGCCGCCGGAACGCACGGAAGCGACGGCCAACCCGCCCCCGCCTGCATGCGCGACAAAACCCCATCGCTGCTCCATGAGCGCTCTGGCCGTGTCATCCTCAAAGGGCGTTGGCCGCACTGCAACGGTGAAAGAGCGTCCGACACGACGCAGTTGCAGGCGCAAATCTTCGCCGTCTGTCTGATTGCGCAACACGTTGATGTAATCACGCCGGTCATGCATCGGCGCGGCATTGACGCTTTCCACAATGTCGCCCGGAACAATGCCAGCCCGCGCCGCCGGCGTGCCCTCAAAAACTGTATTGACAAGCACGCCCGAGACTTCCTTGAGGCCCAGCGCCATGGCCGTGCGGCTGTCTATGTCCTGCACCATGAGGCCGAGCCAGAGCGGCACAACCCTGCCGAGCCCCAAGAGATCGCCCATGACGCGGCGGGCTTTGTTGACGGGTATGGCAAAGCCGATGCCTTCGGCGCGCGCGTCCACAGCCGTGTTGATGCCGACAAGGCTGCCCTCGATGTTGAGTAGGGGGCCGCCGCTGTTGCCGGGATTGATGGCCGCGTCTGTCTGTACCAAGTCTGTAAACAGGCCGCTCTCATTGCGTATGGTGCGCCCCAGAGCGGACACGACGCCCGTTGTCACCGTATGGGTGAAACCGAAGGGATTGCCGATGGCGATAACGGTTTCGCCGGGCAGAATGTCTGAAGAATCCCCCATGCGCGCCGTGGGCAGGTTGCGCGCACCCATAATTTCTAGCACCGCGATATCAAAATCCGTGTCGGCGCCCCTGACCGCCGCCGGAAATTCCCGCCCGTCCAAAAGGCGCACCACAACCTGACCGCCGCCGGCAATAACGTGCGCATTTGTCAGCACAAGGCCCTTGGTGCCGTCCACAATAACACCGGAGCCAAGGCTCACGCGTTTCTGACTCCGTGACGGATCCCCAGGAAAAACGCCCGAAAAATCCGGCCCGAAAAAACGCTCCAGTGGAGAACTCCTGTACCCTTCAATAACATGCGTGCTCGTGATGTTCACCACGGCAGGCGCAACCGCCTGCACTGCGCGCACAACAGGCGTGAACCTGGGGCTTGTTTCAGCCGGCGCGGCGCACGCCGGACAGACGGCGTACAGGAAAAAACAGACAGACAAGGCGGCGTACAAACGAAGTATCAGCATAATGCGCTCCCCGCCATATATAACTCATTCCTGCTGCAGGCGTAAAGGCTCTTGCGTCCCTGTGCCGTATAAGCTACATACTGACGAGAAGGAAGATGAATCCGCGGGATATTACTGCAGGAGAATAATTTTTTAAGGAAGATACATGGAGCGTATTCTCTCTTCTCTGCATATCAAGCCGCTTCAGGAACGGCATCTGGCGCAGGCGCAAACGCGTCTCGACAGTCTCACAAAGCCGCGCGGCAGTCTGGGACGACTCGAAGAACTGGCGAAGCGCCTGTTTGCCATGCGTGAGGGACAGATGCCGCTTATCGTGAACCCGGCCATCATGCTCACTGTGGCCGCAGATCACGGCGTTGCCGCGCAAAATGTTTCACCCGTGCCGCAAGCGGTGACGCGCCAGATGACGCACAATTTTTTAAACGGCGGCGCTGCGGTGAACGCGCTGTGCCACGCTGTTGGCATGGATCTGCGCGTGATTGACGCGGGCTGCGCCGGCGGCCCTTTTGAACCTCACCCTATGCTGCTTGACAAACGCCTCGGCAACGGCACGACGGACATAAGCCTCGGCCCGGCCATGCCCCGCGAAATCTGCCTTAAGGGCCTCGCCTCAGGCGTCAGCACTGCTGCAGACTGCGTCCGTCAGGGCTACGCCTGCCTTGGCGTCGGCGAGATGGGCATTGCCAACTCCACAGCCGCGGCCGCGCTGTACTGCGCCCTGCTGACCCTTGACCCGGATGCGGCCGTCGGCCCCGGCGCGGGAGCGGACGCGGCCATGGTGCGGCACAAGGTCGGCGTTGTCCGTCAGGCGCTCTCGGCCAACGCCGAGATCTTGCGTTCAGGCGATCCAGTGAACGCGCTGGCCGCTCTCGGCGGCTTTGAAATTGTGCTGCTCTGCGGCCTCATGCTGGGAGCGGCCGCACAGCGCCTGCCCGTGCTGGTAGATGGTTTTATCTGCGGCGCGGCATATGCGGCAGCGCTGAAAATCTGCCCGGAAGCAGCGAGCTGTGCCGTTTTGGCCCACACCTCGGCGGAACCGGGGCACGCAAAAGCTCTCGCGAAACTGACAGGCGACGCGAAACCGCTGCTGGATCTCGGCATGCGCCTTGGCGAGGGAACAGGTGCAGCGGCGGCCTATCCCCTGCTGCGTTGCGCCGCGGCTGCTTTCAATGACATGGCGACATTCAACGCCGCGGGCGTGACGGTGGACTGAACAATGATTACAGAAACACAAAAAACGCCGCTTCTTGCCTTCAACCATGTTGCCCACAGCTTTGCCGTGCGGCGTGGTCTGTTTGGCGCGCGCTCAATCCTCACCGCCGTTGACGACGTGAGCTTTGAACTGCGCGAAGGGGAAAGCCTCGGCCTTGTCGGAGAATCAGGCTGCGGCAAAAGCACGCTCGGTCGCCTTGCCTGCGGCCTCACCATTCCCTCGTCCGGACAAGTTTTGTTTGAGGGCAGGCCCTTGCCGAAAGCAGGTGCAAACACTTGGACCGCCGGCCGAATACAGATGATTTTTCAGGATCCTTCGTCTTCGCTCAATCCGCGTCTACGCGTCCGCACCTCTGTGGGGGAGCCGCTTGAAGCGCAAAACATGCCCGGCGCTG
This sequence comes from Candidatus Desulfovibrio trichonymphae, assembly GCF_002355955.1. Lineage (NCBI taxonomy): Bacteria > Pseudomonadati > Thermodesulfobacteriota > Desulfovibrionia > Desulfovibrionales > Desulfovibrionaceae > Desulfovibrio > Candidatus Desulfovibrio trichonymphae. The sequence continues at coordinate 176,418 of NZ_AP017368.1, read as the reverse complement.
AACGGCAACAAAAAGTCGAAGACATGCTCAACGCTGTCGGGCTCAACGGGCTCGGCGGACGCTACCCGCACGAGTTCTCCGGCGGGCAACGCCAGCGTATTGCAGTGGCCAGAGCGCTTGTGACGCATCCTGACGTGATTGTCTGCGACGAACCTGTTTCCTGTCTGGACGCCTCGGTACAGGCGCAGACGCTGAACCTGCTGCGCGAAGCGCAGGAACGCTTCCACCCTGCCTATCTTTTTATTTCACACGACATGGCGGTTGTGGGCTTTATGTGCGAACGCATACTGGTCATGTATCTTGGGCAGATTGTGGAAGAAGCTGCGCGAGAGACGCTTTTCGGCAAGCCCGCGCATCCGTATACGCGGGCGCTGTTCGCCGCTGTACCCGACGGACAAAAACCCGGCCGATTGCCCCCGCTTTTGGCTGGCGAACCACCTAGCCCGCTTGCCCCGCCGACGGGCTGCCGCTTTCACCCGCGTTGCCCAAACGCGCGGGAACTGTGCCGCACAAAAATGCCGGGATGGAAAAACTCCGCGTCTAATCAGCGCGTGCGCTGTCACTTCGCTGATTAGACGCTGCGCAGGCGCACCTTGTATTTGCGCAGAAAATCCGCCGGCAGATATGTCATCTTTGCCTGACGCAATCCCTTTTCATCCATGTCCTGCGCGCGGTTGACATACGCGCGCCCCGCGCCCTCGCGCCGGACAAAAAGACAGTTCATGGTCTGATACACGCCGTGAAAGCCGTTCAAACCCTTTTCATAATGCACGCCGAGCGTTTGCTCGTCCAACTGCTCGCCCACGCTGAACGCCACCATTTTACCGTGCACATATAAAGAAACGCCGACAAGCCCCTGAAACAAATTCCAGTGCATCAGCACACGGTTGATGGCTTCATTTTCCGCCCTGAGTGAGGGGGAATCACAACATTCATGCCACTTGCACCAGTCATCCTGTACAGCCAGCACGTCTTCAATCATGGCGTCGTCCATGTCGTGACAGTTAGGCTCGCCGTATGCCTTTATATACCGGTTGTAATGGTTGCGTTTTTTGTGAAAACGATTGCCAGGCAACAGCGCCAGTTCCTCCTGTTTGTACAGGTATTCCCACTGACCGCGATCTTCCGTCACCTCCACACGGCCGGGAAGCGCGCCCTTCCACAATTGCGCCAGCTCTTCCGGAACACGCACAAAAACATGGTCGCCGTTTTTGGTGTCCTTCGCCGACAACGCCTGCCAGTCCACCGCGTTCCAGTCTCCCACCGGAGCCCAGCAGACAGGCAGGGGCAACGTCTGGCGCAGCCAGCACAAATTGCCGTCAAAACGCCATTCAAGGCCGTAATACTGCTGCCAGCCCCAGAGGTTTGCCAAGGTATAGTCAAGCGAGCGGCGGGGCGTGCGCTGCCAGACGGCATAATATTGTTCGCGTCTGTCCAGACTGACGGGGGTGAAGTTGTCCTGCGACATACTGGCCTTGTGGCCGCGTCAGCATGTGCCGCTTTACGGCACCGCGGCATGCTATGATGTTGTTGATTGTGCCGAAGTGGCGATATGCGGATTATATCTTTTGCAGAGTGTACTGCCGGTTGCCGAGGCCGATTGCCTCACCGTGGACAAGTTGAATTTCTCCGTGGGTTTTGGGCCAGCGTGCCGTGAATTTGTCAAAATCCTTTTCCTTTTCCTTCGCGGGATCAAGGCTCGGAGCGGCTTTGACAAGATCAAAACAGGCATTGTCCAGCGCAACCGGGTCTCGGGAAGCCAGAATGCCCAGATCCGGAACAAGGTGGACATCGCTCCAGGCCGCACAGTCACAGTCCGGCGTGACGTTCAGAACAAAATTGATATAACAGATGCGCTTTTTACGGCCTTTGACAGTACCGTAGGCATATTCGGCCATACGCTCCATAAAGGGTGCGAGCTCTGTGCCCCAGTCCATATCCACAGCCTTGACGGGACACACCGTAATGCACTCAAAACAGCCTATACAGCGGCTGAGCTCAACCACGCTCTTGCCATCGCGCATGGCAAGGGCCTTTTGCGGGCAAACGCCGACGCACTTGCCGCAGCCGATACAGATATTTACATCCACCTGTACATTGGTGGCGTGCTGTGCCCGCTTGCCGCGCGGCGAGGCGCCGCCCATAGCCAGATTTTTTACGGCACCGCCAAAACCGGCCATCTGATGCCCCTTGAAGTGGGAAATCACCACCATGGCCGGTGCGCGGCGAATTTCCCTAGCAATATAGACTTCTTTTAAACGCTTGCCGTTGATGCGCACGGGCACATCGTTCTCGCCATAGAGGCCGTCGGCAATAATGACAGGGGCGTTCACCACAGACGGGGCAAAACCATGGCGGTAGGCTGTTTGCAGATGGTCCACGGCATTGCGGCGGGAACCGGAATACAGGGTTGTGCTGTCCGTCAGAAAGGGCTTGCCGCCGGCTTCAATGACTTTGTCCACAACCTGACGCACAAATAAGGGATTTACATGCGTGTCGTTGCCGTATTCACCGAAGTGAACCTTAATGGCTGTCAATTCATTCTTTTTAATAATCTTTTTCAATCCCACAGCGTCGCACAGACGGGCCACCTTTGCAATTTTACTGTCTTCGCGCGAACGTGTGTGAATATCCGCATAATAAACAATGGATGACATATGAAACTCTCTCCTGTTGTTGTGTTTCAGCCTTCCGGACGTCATGGAACAAAAATGCCGCGCAGGGCTTCAAAAAATATTTTTACAGAATTCGTTCCGTGCCGCGTGATTTTAAGCTGACAGGCGCGGGCGCACGACAAGACGCAGAAAACGTTTTTTGCCGAGTCTGATAACATGCTCCCCTGGGGGCAGAGGGCTGGCCTCGTCATTCCAGCGCTTCCCGTTGACAGAGAGCGCGCCTTCTCGAACAAGACGCCGCGCCGCGCCGCGGCTTTTCACAAGGCCCGCTGCCGCCAGAAAGGCAGGCGGAGTCGCTTCATCTTCGTTTTCGCAAACCAGCACAGGCAGAACCTCCGGCACGGCACCGCACGCAAAAACCGCATTGAAGCCCCGTCTGGCTTCGTCCGCAGCTCCCTGCCCGTGGTAGCGGCAGGTTATCTCATGGGCCAAATTTTCCTTGGCAAGCTTGGGGTGCCGGCGGTTTTCCAGCACGTCGGCTTTCAGGACGGCGATTTCCTCAAGACTTTTTACGGAAAGCAGTTCATAATAGCGCCACATAAGCTCGTCGGAAATGGCCATGACCTTGCCGAACACTTCTGCGGGCGGCTCATCAATACCGATGTAATTATCGTAGGATTTAGACATCTTGCGCACGCCGTCCGTGCCTTTCAGCAAGGGCATAGTCAGTACACACTGGCTCTCCCGGCCGTAATGGGCATGAAGATTGCGGCCCATAAGCAAGTTGAATTTTTGATCCGTGCCGCCGAGTTCCATATCAGCTTCAAGCGCGACGGAATCATAAGCCTGGCAGAGCGGGTAGAGAAATTCGTGGATGGAAATGGGGCGCTGTTCGCGAAAACGCTTTTCAAAATCATCGCGCTCCATCATGCGGGCTACAGTATATGAGGATGCAAGCCGGATAAAATCCTCAGCGTCCATTGCGCCGAGCCAGCGGGAGTTGAACTCAACCAAAGTTTTCTCCGAATCAAGAATTTTGAAAACCTGCGCCTTGTAAGTGGCGGCATTGGCGAGCACATCCGCTACGGTCAGCGGAGGACGTGTTTCTGAACGGCCCGAGGGGTCACCGATGCGGCCGGTAAAATCGCCTATCAAAAAAATGACCGTGTGCCCCATTTCCTGAAAATGGCGCATCTTGTGCATGATTACCGTATGCCCGAGGTGCAGATCCGGCGCGGTGGGATCAAAGCCGACCTTGACGCGCAGCGGCGCGCCGCGCTCAAGCTTTTTGCGCAGCTCCGCCTCGCCTATCAGCTCGGCTGCACCGCGTTTGATAAGGGCCATCTGCTCATCAATGTCCGTCATGGCGGCCTCCTAAAAACACAATAACAAACTCGCCGCCGTCCTGACAAGGTCCGCCTTGTCTGCCGCGCCACCACAAAATCAACTACCTGTCCGCCTATATCCCGAACAGAGCAAAGACACGGCCCGGCACAAGACCACTGTACAAAGAAGCTGTTTTAGTTCGCCGTCAGCGTCCTACTGTATTTCCTGTACAGTGCCGAGGCCAAAAAAATTCAGATGTTCACTGCCGCCGAAAGACGCAGCTCTGTCGAGAATAAAGAAAACCCTGCCTTTTTTTCATCACCAGAGCTATTCTGGCACTGCTTGTCTCAACCGTCACAGCATTGCCTACAATCTCAGAAAGATAGCCGTTCAGAGCCATATCATAAAACTGGCCGCTGCGCTTAAGACAGCATGTGACGTCAAAAGGCAGCTTTAGGCTCCACTTCGTTCAACAGGACAAAACTGTCCGGTACCCACAGGCTGTTATCTTCGTCATCTAGAGCAATTAACCTTTGACATAATCTAGAAAATACGGAATGCATTGTGATTGATGGAGCCGCGGTTAGTATTGCTCAAGTTCCTGCCCCAACTTCGCGACTTGGTGATATTATAATTATGGCAATCTGTCTGCCCATAAAAACCATGATGTCCGCAAGCACATAACCAATAGAAAAGCCGAACTTCTCTATCTGCCTGCGTATAACCCGGATCTGAACCCCATGGAAAAGATGTGGAGCAAGATAAAACAGCTGCCGCGTGGTAATGAAAGCACGAACATATGAATCGCTGGAAGAGGCTGTCGCACAAGCTCCTGATCTGATTTCAGCCGATGATGGAGGGCATGGTTCAAATCTTGTGGATATGAACTGTTTCAAGGGTGGGATGCTCTAAAGCAACATGCGAGAAACAATCATGAAGTGCGCAGCACAAAAACAAATACGTAATCTGTCATCTGCAAACTGTGACGTATTAACACTCTGGCATGACAGATTTTTGCTCTTTGCAAGAATTTGTGTTCTTGCATTTTTCTCTGCAGCCTTGCTCACGGGCTGTGGCTCTGTGCAACGCTTGAGCAATAATGACGCGCCGGTTTCCGCGCAAAAAGCGGTGCGTGCCGCTTATAGTCAGATGGGCAAAAAATACAGGCCCGGCGGCGCATCGCCGCAAAAGGGATTTGACTGTTCTGGACTTATCTGGTGGGCTTACAAACAAGTAGGCATGAATATTCCGAGATTGACAGTTGATCAGGCAAAAACCGGCTCAGCCGTGTCCAGCTCCACAGCGCTGCCGGGTGATATTGTTGTTTTTCGCACCGGGCGCAACCCACAAGGCCTGCACACTGGGCTTTACGCAGGCGGCGACACCTTTATCCACAGTCCTCGCTCAGGAGAACGTGTGCGCATGGAAAGCATAACCGTTCCTTATTGGCGCGACAAGCTTCTGGCTGTACGCCGAGTTGTCCGTTAGCGCGCTGTTCTTTTTGAGACTGCTCCATCTTTAGCGGCATTGCGTCACAAACGCATTTTCCCCTGCTGCGCTCAAATTTTCTATAATTCCCGCAATTGCGCAGCTTGTCCCTTTTTTTAGAGTATATCCAGAAAAAACTTACAGCTCCTGTCGATACTGCAACGACTGACGCAGGGTCTCCCTGTCCATATATTTAACTTCCGCCCCAAGGGGAATTCCCTGCGCGAGGCGGGAAACGCGCACATGAGGGAAGCGCCCGCCAATGAGCCGCCGGAGGAAGGAGACCGTGTTTTCCGCCTCCAGCGTGGCACCGAGCGCAAGCACAAGCTCCGCAACCTCGCCTTCGGCAAGCCGCCGGACAAGCCTATCAATCTCCAGATGCTCGGACCCCCTATGCTCCAACGGCTCAAGAAGACCGCCAAGGATCATGTACTGGCCACGATAAAAGCCCCCCTCATCCAGCGTCAGCATGCTGTCCCATTCCGCGACAAGGCACAGTATATCGCGCACGCGCACCGCATCAGCGCAGATGACGCAGGGATCAACGGAACAAAGTCCGCCGCAACGCGAACACAAATGCAGATTGTCGCGCAGATTATGTATGCTTAACCCAAAGCGCTGCGTCTCGGACTCGGGCCACTTCAGCAGCGCCATTGCGGCGCGCAGGGCAGATTTCGGCCCCAGCCCAGGCAAACGGGCAAGCTGCTCCACCAGGACTTTAAGCGGTTCCGGAGCTCTTTTGTGCATGTCAGAACATGCCGGGCAACTTGATGCCCCCTGAAAGAGCGTTCATTTCACGTTCCAGCGTCTCGCGGGCAATACGACCCGCTTCATTGACCGCCGCGAGAATCAAATCCTGCATCATCTCCACATCGCCGCCTTCCAAGGCTTTGGGGTCGATGGTCAGTCGCGTCAATTCCTGTTTTCCGGAAACAGCGACGCTGACAATGCCGCCGCCGCTGGAGGCTTCGTAAACGCGTTCCGCCGCTTCCTGCTGCAATTTGGCAAGCTTTTGCTGAATTACCTGCGCCTGACGCAGGATATCGTTCATATTGCGCATATGCTGATCTTCTCCTTCTCCCTGTAATATCGTGTAAAATCAATCAACTAAGAAGATCCGTGGTGCCAACTTGCGCCTGGTCAGTACAATGTTCCAGCGTAGCCCCAAGCACATCGAAACAGGGCTGAAGCCCAGGATGCCGACTGAATTGTTCCATAAGCTCACGCGCGCCACGCGGCTTTGGCGGCGCTGTCAGCGTGAGGTGCACGCACTGCGCGCCGAAGGCCGCAAGCGCGTGCAGCAGCGCCGCGCGCTGCGACTCCATCTGCCGGTACAGGATTTGACTTTTGATCGTCAGACGCAGATCTTCCCCCTGCCAGTCCGCCGTCACATCCACAAGCAGGTGCGGTGGAGGCGATGGACGCCCAACTTTGTGTTCTGCAACGCAAAAATCGCAAAAAGCCTCCCAGTCCGGCCGAAAATTCGTCGAACGAGGCATGTATGACGCAACGTCCGAAGCGGATGCGACTTGCGCGGAAGCGGCTTCTGTTGCTGGGCACGGATTCGAATCGGCAGTCTCCTGCAAAGCCGCTGCTGCAGACTGTGCAGCCTGCGCGTTGTAGGCCGTGTTGACAGGCGCATCGTGCGTCGTCCCGGCATCCGCCGACAGGCAGGACGCCAGACGATCCACCGGCAAAAGCCGCGGCAGCAGAGCCAGATTAAGCAAAAGCAGCTCCAGGGCAGCCGCTGGTTCAGGGTGATAGACAATACCGCGCCTTGCCTCCAGCGCCATCTGCCAGGCCGAGTGCAGATGCGCTGCGGAAAAACCAGACGCAATCGCCTGCAAAAAAGCCGCTTCGTCAGCGGACAGTTGCAGGGCATGCACCGCAGGAGCGCCGCCCTCGCACGCCAAAAAAAGACCGCGCAACTGCCCGACGAGCTCTTGCACAAAAAAACCTATATCCAAGCCGGCATGCAGAACCTGCCGTGAGATTGTCGCGACGGCGGTGCAGTCCTGCCGCCGCATGGCGTCAAACAGACCGGCAAAAATCTCCTGCCCGGCCATGCCCAACACCTCACGCGTTCCGGCTGTTGTCAGACTCGCGCCGCCGAGAGCCAGCGCCTGATCCAGCAGCGACATGCCGTCACGCACACTGCCGGCAGCACGTTTTGCAATAAGGCGCGCCGCGCTTTCCTCAAATGGTATGCGCTCATTCCGCAGCACAGCGGACAGATGTGTGCAGAGCTCCTCTTCCGTCAAATGGCGGAAGACAAAATGCTGGCAGCGGCTGACAATGGTGAGCGGAAATCTATGAGCCTCCGTAGTGGCGAACACAAAAACCACACGCGGCGGCGGTTCTTCTAGAGTTTTCAAAAGCGCGTTAAACGCGTGACGGCTCAACATGTGAGCTTCATCAATAATAAAAATCTTGTAACTGCCCTCCATGGGAGCATACGTTATATTTTCGCGCAGGGCACGGGCGTCGTCCACGCTATTGTTGGACGCGCCGTCAATTTCTGCCACATCCACATACGCTCCCTGCGTAATCCGGCGGCACTGAGGGCATTCATTACAGGGTTCCGACACCGGCGCGTGTTCACAGTTCAATGCCTTGGCGAAAATGCGTGCAATGGTAGTTTTGCCCACGCCGCGTGTGCCGCTCAGCAAATAGGCGGCCGCTGGCCTGCCCTCTGCTGCAGCGCGGGAGAGGACAGCCTTGACCATATCCTGCCCTGCCACATCGGCAAAGGTTTGCGGGCGGTAGCGCGCGGCCAGCGATGTGTGTCTCATGACGAATTACACATTGTAACGATGCAGCCAGTCGGCATATTCGACATTTTCGCCCCTGACCACCTTAAAAAATTCCTTCTGCAAACGTCTGGTCACCGGTCCGGCGCCGCCAGCGCCGATAACGCGATGGTCCAACTCGCGTATGGGGGTGAGCTCCGCCGCCGTGCCGGTCAAAAATGCCTCGTCGGCAATATAAAATTCGTCACGGGTGAATTGCTGTTCTTCCACAAGATAACCCACGTCACGGGCCAGCTTGATGATAGAGTCACGGGTAATGCCGCCAAGAATGGACGTCCAAGGCGTTGTTTTAAGAATGCCGTCGCGAACAATGAAAATATTTTCGCCAGACGCTTCAGAAACAAAACCGGCCGTATCCAGCATGACGGCTTCGTCATAGCCTTCTCCCTTGGCTTCCACTTTTGCGAGTATGGAATTGATGTAATTGCCGGAACTTTTAGCTTTTGTCATAAGCGTGTTGACGTGCATGCGCGCGAAAGAACTTGTTTTGACGCGAATGCCCTTCTCTAGCGCTTCCGCGCCGAGATATGCCCCCCAAGGCCAGACAGCGATGATTGTCTGCACAGGGTTGTCCCCTGGGTAGATGCCCAATTCGCCATATCCCACAAAAGAAAGCGGGCGGACATATCCTTCAGTCAGTTTGTTGGCCTGCAACGTCTCCACACAGGCCACGGCCAGATGTTCGGCGCTGTACGGCAGTTCAAAACGCAAAATTTTTGCGGAATTGACAAGCCGTTTGCAGTGATCGGCAAGCCGAAAAACAGCGGATGTTCCGTCAGTACAGGAATAGGCACGCATGCCTTCAAAAACGGCGCTGCCGTAATGCAGAGCATGGGTGAGAACATGCACGCGGGCATGATCCCAGGGAAGCATTTTGCCGTCAAACCAGATAAATTGTGTTGTTTGCATAGTTCACCTCACAAAAACGCTGTTTTCGCCATGCTGTTATCTTTTGCATACATTGCGAAATTAATAAGTAACGGAAAAACGCCGCATATGACAAGCCTTGCTTTTGACGACGCTAGGGCATGTATAGACCCGCCCCCCGAGTCAAGGATTTTTTGAACTGACGATCTCGAATGCTCTCCATGTACCCGGCATCGTTTCGGGAATTTTCCAGTTGAGGTCGTCAGCCGGAACAAAGCCTTGCGCCTGTGCCGTATCAGCTGCCGCGACACGGAGAACGGCAGATTTTATGAGTTTCTGAGCAGTCACTTCAGCCTCTCGTCCAGAACCATCACGGTGGTGGTATATCTGCCGCTGGCCTGTCAGAAATTTTCGAGCAAATTCGACATATCTGTCCAACAAGTTCACACTGGTACACTTGACCTCTCAGCCGGACAGCAATATTTTACTAACATAAAGTTAGCAGCATATCACCTGGTGGACAGTGTGTTCAATCTACAGCATCCATAAGATTTGACGGCTTCTTCTTAACATGGCGGGCTGTTTCCTTTTCAGCACGCCTTCGTTCTGCAGACTTTTTAAATGCCTCCGCCCCGTGCGGGGAACGGATTATAGTTGCGAACAACAGGCAAAAGGTGTACATCTCCGCAAAACTTGTTAAAAAGCAAAGACTGCGCGAAACCTTGCCCCGATCAAGGCAGGCGCTGGTATTTTCGTGATGTCACGCCGCTTGAAAGGAGCTCCCCGTGGAGTATAAAGTAGAAGAACTTTCACCCGTCAGAAAAAAGGTCATAATCACAACAGAGCCGCAGGAGGTGGAAGCGGCCATCATGGGCGCTGTGGCCCTGTATAAAACGTCTGTGCAGCTGGACGGTTTTCGCAAGGGCAAAGTGCCTGCCTCTGTTATTGAGCAGCGTTTTCGACAAAAAATTTATGAAGAAGCCCATCAGGATCTTGTCAATGTGCACCTCAACGAGGTTATGCAGACGCTCGGCGTGACGCCCGTGTCCGGCATAGATCTGGACGGGCCGAACACGCTTGAGCGGGGCAGCGGCTATACCTACAGCATTGAGTTTGAAGTGCTGCCCGAATTTGACCTGCCCCCCTACGAGGGCTTGGATGCCGAACAAGAAAAGGTCGTCCTCAAAGAAGAGGTCGTGACAGATGTTATAGAGCGAATCCTCCGCGACCGCGCGCAGCTTTTGCCGGTGGACGGCCTTGGTCCGGCCGTGGACGGTCAGGTGGTGAGCCTCGACTTCGCCGCATATGAAAACGGTAAAGCCGTTGAAGGCGTCAACTCCGAAAATTTCAATCTGGCGCTGGGTGAACGTCAGGCTCTGGAAGATTTTGAAGCTCTCGTCAAAACAATTCAGTACGGGCAGGAAGGCGAGAGCGAAATCCGCTTTCCCGACGACTTTCTCGCCAGGGATCTGGCCGGAAAAACCGTGACCATGAAGGTCAAGGTGCACGCCATCAAAGAACGCAAGCTGCCGGAACTCAATGATGAACTGGCCAAAAGCCTTGGCGTTGAAACTGTGGACAAGCTCAAGCAAAATATCAGCGACAGCTATGTCAAAAGTCGCACTGACCTGAACAAGAGCGCGACCCAGAAAAACATTCTGGACAAACTGCTGAAAATGACGAAGTTCCCCCTGCCCCAAAGCATGGTGGACATACAGATCAACACCCTGCTCGCCGCACAGAAAGCCCGCTTGGAACGCTATGGAAAGAGTCTGGAATCACTGGGCAAAAGCCCTGACACGCTATGCGTGGAAGTGCTGCCACAGGCTGAAGAGATAACGCGATATCACGTGCTTATGCTCTCTATTGCCAAGAAGGAAGGTCTGGACGTCACTGATCAGGAAATCAACGCGCATATTTATCAAGCCAGCCTGCAGAGCGGGGATGACTTTAAAACACTCCGCGAGCAGTATGAACGCTCAGGCATGATTTTTGCTTTGCGTGACCGTCTGCTGGCCGACAAGGCTATGGAGCTCGTTTACGCAAAGGCCCGCGTGAAGGAAGTGGAACCAAGCGCAGGTCAGGCCGCTGCCAGCGGATGTGCAATATCAAAAAATATGTTTACAGGCTTATGATTATACCTAAACTGCGGCGGATTACAGCAAACTCTTTGTCGGGCAACTGTGAGGCAAGCATGTCGTTAATTCCCATGGTTATTGAAACCACAGGCCGTTCAGAGCGGGCGTATGACATCTATTCCCGTCTGCTCAAGGATCGCATTGTGCTGCTTGGGTCTGAAGTAAATGACGCTGTGGCTTCGCTCATATGCGCACAGCTGCTTTTTCTGGAATCTCAGGATCCGGAGAAGGAAATCAGCCTGTATATCAATTCCCCCGGCGGTTCGGTGACGGCTGGGCTGGCCGTCTATGACACCATGCGCTTTGTTTCGTCACCCGTTTCTACCGTTTGTATCGGTCGAGCCGCCAGTATGGGCGCTTTTTTGCTGGCGGCCGGCGAGTCGGGCATGCGTTTTGCATTGCCCAACAGTCAGATTATGATACATCAGCCTTCGGGCGGATTCCACGGGCAAGCTACGGATATTGAGATACACGCCCGCGAGGTCTTACGCCTCAAGGAACGACTCAACCGCATGCTGGCGGAAAATATGCAGCGCCCCTATGAGGAAGTGGCCTCCGCCACAGAACGCGACAATTTTTTGACACCTGACGAAGCCAGAGAACTCGGCATTATCGACCGCGTGCTGGTTTCACGCCGCAACATGACGGCGCAGAAAAAGAACGGCTGAACCTATGTCGAAAACACAAAAAACCATGACAAAAGAGCCCATGCGCTGTTCTTTTTGCGGTTGTAACGAGCTTGAGGTGCGCAAGCTCATCGTGTGGGATACTGCAACCATCTGTGACTCCTGCATCAAGACCTGCAACAACATTATCGACCGCGACCAGCGGGAGGCCCCTGAGGGCAACGAGCGCCTGCTCTTGCCGCAGGAGATAAAAAATCGTCTGGACGAGTACGTCATTGGTCAGCACAAAGCCAAAAAAATTCTTTCCGTGGCCGTGCACAACCACTACAAGCGCGTGTTTTACGCCAATGCAATCGGCGACGACGTGGAGCTTGAAAAAAGCAATATCCTTCTTGTTGGCTCGTCGGGCAGCGGCAAAACGCTGCTTGCCAAAACGCTCGCCAAGGTGCTGCGCGTGCCCTTTGCCATCACTGACGCGACCACCCTTACAGAGGCCGGATATGTGGGCGAAGATGTGGAAAATATTCTGGTGCAGCTTTTACAGAACGCGGACTACGACCTTGAAGCCGCGGGCAACGGCATCATTTATATTGACGAAATAGATAAAATTTCGCGCAAGGGCGACGGCCCCTCCATCACCCGTGACGTTTCGGGCGAGGGCGTACAGCAGGCGCTTTTGAAAATCATTGAAGGCACAGAGGCCAACATCCCCCCCAAGGGCGGACGAAAGCACCCGCAGCAGGAATTTATCCGTATGAACACGGGCAATATCCTGTTTATTGTGGGCGGTACCTTTATGGGCCTTGATAAAATTGTGGCGTCGCGCGTGAGCGGCGGTTACATGGGTTTTGGAGCAAAAGTGCGCGCCGCCCGCGATATTCCCTTGGCCGAACTTCTGGAAAAAATTCACCCGCAGGATCTTGTCAAATTCGGCCTGATTCCGGAATTTGTCGGCCGCATTCCGATTATTACCCATGTGGATGAATTGGACGAACCGGATCTTGTGCGCATTCTTACCGAGCCCAAAAACGCGCTGGTGCGCCAGTACCAGAAACTTTTTGAACTTGATCACGTAAGCCTGCGCTTTACGCCGAACGCGCTCAATGCCATTGCCGCGCAGGCCATTGGGCGCAAAACAGGCGCGCGCGGCCTGCGCAACGTGATGGAAAAAATCATGCTGGACATCATGTTCAAGCTGCCTTCAATGAACAATGTGCGGGAGTGCCTCATCAACCGTGCCGTAATTGAAAAAGGCAAGGAACCCGTGCTGTTTTACGGAGACCTCGACGCGGACCGCAATGTTGGGAAAGACAAGGCGTCATAAAATCACCGGCGGCCGGCCGCGCGATCAGACGCCGGAATCAGTAAGTGTTTTACAAAATCCTTTGCATTGATTATTGATATTTTTGCAGCCTGATCATATCGGGAGAAGTCATGTCTGACGCGATGCGGGTGGAAGCTTTCTTGGAACTGCCGGTCATGCCCCTGCGGGAGGTCATTATGTTCCCCCGCTCCGTCATGCCGCTTTTTGTCGGGCGGGAACCTTCCATAAAAGCTATTGAAGCCGCCCAGAATTTTTACAACAAGCAGATTTTTCTGGTGGCCCAGCGCAAGGCCGATCTGGAAAAACCCCAAGATGACGATTTGTGCGCCGTGGGTGTCGTCAGCCGTGTTCTGCAGATGCTCCGCTTGCCGGACGGCACTATCAAGGTACTTTTTGAAGGTCTGTACCGGGCTCATTGGGAGAATCTGCACGAAGGCGCGCGTTGCGTGCTTGTGCGCATACACAGACTCGGCGCGACGACGACCCGCAGGGACGAATTGCCGGCGCTGGTGCGCGCCGTGCACGAAGCGCTGGAAGAATACGGCAAAAACAACAAAAAAATTTCCCAGGAAACCCTGATGTCCATGCTGGCCCTGCAGGATCCCGGCCTGCTTGCGGACGCCCTTGTGCCGCATCTCAGGGTGGATTACCACAAAAAACAGGAAGTGCTGGAGCTCTGCGACGTGACGGTTCGTCTGGAACGGGCGTATGAACTGCTGCAGGGCGAAGTGGACCTGGCCTCTGTGGAAAAACGCATCAAAAATCGCGTCAAAACGCAGATGGAGCGCAATCAGCGCGAATACTATCTGAACGAGCAGATCAAGGCCATCAATAAAGAAATGGGCCGCGACGACGACCCCCAGGAGGAAGTGGCTGAACTTGCGCAAAAACTCAGGGAACGCGACATGCCGAAAGAAGCCCGCCTGAAGGCGCTCGGCGAAGTAAAAAAACTGCGGACAATGCCGCCTTCCTCCGCGGAATATACCGTGGTGCGCAATTATGTTGACTGGATACTGGATTTGCCCTGGAACAATCTAAAACATGTTGACATAAATATAGAAAAAGCGCGCGGCATTCTGGACGGCGATCACTACGGGCTTGAAAAACCCAAAGAGCGCATTCTGGAATATCTTGCCGTGCAAAAACTCTCCCATGGGCTCAAAGGCCCTATTTTATGCTTTGTGGGCCCGCCGGGCGTCGGCAAAACTTCACTGGCGAAATCCGTGGCCAGAGCCACCGGCCGCGACTATGTGCACCTGTCGCTGGGCGGCGTGCACGACGAGGCGGAAATACGCGGGCATCGCCGCACCTATGTCGGCTCCATGCCGGGCAAGATTATCCAGTCGCTGAAACGAGTCAAATTCAACAATCCCCTGTTTTGTCTTGATGAAATAGACAAAATGACGTCAGATTACCGCGGCGACCCGGCCTCTGCCCTTCTGGAAGGGCTTGATCCGGAACAAAACAACATGTTTATGGATCATTACCTTGATCTGGAATACGACCTTTCCAAAATTTTTTTCATCACCACGGCAAATTCTCTGCACAGCATACCGCCGCCCTTGCTGGACCGCATGGAACTCATTGAACTTTCAAGCTATCTTGAAACAGAAAAGCGCCATATAGCGCAACGTTTCCTTCTGCCGCGGCAGATTACGGAGCACGGCCTGCAGGAACACAATATCCGTCTTTCAGAAAACGCCGTTCTTGAAATCATCCGCACCTATACACGCGAAGCGGGCGTGCGCAATCTGGAGCGGGAAATAGCCACACTGTGCCGCAAAACAGCCATACGACTTGTTGAGGAAGACGACCTTGAAAAATGCGTCGCTATTACCCGTTCAAGCCTCCAGTCTTTTCTCGGCGTCACAAAATACCGACATGAAGAACGGGAAGACAGCCCGCAGGTTGGGGTGTGCGCAGGGCTGGCCTACAATCAACGCGGCGGCGAAATTCTGCTTGTGGAAACAAGCCTGATGAACGGCGCAGGCCACATCGTCACAACGGGACAGCTTGGTGACGTCATGACAGAATCGGCCAAAGCCGCGCTTTCATATGTGCGTTCACGCGCCGACCTGCTGGGGCTTGCCCCGCGTTTTTACCGCAAGGTGGACATTCATGTCCATGTGCCGTCAGGCGCCACCCCAAAAGACGGTCCTTCGGCAGGCATCACGCTGGCCACCTCCATCACTTCGGCGCTTCTGGGCATCCCCGTGCGCAATGATGTTGCCATGACGGGCGAGATTTCACTGCGCGGCAGAGTGCTGCCCATCGGCGGCCTGCGGGAAAAACTGCTCGCCGCCCGGCGCAGCAGCATTAAACGCGTGATTCTGCCTGCCGACAATAAAAAGGATTTGAAAGAAGTGCCGGACGAGGTATTGCGAAATTTGGAACTGATTTTTGTGGAGCACGTTGATGAAGTGCTGCCCCATGCGCTGGCCGCTGGGGCGGAAGAAATATTTTCCGGCCGGGCCACGGTGAGCCCCATCTGCCATTCCTTGCGCCCGGCCGGAAGCGCCGCCCAAAGCCGGCCCGCGCAGTAAACCCGTCATCCTGAATCCGCATTTTCAAGCAGCAGGCAGCCCAAGGAAGCACTGGCGATGCTCAACAACGCATTGTTTCAAAAAAAAATACACGCGCATCTGGGCGCTATGCAAAACCTGCTGGAGAACACAGCAACCAGAACATTCAGGCCGATAAATCCCCGCATTCTGACCGCGGTAGCCATACTCTTGTATGCCAACTCGCTGTCAAGGATGGCCTTACAGCCCATAGGCGGCTAAGCAATCCTGATATACAGGCTGACAGGATGTCCCCCAGGGGGCGTGTCGCCCCCGGACCGGGCCAAACGGCTTATTTGTCTGTGCCGACCGCTCGGCTGTGAGAAGCTGGCGTCACGGCCACGTTCGCATTTGCGTTTTCAAGCGCCGCAAGAGCGTTGCACGCCGCATCTTGTTCCGCGCGCTTGCAGCTTGTGCCGCTGCCCAAAAATTTCCTGCCGTCCGGCAGGCGCAACGCGACTTCAAAAATTTTCGCATGCTCAGGGCCGTACGCCGCCCGCCTTGCATATATCGGTCTGTCTTTGCAAAGGCGCAGAGTTATTTCCTGCAGCCGCGTTTTATAATCCGGCGCCGTTCGCGCCCCTTCGCCGGCGCGGGGCCAGCACTGCGCAAAAATGCGCCCCACCGCCGCGCATGCAGCCGCAAAGCCACCATCTTCGTACACGGCGGCCACCACAGCCTCCAGAACGTCGCTCAAAACAGAATCGCGGTTCCGTCCGCCCTGATTTTCTTCTCCGCGCCCGAGCATCACCAGCGTGTCCAGCCCCAGCGCACGGGCGCGCGCCGCCAGAGCAGCGGCGCTGATCAGCTTTGACCGCATGGCCGTCAGTTCGCCTTCACGCGCGGCCGGGAAGCGCCGGAACAGTTCTGTGGAGACGCACAGCTCAAGCACGGCGTCGCCCAAAAATTCCAGCCTCTCATTATGCTCCTGGCCGCCCCCTGACTCATTGGCGAAGGAAGAATGCGTCAGGGCCAGCGCGAGCAACGCCGGCCGTGAAAAAACATGGGTAAGGCGCTGTTCCAGCGCGGCGCGGACATCGTCCGGCACTGCATTCTGCGTAGCGTCGTGGTGCGGCATGGAGCCAGTGTAGCCTTTTCGCGTCTGAGAGCAACTGAAACTTGACACAGACCCGACAAACGGTTATATATAACTTCTTGCTATAAAAAGTTTATATAAAATAACCTGAACCCGCGGGATGTTATATGGCGTACGATATCCGCTTGATGAAACTGGTAACGGGCGAGCTGGTCATCGGCAAATACGACACGGGCAAGGACTGCCTCAATGAGGTGGCCGCCCTGCAGACAGTGCCAACGCAGCAGGGCGTGCAGATGATGATGATGCCCTATGGCTATCCCTTTGAGCCCAATTTCTCCGGCACACTGGACGGCTCCGCCTTTTTGTACCGCTATGCCAATACCCCCAAGGAACTGCAGGACAAATACATTGAAGCCACTACCAACCTGACGGTTGCGGGCGGTCTCGGCAAGCTGCAGTTCGGCGCGACGCCCGGCGCGGGCGGCAGCGGACTTATCATATAAGCGGACTGAATACGACTCTTCACAGGCGGCGTAGCGCGCCTTTTTTATGCCATTTCCACACCGGCAAAAACCATGCGCGAACTCCTCCCCCTGCTGCCCAAACCCAGCCGCTACGCCGGCATTGAAGAAGGCGCCTGCCACAAAAATGCGGATGCCGTGAATCTGCGCATCGCTCTGGCCTTTCCCGACACCTATGAAGTGGGCATGTCCTACCTCGGGCAGAAGATACTGTACAGCATAGTCAACAGCTGTCCCCGCTGGCTGGCTGAACGGGTCATGGCACCGGAACGCGAAGCAGCCGCCGTCCTGCGCGCCCATAAGGCCCCCCTGTGCACGCTGGAATCCGACACCCCACTGAAAAACCTGCACTGCGTCGCTTTTTCCGTCACTCACGAGCTATGCTACACCAATATTCTGTATATGCTTGATCTGGCCGCCATTCCCCTGCGCACAGCAAACCGCCCTGAAGACATGACGGCCTGCCCGCTGGTTATCGCCGGCGGCGGCGCGCTGCTCTCCGCCGAAGCGCTGGCCCCGTTCATGGACATCATGGTTCTGGGTGACGGGGAGGAAAGCCTGCCCGATGTACTGCGATTGCTGGAAACAGCGATGGAGAACAGCTGGGGCAGAAGCCGTCTTTTGCGCGAAACACGGCTTGTGTCCGGCGTGTACGTGCCCTCGCTTTTCGGCCCGTCGGCAAGCCCCTGCGGCCCGCCGACGCCCCTTTTTGCCGACCATGCCCGCCCTTCGCGCCGCATTGTGGCTGATCTGAACACGGCCCCATACCCCGTGAAACAAATAACGCCCGTCGGCGCCGTACACAACCGCCTTACGCTCGAAATAGCGCGGGGCTGCACGCGGGGCTGCCGCTTTTGCCATGCGGGCATGGTCTACCGCCCGGTGCGGGAACGCTCTGTGCCCGGCGTCATGACCCTAGTGCGCGATTGTCTCAAAGAAACAGGCTTTGATGAAATTTCCTTTCTTGCGTTGAGCGCCGGCGATTTTTCCGCCCTCAAGACACTCTGCCGCAACGCGCTGGACCACTGCGCCGCCGAACAGGTGAGCCTTTCCCTTCCCTCTTTGCGCGTGGGATCCATTGACGACGAAATTCTGGAACGCATGGCCGAGCTGCGCCGCACAGGCTGCACCCTTGCCCCGGAGGCCGGCAGCCAGCGTCTGCGCGACGTCATCAACAAGGGCGTGAGCGAAGAAGACCTGCTTTTGCACGCGCAAAAACTGCTGGAGCACGGCTGGCGGCAGGTCAAACTCTATTTTATGATCGGTCTGCCGACGGAAACGGACGAAGACATTGCCGCCATAGCCGAATTATGCCGCAAGGTACGCGACGCGGCGGGCTGCGGTGCGCCCCGCATGCAGGTGACGGCCGCCGTGTCGCCCTTTGTACCCAAGCCATTCACCCCGTTTCAGTGGGAAGCGCAGATATCTTCCGAAGAAATGAGCCGGAGAATCAACCTTCTGCGCGACATCTTCAGGGGGCAGAAATGCCTGAAGCTGCGCTGGCATGAACCGGCCATGAGCCGGCTGGAAGGCATTTTGTCCCGCGCGGACCGCCGCATGGCGGACGTGGTGGAAAAGGCCTTTCACAAGGGCGCCGTATTTTGCAGTTGGGCGGACAGCTTTGACCTTGCACCCTGGCTCGCGGCGCTTGAAGAATCCGGCCTTGACGCGGAAGCCTTCACAGGGCCGCGCACGCCCGGCGCGCCGCTTGCCTGGAGCCATCTGGAGGCCGGCATTTCTGAAAATTTTCTGTTGCGGGAACGCGCCCGCGCTCTCAGGGAAAAAATTTCCGGGGATTGCCGCTACAATGTCTGCCGCCAGTGCGGCGCCTGCGACACCAAAGCGGGGCCCTCCCGTCTGCCGCGCGTCGGAACGAACGCGCACGCGAACCGTCTTGTTTTTCCCATGCGCGATCAGGACGCCTACCTGCCCGCCCGCGACGCCGAAGGTCGGCTGATCTGCCGCGCGCGCGCAAATCGCCCGCCGCAAATCGCCGCCACCCTGACCGTCAAGGCCGCAACCTACCGCATATGGCACAGTAAAACAGAGGACTGTGCCTTTTTAAGCCAGTTGGAACTTCAGGCCGTTTTGGACCGAGCCCTGCGCCACGCGGCCCTGCCGTCGGCTTTTTCCCAGGGTTTTCACCCGCTGCCGCTGCTTTCTTTCGGCCGCGCCCTGCCGGTCGGCGTACAAAGTCTTGCCGAATGGTTTGTCATCACGCTGCGCACGGCCCTTGCTCCCGAGACGGTGGCGCAACGCCTTTCCCCCGTGCTTCCTCCAGGCATGGACGTTATTCGCGTGGAAAAATTTATCAAAAGCCGCCGTACCGAACTCGCCTCCAAGGAAAAATTTTCACTCAGCCTGCACGCCTGTGAGGACGACAACCCGGCCGCGCGGTGTTTCGAACAGTTTGCCGCGCTGGACGCCTTTACCTATTTGCGCAAGACAAAAAACGGGCTGCGCTCAACGAACATACGGCCGATTCTCCACAGTTGGGAGAGCGCCCCGCCGGACACGGCGCAAAACCAACAACCGCGGCGCGGCGGCGCGACCGTGACATTTACGGCGGACTGGCGTACGGTGTATCTGTCGCCTCTGGCCTTTTGCCTTGCGATTCTTAAGCCCTTGGGACGGGAAGACGCATTGCGTTTACGTGTGCGCCTCACCAAAACAGCGCAAATTTTCGCAGGCGCGGACGTGCCCGCGCCGAACCTGTAACGCCATGTCATCAACCGTCACCAATGCACGGATATTCACAGGACGCTCGCCGATGAGCGCGCTTACATGGACGACCTTGGCGACGGCCTGCACCCCGGCCTGAAGGGGTGACGTCATGGACAAAACGCTGATCGCGCTGAAACCTGTTCAAAATTTTCTTCACGCAAAAAGGGGGTAACATGGGTTCCTGTGTCCCGTTTTACGACGAAGCCTCATTTGCTGAACGCGTCAAAGCGCTGGCAAACGAAGAACTGCTGGAGATATGGGAAGAAACGCAACGCATCGAACGCCTGCTCTCTTCGGATCTGCGCTTTGAAGTTAACTTCTCGCCGGACTATGAAAAAACCATTGTGGATGAACTGCGCTTGCGCGCCTTCCGCGAACAAAACGCCGACCGCAGATCTCCGAAGCCCGACAAACAGACCGGCGTGTGACGCTCGCCAGAGTGCATCAAATTTCTTGACAACTTTCCCTGCGTTATCTAGCATTATCCCGCTGTCGCCATCGTCTATCCGGTTAGGACGACGGCCTCTCAAGCCGTTAAGACGGGTTCAAATCCCGTTGGCGACGCCAAAAAAATCAAGGAATTAGAGTAAAATCTAAGTCCTTTTTTGTTTGTGGGGCAAATCTGCCCCACACTATGCTCCACAGATTTAAAAAAATTTGAGAAAAGACAATCAAACCGAAACAATACGGCCTGTTGTTCCACACCACGGAGGCACAAATTCTAATACTATATTTTCATAGGTGTTATGGCCGCGTCATCCGGCATCCATTGAGCGAACACATTTTACAATAAATTGTAAACAGCGATGCTCTCAACGTCTATGTGCTTACAAATGTATACGGGCCGGCCTAAGAGTCAGGATGTCTTATGGTTAACCATCGGCTGCAACTGTATATCTGGCGTAAGCATATTTGTCGTTGCCCTATAATTGCGGCGCGGACGCGCTTGCGCGTGCAGGATGCTCAGGCTATTATATTATCATAATGCAATCAAATCCGCAGGAAGTGGCAGCGCATGCGTCTGTGCAGGCAGAGACCCGCAAACAGGGCCGCCTTCTGCGTGTCAGCGTGTGCGGTCGGTGGTGTATGGGAGACAATTTGCCGGCAGAGGCACACTTTGTTCTGCAACGCTTTACGGATGCGCGTGTGCGGGAGCTGAGTCTGGACGCGGATGACTTGAACCAGTGGGACACGAGCCTGCTCGTATTTCTTGTGCGCGTCATCAGGACAGCGCGCAAGCGCGGTCTCACCGTGAATCTCAATTTGCCAGAAGGTCTCACGCGGCTTTTGTCCTTGGCCTTGTCCGCTCCTGCGGGGGCGGACGTCATCAGGCGGCAAACAGACGAGACGTTTTTATCAGCTCTTGGGGGGCGGGTTTTTGCCCTTCTCCCCGATCTTGCCGATTTTTTTTATTTTTTGGGGGAAATCGTCGCTTCATTTCAGCGTCTTGTACGCGGGCAGTCTCATATGCGACTGCAGGATCTCATGGAAGTCGTGCACGAATGCGGTGTGCGGGCGCTGCCTATTGTTTCGCTCACAAGTCTGCTCTTTGGTCTGATTCTGGCTTTTGTCGGGTGGGTGCAGTTAACACAGTTCGGCGCGCAAGTCTATGTTGCAGGACTTGTCGGCATAGGCATGCTGCGCATTATGGGCGCCATGATGGTTGGTGTGGTCATGTCCGGACGGATTGGAGCGGCCTATGCTGCCCTGACAGGCGCAATGCAGGTAAATGAAGAGGTGGACGCTCTCTCCGCAGCCGGCATTTATCCTGTGGATTTTCTGGTTTTGCCGCGTGTGCTCGCCTTGACTGCCATGACGCCGTTGCTGACGCTGTATGCCGACATCATGGGCATAGCCGGCGGCTATTTGGTGGGCGTTACGATGATGGGGCTGAACCCGTATGAATATCTCAACGCCACTGTTCAGATGACGCCTTTCAGGCACGTTCTTGTCGGCCTTGTTTACGGAACGTTTTTTGGCGTTATCATCGCGCTGTCCGGCTGTTTTCACGGCATGCGTTGCGGGCGTAGCGCCGGAGCTGTGGGACTTGCCGTGACAACGGCGGTTGTGCATGCTCTTGTAGGGATTATTGTGGCAACGGCCGTGATAACTGTTGTCTGCACCGTGCTGGGGGTGTAGGTATGCTTCAGCAAGAGTGCGAAGTCAGGATATGCACGCGCGATCTGCAGGTGGGGTTTGGCGGCCGCGTGCTCATGCGCCATGTCAGCTTTGACGTGCGCGCAGGAGAAATTTTTTGTATTATGGGAGTGTCCGGATCAGGCAAGAGCTCATTGTTGCGCGTGCTCATGGGCTTGAAAGCGCCACAGGCGGGACGGATTTTTTACGGTGATACGGATTTCTGGGGGGGAGACCAAGAGGCGCGGCGCAACGTCATGCGCCGCGTAGGCGTGCTTTTTCAGAACGGCGCGTTATGGAGTTCAATGACGCTGGCGGAAAATGTAGGACTTTTGCTGCAACAGTATACGGAGTTGGAGGAACAGGAAATCCGTGAGCAGGCTTTGTTGAAGCTGGCGTTGACGGGTCTCGCCGGCTTTGAGGATTATTATCCCTCAGAAATCAGCGGCGGTATGCGCAAACGGGCCGGGCTGGCGCGGGCGCTGGCATTGGATCCGCAGATTCTTTTTCTGGATGAGCCTTCTGCCGGGTTGGATCCTGTGAGCGGGCGTATGCTGGATGATTTGATTTTGGAGCTGCGTGAAACGTTGAACACAAGTTGTGTGATTGTTTCTCATGAATTGCAGAGTATTTTTGCCATTGCTGACAACAGTGTCTATCTGGACGTACAAAGCCGTTCAGTAACCGCCGCCGGCAGGCCGGCTGATCTTGCGCGTGATCCTAAAACGGAAGTCAACGCCCGACATTTTCTGACACGGGGAAAAGTATGAATGCACAGCGGTATAAAACGGCTGTAGGCGCTTTTGTGCTGGGTGGCTTTGTCCTTTTTGTCGCGGGTCTATTTTTGCTCAGCACAAGACGTTTTTTCAGTGATGACACGGAATATGTGCTCTATTTTGATGGTTCGGTGAACGGGCTTTCCATCGGCGCGCCAGTTGTTTTTCGCGGCGTGCCCATGGGCAGCGTCACGCATATCAATCTTGTGGCTGATGAGCAGAAGCAGAATGTGGCCATACCTGTGTTTATTCGCATTGATGAAAAAACCATTATGCGCAACGACAGTGTGGCCGGCGTTACAGAAAATTTTGAGCAGGAAATGGTGCGCCGAATGGTGGACCGTGGCATGCGCGCGCGCTTGCAATTGCAGAGCTTTGTTACCGGCAAGTATTGCATTGAGCTGGATTTTCATCCGGAAACCACGCCCTTGTATCGTTCTACCACTCCTGAACTGGAAATTCCTACTGTTCCTTCGCCCATTGACGCGTTGCAGCGCGCGCTGGCAAAGGTGCCGCTTGAGCAGATACTGCATTCTCTGGATGTTGTTCTGAACGATCTTGTTCTGGCCTTGTCTGACGGGAAACTTAAGCAGGGGATAGCCGCCTTTGCCGACACGTTTACGCAGACGCAAAAGCTTTTGCAAAACGGCGAGATGATCAAAACTGCAAACGACGCCCTGACGCAGATTGATGGTGCTGCCCGCATTGTGCGCGAACAAACGCCCGAAGCCATGAAAGCCTTTCGCGAAGCCATGCGCGCTCTGGCTGAGACGGTCGCACAACTGCGTCACGTTGCTAATTCTGCGGAAGCTCTTGTGCGGCGGGATTCGCCGACTGTGCATGACTTGCATCGTCTGTTGCAGGAAGGAACATCCGCAGCACGCTCTCTGCGCAATTTGGCCGACATGCTGGAACACAACCCCGAAGTCTTAGTGCGGGGCAAAAAGCCTTGAATGACAGGAGAATAACATTTTGAGAATAAGGAGCATGCTAATGGCGCGCCGGACGTTATTTTTGCTTGTTATGCTGCTTGTCGCGTGCAGCCGCAGCACGCCTGTGGCGTACTATCTGCTGGAGGGTTCCGTGACTCCCGTAAAAGCCGACAGTCTGCCGGCGAAGAGTCTGCGCGTTGCCCGTGTTGTCGTTCCGGAATATCTGGATCGTAACGGCATTGTGTATCGCGTTGCCGGGAAAGCGCGTCTTATGGTAGCGCAGTTCGATGTCTGGGCTGAACCGTTGGGTCAGGGCGTACGCCGCGTTGTGCGGGAAGAACTTGCCCCGCGTCTTTTTGCCAACGGCATTACCGTGACGGCTGCAGATGATGAGGGCGGCGATATGGTTCTTTTTCTGGACGTGCAGCGCCTTGACGGCACATTGGCCGGTAAGACGCATATAGAAACACGCTGGACGTTGAAAAACAAACATGATGAAATTCTTTGTCAAGGTGTGTATGCAGATGAGGAAACAGCGCACGGCAATGCTTGTGATGATTTCGTCCGGGCGCAGAGCGCGCTGGTATGTCGTATGGCCGAACATTTGGCCGGGATTGTGTCGTCGATACCGGTGAAGGAGAAATGAAGGAGCATACAACGCGCGGACGCGCCATGTTTGGTTGACCTCGACAGAAAAATCTTTGGGCGAGAATTCCTTTTTGAGCATCGCGGGCGAAATCGCATACGGCGTGTGTACCGCAAGCATCCAATGGCTGTGGACTGGATAGTTTACGCACAGTCCCTCACACAGAAACCTGTCAGAGGTGTGCAGGCAAGTGGCAATACGATCAGCCGCTGGAGCAGCTTATCGGCAGCTTCAAAAGGTTGCTCGCCAAAAACCTGATGCTCTAGAGCCATGTTTATTATATCCTGACAGGCGCACAGGGCGGGCTTGCTCACGAGATGCCTTCTTATGGAATCCGCAGACAACTTGCCATGGATGATGCAAAAAACAGACGACATATCAGTGTATTCGCGCTTGTCACCGCCCTGTGCCTGATGGGCGATTCCATGCTCTACACTGTGCTGCCCGTGTATTTTCAACAGGCCGGTCTGACCTCGTTGTGGGAGGTGGGGGCCCTGCTCTCGGTCAACCGCCTGGTGCGACTTCCCCTCAACCCTTTCATCGGACGCCTGTATTCCCGTATCAGTGAACGCACGGGCGTCTGCATCGCGATGCTGCTCGGCATACTGACCACCCTTTCTTACGGCTTCCTGCAGGGCCTTGTCTGGTGGGTGTTGGCCCGTTGCGTCTGGGGTCTTGCCTGGTCCCTGCTGCGCCTCGGCTCTCTGTTCTGTATCCTGAAAATCTCCACACCGACGACACGAGGCCTGTACAACGGCTTGTACCGCCTGGGGAGCCTCGCCGGCATGCTCGGGGGAGGATGCTGGCGGACATGGTCGGCCTGCGCTTCTGTGCCGTAGTGTTCAGTCTGGGCACGGCCACGCTGGCCGGCATATTGCAGGCCCTGCGCTGGGGCTGTGAACCCTGGCTCGCACCCCTGACAGGAAAACTCGCTGACGCCCGTTACGGGTGGCAGCTTCTTTTCCTGTACGCCTTCGGGTGCGGAGCTGTCATTTTCGCCCTGTTGGCCCTGCCACTGCCCTTGCCCCTCTGGTTCGCATGCGCCACAGCCACGGCATTGACCACCCTGGCGGACACAGGCGCTGCGAATGCGTCCGCAGAGGCGGGGGGTCATTCATTGCTCATGGCCTATGCCCTGCTGACGGACATGGGTGCGGCCTTTGGCCCTCTGCTGGCATACAGCCTGAACGCTCTGCTCGGCATCAACACGGTGTACGCGCTGTGCGCGGGGTTGTTCGTCGCCCTGTTCGTGCTCTGGAAACCCTTTGCCGAGAGCTGACACGCCGGCGCAGCGCCGCAGTTCGGCAAGCAGCCCGACGGGAATGCTCAGACCGGCGCGCTCTCTGGCGCGGCGCTCCTGTTGCCGTCGCATTCCCGGCAAACGCGTGTTTTCCTGACTCAAAACATCGTTGCACAGCGCCTCTACCCGAGACAGAAACGCAGGGTTGAAGGGCTTCGGATCAATCAGCAAAAAGAACTACCCCAAATTGGGCGGCGGCCCATGCGCGTCAAAAAGTGAACTGGCCTCGGACGCGTGGCTCGACCCGGTGAGCGTTGCGGCCAATATTTCCACCATCATGGCCAAAGCCGCGCCCTTGGCCCCGCCCAGCGGCGTCATAGTGCCCGCAAGGGCCGCGTCCGGGTCTGTGGTCTCACGGCCATCGACGTCCAACGCCCAGCCGGGAGGCAGCTTTTCTCCGCACTGTCTGGCAAGCATGACTTTGCCGCGCGCGACAACGCTCAAAGAAAGGTCAATGACGACAGGCTCCCCGCAGTCGCGGACACCCCCCGAAGGCCAACGGGTTCGTGCCGAAAACGCGCCTTCTCCCTCCCCACGGGGCCATGGCGGCGGGCGAGTTGGCAAAAGCCAGACCAATCAGTCCGTGAGCGGCTATTTTTTCCACAAAATGCCCCAGAACGCCGCAGTGGTGCGAGCGCCTGACACCCAGCGAACAGACGCCCTCTGCTCCGCTACGCGCGCAAACGCCGCATCCAGACCGGCGTTTATGGCCGGAAAAGCAAAACCGTTACAGGCGTCACCCAGCACAACGCCGAGAGCCGGGTTTGTCGTCACAGGAACGGCGTTCGCGCGCACTTTGCCGTACATTGCCCGATCGGCGTAAAAAGGCAGACGGGAAAGGCCGTGTGAGGATATGCCGTCAAGCTCGGCGTCAAGCAAGGCTTCCACCACAGTCTCCAAGCGACGTGTTCACCCTCCGTGCTCCTTGTCTTAGAACAGCAGCCCTTCCGGGGTCGGAATATTCAGCAGTTTGGCAAAGCCGGCCCAGACGACAGTACACATGATCACCGTCAACAGGCAGGCCGCCCTGAATGGCGAAGTCTGCGAGTCGTTGAGCAGCATGGCCGATCCGAAAAGGAAAACAGCGCTCACCGCATAGAATCCCAGGATGGGAATGAGAACCACATAGACGACGGAGGCCGCGGCGATGAACGCCACACGGCGGTACGCCACAGGCTCCCCGTCGTTCTGCGGCGCACCGCCCGCGCTCTTGCACCTTTGATTCAGACCGTGGAGCAGCACATACCCCCCCACAAGAGTGATAAAGCACAGGATAAGCAGCGGATAGCTTTTGCCGACGCCTTCCAGTTCGCCCAGTTGCGTGTAAAAAGCGGCCGAGACTGCCAGGGAGAAAATCCCGGCGGCCACATTGGCGGCGCCGGAAACCCCCACGCCGGCAGCGCCGGTGTCCTGCCCTTCGGCCGCGGCGCGCTTACGCTTCCAGTCCAGCAAAAGGGGCGTCACCAGTGAAAGCAGGGTAAAGCCGATGAGCAACAGGGCGATGGGGCTTTCCAGAAACACCTGGATGACCGAGCCGCCGGAAGCCTTGGAAAGACCGACGCATTTGCCAAAATTTTCCTCAATCATGGGGCCGAGAATGATGCCTAGGGCCATGGCGCCGGTGTCCAACTTGACCCTGTTGCAGAAGTAACCCAGCAGGCCGAAAATCAGGACAATCCAGATATCCAGCATGCTATTGCGTATGGCGTAGGATCCGATGACGGAGAGCATCACGATGCCGATGGCGACGAAGGTCAGGCGTATGCTGAGCAGGCGCACAAGCAGTTTGATGAGCAGCAGGCCTATGGGAATCATGAGCAGATTGACGACGAACTGCGACATAATGAACGTGTAGGCCAGATCGCCGGTAACCGTGAACACCTTGAAGCCGGGCTGTATGCCCTTGGCAAGCAGCGCGCCCAGAATGACGGCGGCCACCGCGCTGCCTGGAATGCCCAGCGTGAGCATGGGAATGAGCGAACCGCCGATAACGGCGTTGTTCGAGCTCTCGCTGGAAGCCACCCCTTCGATGACGCCCGTTCCGAAACGGTCAGGATTCCTGTCCCAGCGCTTGGTTTCATTGTAGGCGATAATCGCGGCTATTTCGCCGCCTGCTCCGGGCAACATGCCGACCAGTGTGCCGATGACGGAAGAACGGAGGAGCACCACCTTGCATTTGCCGGCGAGCTCGCGCACGACTTGGCCGAACGCGCCCTTGTTCGGGTTATACGTTGCGATAAAGGGCTTGTAGCTCCCTATCAGATAGAGCACCTGTGAAAAGGAAAAGAGGCCGATCATGGCTGGTATTACTTCCACGCCCTGGATCAGCGGATAATACTCAAACGTGAAACGCGGCAACGCCGCGTGGGGGTCAAGCCCCACTGTGGCCACCAGCATGCCTATGGCGCCAGACACAAGGCCCTTGAGCATATTGCCAGAAGACATGACGGCAATGGTGGACAGGCCGAACAGACACAGCCAGAAAGATTCGGGCCCCCCGAACTTGAGGGCGAAACGGGCCAGCGGCGCGGCCAGACACAACAGAAAGACGTTGCCGACAGTACCGCCGAAAGAGGAAGACAGCAACGACGTGATCAGCGCCTTGTCCGCTCTGCCGGACTGACACATGGGCCAGCCGTCAAAGGTGGTGGCGACGGAAGAGGGTGTGCCGGGCGTGCAGATGAGACAGGCCGCATTGGAGCCGCCGTAAATTGCGCCGGCGTAGATGGCCCCCAGCATGATCAGGCCGCTTGTCGCGTCCATGGCGAAGGTGACGGGCACCATGAGCGCGACGCCCATGGTGGCGGTCAGGCCGGGCAAGGCACCTATGATAATTCCTCCGGCAAGACCTGCTACCATCAAAAAAATATTCAGCGGATCGCAAAGATTCGCGAGGACGGGCAGGATAAAGTCATTCATGAGCGCTCCTGCAGGAAAAAGTATAGGTATGAAAGAACAGCCGGGCGCTGTTGTCCGGGTAGCGCGTTTCCGGGCAACAGCGCCGGCCGAGCGTTCGCATTATTTTTTCGCGAACGCGGCCTTGATGTCCGCGTCCAGCGACTGCATGTGCCTGAGCAATGCCTCGCCGTCCAGATATTCGGCCGGCTGCCCGGCTATTTTCATGTCTTTGAGATAGTCGGGGTTTGTGCATATCTTTTTGAACGCGTCGCGTAAAAAGGCAAGGTGTCCGGCGGGAATGCCGCTGGGCGCTACAAAGGCGCGGCGTATGTCGGACACGATGTCAAAGCCTTCGTCCCGCAGCGTGGGCACGTCAGGCAGAAAGTCGTTGCGCTTTTCACCGGCAAGGGCAAGCACGCACATCTCTTCAAGGCTGCGCATGACGTCGTTCAGATTGCCGAACACTACGTCAACCTCTCCACCGAGCAGAGCCACGTTCTGGTCTGCGGCACCCTTGTAAAACACTTCCGTGACAGGAAAGCCGACCTTCTTTTGCACGTCGAAATACATCAGATGGTGCCCGCTGTTCGGGCCGACAAGCCCGACCTTGAGCTTGCCGGGATTGGCCTTTGCGTAATCAAACATTTCCTTGACGCTTTTCAGGGCGCTGTCCTTGCGCACTACAACACACTGCGGGTCATTGACCACCTGACAGATGTAGTCAAAATCAGCCAGTTTGAACTGCGCTTTTTGCGTGACAGCCTGGATGATCAGATGCGGAATGTTGATGCCGCCGATGGTGTAACCGTCTTTTTTCGCCATGGCGATTTCGCCGAAACCGATAGCACCGCCGGCGCCGGGCTTGTAGACAAAGGTCCACTGTTGCGGGACGAGTTTATCCCAGTATTTCTGCATGATGCGGGCCTGCACGTCGCTTGATCCGCCGGCGCTGAAGGCGATGATCATGTTGACGGGCTTGTCGGGATATTCGGCATAGGCCGCGCCGTTCGTCAAAGACAGCAACAGGGCTGCCGCCAAGGCAGCTGCCGTAAAAAAACGCGTTTTCATGGAACCTCCGATGGAACCTCCGACTGATATAACAGGTTAAAGCTCATGCAGGGGCTTAGGATTGCGGCAACCGCAAACGAACCTCAATTAAGACCCGTGCCGAGCATCCAAATCTACGGGACACACTCCTTGTCTGCCTGGTTAAGAATTCATCTGATTTCCACTATTTTTCAACTTTTGTACCATTGTCTTCAACATGAAGAATTTTACATGTTTTACACATGTAATCTTCTCTTGCCGCATAACTACAAACAGATATTGACAAAAACATCACAAAAGCTATCATCAAAAATACCACAGTTTTCATATGTCTTCCTTTTAATTATGAGAATAATGTGTACATCTCATCTCACTCCGTGTACTTTTGTCAAATATCCTTGTGGTGAGAGGGAAATGATATCCGGCCCCATCAGTACTGTAAATCACCCACCCTTCAGAACCCTTTTTACTTCCTTTAGGGTTGCATTGGATATTTGCGGCATCAATGACTTTACCGTCAACGTAGACCTTTACCGAGTTGTTTTGTTGACCACAAATATTTACTACCGCATGACTACATATTGGCGACGCCCCAAATAATATCAAGACGAAAATCAAAAATAAGATAAATTTCATATAGTCTCCTTTTTATATTATATTTATTTCTATGGGAAGTAGCATCACCCAATCTAACTAATTGAAGATTTCCAGTGTTGCCGTCAAAGTCAACCGCTGCGGCACCGCAACTCCCCGCAAGCGCACAAAGCGCCGTCATCTGCTTTCCAGGCAGGCGACGCTTTGTGCGCTTGCGCCGCTTGCTTCGCTAGGCGCTTTCATACAATTTCGTCATGATGAATTCCCTGTGTCCCAGTGTTTCAGCCGAAGTATTCCGCCCGTTGCAGGTGCGGAACATCATTTCAAGCAGTTTGTCGCCGGCCTGATCAAGATTGAGCTCGCGGCGCAGAATGCCTGAAACATCCACGTCAATATGTTCGTTCATTGTGCGGACAGTGCGCGGGTTGGCTGAAAGCTTGATCACCGGCAGAATGGGATTGCCGATAATGTTGCCCTGACCTGTCGGGAAGAAATGGACAACAAAGCCAGCTGCCGCAACAAGCGTCACCATTTCCGCTGCGGCGGAAGAAGAATCCATGAACCACAACCCTGGCCCGGTTGGGGCTTCAGCCTTGTCAAGGCAACCGATGACCGGCGCTTTGCGGCCTATTTTCTGAACATTGCCCAGCGCTTTTTCCTCAATGGTTGTCAGGCCGCCCTCAATATTGCCCTTGGTCGGCTGAGAGTCACAAAGATCATCAACTTTATGCTCATCCACAACCTTGGCATAACGGTCAAAGAAAAACTTGAACTTGGCCCGCACTTCCTTATTGACGCACCTGTCCATGACAAGGTGCTCGCCCCCGGTGATCTCTGTGGTTTCGCCAAATATCGTTGTCGCGCCGGCTTCCCACAATTTGTCAAATGCGTTGCCCACAGTGGGGTTGGAGGCGATGCCGGAAGTTGTGTCTGATTCACCGCATTTGCACGAGACCCACAGTTCGTTGACCTTGCATTTCACACGCTGCAGCTCTGTGGCATAGTGAACAAATTCTTTGACTTTTTTGGACGCAAGCATAATTGTTTCCAGATCGCCGTGTTTTTCAATCCCGAATCCGGCGACCGGCTTGCCGGTTTCGGCAATGCCGTCCACAATGCGCTGCGTCCAGACCGGCTCAATGCCGATAACCACAACAGCGGCCACATTGGGGTTGCAGCCTGTGCCGATAACTGTGCGGAAATGCAGATCAAGATCTTCGCCGAACTGCAGACGGCCATAGGCGTGCGGCAGAGCCATCGTACCCTTGATGTTGTTGGCCACAGCCTCGCAGGCGGCGTTGGAAAGATCGTCAAGCGGCAGGATGACGACATGATTGCGAATGCCGACCCGACCATTGTCGCGGCGATAGCCATAAAATGTTGTTTGCATCTCCTACCACCTCTTTGTTTTTACATTGTGCACATGCAGATGCCCGCCCTTTTTAATGGATGCCACAGCCCTGCCGATATCCGTGTTGTACTTGATCACAGTATCTCCGACGACAAAATCTCTCAGAGCCACCTTGTGCCCGATAGGAATATCATCAAGCACCTTGCAGGCAACAGTTCTGTCCTCCTGCATAATCCAGCCTGTGCAATCCTGTCCCGCCTTGATGCCTTCCACCACCACAACTCCGACCCCATCGGCTTCTTCATGCACAACGAAATCAATGGACATACTCTCTCCTTCTCCATATTCAGAGCTTGTCATTACAAAACGCCACACACATCCTGACAGCTCAACAATAGTGCAAAGGCTGTTCCAGAGCAAGAATGAAATTAAGGCCATGCCTGGCTGAGAGGGGCGAAGTATTCGCCTGCTGAATGTCTATTGAGCTTAAGCATGAAGATTGACTTTTCGCTCCCCGCAGTACGTATTACGCGGTCATATTTGCAGGATTGTGTTATAAAGAGGGAGGTAGGAATCCGCTATATCCAAACCGGTCACAGCCCAGCAGAACGGGTATATTGAACGCTGCAACCGGACAGTGCGCTATGACCGGCTCAATCAGTATCTCTTTGAAACTTTTGAGGAAGTGCAGGATTTTGCTGCACGCCGGCTTTGGATGTATAACAACGAACGACCCAAACAGTCGAACGGCGGTCTTTCTCCTGCCAGCAAAGAAACCTAGCGGCATAGGCTCTACTTCTGAATACCCTTAGAGAGGATTACCAGATTTCGGACTTTTACCCCTTGACCGGACAGCAATAATATATGCATCTATAAGTACACATTTAGGATATCATAAATATGCCAAAAAAATTTCAGGTAAAGAACGCATTGCCGGATACGCATATTGATTCTTTGACCGCCATGGAGTGGAACCAGGTACGGCCGGCTTCACGCCGCGTTTCACACGCCGGCTTGATGCTGTTTTGCCTGTTCATGCTCGTGTCCTGCGGAGGCAGACTAAAGACTCCAGTTTCTGCGCCGGCATTGACTGCATGGATGGGGACAGTGGACGACATACGCCGTTTTCCACAGGATTTAAATGTCTACGCTGCCATTGCAGGTTTTGATAAGGAGTTGATCAGCCGGGCAGTACAGGCAGATCTGGACGCACGCTTCAACCAGATATTTTTCAGCGCCTGGGACATGCGAAACGCTTCCATGCACAGGAACGACGTGGCCGTCATATTCCGCACGGCTCGTGGATACAGGCAAGCCGGCGTTCCGTGGCTGCAGGCAGAATGGGACAGCCTCAAGCGTAATGCACATTTGCGGAATTTTCCGTCGCGTCGGGAACATGCAATCACACTGCGAAAAACAGACTTGCGTGAAATGCCCACACATGAGCCTCGTTTTTCAAAAGCAACGTTTGATCCCGGAACAGATCCGTTTGACCATTTCCAGTATTCGGAACTGCCGCCGGGAACGCCGCTTCTCATCACGCACACGACGCTCGACGGACGTTGGCATTTCGTGGAATGCCCGGTTGCGGGCGGCTGGGTGGATGCGGATGACGTGGCGTTTGTGGACGACCGCTTTAAACTGCTCTACCGCAATGGCGCTTATACGGCTTTGGTGCGGGACAATGTGCGTTTGCCCGGTTCTCTGGCCAACATCGGCACGGTACTGCCTTTGTCCGGAAAAAATGCCGGCGGCGGTTTGCGCGTGTTGTTTCCCGTCAAAGGATCAGAGGGCGCGGCGCGGATAAGCGAAGTATCCCTCGTTCGCGGCGAAGCCGTGGTGAAGCCGTTGCCGTTGACTGCCGGCAATGCGGCTAATGTGGGCAATGTCATGATGGGCCAGCGCTACGGCTGGGGCGGCATGTTCGGAGCCAGGGACTGTTCTGCCCTGACCCGTGAAATTTTTACACCGTTCGGCATCTGGCTGCCGCGCAATTCCGGTGCACAGGCGCGCACAGGTCTTGTCATCTCACTGAAAGAACTGAGCCTTCCGGAAAAAGAAGCAGCTGTTCTGGCACATGGCGTGCCTTTTTTAAGCCTGGTTGGTCTGCGTGGTCACGTTGCTCTCTATGTCGGGGAATATAAAGGACGTCCCGCCATTTTTCACAATATATGGGGCGTGCGCGTTGTTGACGGCAAAAACGACAACAGCCGTCTTGTCATCGGGCGGGCTGTTGTGACATCTGTCACGCCCGGGATGGAACTGAAAAATTTGTACCGGACGACGACCTTCGGCGATCGTCTCCGTACCTTGTCTACGCCTGCGGACGCACGTTTTTGAACGACATTGAGCTTTTGATCACCGAGAAAACGGTTGGGCAGCGGCTGGATCGTGTTTTGCGGGACGCCGTGCCTGAACTGTCACGGGCGGCACTGCAAAAAGCCGTGCTTGCCGGATTGTGCCTTATCGATGGCCTTGTCATGACACGCCCCGCTGCCCGGACACGATTCGGTCAGCGCGTGTCGTTACGCCTCCCTGCGGCGCACAAGATACTGACTGCTGAAAAGCGCCGGGTAGAAATACTCTGGCAAGATGAGTATCTGCTTGTCTGCAACAAACCTGCAGGCCTGACTGTGCATCCCTGCCCATCCTGTCCGGACAACACGCTGGTGCAACGCCTGCTTGGGCATTTCCCGCAACTTACCCGACTTGGGGGATCACGCCCGGGCATTGTGCATCGGCTGGACAAAGACACAAGCGGTCTTTTGCTGGCTGCTCTTGACGAACCCACGCGTCTTGCCCTGAGTGATGCTTTTGCCCGACGCAAGGTCTACAAGGAATATCTGGCCATTGTAAGCGGCATGCCGTCGTCCGAAGGGCAGTGTCTGGAGCCGCTGGGACGGCACCCGACAATCAGGATCAAGATGTCGGTGCTTCCACAGGCGCATGGCGGCAAACCTGCACAAACAACCTGGAAACGACTCTGGAGCGCTCCTGATCAAAGCGTCTCCCTGCTGACAGTGTGCATTCACACAGGCCGCACACACCAAATTCGCGTACATCTGTCCCATCTGGGGCATCCTTTGCTGGGTGACGCATTGTATGCGCCCAAAAATATACGGGCGCGCGCGTCGCGCCAGATGCTGCACGCCTGGCGTCTGTCCTTCACACACCCGCAGACAGACAAAAAAATGCGTTTTGTCTGCCCGTTGCCGGAGGACATGATACAGATCGCCCTTGCCGCCTGCCGCCGTATACAGCGTATAGTGGTTGTCGGCAATCCCGGCAGCGGCAAATCCACATTTGTTCGGTATCTGGCAAATACGGGGCTTCCCGTGATCAGCGCCGACGCCATTGTGGCGGATTTATACGCGTCTGGAGGCGAAGTTGCCGAGTGGGTGGGGCAGCGATGCGGCAACCTGCAGTTGACAGCGGCCGGCGCTGTGGACAAGACGGCGCTGTTCGCCGCCATGCGCGCGGACACAGTGCTACGTCACGACATTGAGCAGATGGTGCACGGCCTGGTACGCGTTGCCCTTGATGCATTCTGGAAAAAGCAGGAAAATGCAGGTTTTTTTGCGGCAGTGGCGGAAGTGCCTCTCTATTTTGAATGCGGCTGGCAAGGCGCCTTCCGTCCTGCGCCGCTGACAATAGGTGTGCACTGCCCGACGGCACAACGTATGCATCGCACCATGACAGAACGCGGATGGAGTGAAGACAAGGCGGCGGCGCTGGAATCCTGGCAATGGCCTGAAGCCTGCAAAGAGGCCGTCTGTGACATGATGGTGGACAACAGTGGTTCGCTGGGAGAACTGGCGCTGTCCGCAGAGAAAACTTTGCAAGATATTGAGCGGCGTCGCATGGCAATGGAGCAGCAGCAACGGCGTCTGCTGGAAGATGCTTGCCGCTGATGGGCACCCTGTTGTTTTATATTCTGCAAAAAGAGAGGTACTCCTGGAAAAGAGGAATATCTATGATTGTCCGTAGATGCTGGATTGCGAACCGCATTTGCCCATTGTGTGTGATGGAGATGAATTGTTGAAGGGGTTTATGGCTGAATATGTGCGACAAGACGCAAGAAACCGACAGGATGAAAGCTGGTTCAGATGTAAGGTTGAAACCGGATTGGAGGAACTGGGCTGCCGGGCAAGGCATCCTCCACATAGCGGCAAACGCTCAGGTTGAAGCGTATAAGGCCGCTCTCAGAGGGAAATGCCAGGAAAAATTTGCGCTGTGACTATTTTGCCCGCTAAATTCGCCATTTTCGCTTTTTCCACTTAATACGCTTCTTTCACGAATATCAGACAGCTTGCCGTTTCAAATACCAACACGACCGGAAAGCCTTGAGCCGCAAAGCATATCGTTTTTGCTGGTATCGTGTTTTGATAAACGCCATCACAGAACATTCCGGAATCCTTATGTTTTTTAGGAGTTCCGGCCTTTCTGTGTTTATCTGGACTTAAAATTGGCGGAGAGGCAGGGATTTGAACCCTGGATACAGGTTTAAGCCCGTATACTCGCTTAGCAGGCGAGCTCCTTCAGCCGACTCGGACACCTCTCCGTGCTGCTGCAACGCATACAAGACATGCATGGTCACATTACAAGCGTTGTTAGCGTAAATTTGCAGGCCTTGTCAAGGGCGACGCGCGTTGCACGCTGCATGGCTGTCGCGCTCATAACGCGAACAGAGAAAGGGTATACCGGCATGATTGACCCGTATGGCCGCTTGGCGTATTTTGCCGCTGGCAGTACCGGGAAAAAACAGCGGAGCGCAGCATGTCAAAAAACGGCAACGACAAGAACGGGACGCCGGGCAGGCCCGGTGTGGATTTTATCCGCGCGAGAATTCAGGACGACAACGCCTCGGGCCGTTTCGGCGGCCGTGTGCACACGCGTTTTCCGCCGGAGCCGAACGGCTGTCTGCATCTGGGACACGCAAAGTCCATCTGTCTCAATTTCGGCGTGGCCGGCGAGTTCGGCGGCAAGTGCAATTTGCGTTTTGACGACACCAACCCCGCAAAGGAAGAAACCGAGTATGTTGACTCCATCCGTGAGGATGTGCGCTGGCTCGGCGGGGACTGGCAGGAACGGGAATTTTACGCTTCCGACTATTTCGAGCAGTTGTACGCATATGCCGAGCAACTGATCCGCATGGGCAAGGCCTATGTGGACGATCTGTCCGCTGATGAAATACGCGAATACCGCGGCACATTGACGGAGCCAGGCCGTGAAAGCCCGTGGCGCAGCCGGAGCATGGAAGAGAATCTGGATCTTTTTCGACGAATGCGCGCCGGAGAATTTTCGGACGGAGCGCGGGTGCTGCGAGCCAAAATTGACATGGCTTCATCCAATCCGGCGATGCGCGATCCCACACTCTATCGCATCCGCCATGCGGAACACCACCGCACCGGCAAAACATGGTGCATATACCCGCTCTACGATTATACACACTGTCTGTCCGATTCGCTGGAAGGCATCACACATTCGCTCTGCACGCTGGAGTTCGCAAATAATCGAGAATTGTACGACTGGGTGCTGGACGCACTGAACGTGTATCACCCGCAGCAGATAGAGTTTGCCCGCCTGAATCTGACCTGTACCGTGCTCTCCAAACGCAGGCTAATTCAGCTTGTGGAGAGCGGGTGCGTCAGCGGCTGGGACGACCCGCGTATGCCCACCCTGAGCGGTCTACGCAGGCGCGGCGTGCCGCCGGAAGCGCTGCGCGAATTTTGCGCGCGCGTCGGCCTTGCCCGCGTAAATTCCACAGTTGAAGTCGCCATGCTGGAATTCTGCATACGCGAATATCTGAACGACCATGCCCCGCGCGTCATGGCTGTGCTTGACCCAGTCAAGGTGATCATTGAAAATTATCCGAAAGGCCAAGTGGAGACTTTTGAAATGCCCTATCACCCGGAAGACGCTGCTTTCGGCTCCCGCAACGTGCCGTTTTCGCGTGAACTGTATATTGAACGGGACGACTTCCGCGCAAATCCGCCCAGAAAATACCACAGGCTCGCGCCAGACGCCGAAGTGCGCCTGCGTTACGCCTACCTGATCACTTGCAGGGAAGCCGTGCTGGATGAGACTGGCAAAGTAAGGGAACTGCGTTGCATGTACGACCCGCAAAGCAGAGGAGGCCGCAGTCCGGACGGCCGACGAGTCAAAGGCACCATCCACTGGGTTTCGGCGGCGCACGCCCTGCCTGCGACCATGCGTCTGTATGAGCAGTTATTTGCGGTTGCGAATCCGGGCGAGGCGCCTGAGGAAGGAACGTTTCTGGACAATGTCACTCCTGATTCGCTGCGCTGCACGCGAGGATGGATGGAACCGGCACTGGCCGACGCGTGCGTGGGGGACCGTGTCCAGTTTGAACGTCTGGGCTATTTCTGCAAAGACAGGGAAAGCACCGCCGAAATGCCGGTTTTTAATCGCACGGTCACACTGCGTGACTCTTGGGCCAAGCTGGAGAAAAGGGAAGGATAACCCGCATGCGCCGCTATCGCCGTAAAGGAACAGAATATGAATGACGAACGCAGCCGGAAGATGAAAGATGGTCTGGAAAAAGCCCCGCACCGTTCCTTGTTGTACGCGCTGGGCCTGACCAGGGCAGAAATAAACCGTCCCCTTGTGGGCGTGGTCAACGCCGCGAGTGAAGTGGTTCCCGGCCATATGCATCTCGACGCGCTGGCGTCAGCCGTCAAGGCAGGCGTGCGCATGTCCGGCGGCACTCCGCTGGAATTTCCGGCCATTGCCGTCTGCGACGGCCTTGCCATGAATCACGAAGGCATGCGCTTTTCACTGCCGTCGCGGGAATATATCACTGACTCCATTGAAATCATGGCGCGTGCGCACGCCTTTGATGCGCTTGTTTTTATTCCAAATTGCGATAAATGCGTCCCCGGCATGCTCATGGCCATGCTGCGCCTCAATATGCCGTCTATTTTGATTTCAGGCGGCCCCATGCTGCCCGGCAGACTGAACCCGCACACTCAGGGTGATCTGATCACCGTTTTTGAAGCGGTGGGCCGTGTGCGTGTCGGCAGCATGAGTGAGGAAGAACTGGAACACTTGGCAGAGAGAGCCTGCCCGGGGTGCGGCGCTTGCGCGGGAATGTTTACGGCCAATTCCATGAATTGCCTCGCCGAAACAATCGGCGTGGCCCTGCCCGGCAACGGCGTTGTTCCCGCGGTGAGCGCGGCGCGCGTGCGTCTGGCAAAAACAGCAGGGATAAAGGTGATGCATCTGCTTGAACGCAATATCCGCCCCCGTGACATCGTGACGAACAAAGCCGTTGCCAACGCCGTCGCTGTGGATATGGCGCTGGGCTGTTCCACCAACACGGTGCTGCATCTGCCGGCAATTTTCGGCGAGGCGGGACTGAACATTTCTCTGGAAATCTTTGATGAAATAAGCCGCAACAGCCCTAATCTCTGCAAACTTTCCCCTGCGGGCAAGCATTTTATGGTGGATCTGGACAATGCCGGAGGTATCCCGGCTGTTATAAGTGAACTCGACAAGCTCGGCCTGATACATAAAGACTGCCTGACAGTCACCGGCGCGACTGTGGGTGAAAATTTGAAGGTTCTGAACGCCCGCATTCTGGATCCGGAAGTTATCCGGCCTGTTGATCAGGCGTATTCAAGGCAGGGAGGCATAGCCATTTTACGGGGCTCTCTTGCGCCTGACGGGGCTGTGGTCAAACAGTCGGCCGTGACGCAGGAAATGATGCGCCGCGATGTGCGCGCGAGGGTTTTTGATTCCGAGCAGGACGCCATGACCGCCATACTGGACGGCAAGATTCAGCCGGGAGACGGAGTGGTGATACGCTACGAAGGGCCGCGCGGCGGACCTGGCATGCGTGAAATGCTTTCGCCCACAGCGGCCATTACCGGCATGGGGCTCGGCAAAGATGTGGCGCTGCTCACAGACGGGCGTTTTTCCGGCGGCACCAACGGCGCGGCTATAGGCCATATCTCTCCGGAAGCGGCGGCGGGCGGCGTGATTGCCCTTGTGCGGGAGGGGGATATGATACATATTGACATACCGTGCCGCAAACTTGATCTGCTTGTGAATGAAGCCGAACTTGAGCGGCGCAGGGCTGGCCTTGCCGTTCCGCAAAAAGAATGTCCCTACCCAGTGCTCCGGCGTTACGCCCGTCAGGTCAGTTCAGCGGCGACAGGCGCGTGTTACAGTGTGAACGCTGCGCAGTAAGACAGCCGCGCTCCCCGCGTTCTTTGTCCACGAGCACGGACTTGCCCTGAAAACTGTTGGTTCTGACAAAAAAACGTGTTGAGAACTTATACAAAATGGTACTAAAAATGCTCAGGGAAAATCCTCTCAGCTGGGCATGATCTAAAAAATTTTACCTTTGTATTACCCTTACATGAAAAGGATGTCATTGGGTATTTCTGGATAAGAATTGTTCAGTAACAATACACGGGGATGAGGTAATATAATACGATGGCGGAACAGAACACAGCCGAGATCGGTTTTGAAAAACAGATATGGGATGCCGCCTGTATCCTGCGCGGCAATCTTGATGCGGCGGAATACAAGCAGGTTGTTCTTGGCCTGATCTTTCTGAAATACATTGCAGAACGGATTTTTTTCGTTCCTCCCTCCGGCCGATGGAATATTATCGCCGGAAAGGCACATTCTCCAGAAATAGGCACGGTCATTGACGATGCGCGGGCCATAGAAAAAGAAAATCAGCGGCTCAAAGACATCCTCCCCAAAAACTTCGCCCGCCCGGAACTGGACAAACGGCGTCTTGGTGATGTGGTTGATCTGTTCACCAATATTCAGATGGCGGAACATGGAGACAGTAAAGATATTCTGGGGCGCGCCTACGAATATTGCCTTGCCCGCTTTGCTGAACAAGAGGGCAAGCGGGCCGGAGAATTTTATACGCCTGCCTGCGTGGTGCGTACTCTGGTTGAGGTGTTGAAGCCGTACAACGGCAGAGTTTATGACCCATGCTGCGGCAGCGGCGGCATGTTCGTGCAGTCCGCAAAATTTGTTGAAAACCATCAGGGCAACATTAACGCCGATACCGGGCGCGTCACCATCGGCACAGCCCGCATTATCCGGGACAGCCTGCCCAATGCCACATACATAGGTTTTACCGGTACTCCGATTTCCTCCAAAGACCGCAGCACCATTGAAGTGTTCGGCGACTATATTGACGTTTACGACATGACGCAGGCGGTGGAAGACGGCGCAACCCGCCCGGTCTATTACGAAAGCCGCGTTATCCATCTGAAACTTGATGCCGAAATTCTGAAGCTGATTGACGCCGAATATGATGTCATGGCCCAGAATGCGGAGCCGTATGCCATAGAAAAGAGCAAGAAAGAACTCGGGCAGATGGAAAGCATCCTCGGCGCTCCGCAGACGATAGGCGCACTGTGCGAAGACATTGTGGCGCACTATGAAAACGGGCGTCAGCATGAATTGACCGATAAAGCCCTGATTGTCGCCTATTCTCGCCCTGTCGCCGTGAAAATTTATCACAAACTTCTGGAACTGCGCCCGGCATGGACTGAGAAAGTCGGAGTAGTGATGACCTCCGGCAATGACGATCCCGAAGAATGGCGTCCTATTATCGGCAACAGGCGGCATCGTGACGCGATGGCGAAAAAATTCAAGGATAATGACGATCCGCTGAAAATAGCCATTGTCGTGGATATGTGGCTGACCGGCTTTGACGTACCCTCCCTGGCGACAATGTATGTCACAAGCCCATGTCCGGGCACAATCTCATGCAGGCCATCGCCCGCGTGAACCGCGTTTACAGGGATAAGGAAGGCGGTCTGGTCGTGGATTATGTCGGCATTGCGGGCGCTCTCAAACAGGCAATGAACGATTATACCAACCGGGACAAAAAGAATTTTGGCGATCCTGACATCGGAAAAACCGCATTGCCGAAATTTATTGAAAAATTGGAAGTCTGCCGTGGACTGATGCACGGCTATGATTATTCCATATTCGCAAACGGTACAGATTTCCAGCGGGCAAAAGCAATCAGCGGCGGGTTGAACTTTTTATCTTCCCCAGACAAGGAGCAAAAGAAGCAGGCATTTATCAAGGAGGCTATGCTGCTGCGGCAGGCACTTTCTCTTTGCCGCAGTCTGGCAAATGTTGAGCAACGCATGGAGGCCGCGTACTTTGAAGCAGTCAGAACATTACTGACCCGTATCACCGGCCCGGGCAAGCCGCTTTCTTTGAAAGAGATCAATGCGGCTATCAATGAATTGCTTAAGCAGAGCATTCAGA
Organism: Candidatus Desulfovibrio trichonymphae; assembly: GCF_002355955.1. Lineage (NCBI taxonomy): Bacteria > Pseudomonadati > Thermodesulfobacteriota > Desulfovibrionia > Desulfovibrionales > Desulfovibrionaceae > Desulfovibrio > Candidatus Desulfovibrio trichonymphae. The sequence continues at coordinate 134,424 of NZ_AP017368.1, read as the reverse complement.
GCGAAGGGGTAATCAACCTTTTTGCTGATGTGGGAACCGGCTTTTCCCTCTTTGACCCCAAGTTTCTGGAAGAAATATCTAAGATTAAAGAGCGCAATCTTGCCGTTGAACTTTTGAAAAAACTGATTGCGGAACAGGTGTCGCTCTACCGGCGCACAAATCTTGTCAAATCGGAAAAATTTTCTGAAATGCTTTCCCGCGCTATGAAGGCCTACCTCAACGGGATGCTCACCAATGAGGAAGTTATTGCTGAACTGATCAAAATGGCGAAGGACATGGCCGCCGCGAACGCTGAAGGCGAAGCAATGGGGCTTTCGCCGGAAGAATCGGCTTTCTATGATGCCCTGACAAAACCGCAAGCGATCAAAGACTATTATCAAAACCAGAATGAACACCTTGTCGCCTTGACGAAGGAACTGACAGAACTGCTGCAAAAAAGCAGGACTATTGACTGGCAAAGAAAAGAATCCGCCCGCGCTGATATGCGGCGCATAGTGAAACGATTGCTCAGAAAATATAAGTACCCGCCGGAAGGCTCGGTCAATGTGAAATGTGGATTGATGGGGCATCTGAGATTTAACAAAAATACCTGCTAATGTAAGTAGATAACGCTCTTTTATATCAATTGATTCAGAAAAATCTATAATACCCCAGATAAGATTCTATATCTTCCTGTCTGATTAAAGAAAAATTTCCATATTGAATTTTTTGAAAAAATGAGAATAAAAAATGTCTTGCAGCCTATACTTGTTCAGTATAACTTATACTATTCGGGATGTGGCTCAGTTTGGCTAGAGTGCAGCGTTCGGGACGCTGAGGCCGCGCGTTCGAATCGCGCCATCCCGACCAAAATCTCAGGGGATTGACGACAGTCGCATGCCCCTTTTTTTGTGCACAGTTTTGTTCATACGGTTCATACGAAAGGATTGGTACGCGTGACATTGGCACCAAGGCCGGAGCGACAAGAGTGCCTGGATGCCCCGTTCATCAGGCAACGGCTGCGCGTCGAAGCCGACCGGCATGGACATCCCCCTCACATGCCTGAGTGCAGCATCTTTTCAAAATAGGCGACAGTTTTTTTCAGGCCTTCTGCAAGCGGCACAGCAGGCTCCCATCCCAGTTTTTCACGCGCAAGGGCGATGTCCGGCCGGCGTTGCTTCGGATCGTCGCGCGGCAGCGGCTCGCAAACAATTGGCGAGCGGCTGCCGGTTATGTCTATCACCTTTTCCGCCAGCTCCATGACGGAAAATTCGACGGGGTTGCCCATATTCATGGGGCCGACAAAATCATCTGGAGAGTCCATAAAACGCAGCATGCACTCCACAAGATCGTCCACATAGCAAAAAGAGCGTGTCTGGCTGCCGTTGCCGTAGATGGTGACAGGGGCGTTTTTCAGTGCCTGCATAATGAAGTTGGAGACGACGCGCCCGTCGTTGGGGTGCATTCTCGGGCCGTAGGTGTTAAAAATACGGCCCACCTTGACGGGCAACGCACTTTGCCGCCAATAGGCGAAAAAAAGCGCCTCCGCGCAACGTTTGCCTTCGTCGTAACAGGAGCGAATTCCATTCGGGTTGACACGGCCCCAATAGTCTTCCGTCTGCGGGTGTACTTCCGGGTCGCCGTAGACTTCGCTTGTAGAGGCCTGATAAATGCGTGCCGTGAGACGTTTTGCCAGCCCGAGCATGTTGATGGCGCCGTGAACGCAGATTTTGATGGTCTGCACGGGGTCGTGCTGGTAGTGCACGGGCGACGCCGGGCAGGCCAGATTGTATATTTCGTCCACCTCCACATAAAGCGGAAAAGTGACGTCATGACGGATCAGTTCAAAACGCCTGTTGTCCATGAGATGTTCAACATTGGCGCGGGCGCTGGAAAAAAAATTGTCCGCGCAGAGCACTTCATGGCCCTGATTGAGCAGGCGCCCGCACAGGTGTGAACCCAGAAAGCCGGAACCGCCGGTGACCAGAACGCGTTTGCGCAGATGCATGTTGCCTCCGGAAAAATGTTTCATCGCTGTTTTCATCAAGGCGTCAGGAGGCAGCATAGCACCAACGGGCAATGCCGGCAACGCCGTTGACCCGCGCCCGCGTGTTGTCTATGATGACGCGCTTGGTGCCGCAAATCGCCGGCTGATTATGACGACAGAACAAATCCATGAGCCACAAAAAGACGCGCCGCATTGATCCCCTGACGCTGGCGCTGCCGTCCGGTGGCGCAGACAGCCACGCCCATCTTGACGGTATAGAATTTGACGCGGATCGGGAAGATGTCTTGCGCCGCGCGAAGGCGGCGGGTCTTGACCGGATAGGCAATGTCTTTCTCGGGCCCGAGGATTTCGCCGTCCGGAAAAGTATGTTTGACGGGCATCCCGAAGTGTTTTTTCTGCTGGGCATACACCCGTGCGACGGCATGAGATGCACGCGGCAAAGCCTCGCGGAGATGCGCGCGGCCTTTGCAGCGGCGCCGCGTTTACGCGCGGTGGGCGAGATCGGCCTGGACTATCACTGGAAGAACTGCCCGAAGGAGCTGCAGATCAAAGCATTTGTCAGCCAGCTTGCAATGGCCCGCGAACTCGGCATGCCTGTGGCGCTCCACTGCCGCGAAGCCGAGGATGAGACGCTGTGCATATTGGAATCACGGGGTTTTCAGGGCTATCCCCTGCTCTGGCACTGTTTTACAGGCGGCCCGGCCCTTGCCGACCACATTCTCGGCAACGGCTGGCATATTTCTCTGCCCGGCCCTGTGACATACACAGCCAATGAGGAATTGCGCAAGGCCGTGGCCCGCATTCCGGCCGACCGCCTGTTGCTGGAGACCGACTGCCCTTACCTCCCGCCCCTGCCCTGGCGCGGCAGCCGCAATGAACCGGCTTTCACCGTGTTCACGGCGCATGCTCTGGCCTTGGCGCGCGACGCAAGTCCGGAAGAAGTGTGGCGGACATGCGGGGACAACGCGCGGCGTTTTTTCGGCCTGTTTTGACTTCTTCGCAAAAGAGCGGCATAGTGACGCCGTGTTTCATGGGGGTCGTTTTGTGATGGAATTTTTGACGCTTCCTTCGTTTGACCCTGCGTTCAATCTGGCATTGGAGGAGCATCTGTTCATTTCTCTGCTGCCGCGCCATCCAGGTCTGTTCCTGCTGTGGCAGAATGCTCCGTCCATCATTGTGGGTCGCCATCAGTGCACTGCCGAAGAAGTGAACGCCGGTTTCGTCAAGCGTGAAAATCTGCAGGTGGTGCGACGGATCACCGGCGGCGGAGCGGTCTATCACGACAGGGGAAATCTTAATTTCTCTTTCATGGAAAACGCACGCGGCAGGACAAGGACTGACTTCAGGCGCTATCTCCTGCCTGTGCAGGAAGCCCTGGCGGATGTGGGGGTGACGGCCGAAATTTCCGGCCGCAACGACCTGGAAGCGGAAGGCCGCAAAATTTCGGGCAGCGCCCAGCTGCTGCGGCAGGGCAAGGCGCTGCACCACGGCACATTGCTGGTGGATGTGGATTTTGAACGCATGACGGAAGCCCTGACCGCCGACTCTGAAAAAATCCGTTCGAAAGGGATATCCTCAGTCCGGGCAAGGGTCGGCAATATTTCGGAATACTGGGCGCAAGAGACGACAATGGAGAAGCTGAAAATCTGTCTGCTGCGTCGCTGCGCCCGGAGTGAAGCGCGCTTGAACCCTGGAGACCGCGCCGTAGCGGAAGCGCTGGCTGAAACAAAGTACCGGCAGTGGGACTGGAATTACGGGGCTTCGCCGCTGTACACCAGAAAAAAACGGGAACGTTTTCCCTGGGGCAGCGTGGAACAGCGTCTGGCTGTGCGCAACGGCGTCATTGAGTCATGTAAAATCCATGGAGATTTTTTCGCAACCGCCTCCATTGAGGATTTGGAAAAAATATTCGTCGGACGCCGGCATGATCCCGGCGCACTGGAACACGCGCTGAACCATCTGGATTGGGAGACCTGGTTCAGCGGTTGCGACCATGAATCCATGCGTCAATTCTTTGTTGAGCAGGCGTGTTCCGTATTATAACCTGCTGCAACCAGGAACAAGCATGTCCGCATTGCGTACTCCCCTCGCCGCATGGCACGAAACGCACGGCGCCAAAATGGCCCCTTTTGCCGGGTGGCTCATGCCCATTCAGTACGAGGGCATTTTGATCGAACACGAACACACCCGCCGGCACGCCGGGCTTTTCGACATCTGCCACATGGGCGAGTTTCGCATTGAGCGGCCAGGCGCGGATGAAGCCTTGGCTTGCGCTGTAAGCCACAATCTGGATACGCTGGCTCCCGGCAGGTGCCGTTACGGTTTTCTGCTCAACAAAGAGGGCGGCGTGCTGGACGACTGCATTGTTTACCGCTTCGGGCCGGATTTCTTCATGCTGGTGGTCAACGCCGCCTGCGCCGCCGGGGATTACGCCGTTCTGCGTGAACGACTGCCGCAATCAGTCGCATTGACAGATATTTCCGCGGGCACGGCCAAGATTGATCTGCAGGGGCCGGAGTCCGCGCTGGTTCTGGAAGGAGCGCTCGGGGAAAATTTTCGCGATCTGCCCTATTTTGCCTTTCGGAAAACAGATTTTCACGGCGCGCGGCTGCTGGTCAGCCGTACCGGCTATACAGGCGAGATCGGCTTTGAACTCTATCTTTCTCCGGACAATGTGGAGGCCCTCTGGACGGTTTTGCTGCGGGACAGCCGGGTCAAACCGGCTGGTCTGGGCGCGCGCGACACCCTGCGCCTGGAAGCCGGCCTGCCCCTCTACGGGCATGAGCTGGACGAGAGGCACAGCCCCGCGGAGGCCAATATGGGCCGCATGCTGACGAGCAAAGCCGACTATGTGGGCAGAGCGGGCGCGATGACAATACGCGAGCGGCTTGTTCCCCTGTGTCTGGAAGGCCGGCGCGCCGCGCGTAACAGCGATGCCGTGACACTGCCGGACGGCGCGCCGGTCGGCCGCGTTACCAGCGGCTCCTTTGCGCCGTCGCTCGGTTGCGCGATTGCCTTTGCCTGGGTGAACGCGGCACATGCCGGAAACGAACATTTTGTGATCCGTGCGGCAAGAACTGGGCTGGATGCCCGTCGCGCGACACTGCCTTTTTATACAGAAGGCACAGCCCGCAGGCAATCGTCATAAACAACAGGCTTGAACATTGTGAGGGTAAGCATGTCCAACAATCCCACAGAGCTGCTCTACAGCAGGACGCATGAATGGGCCCGGCTGGAAGGCGAAGAAGCCGTGATCGGTATCACCTGGTTCGCGCAGAAATCTCTGGGCGACATCACCTATGTGGAACTGCCGCGGGCAGGCGACAGGCTGACGGCCGGCACGGAATTCGGTTCCGTAGAGTCGGTCAAGGCTGCGAGCGATCTGATCTCGCCGGTCAACGGCGTGGTTGTCGCCGTGAACACGGCGCTGGAAAACGCTCCGGAAACGCTGAACACAGCGCCATTCGGCGATGGCTGGCTGGCGCGCGTCAAACTGGCGGACAATCCGAAAGACCTGATGGCCGCAGCGGCCTACGAGGCCTTTTGCGCCGCGGAAAAACACTAAAAGGCGGCAGGCCATGCCTTTCATTCCCCACACTCCGCAGGAACTGCGGGAGATGCTCGCCGTCGTGGGCGTGCGCAGTCTGGATGATCTGTTTGCCGACATCCCGCCGGACATGCGGCCAAAACATTTCAACCTGCCCAAGGGGCAGAGCGAGGCCGCCGTCTGCGCCATGTTTGAAAAACTGGCCGCGAAAAACAGGCCGGGGATGACATCTTTTCTCGGCGCCGGTTTTTACGCCCACCATATTCCCAAGGCCGTAGACGCGTTGGCCGGCCGCAGTGAATTTTACACCGCGTACACGCCCTATCAGTCTGAGTGCTCTCAAGGCACCCTGCAGGCCGTCTTTGAATTTCAGACGGCTGTCAGCCGCCTGCTGGAAATGGACTGCGCCAACGCCTCGGTGTACGACGGCGGCACGGCGCTTTTTGAAGGGGCCATGATGGCCGTGCGCGCCACACGCCGCCGCGCGCTGGTGGTGGATGAGGCTGTGAACCCCGTCTGGCGGGCCATGCTCGCAACATATTGCGCAGGTCTTCAACTCACGATTAAGACAATTCCCCAAAAAAACGGCATGAGCCGCTCGGAAGCCTTGTCTGCGGCAGTGAACGAAGACTGCGCGGCCGTTATTGTGCAGAATCCCAATTTTTTCGGCGTTGTTGCCGATTATGCCGGGGTGTTTGCAGCAGCGCGGGAGAACGGGGCGTTCGGCATTATTTCCGTCTATCCTGTCATGCAGGCAGTGCTCAAAACGCCGGGTGAAATGGGCGCGGATGTAGCTGTGGCCGAGGGTCAGAGCCTCGGCCAGCCGCTCAGTTTCGGCGGTCCTTGGCTTGGCCTGATGAGCTGCCGCAAAGAGCATACTCGTCAACTGCCCGGCCGCATCGTCGGACGCACAACAGACGACGACAGCAACACCGGCTATGTGCTGACCCTCCAAGCGCGTGAGCAGCATATCCGCCGGGCCAAGGCCACATCAAACATATGTTCCAATCAGGCGCTCTGTGCCCTGCGCGCTCTGATACATCTGTCTTTGCTTGGGCCGGACGGCCTTGTACGCCAGGCGGAACACGGCATGGCCTTGGCCCGTTTCGCCGCTGGGCGGCTTACGGCTCTCAGGGGGGTGGAACTGCTCAACGACGCGCCGTTCGGCAATGAGGTGGCCATGCGCCTGCCCAAAGACGCGGAAGGGCTGGTTGCCGGGCTTATGGACAGAGGCTGTGTGCCGGGTTATCCCGTCGGTCGGCACTATCCGGGTATGGAAAACGTGTTGTTGCTGGCCTGCACTGAAGCAAACAGCCGTAATCAAATCGAATTGCTGGCCGAGGAACTGGGAGACATGCTGTGAAAACCATCTTCGCCAAATCCGTGCCCGGCCGCGGCGCGTGTCAGGTGGACTCCGCCGACGCTCCGGCAGCCGCCCATATGCTGCCAGCCGGCCTGCTGCGCATTCATCCTCCGCTCCTGCCCCGATGCTCGGAACTGGATGTCGTGCGGCACTTCACGGGACTTTCCCAACGCAATTACAGTGTGGATGCCAATTTTTATCCCCTTGGCTCCTGCACCATGAAATACAGCCCGAAATTTACAGAATACGTTGCCTCGCTGCCCGGCTTCGCCCGGCTGCACCCGCTGCTGGCCCGGCTTGAGCGAGGGGAGGCGTGTGCGCAGGGCGCGCTGCAATGTCTGTATGAGGCTGAACGCTGGTTGTGTGAAATAACGGGCATGGAGGCCTTCACACTGCAGCCGATGGCCGGCGCCAACGGCGAATTCACTGGCGTCAGCTTTATGGCGGCCTATCACCGGGCCAAAGGCAGAAAGCGCGCCAAAATACTGATTCCGGATTCGGCGCACGGAACAAATCCGGCATCAGCCGCTCTGGCGGGTTTTGAAATCATCAGCATTGAATCCCGCGACGGCATGATTGACCCGGACGTTTTGTCCGCGGTCATTGCCGAACACGGTGACGATGTGGCGGGGCTGATGATGACATGCCCGAATACGCTTGGGCTCATGGAACTGCACCTGCCGCGCATTGTGGCTGAACTGCACGGGGCGGACGCCCTGCTGTACTATGACGGCGCCAATATGAACGCCATTATGGGCAAGATGCGTGTCGGCGACGCAGGCTTTGACGTCGTGCACCTCAATCTGCACAAAACCTTCGCCACGCCGCACGGCGGCGGCGGTCCCGGTTCAGGGCCGGTGGGCGTCACCGCGCGGCTGGCGCCTTTTTTGCCGGCGCCGCGTGTTGCCGTGCGTGAGAACGGCAGTTTTTATCTTGACGACAACCTGCCGCAGTCCATCGGCGCTATGACGCCGTTTTACGGGAATTTTGGCGTGGTGCTCAAAGCCCTGGCCTATATGCTTCGCCTTGGCGGAGACGGGCTAGCCCGCGTGGCAGAATACGCCGTGCTCAACGCCAATTATTTGAAAAAACGTCTTGAAGATGTGCTGGATGTGCCCTTTGACAAACTCTGCGCCCACGAATTCGTCGCCTCCGCGCCGGAAGGGCTGCGCGCTCTGGATATCGCAAAGGCGCTGCTGGAGCGCGGCTTTCACGCGCCGACGGTCTATTTTCCGCTGATTGTCAGGGAATGCCTGATGGCCGAACCGACAGAAACGGAAAGCAGGGAAACTCTGGACGCGTATGTGGAAGCCTTGCGGGAGATCGTGGCGCAAGGCAAGGCCGACCCGCGTGCTTTGGCGGAAGCGCCGCGCAATCTGCCTGTGCGCCGCCTGGATGAAACCGCTGCCGCGCGGCGCATGGTGCTTACCGAAGATATGGGATAACCTTCAGCCAGCGCGCAGAGTGACGGCCGCTATCTCGGACGGCACGCCCAGACGGACGGGAAACCCGCCCCACAAGCCAGCGCCGGGGCTGACGTAAAGCCGCATGTTGCCCACCTGATACCATCCGGACAAATAGCCCTCATTGTACTCCGCGACGAGCAGCGTCATGCCCAGTATCTGCCCGCCGTGGGTATGCCCGGAAAGCTGAAGGTCCACCCCGGCGCGCGCATTGACCGCAGCTCCGCCGGGGCGGTGATCCATAAGAATGCGGAAGCCGTTTTCCGGCGCGCCCGCCAGCGCGGCGCTGATGTCGGGCATCGGCAGGGCGTAGCGCTTCGCCACAATATCGGTGACGCCCGCCAGCACAAGATTCTGCCCACCTATAGGGATGACCTTGTGGTTGTTGAGCAGCATCGTTATGCCGAGCGTAGGGAAGACTTTCATCCATGCGTGAAAATCGGCGTAATATTCGTGATTGCCGGCGCAGCCGAAAACGCCGTATCGCGCGCGCAGCTCTTTCAGTTGTGCTGCACCGCCTGCCCGGCGGTCAGGCGGACCATCCACCATATCGCCCGTCAACACAACAAGATCAGGCTGCAGGGCATTGACTTTCTCCACCACGGTCCGAACCCGCGGCGCGGGCAGGAGCGAGCTTATATGCAGGTCGCTGATCTGCACCAGAGACAGGCCGTCCAGTTCGCGGGGAAGTGAAGGCAAACGCGCTTCCAAATGGTGAACTTCCGGAACAGCCACCGCCTGACGCACGCCGTACACAGCCGGAACAGCGGCCAGACAGATTGTCAGAACCTGCCGTCTGGCGGGAGAAAACGCCGCTTTCGCCGCGTTTTTTTTCCCTAAGGCCGCGACATCATACAGCAGCATCAAAACAAAAAAAAACAGCAGCCAGACAAAAATGCACGTCAACAGCGTCAGCGCCGGCGTCGGCAGCTCCGGCGAGGCCATGCCGCCTAGGAAACACCGATAGAAAAAATGCTGCTGCGACAGGCAAAAAAGCAGGAGCGCAGCCGCGATTTTACCGCCATTGCCCGCCTTCAGCGGGAGAATAATCCTGTACAGGAAATACAGAAAGATGAGTAGAGCGGGCAGATGTATAAACATAATTTTCAGCAGGGCGTCATTCCCGCGCTTCAGCCGCGGCCCAGAGGGCTTGCGGCTGAAGCGCGGGAATGACTGACTTGAAATCAGGAATAGGTGCGTTCAAAATATTTTTTTGCGCGGGCAATCGGCAATCCTATTTGGGCCAGCCGATGGAGTGAATGATATATATTTTGTAGCCTGACGGCAGATTGATGGCCGTGTTCAGCGCGTCGCGCCCGCTGCTTTTCACTACATTGCCAAGTCCGACAGCGGCGCAGTACAGGCCGACGTTCTGATACATGGACCCGACATGCATACCGCCGGCATCGTCATCGGCGCGTCCGGCGTACAGCAAGGTCAGCGGAGCGGCGCCGAACCTGGACGCTGCGTCCGTCTCCGCAACCTGAACCAGGGCATTCCCGGCGGCGTCGTACCGCCAGACTCCCTCTTTGAGGGCGACGTAAACAATGGCCTCTTGCCGGTTTCTGGCGGTGGGCACGGTACGTTTGCCGTCCGGGCGATTTATGCCCCATGCGGACCAGAGCAGATTGCTCAAATCCTGCTGTGAAATCTGTTTCTCACTGACATTGCGTGTTGTTTTGCGCCGCGACATGGCGTCCATCAGCGGCGCTCCCCCGCTGACGGCGGGCTGCGGCAGAACAATACGCTTTTCAGCCGGTTCCGCAGCAAAGCTTCCGGACGTAAAAACGGTCGCGCCGGCTGTGACGATCACAAGAGAGAGACTCAGAGCAAGGGTGTAAGGTTTCATTGTTTCCTCTCGGGTAAAGATGAAAAAATCATGACAGGATTAAATTATCGTTTGGACATTTTTCGCGTTTCGCCGGGCAAAAAAAACGTGAGCAACCCCACAAGCGGCAGAAACGAACAGATTGTGTAAACGAGGTCGATGTTTGTGCTGTCCGCTATTTTACCCAGCACGGCGGCGCCGATGCCGCCAAGGCCGAACGCCAGCCCGAAGAACAGGCCGGCCACCGCCCCTATATGCCCCGGCACAAGTTCCTGGGCAAAGACCAGAATGGCGGAAAAAGACGAGGCCATGATAAAACCGATCAGAACAATCAGCACGGCGGTCCATACAAGCCCCGCATACGGCAGGGCCAGCGCGAAAGCGCCGCGCCGAGTATGGAGACCCAGATGACCCATTTTCGCCCTGTGCGGTCGCCGACAGGTCCGCCGATAACAGTGCCGAGCGCCACGGCCCCCAGAAAAAGATAAATCTGGGAAGTTTCCAGACTCACGCCGAATTTGTTGATCAGAAAAAAGGTGCAAAAGTTGGCAATACTTACGGTATAGATCTGCTTTGAGCACATCAGGACAAAGAGGACGGCCAATGCCCGCCTGTACTCGGAATGCGGCCGGGCGATTGTTTCGGCGCGGTCCCGTTTTGCGGCCGCGCTGTTTTTCGCGGCTGTCCAGCGGCTTATAAAGACAAGAGAGACAATGCAGAGAAGAGGAATGGCGGCAAAGAGCGCAAGACTGCGTTGCCCGTGCGGTCACGACAAAAAGCGCGGCAATAAGCGGGCCGATGGCCTGCCCGGCATTACCGCCGACCTGAAAAATGGACTGCGCCAGACCGTACTGCCCGGCTGAAGCCATATAGGCCACGCGGGAAGATTCGGGGTGGAACACGGCCGATCCCGCGCCAAGAAACACTGAAGCGACGAGCAGCCAGACATAGCCTGTGGAAAAGGCCATGAACAGTATCCCCAGCAGGGTAAAGGTCATTCCCGCGGGCAGGGAGTACGGCTGCGGGCGCCTGTCCGCATGATATCCGACTATCGGCTGCAGCACGGAAGCGCACATCTGATAGGCGAAAGACAAAAAGCCGAGTTCCGTAAAACTCAGGTTGAAGCCGGTTTTAAAGAAAGGGTAAAGGGCGATGATGATGAATTGCGTCGTGTCGTTGAGGCAGTGTGCGAAACTTATGGATATAAGGACGCGAAAGGATATTTTTTCATCTTGCTGCGCGCGCATTGCTTTTTGATGTGCTGTGGTTATGAGCCGTGCCGGTTGTAAAAATTGATGAGACAGCCGCTCAGGATAATCCGGCGATCGTCCTCTGTCAGATCGTTGAGCATCAGAGAGATCTGCGTAGTGCGCGCCTTTGTTCCGTCGTTATTTTGCCGGACCAGACAGGCCGCAATATCAGACTTTTTCTGTTCAACAGCGCTCCGGATATCGGGAATAAGCAGATAATCGCCTGCGCGCAGGCGGTCTGTCCATTCGGGCGCCACAATAAAGGGCAGCATTCCCCAGTTGATGAGGTTGGAACGATAACGCTTTGTGGCGTATTCAGTCGCCAGATTCGCCCATCCTCCCAGCACCTTCTGGGAAGAGGCCGCCTGTTCCCGCGCCGAGCCGTCTCCGGGTCTGACCGCGAAGATGGCCGACCCCAGGCCTGTCCGCGTGAGGCTGTTGTCAGGCACAAAAAATTTTTCCATGCCGCACAGGGCGCAGACGGCACGCACGCGGGCCAGCAGTTCAGGATCATCCGGGGTGGTTTGACGTATGTTTTCCAGTTGTTGAATGGCCCGGGCCCTGCCCACATACCCCGGGTCTTTGCGGGAGAGCGTGAATTCCGCAAGTTTGATCGGGTTTGAACGCAAAGATGAGGTTTCGCCTGACGGGATAAGCTCGTCCGTTGTTGTGACGGGGTCTGTTATGACAGAGGCGAGCCGCAGCAACAAATGATCGGGCAGGGCCGGCATTGTCGGCCAGTCGGCGATATTCGGGCCGAAGATGAGCGGTTTTTCCGGCTGTGCCGCGTTGAAGCCGTTGTAGATGCGGCGGGCGTAGATAAGCGGATCAAAATGGTACGTCAGATCCGCATGCTGGGCAAGCTCGTCCCAGTCCAGCTCCGCCGCGGACGTCAGACATCCGCCGTTCGCCGCTGTTGCGGCAATGGATCTGGCGTCCATCAGGGCCACGGCGGCGATCTGCCCACCCGCCGGTCTAGAGCCTTCGCGGTTCGGAAAGTTGCGGGTGGCATGGCGTATCGACAAGGCGCCGTTCGCGGGAGTGTCGCCGGCGCCGAAACACGGGCCGCAAAAGGCGTTTTTGATCACCGCTCCTGCAGCCATGAGTCCGGCTGCGGATGTGCCGCGCACAAGCGCCAGGGCCTGCGGCGCGCTCGCCGGATAGAGGGAGAGGCTGAACGCCCCGTTTCCAGTGCTTTTTCCGTCCAGAATGGCGGCCGCCAGAGTGAGATTTTCAAAAGAGCCGCCGGCGCAGCCGGCAATAATGCCCTGATCCGCCCAAAGACGGCCGTTGCGTATCTTGTCCGCGAGGCGCGGCCGCGGGCCGTCGACGCCGAACTGTTTTTTCGCCTCTTCCTCAACATGTTGAAGAATATCGCGCGGGGCACGGTTTACCTCGGCAACAGTCCAGACATTGCTCGGGTGGAAGGGCAGCGCGATCATGGGTTCAATTCTGCCGAGATTTATCCTGATCATACCGTCGTAACAGGCTGGCTGTGTCTGCGTGAGCGGGGTAAAGTCCCGGACGCGTCCGTGCAGGGCAAGCCAGTCGCGAATTGTTTCATCTGTAGGCCATATGGATGACAGGCAGGCTGTTTCCGTGGTCATCACGTCGATGCCGCAACGATATTCCGCGGAAAGCCCGGCAATGCCCGGCCCCATAAATTCCAACACCTTGTTCTTTACAAAAGCGTTTTTAAACACTGCCCCGACGAGTGCAAGCGCCACATCCTGGGGGCCGACGCAGGGTCCGGGCGCGCCCTCAAGCCAGACGCCCACAACAGCGGGCAAGGCAAGGTCATAGGTTTTGTTCAGCAATTGTTTGACAAGCTCCGGTCCGCCTTCGCCAATGCCCATGACGCCGAGTGCGCCATAGCGGGTATGGCTGTCGGACCCCAGGATCATGCCGCCGCATTTTGTCATCATTTCACGTACATATTGATGAATGACAGCCAGATGCGGGGGGACGAAAATGCCGCCGTATTTCTGCGCTGCAGACAGGCCGAAAAGATGGTCGTCCTCATTAATTGTGCCGCCGACGGCGCAGAGGCTGTTGTGACAGTTCGTCAGGACATAAGGCATGGGGAATGAAGTCAGCCCGCCGGCCCGTGCCGTCTGGATGATGCCCACATAGGTGATGTCGTGGGAGGCCAGCGCGTCAAAACGCAGACGCAGTTGCGTTGTGTCGGCATGCCGGTTGTGCGCCGCAAGAATGCGGTATGCCAGCGTCTCGCGCCGCGCGGCCGCAATGTCAATGTTTCTGCCCTGCGCTTCCGCCGGATCCAGCAGGCTGCCGTTGTGCAGCACCACGGGGGCGCCAATGAGCTCAATCATGCATGTGCCTTGATGATGGCATTACAGATTCTCTCCGATAATACCGCCGAAAGCGGCGCAGCCCACCGTGATCGCTCCGGGTATCTGATCGGCCAAATCCACCGTCACTGTCTTCGCGGCCAGCGCTTTTTCAAGGGCCGCGCGTATGCGCTTCGCCGCGGCAGGCGCACCCAGATGTTCAAGCATGAGGGCGCCGCAAAGAATGACGCTGCCGGGGTTTGCCTTGTCCCGCCCCGCAATCGTCGGCGCTGTTCCGTGTGTGGCCTCAAAAAATGCGAGACTGTCAGACATGTTCACGCCCGGGGCAAGACCGAGACCGCCCACCTGCGCGGCCAGAGCGTCGGAAATATAGTCGCCGTTCAGGTTGGGCGTTGCCAGAACATGGTATTGTTCCGGCCGCAGCAGCGCCTCTTGAAACATGGCATCGGCGATACGGTCTTTAACAAGCAGACGGCCGGGCAGCGGGTCTTGTTCCGTGCAGGACGCATCCCCGAACTCCGCCGAGGCCACATCGTAACCCCATTGACGGAATGCGCCTTCCGTGAATTTCATGATATTGCCTTTATGCACAAGAGTCAGACTCGGCAGACCGTTGTCCAGCGCAAAACGCAGGGCCCGGCGCACCAGACGTTTTGAGCCCGCTTCCGTCATGGGCTTCAGCCCAAGAGCGGCGGTTGCCGGTATTTTTGAAACACCCAGCTTGTCGCACAAAAATTCCCTCAGCATGCGACATTCGGGACTGCCTGCGGCATATTCAATGCCCGCGTAAACATCTTCCGTATTTTCGCGAAAGATGACCATATTGACGCGTTCAGGGTGTTTGACAGGCGACTCAATTCCCTGAAAATATCGTACAGGCCGTATGCAGGCATACAGGTCAAGACCCTGTCGCAGGGCCACATTCAAACTGCGGATGCCCGCGCCCACAGGCGTGCCCAAAGGGCCTTTCATGGCGATGTCAGCGCGCATGAGGGCGCTGAGCGTGCTCTCCGGCAACGGACTGCCTGTTTCAGCCAGAGCTTTTTCTCCGGCCAGAAGTTCCACCCATTCCAGCGTCATGTCCGATTCTTTGGCGAGTGCCGCATCAATGACAGGGCGGGCGGATCTCCAGATTTCCGGGCCTATGCCGTCACCTTCAATCCAGTAAACTTTTTTGCGCATGAGGTCGCCTGTCCTTTTATTGTCACTCTATTTCGTTTTCAGCGTCGTCGGGGGGCGCTACTTCCTGCCGCAGGGCATTCGCGCGCCTGAGCAGCTGTTCAAGCTGTATGTCCACACCGAGCACGCCAACAATGCGATCATTGTCATCGGTGACGGCGCAGGAAACCGTAATGATCAGCTTGCCCGTAAATTGCGATTGATAGACATCCATAATGTGCAGATCGCCTGTTTGCATCGGGGTTTTAAACCATTCGCGCTGTGAAAAATCATACCCGATGGGCAGCGCCCGGTATTTTTCCCTGTAATTCTGGTCGGTAATCGCGGCGCACCGCAGGCCGCCGCTGGCGTCTGTGAGGTAGAGATACTGTATGAAGGGGTATTCCGCGGCAAAGGCGTCCAGCTTCGCGCCGGCTTCCGTGCCGAAGTCAAGCAGTTCCCTGCTGTGCGCGAGCCGGATAATAAGACGTGCCGCGAGTTCTCCGGCCAGCTGCTTGGCGTGGTCGAATTCCGAGACAAAAAGCTCCGGCATATAGCGCTGCACGAGAGCTTCAATTTCTTCGTGCGCGAAGTGCGTAGTTCTGCCGGTTTCTTCATAGACGGCCATGATGGCATCGTAGATCTGGCCGACAGCCGGGTGCTTCTTGGAAACGCGTCTTCCTTGCGCCAGACGGAGATTTGTGTTGATCCAGTAAGCTACGCCGGCCCGTCCGGCTTTGTCGGTGATGGTGATCGGTACAGGGCGGTTTAAAAGACGTCTTGTGTCAAAAATATTATAGAGTTCTTCATTCTTTGTCAGACCGTCGGCGTGCACGCCCGCGCTCGTCGCGTTGAAGTCGCGGCCCACAAAAGGATAGTTGTGGGGGATAGGGTAATGCAGGTCTTTTTCAAAAAATTCAGCGATTTCACTTATAATAGTCGTGTCCGCCGCCGCGTCGTCGCCTGTGAGCGAGATATATTCAACAATCAGCGCTTCCAGCGGCGTATTGCCGGTGCGTTCCCCAAAACCGAAAAGTGTGCCGTTGACCGCGCCGCAGCCATACAGCCATGCTGTGACGCCGTTGGCAAGCACTTTGTGAAAATCGTTGTGACCATGCCATTCCAGCCATTGACCGGGAACGCCGGCCTCGTCAATGAAGGTCCGCGCAATGCGCTGCACTGAACGGGGCAGGGCCGCACCGGGCCAAGGCACGCCAAAGCCGAGCGTGTCGCAGAGACGGATTTTGACCGGCTTGCCGCTCTGATGGGAGAGTTCCATAAGCTGTTGCGCCAGAGGCAAACAAAAGCCGTAAATGTCGGCTCTTGTAACGTCTTCGAAATGGCAGCGCGGTACGATGCCCCACTCCAGAGCCTGACGCGCCATGTCCACATACATGTCCAGCGCCTGCTGGCGTGTTTTGTTCAGTTTCATAAAAATATGATAGTCCGAGACGCTCGTCAGCATGCCGGTTTCGGGAAATTCCATCTCCCGCGCGAGCTTGAGATCTTCTCTTGTGGCGCGTATCCACGCTGTGATTTTGGGAAAGCGGTAGCCGCGCGACCTGCAGACTTCAATGCATCTTCTGTCCCTCGCCGAATAGAGAAAAAATTCCGAGGCCGTGATCAGTCCGGTTTTACCGCCGAGGCGGTATAAAAAGTCAAACATTTGCGCGACCTGTTTGACAGTATAGGGGGGGCGGGCCTGCTGGCCGTCGCGGAATGTGGTGTCGGTGATGCGCATTGGCTCGCTCGGGCGCGGCGCGAGCAGGATCTCGTCAAACGAAGTGCGGCATACGCTCGTGTAGGGAAAAAGCTCACGATAGAATTGGGGCTTGTCCGGTTCCTGCAGATTAAAAATACGGCTGCCGCCCGTTTGGTGAATGATGTTCATGGGCTGTCTTGCTCCGCCGCCGCTGTCAAGCGCGGTAGAATTTTTTTGTTCAAGAAACACAGTATACGCTTTTGGCGCGCGAACGTCCAGCGCCGTGGTCAGTCAATCTACCGTACCGGCCGGACAGGGAGTATTCAACAGACCGCGAGGATACGCGGGATATTCTGTTCAACTCGAACTCTCTTCTCAGCCGTTTGTGTCCAGGCGACGTCCGCTGCATAAAAAATCGCGCAGCGCCTGTGGCCAGGGGCGAGGTTTCTTGCCGAGCAATGCGCTCAATTTGGGGGTGTCGAGCACGGAATAGCCCGGGCGTTTCGCCTTTTGCGGCCGCTGGTCGGCGGCGATGGGTGCAACCTGGCAGGGGCCGGCTGTCAGGGCAATGGCCTCACGCCAGATCACGCCAGCTCGCGCCGCCGCTGTTGACGGCCTGCCGTAAGCCGGCGGCATTTCTTCCCGCCAGGAAATGGATAACGCTGATTGTGTCCTTATGTCTCCACCTGCCAGCCGTGCTTGGCGCTCACGCGCGTGAGCGCCTGGTCAACCCCACCGTTGTCCAGAGATTTTTTGAAGCCGTGCTTGGCGAGCACGCGCGTGAGCGCCTGACCCACGAGACCTGTCGCGCCGCCCAGAACCGGCACCTTGGGCATCAAAACCTCCCCGGCCACCCATCCGCTTTTGTCTAATGTAATATGGCGGGTTAAGGCTGTGTAGGCCTCATACCAACTATAGACTTTCCCGGACGGACGGTCAAGACACTGCGGCGCGCAAGACAGGCGATCGAATGAAAAACTGTGACCATGCTGAATAACATGACTTTTAAAATTCATCTTGCTGTTTCAATGTGTTGCCGCGTTTGTTCGATTGGCCATGTTTTTCTGTTTGGTTGGGCTTGACAGCCACCGCGTTTTGTCTGTAACTCTTAAGTATACATGTTGACGCCGCTTATGTCTGGGATATCTCAGATAAAGCCAGCTTAAATGAATATGTAACTTCTTATGTTGGTGTTGCGTATGAACATGAGTTTGATGGTGAAGCTAAAGCCTCTGTATGGAACTACGAAATTAAATCTTCAAGCCTTTTGGTTTGACAATCAAACCTTCTGAAGAATCTCCGTGGCTTATTAACCTTGGTGTACAAGGATATATAGGTCAACGTGAAGGTATTTGTGGTTCTTTACGCGTAGGATTTGAATTCTAAAAAAACTATAACATCCGACCCGCGGCGGATCAAATTCCGCGTATTTCAGAATAACAACATCTCAAAAACAGAAGCCGGAGATTTTAGAGGCGGCGGAGTCCTGGGAGCCTACATGGTTCTCTTCTTGAAGCTACTGTTCAGTTTAAGAAAGAAGACGACAACGACTTCATAGCTGAAATTATTTCGTCAAATAGTGGCAATCCGGACCCAAGTGATCCAGATCCAGGTGATCCTGGTGGTGGAACTACTGACAAGGTGCAGATCTCGGCAGGTAAGGGTATGCAAAGCGCGATTACTTCTGCCAAAGAAGATGCGTGGGGTACTTTCGCTGTTGTTGATGTAAGCAGTATGCATTATAACACCGGTTCGCACGTTGATGCAAGCAGTGTGAATTTAATGACCTGTATTTCACGTAATATAAATACGGAAATCGGTAAATTAACTGCTGGTGTCTTCTTCGAATATAGTGGAGCTTCATACAATACCAAGGGTACACTCACGAGTTTTACCTCTGTGAATGGAAGCGGAAATGTTTCCTACATTGGTGGTTGTCTTTTGTGTCACTTAAAGTTCAATGATGTTGGACACGGACACTTCTATACAGAAGCTACAGCTCGCATCTGTGGACTCAATAATGATTACGAATCCAACAGACTGAAGGATGCCACTGGGCGTAAAGCCGCATTTGACACACAAATCGCGTATTCTGGTGTTCATTTTTGTACAGACTATCTATTGATAAAAGAATTTCTACTGGTGAACTGGTGAGTTTTAACACAATTGATTCTTATCGTGTACGTGGCGGAGCTCGATTTGCCTATGCAATCAACGAGTATGTCAGCCCTTATATCGGCGCGGCCTTCGAATATGAATTCGACGGCAAGACAAGAGCGTCTGTATAGGGCTATGATCTCAAGGCTGCGAAGCTCGAAGGAGAAACGGGTATTGGTGAAGCGAGTTTGATCTTTAAACCCTCCAATAAATCCCCGTAGCTCGTTGACCTCGGCGTGCAGGGCTATGTCGACAACCGCGAAGGCGTGAGCGATTCCCTCCGCGTGTGACTGGAGTTCTAGAGAAGTTTAACTTTGACATGATCCGGAAAAATGCTGGACTATGGTTAGCATATCAAAACTACCGGCAACCTGAGTCGTCAGTATAAACACGATGCCATATTGGTACTGCCATGAACATGATTACGTCGGAAGACGCCAAGGGCGGGTTTAACTGGCAGGACAGCAATGAAATCCACAGGAAAACGGGCAGCCGGGTAATGAACAGATATTGACGTGGGCAGCACTTTCAGATAAAAGATATACTTTAAACTCTAAATCACAATTAACAGGAGACCCCATGCGTAAAACAGTTCTTGTCTTTGCCCTGTGTTCGCTTTTTATTGCAGGCCCAGCCCTTGCCGATCAGCTCTATGTCAAGCTGAACTTGAAAATATGGGATCGCGAGAAAGTCGGCGACGGCGAAGGCACTTTGTACGGCAAATTTTCTTTTACCAGCAACGACGCCAAAAAAGACGACGCCATCAAGGAAATCGGCTGGATGACGCTGCAACCCGGCGCGTCCATAGGCATGCACAAGCATGAAGACAATGAGGACGCCTATATCATCGTAGCCGGCAAGGGCGTTTTTACGGATTCAAACGGCAAGGAAACCCCGGTCAAGGCCGGCGACATCACCGTCACCAGAAAGGGCGAATCTCACGCGCTCAAAAACACCGGCAAGAAACCGCTCAAATTTCTGGAAGTTGTCGCAGCGCAACAATAACGCAGGCAGCAAGCTCACAAAGCGGGGCCGGGAAAGCCCGCCCCGCCTTGTGAAAATGGAACACTGCTTCTTCATTGTGCCGGCTCCATAATCAGACGCCCGCTTTCCACGGCGATGTTTGCTTTCGCGCCTGGCTGCGGGCCTCATCATTGTCAACAGGGCGGGGTGGAAGCGCCAGCAGCACACAACCGCCGACTTTTCACAAAATTGAACATCAATAGTATCCGTGCAGCGCCCCGCCGGGCGCCGCCAGCGCTTCCACCCCGCGTGTCACGGCAGGGTCTTCTTCCAAAGGGGGGGCATGGAAGGATTTGCGGCGCGCGTCCAGAATCAGCGGGGCATTACAGAGCCAGTGTTTTGCCTGAAAACGGCCGTCAGCCCCGTAACTGTCTGTAGCCGGATCAGAGCGCGTGAACGTGACCCACAAAAAATTTTCCAGATTGTCAGCGCAAAAATCGGGATCATCCGCCACAACCACTAAAGGAAAAGACTCGCGGCGAGACCAGGATGCGAACATACGCGCCAGCGCTGTAAGGGCGCTGTCCTGCGCATTGCGGGGCAGCGCGTGCGTCGGTCCGCGCACGGCCAGCACTCCCGGCATGACAACGCGCAGTCCGGCAAAACCCTCGGGCAGGTTTGGAGCGGCCATGATCTCTGCGGCAAGATTCCGTTTTTTTTCACCGGCTGAAGCCCATATGAGTTTCGACCCTTCATGCAGGCCACATCCTGTATAATCCAGCGTGTCGGAAGAGCTGCGCGTCAAAAAATGCAGATCGCGGCTGAAATCAACGCGTTCCAGCATATGCCGCAAAAATGCCGGCACATCGCGGACGGAAAGCTCCGGTGCGTCTTCACATGCGGCCAGCAGCACATATTTGGCAAGAGCCGTCTGCGTTACCCCCAGCAAATGCATGGCCGCCGTCAGCAGCTCTCTGGGCTGGCGCGCGGCTTCATAGGGCGTATAGCGCTCACTGCCGAGAGCCAGCAGCAACGGGTGCACGCCGGCCACGTCAACAGCGTGCACTTCACGCACCCCGGCAAAAGCCTGCGGCACCAGCGGCACTGTGATTTCATGAATAAAATCGCCGATGACCGAGTCTTCCTGCGGTGGACGCCCCACAACGGTGAAAGGCCAGACCGCGCCCCGGCGATGGTGGACGGCCTCCACTTTCAACACAGGAAAATCATGCTGAAGACTGTAATAGCCGAGGTGATCGCCGAACGGCCCTTCAGGCTTGAGCCGCGGCAGCAGATGGCCGCTCACGCAAAAATCCGCCTCGGCCAGCACCGGCAGCGACGAATGCCGCGCGCCGGCAAGCGCCGTTCGCCTGCCTCCCAGAAGACCGGCAAAGCACAGCTCTGAAATGCCCTCAGGCAGGGGCATCACCGCGGCCACAGTCAGACTGGGCGGCCCCCCGACAAAAATATGCACAGGCAGGGCATTCCCCATGCCCAGCGCAACAGAGTGGTGCACGCCTATGCCGCGATGGATCTGATAGTGCAGGCCAACCTCGTCGGCTGCGTAATCGTTACCGGTCATCTGCACGCGGTACATGCCGAGATTTGACGCCATCATGCCTGTTTGCCTAGGGTTTTCTGTGTACACCAGCGGCAGCGTCATGAAAGGACCGCCGTCTTTCGGCCAGCATGTCAGCCGCGGCAGATCCGCCAGCGCACAGCGGCATGCCAGCACGGGCGCGCCGGACACGCGGCGCGGCAACATATGGACAAGCCCCGGCGCAAGAGCGGCGGCACGCCAAGGACGGCGCAGCAGCAATGCGGGATCAGCCTTTGCCTTGAACAGGCCCTCCACTGCCCGGATGCCGTCTCTAAAAATGAAACGCAAACGTTCGCGCGTGCCGAACAGATTGGCCAGCATGGGAAAGGGCGTGCCTCTGACCCTGGTGAACAGCACAGCCGGCGCACCGGCCCGGAAGAGCCGGCGCTGTATGGCGGCGAGTTCCAGATGCGGGTCAATCTCCTCATCCACGCGCCGAAGATGACCATGGGATTCGAGATCAGCCAGACAATCGCTCAGACAGACATAACCCATTTTGATGCCCTGGCGCGTCATCCATAATCGACAACGAGCGGTTGCGGCTGATAGCGATGTAAGACGGCGGTCTGATCCACGGCCGCCGCCTGCAGTTTGCCGGCCAGCACCGCCTTGAAGTCACGCAAAATCCGCGCATGATCAAACGCGAGAGGCGCAGGCAGCGCGTCAAGGGGGTAAAAGGCGGCGCCCTTCGCATCGTCTCCGACGCGCAATTGATCGGGGTTCCAGGGTGTGCCGGTAAAAACCACGCTCAGGGTATGCTGCCTGGGGTCACGATCCGGGCAGGAATACACGTCCAAAAGACCTGTCAGCTCCACGTCAAGACCGGTTTTTTCGCGCATTTCGCGCACGGCGGCCTCCTCTGCCTTGCTCACCCTCCTCAATGAATCCGCCGGGCAAGGCAAAACCCGGAGGCTGGTTCATCCGCTCAATCATGACGACGCCGCGAGCGGGCGCATAAATTATCACATCTGTTGTGGGCGTGGGATTGGCGTACTGAGAGAAACCCCGCCCGCAATGCGGGCAGATCACAATTTTTTCCATGTGCTCTCCACGGCGTTAGTGTCTTTCAAAATCTGCTTGTAAACAGGACAGGCTGCCCTGCACATGAGCAGAAAATACCTGTGCAGGCGTCTATCGTCTGTCAGTTCAGGATGAAAGGACGTGGCGAGCACATTGTTCTGCCGCACAGCGACAGGCCGGCCTGTCACCTCGGCCAGAACCAGCACGTCGGGACCGACGCACGTCAGCACGGGCGCACGGATGAACACGGCGGGAAATGGCCTGGATCCCACTTCCCGCATGTTCAAAGCGGCTTCAAAACTGTCCGCCTGGCGGCCAAAGGCGTTACGCCGCACAGTCGCGTCCAGCACGCCGAGACGGGGCTGATCAGAATTTTCAATCTCACGGCACAGCAAAATCAGACCGGCGCAGCTGCCGTAGATCGGCATGCCCGCTTCCACGCGCTTGCGCAAAGGCGCAAGCATGTCCCCTTCCACCAGCAGTTTGCCGATGGTTGTGCTTTCTCCGCCGGGAATAACCAGGGCATCAATGCCGTCAATGTCTCCACGCCGGCGCACTTCCACCGTCGCGGCCCCCAGACGGCGCAGACAGACAATATGTTCACGAAAGGCCCCCTGCAGAACAAGCACGCCTATATTCGCCATACATCACCGTAATCCTGCGACAGTCATGCTATAAAACAGCTTTGCGCAGCATGCCGCTTCCCCGTTACGGGAACAGTCACGGCAGCGCGGCACAAAGCATATTTACAAACGGCTCTTCATCCGCAGTTGAATTATGACCTACCAGCCGCGTTCCTGCATACGCTCCGCGGGTGTGATGGCGGAGATTTCTATGCCGACCATGGCTTCGCCAAGATCCCGTGAGATTTCGGCCAACATAGTGTAGTCCCTGTAGTTTGTCACGGCCTGCACAATGGCCCGCGCGCGCTTTGCCGGGTCGCCGGACTTGAATATGCCGGATCCCACAAAAACGCCGTCGCAGCCGAGGTGCATCATCATGGCAGCGTCCGCCGGCGTCGCGATGCCGCCCGCGGCGAAATTGACCACAGGCAAACGGTCCTTCCTGCGCACGGCAAGGGCCGCTTCCAGCGGCGCGCCGCACTCTTTGGCGAAATTAGCCACTTCGTCTTCGGGCAGGGCACACAGCGAGCGAATTTCATCCATCACCTGCCGGCAGTGACGAACCGCTTCTACCACATTGCCGGTGCCCGGCTCGCCCTTGGTGCGTATCATGGCAGCGCCTTCGGCAATACGCCGCAACGCCTCGCCCAAGTTGCGGCAGCCGCAGACAAAGGGCACTGTAAAGCCGCGTTTGTCAATATGGTGCCGATCATCGGCCGGAGTCAGCACTTCGCTTTCATCAATATAATCAACGCCGAGGGCTTCCAGAATGCGCGCCTCAACAAAATGGCCTATGCGCGCCTTGGCCATGACAGGAATGGTCACGGCCTCCATAATTGTTTTGACAACAGTCGGGTCAGCCATACGGGCCACGCCGCCGTGCGCGCGAATATCCGCAGGAACGCGCTCCAACGCCATCACGGCGCAGGCACCCGCGCCTTCGGCGATTTTCGCCTGTTCAGGCGTGGTGACGTCCATGATGACACCGCCCTTGAGCATTTCGGCCAAACCTGTTTTCAGACGCGGGGTGCCCTGTTTCATATACATACTCCTTGCAGCATACCCTTGAGAGAATGAACAGCATTGCGACAGAAAGCCGCAACGCGACCTGTGACCGCGTATATATAAGCAATAACGGAGTTGTTGACAATAGCGAACACGAGAGGAGATTTGTAATGGTCAGGAACCATGCGCGTGAGGGCAGCGGCATGCCCGGATGATCGTTCATGCCGGAGGCGAGGCATTTTTCAATCCATAAATCCATATCCTATCTCCCATCAGCCCGACGGTGCATTTGGATATAGACCTGACCGAGGCCGGTGCCTCCGAACTTCCTGGCTGTGCTGCTGTTTCTTGTTGATGCTGATGCGTCGTCGCAAATCTTGACGTTGCGGCCTGTATAACATAATCGTATTCTTTTTTACGCAGGAGAATTTGTGGAAGACCGAGAAAAGAAAAAGAAGCCCGCCATACGCCTGAGTACCAAATCGCCGCACGCGGCATACTTTATGCCCATGCTAGAGAGCATAGCCGCGCGCGAGGGTTTGAACGAAGTTCTCAAACACCGCGTCAGCAAAGCCTGTGACCTGCTAGACGCCGGCGTGCCGCTCTTTCCCAACAATTTCCGCAAACAGCACCATATCGCCGCCGTGCTGGAAGACTTCGGCCCGCTTGACGCGGAGGCGCTGGCCGGGCGGAAGGACGTCGTCGTGCTGGCCGGACGCATCGTCTCATGGCGTTCTTTCGGCAAAGTTGCCTTTTTTCACCTCATGGACGACAGCGGGCGCATACAGTGCTACGCCACGAAAAAAAATATTGACGAACGCTCCTCCCTTGTCGTCAAAAAACTGGAAGTGGGCGATATTGTCGGGGTAAGCGGCCGCCTGTTCCGGACAAAAACAGGCGAACTCACCCTCAACTGCGTCGGGGTAACTTTGCTGACCCGCTCCATGCGTCCCCTGCCGGAAAAATACCACGGTCTGAAAGACATGGAGACACGCTACCGCCAGCGCTATGTGGATTTGATTGTCACGCCGCGCGCACGGGAGGTCTTTCAGAAACGTAGTCTAATTGTACATGAATTTCGTGTAGTTATGGAAGAAGCAGGCTTCATGGAAGTGGAAACGCCCATGATGCAGCCCCTGCCCGGCGGAGCGACGGCGCGCCCCTTTACCACCCACCACAACACGCTGGACCTGCGGCTGTATATGCGTGTCGCGCCGGAGCTGTATTTAAAACGCCTGCTCGTGGCCGGCTTTGAAAAAGTGTTTGAACTCAACCGCAACTTCCGCAATGAGGGCATCGACACGCGGCACAACCCGGAATTCACCATGTGTGAATTCTACTGGGCGTACGCCACATTTGAAGACCTTATGGACTTTACGGAAAAGCTCTTCGCCCACATCGCCGTCAGGGTCTGCGGCTCCTGCGTCGTGACCTATCAGGGGCAGAAAATAGACCTCACTCCCGGCCGCTGGAAACGCCTGAGCTTTTATGACTCCCTCACGCAGATCGGCGGGCACGCGGCAGATTTTTACAATAACTACGCGAAAGTGCGTAACTATATCCGCGAACGTGGCGAAAAAATCACGGAAAAAGAAAGCCTGCAAAAACTCCATGCCAAACTTTTTGATCTGGATGTGGAAGACAAGCTGGTGCAGCCGCATTTCATCTACCATTATCCCACGGAAATTTCACCGCTGTCGCGCCGCAACAATGATCGGCCCGAACTGACGGACCGCTTTGAGCTTTTCATAACCGGGCGCGAAATGTCCAACGCCTTTTCCGAGCTGAACGACCCGGTGGACCAGCGCCTGCGCTTTGAAGAACAGGCGCTGGAAAAAGAGGCCGGCGACGAAGATGCCCACAGCTTGGACGAGGACTATCTGCGCGCCCTTGAATACGGCATGCCCCCGGCGGCGGGCCAGGGGGTCGGCATTGACCGCCTTGTCATGCTGCTCACAGACTCGCCCTCCATTCGCGAAGTTATTCTCTTCCCCCTGTTGCGGCCGGAATTTTAGCCTGAAGCCGCGCCGCCTTCCTGAAATTTTCCCCGCTTCATCATTTATATATTAAAAACAGTTATATCCATCTGTTGCGGATTATGGTTTTTTAAAAAAATTCTTGAAAATCCGGCATTGCTCGGGCATCATGCCACAAATGCGTTTTGAACTATTTGTGGCCATGCGCTATCTGTTTTCGCGGCGCAGACAGACCTTTATCTATATCATCTCCGTCATGTCCATCTTGGGCGTGGCTCTGGGCGTCGGCGCGCTGGTAGTGGTGCTCGGCGTGTACAACGGTCTGACCACAGACATGCGCGAAAAAATTCTCGGGGCCAACGCCCACGGCATTGTGCTCTCCCACCTTCCATCCGCCTTTGAACACAATGAGAATCTGATGGAGCGCATTCTCGCCGTTCCCGGCGTCACCGGCGCGCTGCCCTTCATCTACGCAGAGGCTATGCTTTCCGCCGACGGCGGGGTCAAGGGCGTTGTTCTGCGCGGCATCGACGCGCAACAGGCTCCTGAGGTGCTCTCGCTGCTGCGTCAGATGCAGTCCGGCGCCGCGGCCGACCTGGAACGGAAAGGCGCGCCCGGTATTATCATCGGCACCGAACTGGCCCGCCGTCTCGGCCTTGTGCCGGGCAGCCGCGTCAACCTGCTCTCGCCCGCCGGGCAAAAAGGATCCGCCGGCTATTCCCCGCGCATCCGCCCCTTTGAAGTGACGGGTATTTTCAAAACCGGAATGTACGAATACGACTCGTCGCTCGCCTTTGTGACCCTTGCCGCGGCCCGTGATGTCCTGAGCCTGCCGCCGGCCTTTCTTTCCGGCGTGGAAATCACCGTGCGGGACGTGTTCAGAGCTGACGAAACAGCCGCGCGTCTTGACGGGACACTCGGCTCGCCCTTTTACGTGCGCACATGGATGGACATGAACGCGAACCTCTTCGCCGCCCTCAAACTGGAAAAAGTCGGCATGTTCATCCTGCTGGCCATGGTGGTGCTGATCGGCTCGTTTTCCACCGTCACAAGCCTTGTCATGCTGGTGATGGAAAAAACCCGCGACATCGCCATCATGATATCCATGGGCGCCACAAGCGGCATGATACGCCGCATTTTCATGCTTCAGGGTATAATTATCGGCATCACGGGCACGCTGCTCGGCTATGTTTTCGGCTTGACGCTGGGCTTTCTGCTCAAGCGCTATCAGTTCATTAAATTGCCGGACAACGTCTACACGGTGGACCATCTGCCCATCATCATCACAGTTTCAGACGTTGTCATTGTCGGCGCGAGCGCCCTGCTGCTCTGTTTTCTCGCCACACTCTACCCGGCCCGTCAGGCGGCTATGCTTGAGCCGGCCGAAGCGTTGCGCTACGAATAGCCATGGCAGGGATCTATACATTTGCCGACGTGGGAAAAAAATTTGCCGATATGGGGGAACATCTTGAAATTTTTAAGAATATCAATTTAATAGTGGAAGAAGGAGAAGCCCTTGCCGTTGTGGGAGCTTCAGGTTCCGGCAAATCCACCCTCTTGCATCTTATGGGGGCTCTTGATACTCCAAGCAGTGGGCACGTGCTGTTTGACGGCAGAGACATGGCGGGCATGAACCGCAATGAAAAAGCCTTCTTCCGCAACAAAACCCTGGGCTTTGTTTTTCAGTTTCACCATCTGCTGCCGGAATTTTCCGCGCTGGAAAACGTGGCGATGCCGGCCGTTATCGGCGGAGCTCGCCCGGCCGACGCGCTGCCGGAGGCTGTAACCCTGCTTGAGCAAATGGGGCTTGGCGAACGGACGAACAGCAAGACGTCCACGCTCTCCGGCGGCGAGCGGCAAAGGGTGGCCATTGCCCGCGCTGTTTTTTTACGCCCCCGCGTCCTTTTGGCCGACGAACCCACCGGCAATCTGGACGAAAGTGCCGGCGCGCGCGCGGGTACGCTGCTGCGCGAACTCAACCGCGAGCACAACATGACCCTGGTGGTCGTCACACATAACCGCGATCTGGCCGCAGGCATGGATCGCGTGATGGAATTAAAAGCCGGGAAGCTGCAGCAGCAGGAATGGGTTTGACGGATCTATAGTACGGGGACATCGTATGAAAAAAGGTATATCCAACGCACTGTTCAAGGCTCTTTGTTACATGACCTTCGTGTGCGCCATGCAAACAGGTTTGCCGACCGGCGCCCTTGGCGCGCCGGATACAGTGCTGATTTTGCCCTTTCAGGCAAACGCCGGGCCGGAAATGCCCAACGCCGCGCATGACGTGCCGCAGTTGATCGCCACGCAACTGGAACAGCACGGCCTGTCAGCCGTCCCCATGAATCGCGCGGCCGCCCTGGTCTCGCGGACGGGTGGCAACATCAATCTGGCTGCCGCACGCGACATGGGTCGCCAAGCCGGGGCAAGCCTTGTCATTTACGGCAGCTTTAATCAGTTGGGTGACGGTTTTGCCTTGGACACGCGCATTGTTCCCGTTAATGAAGGCGGCTCCGTGCCGGCGGCTTTTGAACGCGGCTCGCTGACGGCGCTGACGGAATGTGCGGACGCTATAGCCGACCGCGCCGCGGGCATGCTCAACGCGACAGAACGGCCCGCGGAAAAAGGCCCTGCCGCGCTCATACCCATGAGAACGCCAAACGCGGACGGCGGCATTGCCGATGTGCAGATACGCGGCATGAAGGTTATGGACCCGGATATCGTGCTCATGCGCATGACTATCCGCAAGGGCGACAAGCCGGACGCCAACGCCGTCAATGAAGAAGTCAAACGCATATGGGACATGGGCTATTTCAGCGACGTGCAGGCCGGCATGGAAGGCAATGTGCTGGTTTTTACCGTGAAGGAAAAGCCGCGCATCGACAATATTATGGTGGAAGGTTCCCACAATGTGGACAAGGACGATGTGCTGGCCGCAATGTCCACCAAAACAGGCAGCACGCTCAACGAACAGTTGCTCTCAGACGATTTGCAAAAAATCACAGAAATGTACCGTAAAGAGGGCTATTACCTCGCCAAGGCCGCATACAGGCTAGAAGACCGCGCCGGTGGACAGGGCGCGGTGCTTGTCATTTCCGTCACAGAGGGCAACAAGCTCTATATCAAGGAAGTAAAGATCGACGGCCTCAAGGAGCTCAAGCAGAGCGACATGAAGGACTATATGGCCCTGCGTCCGCACAATCTCTTGTCCTGGTTCACCGGCACGGGAACCCTCAAGGAAGAATACCTGGAGCGCGACACAAACGCCATTGCCGCCTTTGGTCTGAACGAAGGCTTTGTGGATATACAGGTTGCCGCCCCGTTGGTGGAATACAAGCCGGACGGCATACACATTGCCTTCAACGTGCAGGAAGGACAGCGCTACGCTGTCCGAGACGTCAAATTTGCCGGCGATGTCATAGACAGCGAAGAGAATATGCTCGACGTGATCGAAATGGACAATCACCAAAAGTCGGACAAATATTTCTCCCTGACCGTCATGCAGGAAGATTCCAAACGCCTGACGGACTATTACGCCGATTACGGCTACGCTTTCGCCGAAGTGGACACGAGGGTGATCAAAGCCGACGACGGCTCCCCACTGCTGGACGTGGGCTACATCATCACAAAAAAACAAAAGGTGTTTATCCGTCGTCTCACGGTGGAAGGCAATGTAAAAACGCGCGACAACGTCATTCTGCGTGAAATGCGCTTCGGCGACGGCGACATGTATGAAGGCGCGAAGCTGCGCCGTTCCACCGAGCGCCTGAACCACCTGCGCTACTTCTCCGCGGTGGATACGGAACTCATCCCCACCGGCCAGGACGACGAGGTGGATTTGAAGGTCAAAGTCAAGGAAACGAACACCGGTGCGCTTATGGGCGGCATCGGATACTCCACCTACTACGACGTCGGCCTCACCGCTTCCATTATGGAACGCAACCTCTTCGGCCGCGGCTACTGGCTGCAGCTCCAGGGCTTCTTCTCCTGGCGGCGCACATCCGGCATGCTTTCGTTCACCAACCCGCGCCTCTATGACACAGACCTCTCCGTCGGCAACGACCTCTATTACATCCACGACTACTGGGACGACTTCACCAAGGATACTCTGGGAGACACTATACGCTTTGCCTACCCCATCGGCGAATACACCTCCGTCGGCGTCAGCTACCGCCTGGAACGCTATGACCTGTATGACGTGTCCGACAATTCCTCGCCCTACATCTCCGACTACAAGGGCACAAACTGGACAAGCGCCATCTCGGGCCGCATCCTGCGTGACACGACGGACTTCAAGGAACGCCCGACAAAGGGCACCATTGCCCGACTCTGGGCGGAATACGGCGGCGGCGGCCTCGGCGGCACAGACAACTTCGTCAAGGCTGTGGCGGACTGGCAGGGGTTCTGGTCGTTCAATCCGCAAAACACCATCCATGTGCGGGGCCGGCTGGGCGGCGTGTTTCAGAACACCGATGAGGGGGTGCCGGTATTTGAACGCTTCTGGCTTGGCGGCATGGACACCATACGCGGTTACTCCTACTCCGACATTTCGCCGCGCGACTACAGATACGGCGGCGAACACGTCGGCGGCGACCGCATGGGCGTCTTCAATCTGGAGTATATCTGGACCTTTGAAAAAGAAATCGGACTCGCGCTTGTGCCCTTTCTTGACGGCGGCTTCAATATCGACCAGAAAACCATGGGAGCGAATTTGCACAAGTATTTCGTGTACTCCACAGGCCTGGAACTGCGCTGGCGTTCGCCCATGGGCGATCTGCGCATCGCTTACGGCATTCCGCTGTCCGATGATTATGACAAGGAGAGGGAATCGGGACGACTTGAGTTCAGCATGGGCCAGTTCTTTTAGAACAGGCTCCCGCTCGACATCTTCAGGGCCTTTTCACATTTCTTTGTCTGCCCGGAACAGAAGCCACAGGCCGATGCCGATCAGCGGAAGACAGAGAATCTGCCCCATTGTCAGCCAGCCAAAGGCCAGATACCCCAACTGGGTGTCCGGAACGCGAACAAATTCCACACAAAAACGCGCCAGACCGTAACCTGCGGCAAACAGGCCCGATACGGCACCTGTTTTACGCGGCCTGGAAGAATACGCCCACAGCAGAACAAAAAGCACAAGGCCTTCCAGAAAGGCTTCATACAACTGTGAAGGGTGCCGCGGCCAAGGCCCTCCACCTGGGAAAACAACTGCCCAGGGCACATCGCTGACCTTGCCCCACAACTCGCTGTTGATAAAATTGCCGATCCGGCCGAAAAACAAGCCCGGCGGCACAAGTGGGGCCACAAAATCCGAGACTGCCAGAAACGCCTTCCCCCGGCTGCGCGCAAACCAGGCAAAGGCCAGAAGCACGCCCAGCAGCCCGCCATGAAAAGACATGCCGCCATTCCACAAACGCAGTATTTCCCACGGCTCGCGGATATACGCCACAAGATCATAAAAAAGCACATATCCCAGACGTCCGCCCACAATAACGCCCAACATGGCGCAAGTCAGCAAGTCGTCCACAGCCGTCGGCGGCCATGCCGGCACAGAACGGGAGGCGCGGCGACGCCCCAGACCCCACCCGGCGGCAAAACCGAAAAGATACATGAGGCCGTACCAGCGCACATGCAGACCACCCAAGGAAAAAACGACGGGATCAACAGGGAAAAAACTCACTTTTTCCATCCCGGCGCAATAAATTCCCCGCTTTCGCCCCCGCTTTTATGGAGCAGACGCACCCGGCTGATAACTATGTCGCGCTGAAAGGCCTTGCACATATCATAGATAATCGCCGCGGCTGTCTGCGCGGCGACAATGGCCTCCATTTCCACACCTGTAACACCTGTGGCACGGATTTCCGCCTTGACGCGAACCTGCGGCGGATTGTCGTGCACTTCAAAATTTATGTCGGCAAACACCAGATTCACGGGATGACACAAGGGTATGAGATCACTCGTGCGTTTTGCCGCCATAATCCCGCCGATTTTGGCGCATGTCAGCGCATCTCCCTTGGGCAGTGCCGATTTTTTAAGCAGCTCCAGCGTGGCCGGAGCGAGATCCACCACAGCTTCGGCAACGGCCTTGCGTCGGGTCTCCGGTTTCTCTCCCACATCCACCATGGTCACATTGCCCTGCGCGTCCATATGCGAAAAATGATGCCGCGTCACATCGCCTCCGGAATAACGGACGCTTGCCCGGCGCCAATTTGTGCCGGCCGGTCTATACATATGATGATTAGTGGATAACATGCTTGTCTTGGCCTACGGTCATTCATCTTTTGCTCCCGTTATTGTTGACGTCGACGTTTTTTTTGAGAATTGCGGTTGTCGTCCGGCACGTTTGCTCCGGATTCCCGCAACATCTTGGTTTGCGCGCGCAGAACGGCCTTTGCGTCCTGATCGCCGTTCTGCGCCGCCAGACGGTACCAGCGGGATGCTTCGCTCAGGTTGCAGGGCACGCCCGTGCCCTGCTCATACATGACTCCAAGACTGTACTGGGCCGCCGGCTCGTTCTGGGCCGCCGCCTTGCGGTAAAATTCCACAGCCTTGTTGTAATCCTGCGACACGCCCCGTCCCTGTTCATACATGAAGCCCAGATTGTATTGCGCTTCTGCAGAACCCTGTTCAGCTGCCCTGGCATACCACTGCACGGCCTTGGCCGCGTCCTGAGGATATCCCCGCCCTTCAGCGTACATATAGGCCAGATTGTTCTGGGCTTTGACATGTTCCTGTTCGGCGGCTCTGGCAAACCAGTGCGCGGCTTTGGTATCGCTCTGGTTTTCGCCCTTGCTGTTCAGATATATCCAGCCGAGAGAATATTGCGCCTGAGCAATGCCCTGATTGGCGGCGCGACTGTGCCAGTCGACAGCCGCGTTTTCATCCCTGGTCACTCCGCGGCCGTGAGCATAAAGATATCCAAGACTGTGCTGTGCCATGGCGTGCCCCTGTTCTGCGGCTTTGTGCAGCCAGCGCGCCGCCTCTTTATAATTGCGGCGTATGCCGACGCCGGAGGCCAAAGCCGCACCGAAAGCATACCGGGCGCTGGTATCGCCTTTTTCCGCCCCCAGACGAAACAGTTGCACGGCATGCTGCTCATTCTTTTGAACGCCTTTGCCTTCAAGAAATAAGAGCCCGAGCACATAGAGGGCTTCCGCATTGCCGTCATCCGCGGACGCCTTGAGCAAGGATGCCGCGGTGGTGTAGTCTTCCCTGTCAATGGCCTGCTGGGCTTCGCGTAGCGGGCCATTGTCGTCCGCGCGGCTGATTGCTGGTTCGCAAAAAAGACAAAACCATGCAGCAAACAGCGCCGCTTCAAAAAATTTTGATATCTTTGTCATAGCTTTGTCAGTGTGTTTACCCAACAGTCATTTTCACTGCCCGCGACCGTCATGGCATATCGTGCGCAATACTGCCGCCGGGCGGCCTGCACGGTTTCGCCCTTCCACCAGTCCGGCGCGTCGTCAAAAACGCTGTTGACTTTGGCCGCGGCTTCTTCCGGACCGGCGTGCAGAATGCCGGCCTCTGCCAGAACGCCCAGCAGTTCCTCGTGTTCCGACGTCTGCGGCCAGACATCGCGCGACCAGTACAAAACTGTAGGTGCGTCAGCAGCCAGAGATTCCAGCATGGTGGTGCCGGGGTGGTCAATGACAAGCACGCGGCAGCGCAGCATCTGCCGCGTGAGCGGACCTGTGCAGAGCCGCACGCGCGGAAAACGCGGCAACAGCCAGTCCGCGTCTTTGAGGGTTCCCGGCACGGGGAAATAAGGGCGATACAGAGCGCGTGGATGCAAATCTTTCTTCAGGACTGTGAAAAAACGCGCTTTGTCGTTGCGGTAGCGCAGCAGTTGCAATGGAGTCGGCCAGCTGTCCAACCGGTAGGCAAACAAGGGCATTTCCGTGCCCACAAAAAGCAGACTCTTCCCCCCTGTGCCCTTCCAGCGCCCAGCAATCCGGGCGACCTGCGGATAAGGCAGGCTGATGAAGTTGCCCCTGCACCCGGCGTGTTCATTCCAGCCCCAGGTGGCAAAGGCGTGCTGGCTGTATTCCACCACGGCGCTGAGGCAGGCAACGCGCATCTGTCCATAGCCGCTGCCGTGCTGCACATACATCAGGCGGTTGCCGCGCCCGCGCCAGACGGCCAATTTTTGCCGGTAGATCGTATCTTCATAAGCCAGAACGCTGGCGACGCGCAGGCGGGGGGCTGTGCGGCTTTTGCGTAATGCGCGCGGGTGCTCAAGACGCGTGAATGCTTCCGGCAGCGCCGCCCAAAAAATCGGCAGGGGGTCCAGCGGCAAATGCGCATCTGCGCCTGTGGCGGCGGCACCGAATGTGGCGGCCAGCGGCAGGGAGCTGTCTTGCCCCCGGCTTGTGTGCGCAAGCGCGAGCGAAAAGCGCAAACTCTGCCACAGGCTCACGCCTTTGAGACGCGGGAAAGGCAGACGCAACAGAATCCGTCTCGCCCAGTGTTTGACGCGCTCCTTCAAAGCCGGCGGAACGGAATTTCCATACACCTTGTTGACAGGAGGCAAATATTTCCTACGCCAGGCAGTGGGCCAGCAAGCCTCCAGCAGACGGGAGAAAAGCCAATGATTGAAAGAAATGCCCAACGAACCGTATAGGGTAAAATCATGTTCGCCGGCAAAGCGAAAGGCACAGTTTTCCGGCAACAGGGGCACACGCAGGGGCAAGTCACCCCAAGTCCCTGTCATGGCCTTGACGCGTTGCCAGCGATCGGCTATCTGCCGGGCCACGTCAACGCCCCAGGGCGCGAGCAGGGTTTCCCAGTAGGCGTCCGGTAATGCCGCGCTGTGCGGACAAAGCCGGGCGGCAAGAGCGGGCAGGTTGTCGGCAAAGATGGCGCAGGCCTCTCTGGCGGTCTGCGCGAGAATATTGACGTCGCACAACGGTTCCGGCGCGAACTGAAAACTGTTTTCCCAGCCGGGGAACAGTTTTTCCCGACCGGCAAAACACCAGGGACCGGCTGCCCGGAAATGTTCCGGCTGGGCTCCTTCCGGCATGCGTCCCAGAATCAGCGTGGCTTCCATGTCACGTTTACGCTTTGTCCAGATCAGACCAGCCAAGCACCGTGTCTTCCGACAAATCGCGCCGGGCGCGCATGGCAAGCGCCTCTTCGTAATGACGCGGCGAAATGCCGTGGGCCGGGCGTTTCCAGGTCAAATCTTCAGGACGCAGCATCCGGCCGGCCTTGATGGCGCACGCCGTCACAAGTGATCGTCGGGCGTTGCGTCGCGCCGGTTCTTCCTCCGGCAGGGCCCGCAGGGTAAATTCGCCTATACTGACGAGGGTTTTTTCGAGACGGGCATAAAAATGTTTCAGATCTGCCTTGTCCATGGCGTGATAATGGTCATTGCCGGGCAGCGTTTTGTCGTGAGTGAAGTGTTTCTCCAGCACGCGCGCACCCATCAGGACGGCGCTTTCAAGTATGTGCATATCCCCAGGCAGGGTGTGGTCGGAATAGCCGATGACATGTTGCGGAAAATGCTGTTTAAGCGCGGAGATCATGCCGAGCGCCGCATTTTCATCTGCCGTGGGGTAGTTTAAAACACAGTGCAGCAGTGCCAGTCTGTTGCCTTTTGCTTCTATCCATTCCACAGCTTCGGCTATTTCATGCAGGTCTGCGGCGCCGGTAGAAAGCAGAATGGGCTTGTTGAAGTCGCAAAGAATGCGAATAAAAGGCTTGTTGGTTATGTCGGAAGAAGAAATTTTAAACACTTCCATGAGATCGTTGAGAAAACGCGCTGATTCCACGTCAAATGGCGTGGAGAGAAAGGCTATGCCCGCCGTGTCGCAGCATCTTTTCAGAGCCTCAAACTCGTTTTTCCAGAAGGAATCATATTTTTTAAAAAGCTCATACTGGCTTTTTGTGGGTTCCCTGCTTGTGTCCCAGTAGGCCGGCGAATCTCTGGAGGCCAGCGTGGCGGCCTTGTATGTCTGAAATTTGATGGCGTCGGCACCACCTTCCGCCGCCTCGGCGACAAGTCGTTCTGCAATGGACATGCTGCCTTCGTGGTTCACACCGGCTTCGGCAATGACGCAAGGGCGCGGAATGGTTATTTCCGGCTTCGGACAATTGAAAATATCTGTGAGTTTCATAAACGGTTCCTCATCTGTGTGAGTTCCATACATATACGCCTGATTAGGATATACATGTCCTGTGCGCAATGCCCAGCTTGCTTTTCGGCCGGACAAATGTGGTTTAAGCTTCTCCCGGACATAATCAGAGATATCATGTCGCCGTTGCGGCTGGTATGTAATTGAGAACCTCGCTGTTAGCTGACCTACAGCGAAGTATGCCAGAAAAATTAAATCTGGACAATCTTGTGACTATACCATCTAAAAGGAAAAAAAGGTATCTTCAAAACCGCATGTCAGAAGCATGTCCATAAAACCAGGCGGCTTGATAGATAATGGATAACAAAACATAAGGTATATAGTGATGTTTGACTTCGGGCTGACACGGGCCTTAAACTAGAGGAATGATTTTACGCCCATACCAATGCGAATATCGGGTTTTGATAAACTACGGTCGAAGCGACTATAGGGCAAAGATCTTCAAAATCGGCCGATTGATTGGGAGGCATAGCGCAGATATCATCATGGCACCGGGAAAATTCCCTGAAACGATGCCGAATACATGGACAGCATTCGATATCGTCAGTTCAAAAAATCTTTGACTACGGGGGCGGGGGCTATACATGCCCTGCAGGCCATGCCACGCTGCGGACGGAACCAGCAGTCTTGAAAGGAATAATCATGGACGGCATTTCAAAACGACTGTTTGAACGGGCGCAAAGCCTGATACCGGGAGGAGTGAACAGTCCGGTGCGCGCCTGCCGCAATGTGGACAGTCTGCCGCTTTTTATCGCAAAGGCGCACGGCTGCCGTCTGACAGACGTGGATCATCGCGAATACATTGATTTCGTGCTTTCCTGGGGCCCCATGATCTTGGGTCATGCGGAAGCTTCAGTCTCTGAGGCCATGCACGGAGCAGTGCGCCGTGGCACGAGTTATGGCGCGCCCTGTCCTGATGAAGTGGCTCTGGCCCAAGAAATATGTGAGGCTCTGCCCGGAGTGGAAATGACGCGCATGGTCAATTCCGGCACAGAAGCCGCCATGAGCGCCCTACGTCTTGCACGCGCAGTGACGGGCAGAGACAAAGTCGTCAAATTTATCGGATGTTATCATGGCCATGCCGATCCGTTTCTGGCCGCCGCCGGCTCTGGCGTTGCCACATTTTCCATACCCGGCACGCCCGGCATTCCCGGCACCGTGACGGCCGACACACTGCTGCTTTCTTACAACAATGCGGACGCCGCGCGGCAATGCTTTGCCGCGCACGGCAAAAATATTGCCGCCGTCATTGTGGAACCCGTAGCCGCCAATATGGGTCTTGTGCCGCCTGTGGCGGGCTTTCTTGAAACCCTGCGCGATATTACAGCGACATATGGCGCAATCCTAATTTTTGACGAAGTGATCACCGGTTTTCGCGCAGCTTACGGCGGCGCGCAAACACGTTTCGCCATTGATCCGGATTTGACAGTGCTCGGTAAAATCATCGGCGGCGGCCTGCCTGTGGGAGCGTTCGGCGGCAAAAAATGCTATATGAAACAGGTGGCACCGGGGGGCAAGGTGTATCAGGCAGGCACGCTCTCCGGCAACCCTTTGGCCATGGCAGCCGGTCTCGCCACACTGCGCATGCTTAAAACCCTTGATTACAACGCCCTTGAAAAACGCACCCGCGACTTTGCCGGAGAACTCGGACACATTTTACGGGCAAAAGGTGTCCCCGCGCAAACGCCGTCACTGGCTTCCATGTTCGGCATTTTTTTTCGCGATGGAGAAATCCGCGATTTCAACGACGCTGAACAATGCGATCAGCAACTCTTTACCATGTTTTATAAGCAGATGCGCGCACAAGGCATTTACCTTGCCCCGTCAGCGTTCGAAACCGGCATGGTGTCCTTTGCCCACAGTGAAGACGATTTTGCCGCCGCCCTTGATGCGGCGCGTTTTGTCAAGTTTGATTAATGAAGCGCACAACTTCCCTTGCATGTTATGTATTGAGCCGCAGTGCGTTGCCGCTCGCTCAACGTCTGGCGCAAGGGCTTGCCTCCTCCCCTTGGCGCGCGCCCTCCGGGCGTTGCGTGAAGCAGTGCCGCATAAACGCTCCCACAAGAATATGCCGGACATGTGAAGGGCACATGCACGCCTTTCAGCACTTGCAGGATTGCCTGACGCAGGAATACCACCGTCACGCGGCGCATATTTTTCTGGGCGCAGCGGGCATAGCCGTGCGCGTGCTCGCTCCCCTGCTCCGCCATAAAGGCGAAGACCCTCCTGTCCTTGTGCTTGATCCAGCAGGACGCTTTGTCATAAGCCTTATCTGCGGTCATTGGGGCGGCGGCAATGCATTGGCAAGACACATTGCGCGTCTTGTCGGCGCGATGCCCGTGATCACCACAGCTTCTGATTCGTCAACAAACAACGTGACACCATTGACGCTCGATCTGCTGCTGCGCGACGCAGGTCTACGCATTCTCGACTGGGGTTGCCTGCCAAAAGCGCAAGCCGCCCTGCTGGAAGGCCGCACACTGCCGTTGTGGGATCCCTGCCATGCCCTGCCAGAAGCTACACCTCCGGCTTTTAAGCGCCTGACGTGCGACGAGGACGGCCCGCCCCCGACAGACATGACGCGAACAAGCCCTATTCCCATCTCCGCCGCGCACTGGCGGCGCATGCCCAAGGCTAAAAATCTGCTGCGCATTGCCGTGCCGCGCCTGTATGTAGGTCTCGGCTGCCGCAAAAATCTGCCCCAGGACGTCGCCGTTACGGCGCTTGAGGAACTTTTCGCTGCCAATAATCTGGAACCGCGTGCTGTAGCGGGTCTGGCCAGCGTAGAGGAAAAATGGAAAGAACCGCTTCTGCTCTTTGCCGCTGCCCGCCTTCATGCGCCCCTGTTCGTCTTTGCAGCCGCGACGCTGGCGCAATGCGATACCCCCCATCCTTCTCAAGCCGCAGGGCACCGTTTTGGACAAAAGGACTTCAGCGTTTGTGAAGCCGCGGCACTGCTTGCCGCCGGACAAGGCAGTCGCCTTGTCGTCTCAAAACAGACATACAAGCGCTGCCTGACGCTCGCCGTAGCGCTTGCGGCGCAACACCCGCAATTTTCTATATGAAGCCCGCACCGCTGTATGTTGTCGGTCTGGGGCCCGGCGACGCCGCGTGCCTGACGCCGCAGGCACGCGGCGCTCTTGCGCGGGCACAGTGTATCGCCGGCTACCATCTTTACCTTGAACTCGCACCCCCGGAACTGCTGCACGGCAAAACCATAATCGCCACCGGCATGCGCCATGAGAAAGAACGTTGCGCGGCCGCCGTGGAGGCGTCACTTGCCGGGCAGGAGACGGCGCTGGTTTGCGCCGGCGACCCCGGCGTCTATGCGCTTGCCGGCCTGACGCTCGAACTGCTTGAATCACGCGGTCTGCTTGCGGTTGTGCCGTTCAGCGTTGTCCCCGGCGTACCAGCCCTGTGCGCGGCCGCAGCACTGCTCGGCGCGCCGCTGACGCACGATTTCGCCTGTATCAGTTTAAGTGATTTGCTCACGCCGCGGAATATCATTGAAAAAAGGCTTGCCGCCGCCCTAGAAGCGGATTTTGTATGCGTGCTTTACAACCCGCGCTCCAAAGGCCGCCCGCATCTGCTGACCGGGGCGCTTGAAAAGGCACGGCTCTTTCGCAGGCCGGAGTGCCCCGTCGGGCTTGTCCGCAAGGCTTTCCGCCTGGGACAGAATGTCTGCGTACAGGAGCTTTCCCGCTTTGACGCGACACAGGCTGACATGCTCTCCCTGCTCATTATCGGCAACAACGAAAGCCGCTCTCTGGGCCGCTATATGCTCACTCCGCGCGGCTACCGCATTGACACATAGAATGAAAACACCATACCGGTCTATCCGCGTCCGCCTCATTGACACGACATCGCCAACGCCGTACTGTCACGAAAATTCTTTTATGCCGCTTTTTTTAGGAAGGAGGAGGTTGCCATGAAGAAGTCTTTTGTTCTGCTCTGCCTTTTCATTCCAATCTTTGCTCTGTCAGCGCTGGCCGCGCCGCCGCCCGTTCCTACCACCCCTCTGGTTGTCAAGGGATCCAAAAAAGAAGTGATGTTTCCCCACGCCGCTCACCAAAAAGTGGAATGCGTGGTCTGTCACCATCTGGTAAAGGGAGAAGAGAATTTCCAGAAGTGCGCCACAGCGGGCTGCCATGACGATCTGACGGCCAGAAAAGGCAAAAAAAGCATGTATGCCACCGTTCATGAAAAAACCGGCGCGAAACATAAGACCTGTATTGAATGCCACAACAAAGTTGTTGCCGAAAAGACGGATATGAAAAAGGAAATGCTGGGCTGCGCCAAATCAAAATGTCATCCCTAAACATTTCACCCTGGAAACACTTCATATCTGCAAGAACTGGCTGAAACCAGATCAGGAGCTTGTGCGACAGCCTCTTCCAGCGCTTCATATGTTCGTGCTTTCATATCACAGATGAAACCTCGT
This sequence comes from Candidatus Desulfovibrio trichonymphae, assembly GCF_002355955.1. Lineage (NCBI taxonomy): Bacteria > Pseudomonadati > Thermodesulfobacteriota > Desulfovibrionia > Desulfovibrionales > Desulfovibrionaceae > Desulfovibrio > Candidatus Desulfovibrio trichonymphae. The sequence continues at coordinate 93,899 of NZ_AP017368.1, read as the reverse complement.
AACGCTGCAACACACAACACAATGGATGTCACCCTTTCATGGAGTGACGACAAAATACTTGCCAAACTACCTGGCCAGCAGCAGCCATGCCGGGCCTTTGGCGTCAAGATGGCTTGCCACATAGTTGGCCCGTTCGTCCGAGCCGCAAAAAATGTCAATGCGGTTGCCTTTGATAGCGCCGCCCACGTCCTGCGCAAAGCCTATTCCCCGTAGCGGCACGCTGCCGCGCGACTGGTCCGGCGCATTGACGCCATAAGCCACGACCGTGCCGAGAGGAATAAAATTTCTGGCGGTGGCGAGAGAAAGCCATTTATCCACCTCATGGCCCATGGCGCCGGTGGGGCCTTTGTTGCCGTATCTGAAAAAGACGTAACTCGGATTGTCGTTCAATATTTCGCGCACCCGATTCGGATTGTTTTTGAACCATTCGCGCTGCTCATAAACATCGCCACATTGCAGCAGGCCTTTTTCACGCATAATCCGTCCGGAACTTTTGTATTTGTGGCCGTTCTGGCAGTCGTAATTGACATGCGCTTCACTGCCGTCGTCAAAAATCAAGCGGCCTGAACCTTGAATTTCCAGAAAAAATGAGTCCACAGGATCCGCCGCCCAGGCAAGCTCCAAACCACGATTGGCCAGAACCTGTTTTTCTTCAATTATTCTACGAGCATAATATTTGCTGCGGCGACGTTTTTCCTGCAACTCCTGAGGACAACGGTAAATGGCCTGTGTATAGCCGGTCTTGCGTGTGCGGCTTGCGCGCACCATAGGTTCATAGTATCCAGAATAGTTGATTCCGCCTGACACTTCCACCCAGCGAAAATTTTTGAGAAAAAGGCGTGGCTCAGCGTCGAGCTGCGGCAGGAGTTCAAGCAGACGCGTCAGTGTGCGGAAAAGGTCTCCAAAGGTAAGGGTAAGGCCGTGGCGGCTAACGGCCGCGGCCTCTGCGGGCTTGCTGTTGACATAGCGCAAAGACTTGCGCACGGTAGGGGCCATGTCCTGCCAACTTGTCAGACGCTGGTTGCGGGGAGCAAGATTTCTGACAAAAAACTCCGGGCTTTCAAAGGTCACCGGCGGGCCCGCCGGTTCAGGGACGATGTCCGGTGTCTTTTTAGCGCAGGCGCAAAGACAGAAGTATGCAACAATCAGTATAATCAGGACAAAGCGCCGGCCGACCTTATACTGATTGCAAAATCGCGTGTCGCGGCGCACGCTGAAAAAAGGAATTTGTTCATGCATGAGTTTCCTGCCTGTTATGTCCGGGGCTGCCCCACCGTGTGTCTTACGGTGAAACCGACATGATGGGCGTATTGTACTATGCTGAATACCTGCATCTTTTTGAGCGTGTCCGCGGCGCATATATACGGCGGTGCGGCATGAGCTACGCTGAGGTGGAAAAAAGGAATCTTGCTGCCGGTTCGTGAGGCACAATGCCGTTACCGCGCGCCGGCCTGTTATGACGACCTTGTGGAAATTCGTGCTGCCATGAACAAGTGGGGACGCGCCTCCCTGCGATTTGTATACGAGATATGGAAAGAGGACAAGACGAAAATTTTTGCAGAAGGCATGACGCAGCATGCCTTGGTGAACCTGGACGGGCGTCCCGTGCCTGTGCCGGACTGGTTCAGGCAGCTTTTGTCAGCATGCGGCTGTTGCGGATGATTGAATCGGTCACGGCGCGTATGGCGGCTTTTGCCGGCGGACGTGCCGTTGAATTCGCTGGGCGGTTTGAACCTGTCAAGCAGCAGCTAAGTGCCCCTGCCGCTTTGAAAGTGGGTGGCCTGTGTCGGCTATGCCTTTTGGGGGTCTTTTGAAAGGCCGTGACCAGGATTGACAATCCGCGTCATGGCGGCGAGCATGCCGGCCGCGTCGGCCACGTTGGCAGGGATGATCAGGCTGTTGCCCGTTTTGGCGAGTTTGCCGAATTCGCTTATGTACGCCTCGGCCAGACGCAGTTGCGCTGCAGCGACAGCGTCATTGCCCAACTGCTCGCCCACAATGTAAAGGCCTTTGGCCGTTGCCTCGGCGACAGTGCGTATTTGTGCGGCTTCGCCTTCCGCCTGATTAATCATGGATTGTTTTTTGCCTTCAGACTCGGCGATGGCAGCCTGCTTGGAACCTTCCGCCAGATTGATGCGTGACTGCATCTCGCCTTCAGACTGGGCAATGGCCGCGCGTTTCTCCCGCTCGGCCCGCATTTGTTTTTCCATGGCCTCCATGACTGTCTTGGGCGGGGTGATGTCCCGTATTTCATAGCGCAATACCTTGACGCCCCATGGTGAGGTCGCGGCATCAAGCGCGTCTACCACTTCCTGATTGATTTTGGTGCGCTCCTCAAAGGTTTTGTCCAATTCCAGTTTGCCGATGGCGGAGCGCAGAGCGGTCTGTGCAAGCTGGATGGCCCCCCATTCATAATCGTCAATGCCGTAAGCAGATTTCTCCGGCGTTATCACTTGCAGATAGATGACGCCGTCAATGTCCACACTCACATTGTCGCGGGTGATGCAGGTCTGTTTCGGCACATCCACGACCTGTTCCTTGAGACTGCGCCGGTAGGCGATTCTGTCTACAAAGGGCACAAGCAAATGAAAACCCGCGCTGATGACGACATGATATTTGCCGAGGCGTTCTACCACATAGGCCGACTGATTCGGCACAACCACAGCCGCCTTGAATAAAACAAGAATCATCAGGACAGCCAGCAAAAAAAGCCAGCCGTAGCTGTTCATAAAATAAAAAAAGGCCATGTCATTTCCCCTGTGTGTTTTCTTCTGTCACCGATACGCGTAATACCAGTTCATCGCCGGGACGGTGCCCAAGCACACGCACAGGCTTTCCTTCGGCAATGCCGCTTTCGGCAACGGCGCGCCAGAAGCTGCCGTCAATGCTTATTTCCCCCGTTTCACCGGGGTGTAACGCCTTGGTGACAACGCCCGTGCGCCCGCTCAACAGATGCTCCGACGCGGGCCGCGACGTGCGGGCCTGTCCGCTGAAGACACGGCAAAGTCGACTGCGCAGTAAAACCGACGTCAGCAGGGAGCATGTTATAAAAATCAACACCTGCGGGACAAAGGCCAGATCAAGCCAGGCGGCGGCAGCGGCCGCCCATGCCCCAACGCCGAAAAAAACGAGCACCAGGGTCATGGATATAACTTCAACCCCGAAGCAGAGTGTCCCCAGCAAGATCCAGATTGTTGAAGCGCTCATGGAATTTCCTGCAAGGCGCACGGCAGTTAAAAACACTTTGGCACACGGAGTCCGCAGGACATTTCTGACATCTGCGAACTTCTTCCAAGTTTGCCGTTAACGCCAGACGTTAAAATAGCCCAAGAGAGAAGATAATGACAAGGGCGTGGCGTCAGGAGTGTTTCACCTTAGCAATGATAAAAGCCCAGAGATGCTCCCATTGGACATCCCTCAAAGCATGTCTACGTTGCACAGCATCCCTCCTGTCATTCCCTATATTTTATCGATCTTAGCCATCCAACTTTTTTGTGCAATTTTCGTTTTCGTCTTTGTAGAGTTTGTAGGTCACAGAGTCTATAAGGGCCTGCCAGCTCGCTTCAATAATATTGCACGAAACTCCTACGGTGACCCATTTGCTGCGCTGGTCAGCCGACTCAATAAGCACGCGCACCAGTGAACCTGTGCCTTTGTATTGATCTGTGGCCGCCAGTACACGGACTTTGAAATCAATCAGACGCATTTCTTGCAAACGCGGGTAAAAGCCCGACAATGCCTTACGCAGGGCGCTGTCCAACGCATTGACAGGGCCGTCGCCGAAAGCCGCCGTGTGTTCAGTGGCACCTTCGACTGCCAGGGTGACAGTCGCTTCAGAAAGCGGCCTGGCGTCGTTGTGTTGTTTGGATTCCAGCACGCGAAAGCGTATCAGATGAAAAAAGTCGCGCACGCCCCTGCGACCGAGCTTGCGCAACAACAGCAGTTCCACGGAAGCCTCTGCGGCGGCATAATCATAGCCGTGACTGGCCTTGTCTTTGAGTTCCGAGAGAAGACCCTTGACAACGGGTTCATCCTTGTCCAGATGAAAGCCGAAGCGCCGCGCCATGGACACGATGTTGCCGCGGCCTGCCAGCTCCGTCAAAAGGACGCGCTGCTCATTACCCACGGTCGAGGGGGGGATATGTTCATAGAGCGTTGCATTGCGGTTGACGGCGCTGACGTGTATGCCGCCCTTGTGGGCAAAGGCCGATCGTCCCACAAAGGGCTGGCGGCTGAAAGGCGCCATATTCGCCACTTCAGCCACATAATTTGACACGCCGCACAACAGGGTCAGGCGGCCTTCGGGCAGGCAGCGGTACGCGCCGCCGCTTTTGAGCTCCAAAATGGGGATAAGCGAACAGAGATTGGCGTTGCCGCAACGTTCACCTATGCCGTTGACAGATCCCTGCACCATAACAGCGCCGGCCTCCACAGCGGCAAGCGATGTCGCGACTGCCAGCTCGCAGTCGTTGTGGGAATGGATACCGAGCGTCGTGCCTGGCAAATACTCGCGTATTCGCCTGACGGCCTTTGCGACGTCCTGAGGCAGTGTGCCCCCGTTGGTGTCGCACAGCACAAGCACGTCCGCGCCGGCTTCAAGGGCTTTTTTCAACACAGCCAGACTGAAATCCGGATTGTCGGCGAAGCCGTCAAAAAAGTGCTCCGCGTCAAAAATGACCTCGCGCCCGGCTCGCTTCAGGCAGGACACAGAATCGCCCACCACGTCAAGATAGCGGTCGGGCGTAACGCGTAAGGCTTCCCGCACATGCACTTCAGCGCTCTTGCCGACAATGGTCAGTGTCGACGCGTTGGAAGCAATCAGCGCGGCAAGTGTTTTGTCATTTGCAGCACTGTTTGTGGGGTGGTGTGTGGAACCGAAGGCCGCTATGCGGGCTGTCTTGAGGCCGCACGTGGCTATTTCTTTGAAAAAGGCCGTGTCCACTGGACTTGCTCCTGGCCAGCCGCCCTCAATATAGGCTATGCCCAGTTCATCCAGCTTGAGGGTAATCTTGATCTTATCCTCAAGGCTCAAGTTGACGTCTTCGGCCTGATTGCCGTCCCGCAGGGTGGTGTCGTAGATGATAATGTCGTGCATTGTGCGTCGGCCCTAATAAAGTTATATGATAATGAAGTAGACAGTTTCTATCAAAACGGCGTTAAAGACAAGCGCCGCTTGCTCCGCGCACAGGAATATGTTATCTATATAAAATGTTTAATATTGATTTCGCATCGGCGCTACGCGCCTTGGCCATTGCCGCTGTGCCCACGTTGCTCGGCATCATACTGCACGAGGTTGCCCACGGCTATGTGGCGTTTCGCCGTGGGGATCCCACAGCCGCCGCGATCGGCCGCCTCACGCTCAACCCCCTGCCGCATATTGACCCTATGGGACTGATTGTCTTCGGGATCACCAGTTTGACCGGCAGCTTCGTGTTCGGCTGGGCAAAGCCCGTGCCCGTGAACCCGCGTTATTTCCGCAATCCCGCAAAAGACATGATGCTGGTGGCCCTTGCCGGCCCACTGACCAATTTTTTTCTGGCGTTCGTGTTCGGCGGGCTGCTGCGCCTTGTCTTTGTTGTTTTCCCCCCCGTCGTCTGGCAACACAGCAATATGTATATTTTTGCCCTTACTTCCCTGCAGGCGGGCGTGGTGATCAATTTCGGCCTTGGCTGGCTCAATCTGCTGCCCATCCCGCCGCTGGACGGCAGCAAGGTGCTGTCGTATTTTTTGCAGGGCAACATGGGGTGGCGTTATATACGCCTTGAGCGCTACGGTTTTGTTATTTTGTTGCTGCTGCTTTTCTCCGGCCTGCTGAACCATGTGCTGGGGCCGCTCGTGGACGGCAGCGTGCGGGGTTATTTCAGGCTGCTTGGTCTGTAGCGACGCGCATAATAAATAACGGCATCACAACAGCAAAAAAGAATCTGCTCTCCGACGGTTACGCAGCATACGCATCAGGGGAGAGAAGGAAGGTGATATGAACAGGGAATCACGCGCGCTGTCGGGCATGCGCCCTACAGGACCGCTGCATCTCGGTCATTATTTCGGGGTGCTTAAAAACTGGCTTGACCTTCAGGAAAATGCGCAGGCCTATTTTTTTGTTGCGGACTGGCACGCCATGACGAGCGATTTTGCGGATACATCAGGCATACGCCGCAATATCGTCGAAATGGTTAAAGACTGGGTGGCCGTCGGCCTAGAGCCGGATAAATGTGTTATCTTCCGCCAGTCTGCCGTGAAGGAAACTGCTGAGCTCTCTCTTTTGCTCTCCATGGTCACGCCCGTTTCCTGGCTTGAACGCAACCCCACCTATAAGGAACAGCAACAACAAATCAGCAGCAAAGACTTGGGCAATGTGGGTTTTCTCTGCTATCCTGTGCTGATGGCGGCGGACATACTTATATACAGGCCCTACGGCGTGCCTGTGGGAGAGGATCAGCTGCCGCATCTGGAACTCACCCGTGAAATCGCGCGGCGTTTCAACAGTTGTTATGGTCAAACCTTTCCTGAACCCCAGGCGCTGCTGACGCTGGCGGCCAAATGTCCCGGTCTGGACGGCCGCAAAATGTCCAAAAGTTACGGCAACAGCATTTTTTTGTCAGATAATTTTGCCGACATTCGGGGAAAAGTGCGAGGCATGTTTACGGATCAGACGCGTCTGCGCAAAACAGATCCCGGCAACCCGGATGTGTGCAATCTTTTCTCCTATCATGTGCTTTTGACAGACGACCAAACGCGGGCGGACATTCGTGAGGGCTGCGCCACGGCAACACTCGGGTGCGTGGACTGCAAAAAAATATTTCTGAAAAATCTGAAAGCTTTTCTCCTTCCCATACAGGAGCGCCGTGCAAAGCTGACGGAGCGCCCCGGCGCTGTGGAGGAGATTTTTGCGGCCGGCAATGAGAGCGCACGTACTTTTGCCTGCGTCACGATGGACGATGTGCGGCAGAAAATGGGGCTGTAACCCCGATGAAATATGTAGGCGTAGATTATGGTTTGGCCCGCACCGGGCTTGCCGTGTCCGACCCGGAAGGGCGTCTTGCCTTTCCCCTTGCGACCTTGCGTCTGCAAGATTTCCTCAACCGCAAGGCATTGCTGGCTGAACTTGCGGCCCGCGTTGCGCATGAGGGCGCCGGGACGGTTGTCGTGGGTCTGCCTGTGCACGAAGACGGCCGGGAAAGCCTGATCACAAGGCAGGTGCGCAATGTCACAGAACGCCTCAAGCGCCGTGTGTACCTGCCTTTTTTTTTTATGGCTGAAACGCTCAGTTCTGTCGAGGCGCTGGACGATCTGCGCGAGGCGGGCATTGCGTCCAAAAGGCGTCGCGACGTCATTGATCAGCAAGCGGCCGTGCGCATTCTGGCCTCTTTTTTGGCATTGAATCCTGATGAACGGAGACGGGCGTGAAAATCGCGTTGCGCGTTTTCGGCATGGCGCTTTTGTGCGCGTTGGCGTTTTGCGGCTGGTTGTTCTATGAGGCATGCGTGTTTTTGAACAACGCTCCGGAAACGCAGGGCCGTGAAGTTTTTTTTGACGTGACGCCCGGAGCGAGACTGGCCTTTGTGAGTGCGGAGCTGGCCGTAAGGGGCATTGTGACGGACGCCCGCAAATTCAGTCTGTTGGCACGTTGGCACCGCAGCGAAAATCGCCTGCAAGCAGGACGTTTTGCTTTGAACACCGGCTGGGTGCCTGAAAGAGTACTGGATGAACTTGTGAACGGACGGCCCGTGCTGTTTCGCATCACTGTGCCGGAAGGGCTGACTTGGCATCAGACGGGCCGCCTGCTCGAACAAACGGGATTTGTGCGTTTTGAGGATTTTCAGAACGTCATTGCGGACACGGACTTTCTGCGCCGTTACGGCATTCCTTTCAGCACGGCGGAAGGCTTTTTAATGCCCGACACGTATCTGCTCAAAAAGCCGGATGCTCCTGATATGTCGCAGGCACAGGCTGTTGTTGGGCGCATGGTGGAAAATTTCTGGCGCAGGGCCGCGCAGGCATGGCCGGACACAAAAAAACCTGCGGCGGAAGACCTGAAAAAATACGTTGTCCTGGCTTCTGTGGTTGAAAAAGAAACAGGCCGCAATGCAGAACGGCCGCGTGTGGCCGGCGTGTACAGCAACAGGATTGAGAAAGGCCTGCTGCTGCAGGCGGACCCCACTGTCATTTATGGGCTCGGCGAGGGCTTTGACGGCAATTTGCGCCGTGTTCATCTGGATGACGCGGCCAATCTGTACAATACCTATCAGCATCCCGGCCTGCCGCCTGGGCCGATATGTTCCTTCGGCATTGCAGCGCTGACGGCGGCTGTTCGTCCAGAATCTCATGATTTTTTGTATTTTGTGGCGGCAAGCGACGGCGGAGAGCATGTTTTTTCCACAAACCTTACGGATCACAACAGAGCGGTGCAGCGGTATCGCGCCAGTAAACACGGCGGGAAATAAAACCGCCCCGGACGATAAGGCAGCCCGGAAACAGGCCCTGTACGCATTATTGCTTGAGGATTTATTGAAGGAGATTGAACCAGGGGCGATTTTCCACCACTCTGGAACGCAAACTTTTGCGTTTCCACGGAGGCATTTTCGCCCATCCTGACGTGTTGCCTCTGAATCAGTCGCAGGAAGCCAGTCGGGGCCGACGCTTGACGCGGACACAACGATAGTATAAGAGATGCCCGTCGCAACGCCCTTGTAGCTCAGCCGGCAGAGCGCATCCTTGGTAAGGATGAGGTCAGCAGTTCAACCCTGCTCAAGGGCTCCAAAAAATCAACAGATTGCGGAAATTCACAGCCCCTGTACCACCTTTTTGCCCCATTTTAGGGAATGCTTGCCTGATCCGGCAAAAAGTTAAAATCAATTTTGCACAAGAGAATAAATGGTAACCTACACGGTTCCATTTTTCTAAGCCCACAGGGATTTTGCCCACATCTTGCCGCTGCGCAAGGGAGAATCGCTGTAAGTGGTGATGTTGAGGTTGATGAAAGTTACTGATGAGCCGCCTGTGATCTCCCTCAATAGTCTTAACGGCTCAAACAGTTCAAAGGCAAGCCTGTTTCTTCGGCAATGTACAGGCACATTTCGCTTTTATTCAGCGTGTACAGATGAACGCCCGGCGCACCGCAGTTGAGCAATCGGCGTATCTGTCGCACGGCGAAATCAAGGCCGACATCGCGCACGGCTTCCGCCCCACCCCTTTGCTGGGCCTTTTCAAGGGCAAGATAGAGTTTGCCCGGAATATTTGCCCCGCACAAAGACAGCACACGGCGTAGCGAATCAAAGCTCTGGATGGGCAGAATGCCCGGCACGACAGGTGTGTCCAGCCCTCTGGCGTGCAGGTCCGCCAGCAGATCTTCATACTCGCGCACGTCAAAAAAAAGCTGTGTCAGCGCAAAGTCAGCCCCGGCACGCAATTTTTGCGCAGTGTGGTCACGATCAGCCGCAAAAGAAGGGGATTCAGGGTGCGGAGCGGGGTAGGCGGCCACGCCGACGCCCATATCAGGCTCATACGCGCGTATAAACGCAACCAGATCAGAGGCATGGCGAAAATGCCCGTGCTCCGCCTTTTGGCCGCCGTCCACAGGGCTGTCTCCACGCAGGGCCAGCACATTATCAACGTGGACGGCCCGCAGCTCTTTCAAAAACTGCATAATAGCAAGAGGCTCGGCGCCGACGCAGGTCAAATGCGCCATGGTTGTCAGACCGCGTCCGGCAAGCTGCGCTGTGACAGCCAGCGTATTGCGCTGTCGCGATCCGCAGGCACCGTATGTAACAGAAACAAAAAGCGGTGAAAGCGTGCACAGCTGATCCACCGTGGAGTAAAAACCGGGCATCTGGGATGCGTCGGCTGGGGGGGAAAAATTCCAGAGAAAAAAACGGCGAGACGGCGGAACGAATTAATGTGCCGATGTGCATAGTTTCCCCACAGTGTCGGCGGCGGCAATTTATCGGGACAACACAAAAAGTTATGCAGCAACGCGCCGCGCCATGTCAACTTGCAAAAAAACGGGCTTGACCATAAGAAACAGCGATGCATCCTTCCACAGCATGCGTTTTGACCCGTGGCGGTATTGCCCGTCTTTTGCCGCTTGTGGCCCTCATCTGCCGGCTGTTCTGCCCGGACGCACATGTATGGGCGGCTGACACGCATAAGGGCTTCGCCCTCTGGGATCAGCTGGAACCGGGCCTTGCCTTTGGAGAATTCCAGATGAACGAAAACGAGACGCGCATTGCTGTTGTGCGTATTGATCCCGCCCGTTTCGACTTTGTACTCTGCGCGCGGTCTGAAGACGGGCTTGCGGCGCGCTCCCTCCATGAATGGGGAGAACAGCGCGACCTTGTGGCGGCCATCAATGCGAGCATGTATCTGCAGGACAACAGCACCAGCACAGGTTATATGCGCCAAGGCGATCACATTAACAACGGCCACATCGCGCAACGTTTCGGTGCTTTTTTCGTGGCCGCTCCGGACGATCCGAGCCTGCCTACCGCGACCATTGTTGACCGCGACAACCCCGGCTGGCGCGAGACCATTACCCGCTACGCCCTTGTGATCCAGAACTACCGCATGATCAACGCGGACAGGCGCATTCTCTGGACGCCGGGTGGTCCGCTCTACTCCATTTCCGCTGTGGCGAATGACGGCGACGGGCACATTCTTTTCCTGCACTGCCGCGAACCTGTGGATGCCTACGACTTTGCCCGGCAAATACTGCATCTGCCGCTCAACGTACGGACGGTCATGTATGTGGAAGGCGGCGGGCAGGCGGGACTGCTTGTGCGCACGGCATCCTTGGAGCGAGAAATGAACGGACGCTTTGCCGCTGATTTTTTGGTGACGGGCAACATTCGGACCATGCTGCCCAATGTGCTCGGCGTGCGCCGCAAAGCCGGCGCGACCAAAGCCTTGAACAGCGACTTGTCAGGTACATCGCCCCATTGCATTGGTACAAGAAACATTATGGGGTCAACTGGCGCCGATTAGAAAAATGCCTCAAAACAACACTTGGCAGAGCTGACCGAAGCCAGTTCCGGGGTAAAAGTCTATCCAGCGCTGCTGGTGTTTAAAATCCTCCTCTTGCAACAATGGGACGGATCAAGCGATCAGGATACCAAGCCGAATCACAGTACTATCTGTTGCTTTGAAATCTGCTTGTGGAGAACAACCTTCTGGACGAAGTAAACGCACAGATGGAAAACCAGGGCAAATGGAGCATGACAGATTTAATGCTGATCCAAACCATTTCACTTTGGGACTAAGCACCTAGTGCATTGTCACATTTTATATTTTTGCTTGCGCTCGCCGAATTTTTGATTGACTGTTCACTAAGTGGAAACAATCATGGTCCACCACGGTGTCCACAAGCGCAGAATACCCGGCATGCCTTGACGGAGGCATAAAAGCAATCGGAGGCGCATATGAAAAATATTCGCAAGGTGATCATTCCCGTGGCCGGCTGGGGTACACGTTCATTGCCCGCAACCAAGAATATCCCCAAGGAAATGCTGCCCGTCTACAACAAACCCGTCATTCAGTATGTTGTGGAAGAGGCGCAACGCGCGCGGATTGAGGACGTGATCTTTGTTACCAACAGGGACAAGAGCGTTATTGAAGACCATTTTGACTACAACTTGCAACTTGAGGCGGTGCTTGAACGGGGCGGTAAACTCGACAAGGTGGCGGAAGTGCGCAAGGTGGCGGAAATGGTCAACATCATGTCTGTACGGCAAAAAAAACAGCTGGGTCTCGGGCACGCCGTGCTGTGCGCAAGAGAACTGGTGCGGGCCGATCCCTTTGCCGTCATGGTGGGGGATGATTTGATGTTCGGCGGCGTACCGGCCATTGGTCAGCTTATCGACGTGGCCATAGCCGAAAAAATGCCGGTTATCGGCGTTGTGGAAGTGCCGTTTGAAAAAGTCAACCGTTACGGCATTATTGACGGCGAAGAAATCTCCCCCGGCATTTTTCGTGTGCGCGACATGGTGGAAAAGCCAAAACGCGAAGATGCTCCCTCGCGACTGGCCATTGTGGGGCGATATGTGCTGACGCCGGATATTTTTGATTATCTTGAACAGGTCAAACCGGGCCACGACGGCGAAATCCAGCTCACCGACGCCATGCAGACTCTGGCCCAACATCGGGGCATGATGGCTGTTCGTCTGACCGGCATGCGGTTTGACACGGGTGACTGGGCAGAATTTCTCACGGCCAACATTTATTTTGCGCTGCAGGACGAAGAATTGCACTACGATCTGCTGGCGTTGCTTAAAAATTTTGTACAGCTTCAGTAAGTAAGAGCGCGCAGGCATGTTTGTTGTTTTCGGACCGTCATGCCGTCCGCTCCGTTGTTATCGCATCTGGCGCTTTACAAAAACTTTTTCTATGGCTATACAGCTTAGTTAGTGTCTGCGGAAAGCGAGCTGGCGGTGTCGTTTTTCGCTGACGAACGGAGGAATATATATGAATCACAATGACCTTGAATTTTTTCGCGCCCTTCTTACAAAAATGCTGGAAGACGCCCAGCAAAAGGGCGATTCCACCTTGGAAAACATGACAGACAGCAATGAAATTTTTGCTGATCCGGCGGACAGGGCCACGGCAGAATCCGATCGCGCCTTTACTCTGCGTATCCGTGACCGGGAAAGACGGCTTATCCGTAAAATTCAGGCCGCGCTGCAACGCATTGATGACGGCACTTTCGGCGTTTGCGACGAATGCGGCAAAGACGTCAGTATTGAGCGGCTTAAGGCCCGTCCGGTGACGCGTTTGTGCATCAACTGCAAGGCAAGGCAGGAAGCAAACGAGCATCTTCACGGCGACTTTTGAGAACCTTGGAATTGATCATACTCCGCCTATACAGAGGCAGTATGAAAAAGTCGTCTTTTCAATTCCTGCTCGCGCTTGTTGAGAAGCGTTGACCGACAGGTGTTCTTTACCGTCGCAAGCGTTACCGTCTGCATCTGTCCAGAACGGCATACTAACCGATCCGTATCAACTACTAACGGCTCTTTCCTGTTATCGTTCTAAGATTGCAATGTATTTTAACAGCTCTTCCGCTTCATAATCGGCAACCAGCTTGGAAAGGGTATCCTGCGTATGTCCATTTGAGTAGTAATGCTCAAAGCAATCATAGTATTTTCGCCGTTCAGAAAATTTTATATTTACGGGCAATAGGCCTGCCCTAATAAGCTCAAAGTTTAATATGAGCCGTCCTGTGCGCCCGTTACCATCAATGAACGGATGGATTCCTTCAAAACATAAATGAAACGCTGCAACGCTCTCTATAATATGTTTGTCCCGCTTTATACCCTCATAATCAACCATAAGGGCTTCCATTTGTTCAGGAACCAAATAAGGCTGCGGCGGGGTATGCGTTGCCCCGGAAATGGAAACGGGAACGCGCCTGTACACACCACGGTTAGCAAAGTCATTTATAAGCACAAGCGAGTGTATTTCTTTTATGACGCGCTCTGTAAGGATGGTATTTGCGTCTGCAAAAGATACCACATATTCAAAAGCATCTTTGTGACCTATAACCTCTAAATGCTCTTTGACGGGCTTCTCTGCTATCGTAACGCCCTGTAAGACAAGTGCCGTTTCCCTAAGTGTGAGGGTGTTGCCCTCTATCGCGTTTGAGTTGTAAGTATTCTTTACCATAAACTCATCACGAAGCCGTTTAAGCTCTGTAGAGTTAAGCGGGCGCATTGATTTCAGCTTGCTGCTGAGCTCGTCTATCTTTGTAAAATCCATAGTGCCCATCCCTTAGTTAAATATCCGCCGCCGCTATCCGGGCTTCGCTAATTGTTTCCGGCCCGCTGTAAATGATGGCTGTAAATCATGGTGGAGTTGATATTGCTATGCCTCAAAAGCTGTTGTATTTCTTCCAGGGCAGCCCCGTTAAGCGAGTTCAGGATTCCGGCTGTATGCCGTTAAGCTATACGCTGTCGGGTGCAAGCCTTCAATAGTTGTAAGCATCAGGACTCTGCTGTGCTATTCCTGAAAGCAGGAAACGGGCGACATGGAATATCTGACAGAATTGTTCAGTCAGGCGATTAAGCTGTTCGCCCTGATGACTCCGCCCGCCGTTCTTTCCGCTTTTTTAAGCGCTTCCAAAACATACAATGATACCCGCAAAAAAGCCACCGCACGCAAAACCTCGGCAGCCGTCTTTATTATAGGCCTTGTGCTGTATTTTCTGGGTGAGAGTATTTTCAACATGTTCGGCTTTACGCTGGATGCCTTCCGCATCGGCACCGGAACCCTCTTGTTTTTGTCGGCTGTTTCTCTGATGCGTGAAAATGGAGAAAAACCGTCGTTCGCGCCCGAAGTCGACATCAGCATCGTGCCTCTGGCCATTCCCCTCTGTATGGGGCCGGCATCCATCGGCACCGTGATGGTGCTGGGCGCTTCGGCGACGGACATGATCCAGAGGGTCATCGACGCCGCCGCCCTTCTAACAGCGTCCATCGGCATCTATGTCTTCCTGCATTTTGCCGATCCTATAAAGCGCGTGCTCGGCGAGACGGGGCTGGCCGTGCTTTCAAAAATCACCGGTCTGCTTCTGGCCGCCATAGCGGCGCAGGTTATCTTCACTGGTGTGCGTTCATTTCTGCATTAGAGCCTGTCAACACTATCTGATGGCCTCAAGGATGATGACAAAAACAGTCTATAATTATATATCTTAATGTGGAGGATTTTAATATGAATTATATTATTGCTGTACAACTTGCGCTGTTCATTCTGATTGTTGTAAATATTTTCCTGACTTTGAAATTGAGAATGGGCAATAATGTTGCAACAAGCGAAGATATTGCAAGAATTGACAATTTAATTCGTGATGAATTTTGTAGAAATAGGGAAGAACTGAATAATTCTTTTAAAAATTTTAGTGAAATACTTACTGGAAATATAGATAAACTTTCTAATGCTCAGCAAATTCAATTTAAGAACTTTTCAGAGCAGTTATTATATCTGGTAAAAAATTTTGATGACAGAACGATAACTATACAAAATCAATTTGAAAAATTAAATAAAGAAAATAGAATAGCGCAGACAGACTCTTTAAAATCATTTGAAGAAAAATTTACCTTCAGCGTAAAAGAATTTAATAATCTTCAAAAACAGAAATTTGACGAACTTGTTAGCAAACAAGAAAATATTAAAAAAGATACTGAATTAAAATTGAAAGAAATTCGGGATACTGTGGAAAATAAACTCAAAACTCTGCAAGATGAAAATGTGAAAAAACTTGAGGAGATGAGAAAAACCGTTGATGAAAAATTGCAGGAAACTGTGGAAAAGCGGTTTACGGAATCCTTCAAACTGATAAGTACCAGACTGGAGGCAGTACATAAGGGGCTTGGGGAGATGCAGACCTTGGCCTCCGGCGTTGGTAATCTGCAAAAAGTCCTGTCTGGTGTGAAGACCAGAGGGAATTTGGGAGAAATGCAGCTTGGCGCGATTCTATACCAGATATTGTCGCCACAACAGTACAAACAAAATGTGCAGATTAAGAAAGGAAGTCAGGAACGGGTTGAGTATGCCATTGAATTGCCGGGAAGGAGTAATGACAATAAACCTCTACTCTTGCCGATAGACTCGAAATTTCCAATAGCAGACTATCAAAAACTTTTAGACTGTTACGATGATATTGCGAACAAGAATCCCAAGGACGTAGAAGACATCTCCAGGAAATTTGAAAGTTCCATAAAGAAGAGCGCAAGGCTCATCTGCGAAAAATATATAAACCCTCCAGACACTACAGATTTCGCCATCATGTTTGTCCCATCGGAGGGACTGTACGCGGAAATAGTAAGGAGAACAGAACTTTTTGAGACATTGAGGCATAATTTTAAGATTACCGTGGTGGGGCCGACCAACCTTGTAGCCTTTTTAAGCAGTTTACAGATGGGCTTTAAAACCTTGGCAATAGAGAAGAGATCCAGTGAAGTATGGGCGACACTTGGTACTGTAAAAACAGGGTTCTCAAAGTTCGGGGAGTTATTGAACAAAACTAAGAAAAAATTACAAGAAGCCGCCAATGATATTGATCAGGCAGTCGAAGAAAGAGCCAGAATTGAAAAAAAATTGACGACGGTGGAGCAATTGCCATAGTGGTGGAGTTGAACAAGCCATCGCATAATCAAAAGGTGGCCGTCTAGATTCAGGAAAACCAGCAAAGAAACCGTCCAGAGAAAAAAGGCGCGGCGCCGATCTGGTGCCTGTGAGAGGATCCGTGGTGAGCAAAAGGCTCAGCACAACTGGAGACCTTTCCCGCACACTGACGCGCCTGCTTGAACTCCGGCCGAATCATACCGTAGACATCCATGTCCGCGGCTGACACAAAAAACTTGCCGTTTTGCGGACAAGTTCTAATGGGCTTCTGCCCAGTTTCGCCCCACGCCCCAGTCCACCGCGAGAGGCACGGAGAGTTCCGCGCCTGCGGGCGCGACGGCAGCCATCAGTGCGGCTGTTCGCGCGCCTGCGGCCTGCGCTTTTTCCTCCGGAACTTCGAGCAGCAGTTCATCGTGCACCTGCAAAAGCAGATGGGCGTGCATGCTCGCCAGCTCCGTGTCGTTGTCCACAGCCAGCATGGCCAGCTTGATGATATCCGCCGCGGAGCCCTGTATCATCGTGTTGATGGCCTGACGGCGCGCAAGCGCAAAAGCTTGGTCGTTTGCTGAATGTATGCTCGGCAAAAAGCGGCGGCGTCCGCCCAATGTGCTGACGAAACCCTGTTGTTTGGCAAGACGTTCCACGTTGTCGTAAAATGCTTTCAGACCGGTGAGGTGTGCAAAGTAGCGGGCAATAAAATCTTTGGCCTCTGCGGCGGCTATTTTGAGATCTCTTGCCAGTTTTTGCGCGCCCATGCCGTAGATCAGGCCAAAATTGATTGTTTTGGCGTTACGCCGCTCGTCCCGACTCACCTTGTCCTGCGGCAGATCATATATCAACGCCGCAGTGCGGGCATGAATGTCTTCATTGTTGTGAAAGGCGTCAAGCAGCGTTGCGTCTTGTGACATGTGCGCAAGCACACGCAATTCTATCTGGGAATAGTCGGCGCAGACAAGCGTGTGCGCCGGCGCGGCGATAAACGATGCGCGCATGCGTTTGCCGAGAGTCCCCCGCACGGGAATATTCTGCAGATTGGGGTTGCTGGATGAAAGGCGTCCTGTGGCTGTGCCTTTTTGATTGAAGGTGGTGTGCAGGCGTCCTGCCTGATCCACAAGGCGCGGCAAGGGCTCCAGATATGTGGAACGTATTTTTTCGAGTTTGCGGAATTGTAAAACAAGATCCACCACTGTGTGACGTCCGGCCAGCTTTTCCAACGTTTCCTGCGAGGTGGATGCCTGCCCACCTCTGGTTTTGCGCGACGCAGGAAGGTGCAACACATTAAAGAGCGTTTCACCCAGCTGTCGCGCTGAACGCAGATTGAAGGATGTACCTGCCGTTGAATAGATTTTCGCTGTGAGGTTGTTGATCTCAGTTTGCACATCGACGAGGAAGGTTTGAAAAGCCGTTGCGTCAATCGCCACGCCGCGTTCTTCCATTGCGGCCAGCACCGGCGTCAAAGTCAGTTCCATCTCCGCGTAAAGGCCATCAAGGTTGTTTTGGACAAGACGCGTTTGCAGGATTTTGGCCACAGCAAGAGCAAGACCCGCCGGGCCGACTGTGTCCCTTTGCAGGCCGGCACCGAAGCGGGCTTTCAGCCGGGGCCAGGAATAGTCGTTGTCTTCAGGGTTCAGCAACCATGCGGCGAGTCCCAAGTCAAAGCAGGGCGGCGATGCGCAGGACGGATATGCGCGGCATATTCCGTTGCGCAGCAGAATTTTGAAATCCGTGCAGACCAGACGGCCGGCTCCGGAAAGCCAGGGCGCAAGCGTTGTTGGGTCGGCTGCCCATGCAAATTCCTGTAACGGGGCGGTTGCAGGCGCATGCTGATCGTCCCGCCACGCACCGCCCACGGCAATACGCAAGGGTTCTCCCGTGACGCCGGACCAGAGCAGAACGACAGTGCGGTCGACGCAGTACGGCAAATCCGCAAGAGCAGACGCCTCTGTTGCGGGCAACGTAGGCGTAGGATCCGCCATATCCAGCAGGTTGGTCTGCTTTTCTTTTCTTGCGTGCGGGGCTGGGCGTTTTGTCGTGTTTTTTGTGGCGCTTTTCTCGCGATTCGGCGGCGGCAGCGCGGGCGTTTCAGGAGATGCCGCCGACTGTTGAAGGCGCAGCAAATTTTCCATTTCCCGACGCAGGACAACGAGTTCAAATTCGTCTGTCAGCGATCGACATTCCAACGCGTTTATCGGCCGCACGAGCATACCCTCAAGAGTCATATCTGCACAGACGGTCAGCGACAATGTTGTCAACCTGCGCCAGATGAAGGCCTTGTCCAAATGCCCGCACAGCTTGCTCCGGAATTTCGGCGGCAGCCGGGAAAAGCCGGCGCGTATTTCTTCAAGGCTGCTGCAAACCTCAAATATCTGTTTCGCCGCTTTGGGGCCTATGCCAGGCACGCCGGGAATATTGTCGCTCGTATCGCCCAGCAGAGCCTGCACGTCAGGCCACTGGGCGGGGCTGACACCGTTTTCGTCCCGGAAATCGGTTTCCGTTATCAAATTTTCGTCTTTTCCCGCGGGATCCCATAGAAAAACCCGCCGGGAGAGACATTGTTTTAGATCTTTGTCACCGCCGACGATGATCACCGGATGTTCCGCAGAA
This sequence comes from Candidatus Desulfovibrio trichonymphae, assembly GCF_002355955.1. Classification (NCBI taxonomy): domain Bacteria; kingdom Pseudomonadati; phylum Thermodesulfobacteriota; class Desulfovibrionia; order Desulfovibrionales; family Desulfovibrionaceae; genus Desulfovibrio; species Candidatus Desulfovibrio trichonymphae. The sequence goes on along the minus strand of NZ_AP017368.1, from coordinate 75,185 downwards.
AAACGGGCCGCCAGAGAGGCAATACAGTCGTCCGCCTCGCAGCCCTGTGAGATTTCGAGGTTCAGTCCCAAAGCGCGCACCATGCGTTCAATAGGGTCGAGCTGCATGACCAGATCTTCCGGCATGGCTTCGCGGTTGGCCTTGTACAGTGGGTATATCTCGTGCCGGAAGTTTTTGCCCTTGCCGTCCCGTATGAAAAGCAGGTGGCGCGGTTTTTCCTTGCATAAAATGCGCAGTAAAAGCCGGGTTAACAGCACAAGCGCGCCTGTGGGGAACCCGTCCGAACGCCGCAGGTTCTGGTTGGCGAAAAATCCCCGATAAATGAAGGCTGAGCCGTCCATCAGAAATATGGGGTCAGCGGCGAGGTTCAGACGATCTTTCAGCGGCATGTCGACCAGCCTCGGGTGTCTTTGTTTGGGATGCGCAGGAGTGTTCATACCCTTGAATTTTTCATATCCTTTCTTTTGAGGCAATCAATCTTGTGGTTGTGGATTCGCTCATGCCGCCTCTCTGTTGATACAGAAACACACATCTCGTTCAAATAAAAAAAGGAGTCGGTCAGCCCTGGAAAAGACCGTATGCTGCTTGCGCACAATCTATGGAGAAGACACCTGGAAGTCGCTACGGGCTATCACTACTCCCCATGACCCGCCTCCTTTTTAGCGCCCCTTCCGGGTGACGTCTGTTACCGATTGGTTGCCTGCACAGGTTATCGATTATATCGGGGCGCTGTCTATCCCATCAATTCCTGTTTGGCCCGCCAAATCCTGTTCAAGGGACGCAAAAATGCTTGCACTCAAAAGAAAATTTAATTATTATAATCTCAATCAATAGTGACGCCATCGCCGAGCTGACGGCACAGGTGGCCGCCCGCGGGGCGGAAGCCGCGGGGCGTCGCCAGGATCTGAAACAATTTCACCGCGCCCGGCGTGCTGGCCGGACGACTGAATCAGGCTGTGAACAATGCAGCAGCAGATGAACGTGATCGCCAGAACCTTGATTGTCATGCTGGCCGCCGTTTGGCTGAGTCCTGTCGCTGGGCATGCGTGTTCCTCATGCTCCGCGTGCGACACATTCCTGACGGGCGCCGGCAAGCAAGACGGCACCGGGCACGCCGCGGCCAGACACAAGACATCTGCGGACAAACCCTGCACAATGAAAATATGTTTCCCGTCCAAAATTCCTGCGCTCACGCTTCACTTCAAATTTTTCCATCTTCACGCTGAATCCACGCCGCTCGCCACTTCCGACGGCTGCGTGACGCCCGCCTACGCCGACGCCCTGTTTCGTCCTCCACGCAGTGCCCCGCAAGAAGGAGATAGCCGCCCGTCACGGGCGTGAACCCGTCTCTCTGTGACTCTTGGCGCGTTTCTGTGGCACAACCGGTTGCAACTTCCGCAACGGCGTTCAGCCAGCTTTCTGTGCGGATTTTGAACCGTCTTCGCCGCAACCCTCTACAGGCGGTGCACCATGATGGATGTATACATCCGTGCTGCAGGTCTTTGTCTGCTTGCGCTGTCGCTTGTGGCCTGCTCGCTTGCGCCGGAATACAACAGGCCGACAATGCCGGTGCCGGCGACTCTGACAACGGAAGACACTCTGGATGCGTCCGGCGTTTCTGTGAACGTGCAACGCATCGGCTGGCGTGATTTTTATAAGGATGAGCGGCTAAAAGAGCTTATTTCCGTCAGCATACAGAATAACCGGGATATGAAGCTGGCGGCGCTCGCCGTGGCCGAAGCCGGTGCGCAGTACGGAGTGCGGAATTCCGAACGCGTTCCGCAACTGAAGGTGGAGAGTTCCGACGCCTACGGCGGCGAATTCAAGTCTTCAGTCGCCGATGAAAAAGGAACAGCCGCGATCGCGCTGCCGGCTTTTGAGATTGATTTGTTCGGCCGTTTGAAAAGCCTGAGCGAATCAGCCCTGCAGCAATATCTGGCAAGCGGGGAAGCGGAGAAGGCCGTCAGAATAGCCCTCGTCTCTCAGGTGGCCCAGGCGTATCTGGACGAACGTCTGGCCCGCGAAGGTCTGCACCTGGCTGAGCGCACACTCGAAAGCCGCCGCGGGTCCTATGCCTTCATTGAAAATCGGGTGCGGTCCGGTCAATCGTCGCTGCTGGATCTGGAACAGGCGCGCGGCTTTGTCGAATTTGCCGCAACCACGCTTGCCCAGCGGCAGACTGAAGTGACCAGAACGCGGAACGCGTTGACCCTTTTGCTCGGCCGTTTTGAAAAAACGGAACTGCCGTCGGCGACATCCCTCACAGAGCAGGTTTTCACGGAATTGCCGCACACAATCCCGTCCGCCGTGTTGCTGGAACGACCGGACGTCATGCGGGCAGAGCATGTCCTGCGCGCGGCGAATGCGGACATCGGCGCGGCCAGAGCGGCGTTTTTCCCGAGCATCTTGCTCACGGGCAATCTGGGGTACATGAGCAACGACCTGCAAACGCTCTTCGCCGCCCCGACGTCTATATGGTCGTTTGTGCCGCAGGTGACGTTGCCCATATTCACCGCCGGACGCAACCAGTCGGATCTGGAGCTGGCCGAGGTGCGCAGGCGGAGTACCGTGATCCAGTATGAAAAGACCGTTCAAACCGCGTTTCGTGAGGCGGCGGACGGCCTGATGACAAAAGCCGCCCTTGCCCGCCGCTTCGCCGCGCAGGGGCATTACCTTGACTCGCAGCGTGTTGTGCTTGATCTAGCGACACAACGCTATATCAGCGGCGCCGCGAGCTATCTGGAAGTGCTGGACGCTCAGCGCAACGTGTTCCAGGCGGAACAGGACCTGCTGAACATACGGCGCGATCAGCTTGTCAACGACATCAATCTTTACAGCGCCCTGGGCGGTGGTCTGCATGAAACGTCCTCCATCGCACAATAGCATGAATTTTAATAACACTGATAACAGGGGACACACCATGAACATGCGTTTTTTCTACACCACTTCTGTATTTTTCTTTATCTTTGCGGCTGCTTTTGTATTTCCGGCGACGGCGAAACACGACCCGCACTCCGCTCACGGCGTACCCGGCATGGAGATGAAAGCGGACGGGAGCAACGGCCAAGTATACACCGCCGCGGGCGTGGTGAAAAGCGTGGACAAAGTCGCGCGGAAAATCACGATAGCCCATGAGCCCGTGCCGGCTCTCGGCTGGCCCGCCATGACCATGGATTTTGTTTTTAAGGACGCATCACTGGCGGAAGAGGTGAAGGCGGGCGACAAGGCGCGTTTTGATTTCCGCAATGCAGGAAAGACATACATCATTGTGGACATTGAGGCCCGCAAGTAATCACCACATCCGTTCCAACGGCTCGCGCCATCCGGCGGCTGTGCCGCCGGATGCGGAGCGGCAGCAAGGAGGGCAGCCATGTCGCCTAAAAGCATACTTTTGTTTCTGACGTGCCTTTCAGTGGGAGCCGTTCTGGGCTATGGCCTGGCGGGGCCACACAAAACGACGGATGCCATCTCAGGCGCCGCGCAAAAGGAGGAGGAGGCGCAGGAACGGAAGGTTCTGTACTGGTATGATCCCATGTATCCGGGCACCCATTTTGACAAACCCGGCAAATCTCCGTTTATGGATATGGATCTGGTTCCGCGTTACGCCGACGGCGGAGACGGAACAGGCATACGCATTGACCCGGCCCAGGTGCAGAACCTCGGCGTACGCACCGCGACAGTGCAGCGCGGCGCACTGTCGTTCGCGCGCGACATACCCGCCAATGTGGAATACAATGATTATCAGCTTGCCAAGGTTCAGCCGCGCGCGGAAGGCTTTGTGGAAACAATCCGTTCTTTCGCCGTGGGGAATCTCATACAGCGGGGAGAAGTTCTGGCGGAAATCACGGTTCCGGCCTGGGCTTCCGACCAGAGCGAATATCTGCTGCTGAAAAGCCAGCAGGCCGACGCGCAGATTGTGAGCGGCGTGCGCGAAAGAATGCGCCTCACCGGGATGCCCGAAGAAATGCTTGCCGCGGTTGACAAAACAGGCCGGGTACAAACCCGCATGATGCTGAAAGCCCCGGTTGCCGGCGTTATTACCGGGCTTGACGTTTACCCCGGCATGAACGTCAACAAAAACATGACCATCGCAACCATACAGGGAACAAATCCGGTATGGGTCACGGCCGACGTGCCTGAAAGCGACATCCATCTGGTGAGCGGGCGCAGCAGGATACGCGTCACCGTTCAGGCGTATCCTGAAAAAGTTTTCCACGCCGATTCCTTCACGCTGCTCTCCAAAGCCGATCAGGCAACGCGCACAGTGCCGCTGCGCGTCAGCGTCGCCAATGAGGAAGGCATGCTCAGGCCAGGCATGACAGCATACATACGCCTGCGCGCCAGCGGGGAGGAGGCACTGCTCATCCCCACACAAAGCCTCATTGATCTAGGCGACGAGCAGCGCGTCGTCACGCGGGCGTCCGACGGTTCCTTTGTTCCGAAACTGGTGCGGGTTTTACGTTCCTCAGGGGAAATGACGGCCATTGCCTCCGGCGTTGAAGCCGGTGACGAGGTGGTTGTTTCCGGCATCTTCCTTATTGACTCCGAGGCAAATCTGCGCGCCGCTCTGGGCAGGATGCGCAAAAACGCGGCATCCGGCGCGGCGGAACATGCCGGGCACTAAAACTGCAAACTTATTGAAAAGGCCGGTGCGTCATGATTGCTTCCGTTATCCGTTCCTGCATGAACAACCGCTTTTTTGTGCTGATCGGAGCCGCAATACTCAGTGTATGGGGGATATGGGCCATACGCCACACGCCTGTGGACGCCCTGCCGGATCTTTCCGACACGCAGGTTGTCATCAGAACGCCGTACCCGGGCAAGGCGCCGCAACTGATTGAAAATCAGGTCACCTATCCGCTGACCACAGCCATGCTTTCAGTGCCCGGCGCAAAAAGCGTGCGCGGCTATTCGTCCTTCGGCGACTCTTTCGTGTACGTCATATTTGAAGACGGAACAGATCTGTACTGGGCGCGCAGCAGGGTGTTGGAATATCTGAATCAGACGCAGGGCAGGCTTCCGGCCGGGGTCAGCCCGGCCCTTGGCCCGGACGCCACTGGCGTGGGGTGGATTTTTGAATACGCTCTTGTCGACAGAAGCGGCAGGCACGATATCTCAGAACTGCGCTCCATTCAGGACTGGCTGCTCAAATTCGAACTGAGTGCCGTGCCGGGCGTGGCGGAAGTGGCTTCAGTGGGAGGCATGGTCAAACAATATCAGATCGCGGCCGACCCTGTGAAAATGGCGCAGTACGGCGTTACCCTGTCCGCCATTAAATCGGCGGTGGGCGGGTCCAATCAAGAAAGCGGCGGTTCTGTTATTGAACAGGCTGAGGCGGAATATATGATTCGGGTCGGAGGTTATCTGCAGCATATTGATGATTTTAAAAAAATTGTATTAAAAACATCAGAAGACGGCACCCCTGTCTATCTCAAGGATGTGGCGGCCACACGGCTTGGCCCGGAAATGCGTCGGGGAATAGCGGAACTGGACGGCGAAGGGGAAGTCGCGGGCGGCATTGTGATCATGCGCTCCGCAAAAAACGCGCGCAAGGTGATCGGGGATGTGAAGATTGCACTGGAGAGGCTGAAGCGCAGTCTGCCGGAAGGCGTGGAAATCATCACAACATACGACCGCAGCGGGCTTATAGAACGGGCCGTGGCGCACCTCACTTCAAACCTGCGGGAAGAATTCATCGTTGTGGCAATTGTCTGCGCCCTGTTTCTCCTGCATCTGCGCTCGGCCATGGTGGCTGTTCTCTCTCTGCCTCTGGCCCTCTTCATCTCCTTTATCATCATGTATTATCAGGGCGTCAGCGCCAACATCATGTCCCTGGGCGGCATTGCCATTGCCGTGGGCGCAATGGTGGACGCTTCGGTGGTTATGGTTGAAAACACGCACCAAAAGCTGGAGCAATGGAAAAAGGATTCGCCCGGCGCTTCACTGACGGACGAGCAGCGTTGGAAAATCATAACGGAAGCGGCGGTGCAGCTGGGGCCGGCCCTGTTTGTCAGCCTTTTAATCATCACGCTGTCATTTATTCCCGTATTTGCGCTTGAAGGACAGGAAGGGAGACTTTTCAGACCTCTGGCGCTCACAAAATTATACGCTATGGGCGGGGCTGCGCTCCTCTCCGTGACGGTCATACCTGTCCTGACCGGCCTGTGGGTGCGCGGCAGAATTCCATCTGAAGAGAGCAACCCCATAAGCCGTTTTCTCATAGCCATATATCATCCGGCCATCACCATTGTGCTGCGCCGGCCAAAAACCACGCTGGCAGTCGCGCTGCTGGCGTTCTTGTCCGCTCTCTGGCCTCTCTCGCGGCTCGGCGGAGAATTTTTGCCCCGCATGGACGAGGGGGACATTCTGTACATGCCCTCCACTCTGCCGGGCATAGCCGTCGGAGAGGTGACCGCCATCCTCCAGACAACAGACAAACTCATCATGACGGTGCCGGAAGTAGCCGGCGTATTCGGCAAAGCGGGACGGGCTGAGACGGCCACAGACCCTGCTGCCATGGAAATGCTGGAGACAAGTATTCGGCTGAAGCCGGAAAAGGAATGGCGTAAAGGCATGACGCCGGAGAAGATTATTGATGAGCTTGACGCCGCGGTACGTCTGCCCGGCGTTGCCAATTTGTGGGTGCCGCCCATACGCAACCGTATTGACATGACTTCCACCGGGGTCAAAAGTCCCATAGCGGTCAAGGTCTCCGGCGCGGATATGGCCAAAATCGCAGAAGCGGCCGTCGCTGTCCAGAATATCGCCAAAACCGTGCCCGGCGTCGTCACCGCCCTGGCCGAGGATCTGACCGGCGGCAGGTATGTGAACATTGAGGTCAAGCGCGAACATGCCGCTCGTTACGGCATGAACGTGGCGGATGTGCATCTTTTCGTCTCTTCGGCTGTGGGTGGTGAAAATATCGGAGAGACCGTGGAGGGCCTCGCGCGGTATCCCATTAACCTGCGGTATCAGCAGTCATACCGTGACAGTGTGGCCGCGCTGCGCGCTATGCCCATATTGACGCCTACGGGGCGGCAGGCGACATTAGGCGATGTGACCGACATCAAAATGATTTCCGGTCCGACCATGCTGAAAAGCGAACAGGGGCGTCTGACAAGCTGGGTGTACATTGATTCCAGGGGACGCGACATGCTTTCCGTGGTACGCGATCTTGACATGGCCATACGCGAGCAGGCGACATTGCCGGCCGGCATAAGCTGCTCCTTCACCGGCCAGTATGAAATGATGGAACGGGCCAACGCGCGCCTTGCGCTCATGGTTCCGGCCGCGCTGCTGATTATTTTTATGCTGCTCTATCTGGAATTCAGAAGCGTGAAGGAATCGCTGGTCATCATGCTGTGCCTGCCCTTTTCGCTGGTGGGGGGCATATGGTTCATGTATATGCAGGACTACGCCATGTCCGTGGCTTCCGGCGTCGGCTTCATCGCCCTGGCAGGTCTGGCGGCGGAGTTCGGTGTGGTCATGCTTGTTTATCTGAAACATGCCGTACAGGACTCGTCGGGGCTGCATTCTCCCGACACGGCGACAATACAGGAGATTGACAGAGCCATCCACCACGGGGCCGTGCTGCGGGTAAGACCGAAGGCCATGACGGTCATCACCACGATTGCTGGCCTGCTGCCCATTTTCTGGAGCACCGGCACGGGTTACGAAATCATGACGCGCATCGCGGCACCCATGTTCGGCGGCATGATAAGCGCCTCCATGCTTTCCATGTTTATTCTGCCCGCAGCGTATAAACTCATGCTGACCTTCTCCCTGCTGCGCAAACGTTATGTCTGACAATGTCTACTGACAAAATAATTTTTAATTGCCGAAGCGTGTTCGAAATCTATGGACATGTTGCCGGGTTTTTTTTATAGTCATAAAAAATATGCTGTATTTCAACATATGTCCGTATAGCCGATAGCCCATGCTGTCAGGGAGGAAGCCACCATGCGGGAGATAACGTCCAAGGCCATTACAAAAGCGGTTGCCGAACTGGCAATCAAGGCAAACTGTATTTTACCTGATGATGTTTACGGCAGTTTTAAAAAAGCGCTGGATACCGAACCCTCTCCGGTGGGGAGAGATGTGCTCGGCCAGCTTGTGGAAAACGCCGATATCGCGCACAAAGAAACCATGCCTATCTGCCAGGATACCGGCCTTGCCGTTGTCTTTGTCGAACTCGGGCAAGAGGTGCACATCAGCGGCGGCGCCTTTGAAGCGGCAATCCATGAAGGCGTGCGCCGGGGCTATGTTGACGGATACTTGCGTAAATCCGCCGTTGCCGAGCCTCTTTTTGAACGCAAAAACACCAAAGACAACACCCCTGCTATTATCCACATCCGTATTGTGCCGGGCGACGCCCTGCGTCTGCGTCTCGCCCCCAAGGGGGCAGGCTCGGAAAACAAGGGCGTGCTGAAAATGCTTGTCCCCGCGGACGGCATTGAGGGGATGAAGAAAGTTGTTATCGAGGCCGTCAAGGCGGCAGGGCCAAACTCCTGCCCCCCCATGGTCGTCGGCGTCGGCATAGGCGGCAACATGGAAATAGCCTGCCTTTGTGCCAAACGGGCCTGTGCGCGGGACATCAAATCAAAAAATTCTGATCCCCGCTATGCGGCCCTCGAAGAAGAACTGCTCGGTCTTGTCAACAAAACAGGAATAGGCCCAGCGGGCCTTGGCGGCAAAACAACGGCCATCAAGGTCAATGTGGAATGGTATCCTACCCACATCGCCTGCCTGCCTGTCGCCGTCAACATCAACTGCAATGCCGCCCGTCATGCGGAAGTCATTTTGTAAGGAGGCCTCCATGTCACAACCAAAACGAATCACCGCTCCTTTCGACGACGCCACCGCCCGTTCCCTGCGCGCTGGCGACAGCGTGCTTGTGACCGGCACCATTATTGCCGCCCGAGACGCCGCACACAAACGACTTGTTGAAACTCTGCAGCGCGGCGAAAAGCTGCCGGTGGATCTAAAAGGCGCCGTTGTCTACTATGTCGGCCCCACGCCCGCCAAACCGGGGCACCCCATCGGATCCGCCGGGCCGACGACATCGGGACGCATGGACGCCTACACCCCAACTCTTATGGGGCAGGGGCTCAAGGGCATGATAGGCAAAGGATATCGCAAGCCGGAAGTCGTTGAAGCCATGAAAAAATACGGTGTACCCTATCTTGCCGCCGTGGGCGGCGTTGGAGCGCTCATTGCCCGATCCATCAAAAAATATACCGTGCTCGCATATGAAGAACTGGGACCTGAAGCTGTCGCGGCAATGGAAGTTGTTGATTTTCCAGCTATTGTTGTCATTGATTCCGAAGGGAATAATTATTATACGCAGGGGCAGGCTCCGTATCAGGAGATCTAGTCTGCAGACAACATTATTTTAACCGGAGTGCCTATGAACAACAAAATGAAAGCTATTCTGCCTATTGCTGTCACGGTGATTATATGGCTGTTGCCGGTGCCGGACGGCCTCACGGCAAACGCCATGCGCTATCTGGGCATATTTCTGGGCGTGATTCTCGCCTTGATTCTGGAACCATTGCCGAACTCGGCCGTCGGCCTCATCGGCTGTACCTTGGCCGGCGCCTTGCGTCTTGTCCCCGGGCCGAACGGCAAAGTGGCCACGCTCGGCCAATCCTTGGGCTTCACGCTGTCTGGTTTTGTCGACAGCACAGTGTGGCTCATTTTCGTTGCCTACATGTTCGCCATGGGCTATGAAAAAACAGGTCTCGGCAAACGCATTGCCCTGCTTCTCATGAAAAAGCTCGGCGGCAAGGCCCTCGGGCTGGGCTTCGCCACAGCCCTCGCGGATTTGGTTCTGGCGCCTTTTATCCCCTCCAACACCGCGCGCAGCGCCGGCTCCGTCTATCCTGTTGTCAAAAACATTCCGCCCATGTACGGCTCCTTTCCGGAAAACGAACCGCGCAAAATCGGCGCCTATCTCATGTGGATTTGTATTGCCACTACTTCCGTCACATCTTCCATGTTTTTCACAGGGCTCGCCCCGAACCTGCTGGCCCTGTCGCTTATCGGCAAGACGCCGGGCGTGGACGCCGCCGCCGTGTCCATAACCTGGATGGACTGGTTCTGGTGCATGCTGCCCGCGGGCGTTATCCTGTTCATACTGGTTCCGCTTCTCACCTATGTTATTTATCCGCCGACCCAAAAGACCTTTGCCGAAACTCCCAAATGGGCCGGCGGCGAACTGGAAAAGATCGGCCCTATCACGCGGCAGGAAATTATGATGGCCATAATGGCCTTCATTGCGCTGGTGCTGTGGATTTTCGGAAGCAAGCTTCTCAACGCCACTATGGTGGCCTTGGTGGTGCTCTGCCTGATGGTTATTTTCGACGTCATCAACTGGAACGATGTTATTTCCAACAAAAGCGCCTGGAACACCCTCACCTGGTTTGCCACACTGGTGGCCATGGCATCCGGTCTCGAAAAAGTCGGCTTCCTCAAGTGGCTGGGAGCGATCTTCGCGCACTATCTTGCCGGATCGAGTCCCTTTGTCGTTCTTTTTGGACTTATGGCGCTCTTTTACTTCTCCCACTATTTCTTTGCCAGCCTCACGGCACACACAACAGCGCTTATGCCCGTGCTGCTGGCCACCGGCGCTGCCGTGCCTGGCGTGGACATCCGCCTTCTGGGCATGATGCTTGCCGGATGCCTCGGCATTATGGGAATACTCACGCCTTACGGCACCGGCCCGAGCCCGGTGTATTACAACACCGGCTACATTGAGAAAAAAACCTTCTGGATTTTCGGCTCTGTCTACGGCTTCATCTTTTTTGCCGTGTACGCCGTGTTTGCCATGTTCTGGTTCCCGAAAATATTGTAACGCGGCGCTTGCCCGATCCGCCGCCTCCCTGAATGGTAATCGCATAAAGAGTGAAAAACAATGCAATACGAACTGGCTTACGGCACATCCAGATTGTCTTTCACCCTGCCCGACAATATCAAACCGGCAATCATCAAGCCCTGCAGCAAAAAAGGGCTGGCAGACCCTCTCGGCGAAACTCGGCGCGTGTTGAGGAAGCCTGTCGGTACGCGCGCCCTGCTGGACATGTTGCGCGCAAAAAAACCTCAAACCGTGATTGTTGTAGTGAACGACATCACCCGCCCCACGCCGTATGATGTTCTTTTTCCGCCTTTGCTGGAGATTTTCGCCGAGGCCAGCATCAAGGATGAGCAGGTTACATTGCTCATCGCCACCGGTATCCACGCGCCGCATACCGACGCACAGAACCTTGAGGTCTATGGCGAGGAAATCACGCGCCGTTTTAAAATAATCAATCATAACGCTTTCGACGAAGCCAACCTTGTCAAACTGAGCGTTTTTAAATCAGGCTATGAGTTCATTGTGAACCGCATGGCTGTTGAGGCCGATTTTCTCATCACCTTGGGCGTGGTCATGCCCCACTATTTTGCAGGATATTCCGGCGGCCGCAAATCCATTCTGCCGGGGCTCGCCGCCAAGGGCACGGTGGAAAAAAACCATGCGCGCATGGTGGAAATCATGGATGCCTTGCCCCCCATAGACAAAAACCCGGTGAGCAACGAGATGATTGAGGCGGCCCAACAGGTGGGGGTAGATTTTATCCTGAACGTGGTCACGAACGAAGCAAAGGAAGTCGTCTTTGTCGCGGCGGGCGAGGTGCATGCGGCATGGCGCAAGGCTGTTGACGTTTCCGCTTCCATGTATGAAGCTCCTTTTGACAGGCAGGTGGATATAGCCGTCACCTGTGCCGGCGGGCGCCCGCGCGACATCAACGTGTATCAGGCCCAGAAGGCGCTGGACCACGCCGACCGTATCACCCGCTCAGACGGGGCCATTATCCTCGCAGCTGAATGCCCGGACGGCTTTGGAGAAGACGTTTTTGAAGAATGGATTCGCCGTCGCTGGGAACCGGCGAAAGTCATGCGGGCAATCAAGGCCGACTTTGTGCTGGGCGGGCACAAGGCTTATGGCTTTGCCAAGGTTGCCAATGAAAAGGAAGTGTATCTGGTGTCTTCGCTGACTGCGGATGAAAGCTCGTTTATATGGACAAAAAAAATCGCTAACGTGCAGGCGGCAGTGGATGCCGTTATTGCAAAGTATGGTACGGACGCGTCGTGGGCCTATCTGCCTGACGGTTCGCTGGCCCTGCCGGTGGACGGTGAAGCAAATAAGAAGGAGGACATTATTGGCCCAAACCCTTTTGTTTCAGTCTGATTTCTCAACCTTTTTTTTCTGGAGGTTTTGAGAGTGCAAACCATTACTGTCGATATAGCTATTGTGGGCGCCGGCGGCGCCGGCATTCGTGCCGCCATTGAGGCGGCAAAGAATAATCCCGACTTCACTGTTGCGCTGATTTCAAAAGTCTATCCAATGCGCAGTCATACAGTGGCGGCGGAAGGAGGTTCAGCGGCCGTCAGGCAGGAGACCGATTCCCTGGAACTGCATTTCAATGACACGGTTTCAGGCGGCGACTGGCTTTGTGATCAGGATGTGGTGGAATACTTTGTCCAGCAGTGTCCGCACGAGATGATTCAACTGGAGCAGTGGGGATGCCCCTGGAGCCGCAAACCGGACGGCAGTATCAACGTGCGCAATTTCGGCGGCATGAAAGTGGCCCGCACTTGGTTCGCGGCGGACAAAACCGGTTTTCACATTCTGCACACCCTGTTTCAGACTTCCCTGAAATATCCGCAGATACGCCGTCTGGACGAGCACTTTGTGCTGGATATTCTGGTGGACGACGGCCGCGTCGCCGGCGTTGTCGTGCTCAATATGCTTGAAGGGGAACTTGTGCAGGTGCGCGCCGGCGCTGTGGTGTTCGCCACCGGCGGGGCGGGGCGGGTCTACAGATACAACACAAACGCAAGTGTCGTCACCGGCGAGGGCATGGGCATTGCCTATCGCCACGGCGTCGCCCTGCGCGATATGGAATTTGTGCAGTACCACCCCACGGGGCTGCCCGGTTCCGGCATTCTGATTACCGAGGCAAGCCGCGGTGAAGGCGGCGTGCTGCTGAACAAGGACGGATACCGCTATTTGCAGGATTACGGCCTTGGGCCGGAAACGCCGCTCGGGCAGCCGAAACCCAAGTTCATGGAACTCGGCCCCCGCGATAAGGTCTCCCAGGCATTCTGGCATGAATGGCGCGCCGGCCGTATGGTGCATTCCCCGCAGGGCGATTACTCCCTGTTGGACATCCGCCATCTGGGCAGAGAAAAAATTCTGGAACGCCTGCCCATGATTCGTGAACTGGCTATTGAATATATGGGCATTGACCCCATTGACGCCCCCATCCCAGTGCGTCCGACGGCACACTACACTATGGGCGGCATAGCGACCAACCAACAATGTGAATCTTCTATCAAGGGATTGTTCGCCGCGGGCGAATGCTCTTCGGTGGGCATGCACGGCGCCAATCGCCTCGGTTCCAATTCGCTGGCAGAGATACTGGTTTTCGGCGCGCTTGCAGGGCAGGGCGCCGTAATGCGTTCCAGAGAAGGCGTGAAAAGCAATGCCGCCGCTTTGGACGCACAGGCAAAGGATGTGGAGAAGAGCTTCGCTGGCCTGCTGCGGCAGAAAGGCAAGGAAAAATGGTCCGTTATCCGCGACGAAATGGGTCTTGCCATGGAAGACGGCTGTGGCATTTACCGCTCTGAAGAACTTATGCAAAAAACCATCAACAAGCTCGCTGAGTTGCAGGACCGCATCAAAAAAGTGGGCATTGTTGATTCGAGCGCCGTGTTCAACACGGACGTGCTGAATCTGATTGAAATAGGTTACGGTCTGGATGTGGCCGAGGGCATGGCCCATTCCGCCATGCAGCGCAAGGAATCGCGCGGCGCTCACCAGCGTCTGGACGAAAGCTGCAAGACGCGCGACGACAAAAATTTCCTCAAACATTCGCTCGCTTATTATAAAAAGGGTTCTGCGCCGCGCATTGAATACGGCCCTGTCAACATCACCAAGCTGCCGCCGGCCAAGCGCGTGTATGGCGCGGAAGGCGCTTCTCAGGACAAGCAAAACAAGGAGAAGGGCAATGGCTGATGCGAAAAAAATGCTGCTCAAGATTCTGCGTTACGAGCCGGAACACGACAGCACGCCTCATTTTGTTCCCTATGGAGTGCCATGGGATGATCAAACGTCGTTTCTGGACGCTCTGCAATATCTCAAGGATAACGTCTGCTCTGATTTGTCTTTTCGCAGTTCCTGCCGCATGGCCATATGCGGCTCATGCGGCGTGATGATCAACGGCGTGCCCAAACTGGCCTGCAAGACTTTCTTGAGACACTACCCCGACGGCGCAACTGTCGAACCTTTGGCCAACTTTCCTGTGGAACGTGACCTGGTTGTTGATCTCACGCATTTTCTGGAATATATACAAGCGCTCAAACCGTATATCATCGGCAACAGCCGTCAGCCGAAAGACGGCCCCAATATGCAGACTCCGGAAGAAATGTCCCGCTATCATCAGTTTGCCCTGTGCATCAATTGCGGGCTGTGCTATGCCGCCTGCCCGCAATTCGGGCTTAACCCCGCTTTCTACGGGCCGGGCGCCATTACGCTCGGACACCGTTACAATCTTGACAGCCGGGACCGCGGACAAGCCGACCGTATGCGGGATATAAACAGCGAAAATGGGGTCTGGGCCTGCACGCTTGTGGGCTATTGTTCCGAGGTCTGCCCCAAGCATGTCGATCCGGCGGCGGCACTCCAGCAATGCAAGGTTGCGGGCGCTCTGAATTTTGTGAGTTCTGTCCTCCACTGCAAGAAAAACAAGGAGGCATTTCATGTCGACTAAGCGCAAACCCTATATACGAGAAATGGATTGCTGGTGGTGGAAAAAAAATCCCTTCTATCGCTTTTACATGCTACGCGAAGGGACTTGTGTGTTCAGCATATGGATAAGCCTGCTCCTGCTTCTTTTCTTGTTCGCGCCGGCTTCCTTCACTACCGTGATCAAGAATCCGATTATCTATCTGTTGAATCTGGCAGCCCTGCTGGCGTCCCTTCTGCACAGCAAGACATGGTTCGAGCTGACTCCCAAGGCGCTCAACCTGCCGGCAGCCAGACTGGATTTTCTGATAAAAGGTCTGCAAACAGCAACCATAGCCTTCAGCGTTCTCGTTCTGGCGCTGTCGCTGCTATAGGCGGAGGAACCATGTACGACAACATCAAACGAAGCAATGAACCCATCTTCTGGGCCCTGTTCGGCGCAGGGGGAACATTCGGCGCTGTCTGCGCGCCTGCGCTTATTCTGTCTCTGCTTATCCTTTACCCCTATCTCGGCGAGGGAACGACGCCTGGTGTCTTTTACCGTTTTCTCGACACGTTCATCGGCCGTCTTTTCTTGGCTGTCTTTATTGCGTTGACGGCCTGGAGCGGCCTGCATCGTCTCGTGCACACCCTGCATGATCTCAAGGTGCACTGGTCGAAGTTGCCGCTGGTCTGCTACGGGGCGGCGCTGCTTATAACCGTGCTCGCTCTGTACGGCGCTTTCGCCTGCCGCCTTTGACAATATTCTTTATGTGGGGCGCCGGGCGCCCCACATAAAGAATATAAATTAAAGCAGTTGACTCTTGAAATGGTCTAGAAAATCAACTATTCTTTCTCCCGGCGAATGTGAACCTCGCGCTGCTGGGCATGCCCCACAGCAACATGGCATCAAAAACAGCTTTTCTACTCTGAATATCTGTGCCATAACTGGCCATGCCATCCTCAATGCAAGGAGCCATGTATGCAAGGCCGCAGCCGTTCCATCCATCTCTCAGTGTATATTCATAAAGACCCCGCCGCCATGGCTGAACGCGCCGCCCACATACTAGCCGCAGCCTGCGAGGAAGCCGTGGCTGAACGCGGCGTATTCAAAATCGCCCTGTCCGGCGGGCAAACTCCCATTCCCCTGTTCAGGCTGCTTGTCGCAAACGACTGGGTTGACCATCTGCCCTGGGGCAAAATGACCTTTTTCTGGGTAGACGAACGCTGTGTGGGGCCGGAACACCCTGAAAGCAACTACGGTCTAGTACGACGTGAACTTTTAACCCATGTGCCTGCCACACATTTTTTTCGGATGCGCGGCGATGAAGACCCGGTTCAGGCAGCCGTCAGATACGAAGAGCAAATCCACAACGACTTCAATCTGGCGCAGCAGGAACTGCCGCGTTTCGACTTCATGCTGCTGGGTATGGGCGATGACGGTCACACCGGCTCCATCTTTCCCAAGTCTCCGGCTCTGGCCGAAAAAAAACGCCTCGTCATTGACCAGTATGTCCCTGAACGCAAGGCAGACCGCCTGACGCTGACTCTGCCCGTCATCAACAACGCCCGCTGCTGCATGTTTCTTGTCAATGGCAAGGACAAACACAGCGTGCTGTCAAAGGCGCTCGACCTGCTGGCCGAACCCACACTGCCGGCCCAGATGGTGCGGCCCGTTGTAGGAGATCTGATCTGGATTGTGGACGAGGCTGCCGCAACAGGTCAATAATCCAATCCCAACGACGCGCTTCCTGATTGTCGGACCCTGCCTTGACGCGAAGCGCACGGGCCTTGCAAACAAGCTTCGGAAGGCAGCCCTATGTCCGAGTCGATTTGAGCAAAACGCCAGCTTAAAGCTGTTCCCACAACTAGTTAATGCTCCCGTTTGCCTAGGTTCAAGTTGAGCATCGCGTTTATACCGGCGGATCCGGTTGCCGATAGTTTTGATATGCTAACCATAGTCCAGCATTTTTTCGGATCATGTCAAAGTTAAACTTCTCTAGAATTCCAGTCCCACGCGGAGGGAACCGCTCACGCCTTCGCGTTTGCCGACATAGCCCTGCACGCCGAGATCAACGAGCCACGGAGATTTGCTGGAAGGTTTAAAAACCAAACCCGCTTCACCAATGCCCGTTTCTCCTTCGAACTTCGCAGCCTTGAGATCATAGCCCCATACAGACGCTCTTGCCTTGCCGTCAAATTCATATTCGAAGGCCGCACCGTTGTCCTGTTTCACATAGATGGGGTCATACAAATATACAACACCACCCGAGAATGGGGAAATGACAAGAGTCGCGTCAGCATTGCTATGGGTTGCGGTTGTCGGTTGGATAGAGATGGAATTGGTCCGTTTTCCATCAATATCATTAATCTCGTTGTTCCGGAAAATCGTTGTGTTGCCGGCAGTTGCAACTATAGTTAAGGACAACGCCTCAGAATCAGCGGCGGTGTCGGTGCCGGTATCCAGTGTAATGGCACCACCGTATACACGACCCGAATCATACGTCTGCAAAGAAGTAAATATATTATCTGTAAACTGACTATCAGTGACTGTCAAACTATGTTCAAGATACAGTATTCCGGCACGTATATTACCTCTTGCTGTAATTGTATTATCAGCAAATATACTGCCACTGATATCGCCTATTGTACTTGTTAAAGTACCAACAATACCGCCATTAATATCTACAGCAGAAATAACATTGTTGGTGAACGTACAATCAATAATATCGCCAATAGTACTCTGATTTAAAGCACCAACAATACCACCTGTCCAAATTGTGCCCATGGTAATTACAGTATTGTTATCGAAAACATTATTGACAATATCGCCTATTGTGCTGCTTGTATCAGCACCAACAATACCACCACCATAAGCTCCAAGAGCAGTGATCGTATTACCGCTGAATATGTTATCTGTAATATCTCCTATATATGTCCCATCGGCACTTGGCAGGCGATCAATGTAAACTCCAACTATCCCACCACCACGAATTATTTTGGAGGTTGTTACCGTATTGTCGCTGAATATATTGTTCTTAACGGCACCAAATAAGAAAACCAAAGCCGGACAATGCAAAAAAACAGTCCGGTGAAGTAGTTGCTTCTTTTACACACAAAACGCGGTGGCTGTCAAGAGCGGTAGCCCTAGATTTCTGCATTTACTATTTTTAACAAATTCTTGGGTAATATATTAAGATTATTTGTGGATAACTTCATTACCGAAAACTCTGCTTGACCAAATGGATTGATTATACTAAAAATTACAAAAATTTCAAAAAGAAAACCTTTCTCCAACACAAATTGAAGGAAAACAAAATGGAAGATTATCTGTCTGAAGCGTTGAAAATAGTCAAAGCCCAAGCATCCGTGCGGGTCATGGCTGAAGATGAACTTGTGGCAATGGTCAAAACGCTCGCGACCGGCATCCGCAACATTGCCACCGGAGACAACTTGCCTGAAACAATCCAGATTGACCCCGCGACAGCCCAGAAAAGCATTAAAGGAAAATCCGTTACCTGCCTTGAGTGCGACAAAAGTTTCAAAATGCTGACCGCCCGACATCTTTCATCGCATGGCCTCACACCGACAGAGTATAAAAAAAAATACGGAATCAAGCCGAAAACTTCTCTCATAGCAAAATCGCTCCAGCGTATGCGTAAACAAAAGATGCAGGATATGAAACTTTGGGAAAGACGGACGAAAACTCCATCAAAGTCACCAAAGAGAGTAAAATTTACCTAGCCGAGCCTGAAAAACGATTTAACAAGGTATGTCAACTGAAAAAAATCTCTGTTTTCCTGTAACATTTTCAACACGGAAATATATGTATTGTGTTTTATAACCATTTAAAATAGCATTATGTTATTGACTCATCGTCAGCGGCGATATGCGAAAGGCCGATTGTTATATATTCCTCAAATTCGTCCGTACAGGATGCCGCATCGCCCCAAAGACTTATGACGCTTCCTTAGGACGGGAGTTGCTCTACTCACATCAATCCGGCTGTTCCCTGCATGCAATATGACCTTTCCTGCTTCAAGGCCTATGACATACGCGGCCGCGTGCCTGACACGCTTGACGCGCCTGTCGCCCATGCTCTGGGCCTCGCCTTTGCGCAAACCCTGCCCGCGCGCAATGTTGTTATTGGACGAGACGCGCGGCTTTCGAGTCCATCTCTGAGCTGCGCTCTGGCCAAGGGGCTGCTTACAGCAGGTGCTCGCGTGACAGACATTGGCCTGTGCGGTACGGAAGAAATTTATTATGCCGCTGCGAAGCATGGTTTTGACGGTGGCATCATGACCACAGGCAGCCATAACCCGGCGGACGAAAACGGCTTCAAGCTGGTGCGCGCCGGGGCAGTTCCCGTGAGCGCCGATTCCGGTCTTGGAAAGCTTAAAACAGCCGTGTCGGCCCTGCTTGCAGCGCAAGAACCTGATTACCCCCCCCCGACCACAATAGCACACCGGATGGACAATACATCCTGGCGCTCCGAGTACGTGCACTGGCTTGTGGAGTATAGCGGTGCTGCGTTATGCATGCCGCATGGCAAAGCCTTAAAAATCGTGGCTGATGCGGGCAACGGCTGTGCTGGCCTGATGCTGGCCGAGTTTGCAGCGGCGCTGCCCTTTGATTTTGTATTTCGCCAGATGGAACCGGACGGCCGTTTTCCGAACGGCGTGCCCAATCCGCTTTTACCTGAAAAACGCGATGGCATGGCAAAAGCCGTACGCGAAGCCGGCGCGGATATGGGCATTGCCTTTGACGGGGACTTTGACCGCTGTTTTTTATACGACGGCGACGGCAACTTTATTGAAGGCTGTTATTGCATAGGCATTCTGGCGCAAGAATTACTGCGACAGTATCCCGGCGGAAAAATTGTCCACGACCCACGAGTTTACTGGAACACGCAAGAAATTGTGCTGGCAGCCGGAGGCAAGCCCGTCATGGGCAAAACTGGCCATGCCTTCATCAAGGAAAAAATGCGCGCGGAAAATGCGATTTACGGTGGAGAACTGAGTGCGCACCACTACTTCCGCGACTTTGCCTTTTGCGATTCCGGAATGCTGCCTTGGCTGCTTATAGCCGCTTTGCTCTCCCGCACGGGCGAGCCGCTTTCCGGGCTCGTGGCGAAACGCATAGCCGCCTGGCCCTGCAGCGGTGAAATCAACCGCCGCGTTGCGGACGCGAAAGGCCTGATGCATAAAATCCGCAAACGCTATGCGGATGCGGCACTGCATGAAGACCATCTGGACGGCGTCAATCTGGAATTTGCCGACTGGCGCTTTAATCTGCGCATATCCAACACCGAGCCGATTTTGCGACTGAATGTGGAAACGCGCGCTGACCGCGCCCTGCTGGAAGACAAGACAGCAGAACTGCTGCGCCATATTGATGCGGAAGCGACCACAGAATCAACAGCGACGACCGCATAAATCCGCGCCGGACAAAGCCCAGGCACCGGCCAAGGTATTATGCCCTACATGCCCCAGCTGTATCTGTGGTAAGCACAGCCCAAAAAACTGTAAGGTATGGTTAAAAGACAAGACGCAAGTAAAAAGCCATATTGTGTATGTAATATATAACATATTGATTTATCATATAATATTTTAGAAACCTCTTTGCATCTTTTAAAATTATTGACACCGCCGCTTCCCAATATAACATGGTGACGCACAACAAACAGTACAGGGTGATTTAACCATGCTCGTTCTTGCCTTGGCCGTCGGCCTCGCTGTCGCCATATCTTTTACCTGCTCACTCACAGAGGCGGCGCTGTATGCCGTGCCTTGGTCCGCCATAGAGCGTATGCGACGGGCAGGCCACGCCGCCGGAGAAACCCTCTACCGCTTGCGCAACGCCATAAGCAAGCCCATCGCCGCCATACTGACCTTGAACACAACGGCCAACACCGCCGGCGCCACTGTGGCCGGCGCGGCCTTTGTAGCGGCATTCGGCGCTGAGCACATGCCTGTTTTCGCGTTCACCTTCACGCTGCTCATTTTAGCTTTTGGCGAAATCGTGCCGAAAACGCTGGGTGTTGCGTACGCAACACCCCTGGCAGGATTGCTGGCCCGTCCGCTCGCTGTAACCGTAACACTGTTCGCGCCGATCATCTGGCTTTCCGGCAGACTGACAAGGCTCATATCCCCTCCATCGGCCGGACCCGCCATTTCCGAAGACGACATCTGCGCCGTGACAAGCCTCTCCCGTCAGGCGGGGCAGATCAAGGCGTATGAAGAACTCTTTATACGTAACGTGCTTGCCCTTGATCAAAAGCATGTGTACGAAATCATGACTCCGCGCACGGTGGTTTTTTCCCTGCCCGATGACATCACTGTGGAAGACGCTTATAACGATCAGCGCATCTGGCATTTCAGCCGCATTCCCGTCCATGGCGAAGACAACGAAGACCTGCTTGGCGTTGTGGAACGCCGCACGCTGACCCGTTGCCTCCAAAGCTGCAAAACGGACGCAAAACTCTCGGAAATCATGTGTCCCATACATTTTATCCTGGAGAAACAAACGCTGGATGTGCTTCTCAGTGACCTGCTCAAGGCCAGAGTGCATCTTTTTGCTGTGCTGGACGAATACGGCGGACTTGCCGGCGTTGTGTCCCTAGAAGACGTTCTGGAAGAAATTCTGGGCAGCGAAATTATGGACGAGAGCGATCGTGTGGCCGACTTGCGCGCACTCGCACGTGAACGCCGCGAAGCCCTTGTGCGCAAACAGAAACTCGCTGACAATGATGCCTGACCCGCCTCAAATACCGCTTGCCGTGCCGGACAGGAACAAAAAATCGCGCTTGTCAAAACATACAAAAAGATTAAAGATAATGCCCTTCACAGCGCCGGACGCAACGGCAACGGCCTGACGGGCATGTCGCGCGGCGACAGTATCGACAAGGAACGAACATGAAAAAAGACATCCATCCCAAAGTATACACCGCCACCATCACCTGCGCCTGCGGCCACTCGGAACAGGTGCTCTCCACCAAGGGAGAACAGGTGCATGTGGAAGTCTGCTCTGCCTGTCATCCCTTTTTTACAGGCAAGCAGCGTTTCTTGGACACAGCAGGCCGCATTGACCGTTTCCGCAAAAAGTACGCCAAATTTGAACAAAACTAAGCGCGCTACGGGTAAACATGTTTTACCAAATGGCTTGCGGCAATTCCTGTTGCCGGGCGTCGCACCTTTTGCGTCAGTCTCCCCCATTGGCGGTCAGGCCGTTATGGAAGGCGTGATGATGCGCAACGGCGGTGTTTATGCCTTGGCTGTGCGCCTGCCGGACGGCAATATCATCGCCAGACGGCTGCCCTGGTTTTCCATGACCTGCCGGCCCCTGCTGAAAAAACCCTTTCTGCGCGGCTTTCCCATCTTGCTGGAAACGCTGGTCAACGGGATACACGCGCTGAACCTCTCTGCGGAATCCGCCGCGCAGGCTGAAGATACGCGACTCACCACCCTGCAACTCGCGCTGACGATTGCACTTGCGCTCATTATGGCTGTCGGCCTTTTTGTCGTGGCGCCGCACCTTCTTTCCCTGTTGATGCTTTGGCTTCATCTTGGCGGCGATGTGGAGGGCGTCAGCTTTCATTTTTGGGACGGTTTTTTTAAATGCGCCATTTTTATGGCCTATATCAAGCTTATCTCCTGCATGTCTGACATACGCCGCGTTTTCCAGTACCACGGGGCTGAGCACAAAAGCATACACGCCTACGAGGCCGGGGGCGAAGTCAACGTAACGCAGGCGGCGCAACAAAGCCGCCTGCATCCTCGTTGCGGCACCACATTTCTGCTCTTTGTGATCTGTCTTTCGATACTCCTGCACACGCTGCTGGTTCCCTTGCTGCTTGTCCTTGTATCGCCTCAGAATATCTGGTTGAAGCACTGCCTGACTGTCGTCTTCAAACTGCTGCTTGTCATTCCCATCAGCGCAATCGCCTATGAGCTGATACGCTACGCGGCACGCCTGCCCGAGGGCATGCAGGCGGCTGTTCTGCGCACGCCGGGCCTGACCCTGCAAAAACTCACCACCTATGAACCGGACATGCGGCAGCTGGACGTGGCGCTGGTGGCACTGCGCGAGGCGCTTGGGCCCGAAGCCGAAGAGAATATCCATACAGCGCCCTACAGCACACTACGCTGACAATTTCGCCGAAGATACGTATGTTCGCCAAACTGGAAAGCTTGGAAAAAAAATATATGGAACTGGAGGAGGCTTTGGCCGGGCCCGATGTTTTCAATGATCAGGATCACTACCGCAAACTGGCAAAGGCTCATGCGGATCTGCGCGACGTGGTGACGCTTTTTCGACGGCACAAAGAAGTGCATCAGGAAATGTCGAAAATGCGGCCTCTGCTGCATGACGCCGACCCTGAAATCAGGACTCTCGCGCAGGAGGAATTGCGCAAGGCCGAAGAAGACCTGCCGCGGATAGAAATGGATATCAAAGTGGCCCTGCTGCCCACTGACCCTTTGGACGAAAAGAACACTATCCTTGAAATTCGGGCAGGCACAGGCGGTGACGAGGCGGCCCTCTTTGCGGCGGACCTCTTTCGCATGTATTGCCGCTATGCGGAACTCAGGGGCTGGAAAGTTGAAATTATGAGCGAATCGCCTTCCGAATCAGGCGGTTTCAAAGAAGTTATCTGCCTTATCTCTGGAGAAAAAGTATACAGCCACCTTAAATTTGAAGCGGGAACACACAGGGTGCAGCGCGTGCCGACAACGGAAGCCCAAGGCCGCATCCACACATCTGCGGCCACGGTCGCGGTTTTGCCGGAAGCAGTTGAAGTAGATGTGGATCTGAAACCGGACGATTTGCGCATAGATATTTACCGCGCCTCAGGCGCCGGCGGGCAGCATGTGAACAAAACGGAATCCGCTGTGCGCATAACCCATATTCCCACCGGCACAGTGGTCACCTGCCAGGACGAACGCTCGCAACACAAAAACAAGGCCCGCGCCATGAAGGTGCTGCTCTCACGCATTCTGGCCGCCGAACGTGACAAACAGAGCTCCGAAATGTCGGCGGACCGCAAGGCGCAGGTAGGTTCCGGCGACCGCTCGGAACGCATACGCACCTACAATTTCCCGCAAGGCCGCTGCACTGATCACCGCATCAATTTAACGCTGTATTCGCTCGACCGCATTATGGCAGGCGAGTTGACGCCGCTTGTGGAAGCCCTGGCTACGGCTGCCCAGGCCGAGGCGATGAGAACTCAGGCCGGATAGCAACAACACTCATCCGCCAATATCAATAATACGCCCCTGCAGCCACAGATAGGCATCCACTTCCTGACCCGTCGCCGGCGCAAAATCACCCAGGACAGCTTGCGAGGCATACACGGGCAGACGCAAGGCTTCTCTATTGTCAAATGGAAAACTCAGATACAACAGCTTGACCGGCATCTTTTCAAGCATGCACTCCTGTACTTCCTCCACAACGGCGCGCACCTGATATTCACAAAAATTACGGCCCGGCATAATCAGCCGACGGCCTGCCACATTCACCTTGAGATGCGGCACGTCCAGACGGCTTCTGCCGGGATTTTCAGCCAGCCATGAGGCGGCATACGCCGCATAGCGCGGCCCATGGGTGATGGTTATCTCGTCAAGCAGCGCCCTGTGCACCCTGTAAGCCAAACCTGCCAACAAAAATGTGTGCGTGACGCCCGGCGTGAGATCCTCACTGTCCCGACCGTAAAGGGGATTAAAAAACCACAGGGGATTTTCACCGTCTATCATATTGACAGAAACATTGGCCCCAAGGCCGTGCTGCCAAAGGTGAACGCCTTCCACAGTCAGGTCGTTGGGCAGCCCATCCAACAGAGGGACGGCCGTCGCAGGAGAGAGTTTCCCCCCCTCCTCTCCGCTCATCAGCACGCCGGCGCGTATGGGCTGATCCTGCGGCCAGGCCATGAATACATTTTCCCTGCCGCCGCGCTTCCACTGCCAAGCCGGCCGGGTACCGCCATCATGCAGCACAGTGCCGATTATTTGCGACATGATCACCGACGGATTCTGCCCGCTGAGTAGGGCCCATACGTCGCCCAACCCCTCAAAATGAAGACGGTTTTTGCCTTTGAGCATGGCGGCCGATTCTTCCGGCGTGGGTGTGTTCACAGCGTGATCCGTCCTGTCCGCAACCGCTGTTTGCACAAGCCCGTCCTGTGTTGCGGCCGTGTCAGCCGCCACAGCCTGCGGAAGTGTGTCATCCCTGATTTTTGCCTTCGAAGCCGCAGGGCACAGTCTCTTTTTTTCTGCATGGATGATCTCCCCCCGCCGCTTCAGCTCCGGTCGTTGCGTCCACGCCTGTCACGGCCGCCGCGGTCGTGCCTGTCTGCCCCCCCCCGCTCGCCACGGTCAAAACGCGGCTGGCGCGCGGTTTCTTCAGGGGACCACGGGCGGCCCTGCTCTTCCAGCAGCACAGCCTTGCGGCTCGCACGAATGCGGTCGCCGTTGATTTCAATGACCTTCACAAGCATGTCTTCACCAAGCCGCGCAACATCGCCGGGCTGCTCCACACGGCTCACATCAAGCTGGGAAACATGCACAAGCGCCTCCACGTTGGGCAGCACTTCCACTATAGCCCCTATCTCCAGAACCTTGCGCACCTTGGCCGTATAATTTTTACCCAGTTCCGGCCGCTGATCATAATAGGCCACCATTTCGCGAGCCTTTTCCAATGCCTCCGCCGTTGGCGCAAAAATGGAAACGCGGCCGGAATCCTCAATGTCTACGGACGCGCCGGTCGCCGCTGTGATGGCCTTGATGTTCTTGCCGCCGGGGCCGATAATCAAACGGATAATATCAGGATTCACAAGAATTTCAGCATGTTGTGGCGCAAAACGCGAAAGTGCTTTCCGCGGTGCGGCCAGCGCTCTGGCCATCTCGCCAAGAATATGCACACGGGCTTCACGCGCCTGTTGCATGGCAACGCGCATGATGTCCGTTGTCAGCCCGACGATCTTAATATCCATCTGCACGCCGGTAACGCCGTCTGCAGTGCCCGCGATTTTAAAATCCATGTCGCCCAGGGCGTCTTCTTCTCCAAGAATGTCCGTGAGCACAATAAACTTGTCACCCTCCTTGATCAGGCCCATAGCCACGCCGGCCACAGGCGCGCTGACAGGAACGCCCGCGTCCATCAGCGAAAGCGACCCGCCGCACACGGCAGCCATGGAGGATGAGCCATTGGACTCCATCGTTTCCGCCACAATGCGCAGGGTAAAAGGAAAATCCGTGTCAGGCGGCAGAACAGGCCGCAGTGATTTTTCCGCGAGCGCGCCGTGACCTATTTCACGACGCGAGACACGCACAGGCTTCACCTCGCCGACGCAATAGGGAGGGAAATTGTAGTGCAGCATAAAGCGCTTGGTCACATCGCCGGTGAGCGAATCCATGCGCTGCTCGTCTGTTGTCGAACCAAGTGTTGTTATAACAAGAGATTTTGTTTCACCGCGGCAGAACAGGGCAGAACCGTGCGCCCTGGGCAAAACGCCTGTCTGTATCTGTATGGGTCGTACGCTTTTCACGTCTCGCCCGTCAAGCCGCGTGCCTTCATTGACAATGCGCGCCCGCACCAGTTTTTTTTCCAGATCGCCCACAATATCCGCCACAGACTTGAGCGCCTCGACATTCCCGGCAACTGCAGCGTCAGCCTTCAATGCTTCCATAACCCGCATTTTTACAGTCTTGCGGGCATCCTTGCGCGGCAGCTTGTCAGGCAAAAGCAATGCCTGTTCAATGCCGGCATCTTTCGCAAGGTCATGCACACGCGCCACAAAGGCGCTGTCTGCCTTCGGCTGGGTAAACGGCATTTTCCCCTTGCCGCAGAGTTCGCACAGTTTATGCTGGGCGTCAACCAAAGGCTGAATTTCCTTACGGCCCCATTCCAGCGCTTCAATAATCACATCTTCAGACAAAAAACGAGCGTCGCCTTCCACCATGGTAAGCGCGTGGCGCGAGGCCGCAAAAATAATGTTTAGATCGCTCTGCTCCTGCTGTTCAAAGGAAGGATTCAGCACAAACTGCCCGTTGAGCAGCCCAATGCGACCACCGGCCACCGGTCCTTCAAAAGGTAGGGGAGAAACCATAAGAGCAGCGGAAGCGCCGGTCAGGGCCAGCACATCGGATTCATTTGCCTGATCAGCGGAAATCACGCTCGCCAGCACCTGAACATCCTCGTTCAACCCTTTTGGAAAAAGCGGACGAATGGGTCTGTCTATAAGACGGGAGACGAGCGTCTCTCTCTCGGAAGGCCTGCCGATCTCCCTGCGAAAAAAGCTGCCGGGGATACGCCCGGCCGCATACATTTTTTCGGAATACTCCACAGTAAGCGGAAAAAATCCCTTGTCAAACTCAAGCGGCTGTGAACATACCGTGACGAGCACAACCGTCCCGCCACACTGCATCCACACTGCTCCGTGCGCCTGATTGGCCATGCGGCCGCTTTCAAAAATCACTTCCTTGCCGCCGATTTCCGCGACAACACGGTTCGGTTTGAAAATATCCTGCAACATATTGAATCCTTTGCTTGTGCGAAGGGGATTCCGGCAAAAGCGGGCAAAAAATTGCCTGATTTTTCCGGATCCCCCTTCCCCTCGCGAGTTAAGATCCTTGCGGACCGTGCATAGAACAAAACGCGGCAAGGGGGGAAATCCCCCCTTGCCGCAATACGCATTCTTCTTATTTGCGCAATCCCAGTTTTTCGATAAGCGAGCGGTAGCGCTGAATATCTTTCTTTCTCAGGTAATTCAGAATGTTACGGCGCTGTCCCACCAGCTTGAGCAGTCCGGTGCGGGAATGGAAATCTTTTTTGTGCACCTTGAAATGCCCGGTTAAACCTTCAATGCGCGCCGTGAGCAGGGCCACCTGAACCTCAGACGATCCGGTATCGCCCTCATGCTTGGCGTAGGCCGCAATAAGCGATTTTTTCTGTTCCACATCCATAACCACAGCGATTCTCCTTAACAGGATGAAGTTAGTTCCAAAGCCCCCGCAACACGGTCCAGCAGTGCGCCACGTCTGCTCCGCGCCTTGCCAGCGCAAACGCCTCTCCTCTGTAAAGCAGGAGCGCGTATTCATCCTCCTCCGTCGGCCTTTTTGCCGACACGCGGAAGACGGGCATCCCGTTGCGCACCCGCCAAGCCTCGTCAGGCGTGAGTTCCACTCTTGTCCAGCCGGGCAGGGCATCGACAATTGACCGCAGGCTTGTGGCCAGCAGAGCTGGTTCAGCCACAATGTCCCGCAGACTGCGGGCAGCATCAAGACCGAAGGGGTGGCTATACTCCCGGGTCAGTTCCGTGAGCACGGCTCCGCAACCAAGTCGCGTCCCCAAGCTGTGGGCCAGGGAGCGTATATAGGCGCCGGAACGGCAGGCGACACGAAAGCGCACAAACGGCAGGCTCACATCAAGCGTGTCCGCCTGTGAAATTTCCATGCGTTTGACCTTTTGCGGCACATCGCGGCCCTTGCGGGCCAGCCTGTATAAAGGCTGCCCCTCGTGCTTTGCAGCTGAGTAAGGCGGCACAAGCTGCTTGCGCATCTCCCGCCACAAAGCGATCTCCCGCCGCACAGCCTCAGGGCTGACCTTTTCCCATGGGGCTTCAGCAATGATTCTGCCCTGACTGTCCCAGGTGTCTGTCGTCTGCCCGAGACGCACTGTGCCGCTGTACACCTTGCCCCCGCCCGCCAGCAGATGGGAAGAAAGCTTGGTGGCCTGCCCCAGCAGCACCAGCAGCACGCCCCCGGCCAAGGGATCCAGCGTGCCCGCATGGCCGATTTTTTTCTGCCCCAAACGTTTAATTGCCGCAAGGCAGCGGCCGGATGTCGGTCCGGAAGGCTTGTTCACCACAAGCACGCCGTGCAGCTGCGGCGCAGTCGTCCGGTTATGCCCAATAGGCGGAATGTCTGCTCCAGTCATACGCAAGCAGATTCAATATCAGCAAAACGACAGCAAGTCAAAACCTGACAGGAATAAAAAGCCCGCGGTCAGGCGGGCTTTTTATTCCTGTCAAAAAGGCAAAAAAGATCTCAGAACATAAAGCGCAAGCCGACCATGAACTCATTGTTGTACGGCGAATTGCCTATCTCATACTTTTGACCATTAACATCATGTATGCTGACTTCATTGTACCCAAGGCCCACAAAACGATAGGCGGCGTCAACCACAAAGTTGTCGTTGAAGCTGTATGCTACTCCCGCCCCGACATTCCAGGCGAAATTTGTGAAACGATCGTCCACCGAAACCTTACCGCCGTTGGCCGTGGCATCATAGCCTGTGTAGTTGAACGCCAAGCCCAAACCCGCGCCGACATAGGGCGTAAAGGGGCTGTCGTTGTGCAAATCCCAGAACAAATTGGCAAACAGGGTAGAATTGTTCCAAATACCCTTGATATCGTCCACCACGCCGCCGCTCCAGGTTTTTTCGCTGTTTCCGCGCAGGGCAAATTCAATTTCCGCGCGGATGGGCAACATCTGCTGCGGCCAGAAATCATACCCTGCGGCAAGCGCGCCGCCCAGCGTGAACTGGCTGTACCCGTCAATACCGGAACCTGCAAAGACGGAAGAGCGGTTCATTGAGCCTGTGCTCTGCATGGACATCAGAAACTTGGGTGCCAGATACATCCCGCTGCCTTCCGCCGCGGCGAGACCGGACGACAAAAATGTAAAAACAAACGCCAGAACGGCAATACTGCGTTTCATGACAAACCTCCTGAAGTGCTTTTTCCCTTCCATAAGCGCCGATTCCGAAACAGAGCTAACTCCATCATAATTATTGAAATCGGTAATACATTTTTTAATTATTGTCAATTTTTTAAAAATTGTCAAGAGATTTTCTAAAAAGGTATTCATGAAGTAGAGCCTATGCCGCCAGATTTCTTCTCATTGATTGGAACTCACAGCGCGGATACACCATGACACCGGAAAATTCCCTGAAAAGATGCCGAATATATGGATAGCATCCAATACCGTCCGTTCAAAAAACCCTTGACCTGGGGGGCGTGTCTGTACATGACTGAAAATTGCCTCTTCCTTTTTTTTGTTAAGCCTGTATATCGGCAAAACGTAATCACCGCCGGAAAATATAAATCTGTCAAGTTTGTGCCGTGCTCTTTAAGTAGCTGTCGCGCTTCTTTGTGTATTTATTCACCAGATTCGCGACGCGATGTCTGCGCAGTCAAACTATTCGTGAAGGGGAAACTATGTCCACTCCTCTGGAGATGCAACGCACTTTTGCTCTCGTCGGTACCGGCGGCTGCGGCAAAACTTCGCTGGCCGAGATGCTTTTGTTCAACACAGGGGTTATCACCCGCATGGACGCCATTGAAGACGGCACGACAAGCCTTGACTACGAACCGGAAGAAGTGCGGCGTCGCGGTTCTGTTCAGCCGGCCTGCGCGACTTGCCTTTGGAACAAAAACCGTCACTTTTTGTTTGGATATTCCTGGTGACGACAATTTTACAGGGGATATTGCATGCTTGCTGAAAGGGGTGGACAGCGTACTTTTTTTGCTGGATGCTGTGGATGGTGTGCGCCCCCTGACAAAAAAATTTTGGAGTATGGTTCGCGCGGAGAATCTGCCTGTCATGATCGTGATAAATAAGCTGGATCGTGACCGGGCTGATTTTCAGATGGCATTTGACGGCTTGGCGGCTCTCGGAGTGAAAACCGTAGCCCTGCATTTGCCCATATGCCAAGGTGATGTTTTCGCGGGTGTGGCGGATGTGCCCGGCGGCAAAGCTCAAATGTTTACAGAAGACGGCGTTGCCGAAGCTGAGATTCCCGATGAATTAACGGACAACGTGAATCTTTTGCGCGATGTAACCGTTGAAAATATTGCGGAAAGTGATGAAACGCTGATGGAAAAATACCTTGAAGAAGGCAGCCTCAGTTTGTCGGACCTGCATGCCGGCCTGCGTGCAGGTGTGCTGAGCGGTGAACTGACGCCGGTGCTTGTATGCTCCGCGTTGGAAAACAAAGGAGGCAAGGCCATTCTTGACGCCGTGGAGGCGCTTTTGCCTTCGCCGCTTGACCGCCCCGCCCTCACGGATATGGCGAACAATGAACGTAGCGTCGTGCCGGATGGCCCGATCGCCTACTTTGTTGTCAAGACACTGGCTGACCCTTTTTCAAGGCAATTTTCCATTTTGCGGCTGCTTTCCGGCACAATTTCTGGTGATGTGGTTCTGCGCAATATGCGCAGCGAAGAAAATGAACGGCTTGGCAATCTGTGGTATCTGGTGGGCAAAAGTCAGACGCCCTGCAAGGACACCGTCTATCCCGGCGCAATCGTAGCAGTGGCAAAACTCAAAAATACCCGCTCCGGCGACACGCTTTGTGACGAAAAGGCGCCCTTTGCGCAGCCCATTCCAAAACTGCCGCCACAATTGATCACATATGCACTTGCCCCCAAGAAAAAGGGGGAGGAAGACAAGGTATATACCACAATTCAGCGTCTGCTGGACGAGGACATTACCCTGAAGCTCGCTCGTGACGAGGAAACCGGAGAGATACTGCTTTCGGGCATGGGACAGTTGCATATTGAACTTTCGGTGGAAAAGGCAAAACGTCGCTTCAAGGTTGACATTGTGCTCAAAACGCCCAAAGTGCCTTACCGTGAAACAGTCCGCGGCAAATGTCAGGTTCAGGGGCGGCATAAAAAACAGTCCGGCGGGCGTGGTCAGTTCGGCGACTGCTGGATTGAGGCGGTTTCTTAGCCGGTTGTCAGGTGGTTGATTTTCACGTCAGGGTATTTGACGGCAGCTACCATACTGTAGATTCTTCAGAAATGGCTTTCAAAGTGGCTGGTTCTTTGGCGTTTAAAAAGGCTATGGAAGGACTTAAGCCTGTATTGCTGGAGCCCATTGTGCTGTTGACCGTCTCCGTACCGGATGGCAGCATGGGCGATGTGATTGGGGATCTTTCTTCGCGGCGGGGCAAGGTGCTTGGTTCTGATTCTCAGAGTGGCCTTACAGAAATCAAAGCGCATGTTCCCATGAGTGAAGTGTTGCGCTTTGCTCCTGATTTGCGATCCATGACAGGAGGCCAAGGCTTTTTTACGATGGAATTTGCCCATTATGAAGAAGCTCCGCACCCTGTCGCTGAAAAGGTGATTGCTGAATATCAGAGAAGCAGAAGCGGAGAATAAATCAGATCGCTTGTATTTCAGAAAGGGCTGCCGGATTTTCTTCTTTGTCCAGTTGACAGCTTACGGCAGTCAGCAGGACATTTTCAGCATGATCAGGCAGTAACTGCAGAATGCCGCCTGCCGCGTTGGTGTGCCCGCCGCCGCCTAAACGCGCGGCGACGGATCGTACGTCTGTGTTTGCGTTTGAACGCAGGCTGAATTTGTAGAGACGCGGCTCGTCTTCACGTAACAGTGCGGCCACCTTGACGCCGCGCAGCCGCCGCAAATGTTCCGCAAAGCCTTCCGTATCCTCTGGAAGCGACTGGCATTCACGCAAGTCCTGCAGCATAACGCGGCAAAAGGCGATGCTGCCGTTTCGCGCCAGGCGTGCACGGGACATCAGCCTTGCCCATAGGCGCATGTGCCCTATGGTCCAGTTGTTTTCCAGCAAATCACGCAGACGAGTCAGGTTGCAGCCGTTTTGCAGCAGACGGGCTGTTAATAAGTACACGTTTGCATCGGTATTGCCGTGCCGGAAGCCGCCTGTATCTGTGATGATACCCAGCGCAATCGCGTCCGCAAGCTCGCCTGCAAGCTGCAGACCGGCGTTTGTCGCAACATAAGCCATAAGTTGCGTCGTTGCGGCCGCCGTGGGCATGATCCAGTTGGCAAAAGATCCCATCCCGTCGCCAGGATGATGATCAACATTAATGCCGGCAAGCTTTGGCAGAATATCGGCCAGCTCTCCTCCCAAACGATGCGGTTCACCGCAGTCGAGCAGCAGGGCACCCTGCGGCGTGAACGGCGGCCGTTTAAGGTCTGTATAAATTGTGCCGGGCATTGGGAAAAACGCGAGATATTGCGGCAGCCCGGTGCTGCTGTACAGCATGAAATCTTTGCCCATGGCACGTAAAATCAGTCCCGCCGCGGCCAAGGAACCTGCTGCGTCTCCGTCCGGATTAATGTGACTGGCAACGACAACATGGTTTACTTTTTCCAGGGCGGCAGCAATATTGGAAGCGCCGTTTTGAAACGGCACAGGAGTCAGTTCAGTCCGCAGCATAAATTTCTGACTGTCCACCATTTTTTAGGGATGGTGCTTCCATGCGCTGCCATCATCACGCACTTGTCCATACGGCTTGATAAATGAGCTTCGCTGTGGAAATAGAGACAATGGCCAGTTTGCGAGCGTCAGACTTTCTTCAATTTCAGCCTCAACGATGGCGGCATTGAATCTGTTGCGTATTTTTTGCTTCAGATTGTTGGTCAGCTGACGTTTTGCCTTGAGCTTGTTGCCGTCAAGGCTGAATTCCACAGCCAAACCGCCATCAGCTGGTCATAAATAATATGCGTGTGAGCGGATCATTGTTGAATTGACACCGCAAAAGTCCGCAAGAGTATTTTGCAGCATCGACACAGTGATTCCATGTGAGCAGCTGCCGTTCTTTGTCTACAGCGTCGCCGCTTCCTCTATCGTCTCAAATGCCTCAATAATATCACCATCTTTAATGTCGTTAAAGCTTTCAAGACCAACGCCGCATTCATTGCCTTTAACTACTTCCCTGGCGTCATCCTTGAATCGCTTAAGAGAGTCAATTTTGCCTGTGTAGATGACAACACCATCGCGCAACAGACGCGCGCCGGCATGGCGGACAATTTTGCCGTCTTCCACATAGGAGCCGGCAATAATGCCGACCTTCGGCACACTGTAGATTTTGCGCACAGCGGCCTGTCCCAGATATACTTCACGCTGCACCGGCGCCAGCATGCCCGTCATGGCACTCCTGATATCATCCACGAGTTTATAAATAATATTGTAGAAACGTATGTCCACATTTTCATGCTCTGCAATATCTTTAATTTTTGCCGTGGGTCGTACGTTGAAACCAATAATAATGGCTTGTGAGGCGGAAGCCAGCAAAATATCAGACTCTGTAATAGCGCCTGCGCCTCCATGCATAATATGAAGCCGCATTTTCTCAGTGCTCTGCTTGTTGAGTGCTTCGGCAATAGCTTCCAGACTGCCCTGCACATCAGCTTTGATGACAAGGTTAAGAGTCAGCGTTTTCTGAGCCGAAGCGCTGCTGGAGAGGAAGGTTTCCAGCGTGATTCGGGATTCGGATGCCAGAGCACGCTCACGTTGTTTTGCCGCGCGGGTGTCTGCAATACGTCGGGCCACTTTTTCGTCACTCATGACAAAAAATTCTTCGCCTGCTTCAGGAACGCCTTCAAAGCCTTGGACTTCCACAGGCAGGGATGGTCCAGCTTCTTTGACTTTTTTACCCTGATCGTTCATCAGTGCGCGCACGCGGCCGGAAAAGTGGCCACAGACAAAACTGTCACCCTGTTTGAGTGTTCCTGCCTGAATCAGCAGCGTTGCAATGGGCCCGCGCCCTTTGTCCAGCCTTGCCTCCACGATATGACCATGGGCTGCTTTGTCCGGATTGGCTTTAAGTTCCATAAGTTCCGATTGCAGGGCAACCATTTCCAACAGTTCGTCAAGACCTTGACGTGTTTTTGCCGAAACCTTCGCAACGATGGTATCGCCACCCCAGTCCTCTGGCTGAAGTCCAAGTTCCGACAGTTCACGCAGCACCCGGTCAGGGTCTGCATCAGACTTGTCCATTTTGTTGACAGCCACCATGATCGGCACATTCGCCGCTCTGGAATGATTAATGGCTTCGCGCGTCTGTTCCATAACGCCATCGTCAGCAGCCACAACCAGAATAACCAAATCAGTGATCTGAGCGCCGCGTGCGCGCATTGCCGTAAATGCCTCATGCCCCGGTGTGTCCAGAAAAACGACTTCGCCGCGTTTTGTCTTGACGTGGTACGCGCCGATGTGCTGTGTAATGCCGCCGGCTTCGCCGCTCGTGATATTGGATCTGCGTATGGCGTCCAGCAGAGATGTTTTGCCGTGGTCCACATGCCCCATGATAGTGACTATAGGGGGGCGTGGTTTCAAACTTTCTGGCCTGTCTTCTGCCTGATTGAACAGGTAATCATCTTCAGAGAATCCAATTTTTTCAACTTCATAGCTGAACTCAGCCGCTACGAGCGTGGCGGTGTCAATATCCAGGGACTGATTGATCGTGGCCATGACGCCAAGTCCGAAGAGTACCTTGATGATTTCATTGCCCTTGAGACCCATTTGGTGCGCCATATCCGCAACACGAATGGCTTCTGTAATACGAATTTTGCGTTTTGCAGCTTTCAGGGGCTGCGTTTGCTGTACTGTCTGTTGCTCAAGTTTACTATTTTTACGCCGTCCTTTGCCCCTGTTCAGGCGGGGAGAATCGTCATCATCCTGACGGCGGCCAAAAGCGTCTTGCTGAAAATCAACTGTGCGGCGTCCTTTAAGGCGTTTTTTCTTGCTTTGGCCATCACGTGTGTCCATTGGGGAGGCAGGCGTCTGTTGACCCATTGGCGCGGAACGGGAGCCGCCGGGAACGGAGTTTGCCAGCATGCGTGCGGACCGCGGGCCGCGTTGTCCGTCCGGACGTGGCCCTGATTCGTGCGCACCGACGGCGGCAGGTCGTCCGCCGGCCGGACGCGACACAGAATGTTCCTGCGAGGATGGAGCAGGACGCGAAATAAGCTTCGCTCTGAGGGCGTTGGCATCATGCTCACCATCAGCGCCGGAGTCCTTTGCTCTCATCTCTGCCGGACGTGAAGACAACGTGGGCGCTGAAGAGCCGTCCGGCACTGCAGACGCATCCGGGCGCGTCAGACGTGAAGTTTTTGAGATTTTTCCATTTGGCTCTGCAGCGACAAAATGAGACTGTTCAGATTTGTCCGTATCAGAACTCTGCGTTTCCACAACGTCAGGCGTGTCGTCGTCCGGTCTGCTGACAACGCGTGCGGGACTTGTCTGACTGACAGACTTTTTAGTTCTTGATAGGTCACGTTGAGTTGGTTTTTGCTCCGTAGCGGCAACCTCGTCAACAGAAGCGGCAGGAGGTGTTTCTTCCGCGGCGGGAACATTGCCGACGATTGGGATATCTCCTTCCATTGTGTGCGTCGTGTCCGACATCTCTGTTTTGTCGGCAACATGTAGGGGGGCGGACGCCGCTTGCTTTTCGGATCCGGATGATCCGGCAGAAGCATCCGCTTTGTCTATAACAGGCTCAGGCGTCTGGTCAGGCACCATGCGCTGGTGGTCAGATGCTGAAGAGCTTTGCCGTGCGCGACGGCGCCGCACAATGATATCACGCTGAATTTCCGTACGTTCGACATCCTGCTGTTTTTGGACGGTGAAATGATCGCGTACGCGTGTCGCATCATCCAGAGAAATGGAGCTGGCAGTGCTCTTGGCAGGCAGGCCAAGCTTGCGTAGGGCACGCAGCATGTCCTTTGGCTGCACCTCAAGCTCGGCAGCGATGTCCTTAATTTTGATCTTTTCTTCGGGCATACTTGTCCCCCCTACGCTTAGTACAGGGCATGTATTGTGCAAATTTTACCATGCAGCAGGGATCGGAGCATAGATACAATCCTCTGCCGAATCTGATTTTTTCTGAGTCAATAATCAAATTGCCTTGAGCCATCATCGTATGTCGCGTTAAAACGGCTTTAGGAAAACGCCGCCGACAAATAACGCACATGCGTACAGGCCCCTCAAATGCCGGCCAGCCCTTTTGCGCTGTGTGGCTATTCACCGGCATTGTCAAGGCGCTCAGCCGTTGTTTTGTCCTGTTCCGCAGACTGCACGACACCAGCGGGATGATGCACGGACGAGGGTTTCGGCGATTCTTCTACGACCGGCGCGAGAAAGTTAATGGCAGAACGCAAATCCGCTATGCGCGCAGAACTGATAGACAGCTTTTCTGCAAGTTCTTCATCATCGGCATCACGCAGCCTGTCCAGTGAAGAATACCCTGCCGACAGCAGTGCCTCAATAGAAACCTCAGCTACGCTGGCCACCTGTTCAAGGCCGTGGCCGATGGCATTGGCCTCGTTGTAGCGGCGCTCGGTAAATATATCTACTTTCCACCCTAAAAGACGTGCCGCCAGTTTGACATTTTGGCCTTTGCGGCCAATGGCGTTGGTGAGCTGGTCGTCGGGTACAATAATTTCGAGAAGATTTTCTTCTTCGTCCACAACAATGCGTAAGACCAGTGCCGGAGCAAGGGAGTTGCGGGCGTAGGTGGCGATATCCGGACTCCAGATCACAATATCAATGCGTTCTCCGTGCAATTCCTGCACGATATTCTGTATGCGCGAACCACGTACGCCAACGCAGGCGCCTACAGGGTCCACATCCCGTTCACGAGAAAGCACAGCAACCTTCGCGCGGGAGCCGGGGTCACGTGCCACACCTATAATCTGAACAATGCCCTCATCGACTTCCGGAACTTCACGACGGAAGAGCGCCGCCATATAGTCGCGGTGTACGCGGGATATGACAACCTGTGGCCCTCGACCCTCCTTGCGCACATCAATGATGAGCGCCTGAACCCGGTCGCCTCGTTTATAATGTTCCCTAGGGATTTGGTCTTCACGGGGTAAAATGGCTTCTGTACGGCCAAGGTTTATAATCCAACCGCCTTTGTCACGGCGCTGGACTATGCCGGAGACAATTTCGCCAATACGATCCTTGTATTCTTCATAAATAATTTCCTGCTCTGCGTCACGCATACGTTGAATAATGACCTGCTTGGCCGACTGTGCCGCAATCCGGCCAAGATCCGCCACTTTGACGCGAAAACCCACTTCGTCGTCAAGCTGAACACTGGGATCGTGACTGCGCGCTTCCGTCAAGGATATTTGCGTATCTGTGTTTTCCACATTACCATCAGAGACAACAATTTTAAATTGGAACACCTCAATGTCGCCGGTTTCGTCGTTATAGGTCACTTCAACATCTGTCTCATCACTAAAGCGGCGCAACACAGAAGTGCGGACCGCGTCTTCCAGCGTGTCAATAAGCATGTCGCGGTCAAGGCCCTTGTCTTTGCTGATCTGCTCAATGGCCTTTTTGAGTTCAAGATTCATGTGTGCCTCCGACTGACGTATGTAACTGTATCAGCATTGTCTGTTTATAATTATGGGTTGGGTTGCCTTCTGTTTTTGAACTACATCGCCGGTTAATTGAATGGCGGCGTGTTTTCTGCTCGTGCCTTTCCCGGTTTGACAGGCCGGCGAAAAATATGCATGCGGTTTACACTGCGTACAGTTGCCCACGGCAAAGATACAGGCGGAAGTGTTTCAGGGTATACGTCGCCTTCAGCGGTTACTGTAACAGGTTCCAGCACAAAAAAATCGTCTTGGACTGCGGCAAGCCTTCCGCGCCAGAGACGGCGGTGCGCGCAAGCGACGTCTGTATCGTTGTGTTGTCCCAATGTAATGGGCATATGCAATTTTACTTCCATTATGTCGCCAAGATATGGACGCAATTGTTCAAGATCAAAAAAGACGCGCATGAGCCCGGGAGTGGACACTTCCAGTGTATACGCCGCAGCAATAAGATCTTCCACTTCCAAGGCCAAGCCAAGGTGGCGCGAAATTTCTTCACACTGATCTATGCTGGGAGATGCGTCAACACCTTGTGTTTGCCTCAGTTCCGGATGAGTATCCACATAGAGCCGCACAATCATGCGTCCTGCGCGCTGTATTTCCACTCCCCACAGCACAAGTCCCAAGGAGTCAACAACAGGTTCTGCCAGTCGGATAACAGTCTCTTTAATAGTGTTTTCAATCATCTGCTGTGCCTGAAATACAAAAAAAGGGGGGGGCCTGCTCCAGGCCACCCCGTTGGAACGCTTGTTCCGCATCAGGATGTTTGCGGCAACTGATAAAGTAACCGCACTGAAAGATATTATCTAGTCTATGCAGCCCAAAGCTGTCAAGGAGATATGGCTAAATTTTTTACAATGAGACGCGACAGCTCGGCATTGGGTTTGGCTTTGAGCATACCGCGCCTACGGAACTTACCGGCTCAGGCTCGATTTTTGGCGGTTCCGGCGCATTTACGATTTCAGACCCATCTTGCGCACAGACTGCATGCCGCCCATGGCGTTGACCACGTCTGTAATGCCGTTGCGGGCCAGAATGAGCACGCTGTCATACGCGCGCAGCCCTGTATTGCATATAAGCGCCACAGGCCGGTCCCGCGGCACTTCCGCAATTCTGGCCGCAAGTTTCCTCAAGGGGGATGGAATGCCAGTCCGGGTGACTCGCCTCAACGGCGCGCCCGGCGGCGGGGCGTGAATCTATAAAAAAGACCTTGTTTTTGTC
Organism: Candidatus Desulfovibrio trichonymphae; assembly: GCF_002355955.1. NCBI lineage: Bacteria > Pseudomonadati > Thermodesulfobacteriota > Desulfovibrionia > Desulfovibrionales > Desulfovibrionaceae > Desulfovibrio > Candidatus Desulfovibrio trichonymphae. The sequence goes on along the minus strand of NZ_AP017368.1, from coordinate 36,051 downwards.
ACGCTTTTGCCACAGCTCCATAAACGCTTCGCCGGTGACAGGCGTAAAGCGCCCGGCCAGCACGTTTTCAGCGACATTGCCCGCCACATTGACAATGTCCATGGCGGCTGCAAAAGGCGGCGCGTAGGCGCCAGATTGGAAATATCGGCGGCCGTGGGTTTGGCGTACTGCAGAACGCCGGCTACGGCGTCCACCCGCGCTTTTAGGGCGTCACCGGCCGGTCCCGCGCCCTGTATGCCCAGAACGCGTTCTGTGCTTCTTTCAAGCACGAGTTCCAGGCCCATCATGTTCTTTTCCGGATAAAAATGAGCGCGGTCAAGCTGCTCGACGCCGACGCCCAGCGCGTCAAAGCCCTCTGCTGCGACGCGTTCTGCGGTAAGACCGGCACCACAGAAGGAGAGATCAAAGAGTTTGATAGCCCAAGTTCCCACATAGCCGGGAAATGTGGCCGTGCCGCCGGCCAGATTGGTGCCGATGACGCGTCCCTGGCGGTTGGCCATGCTGCCAGCGGCAGATATCCCATTTTGCCTGTAATGATATTTTTAATGGAGGCGCAGCCGCCGCCTGCGTATACGTCAGGATCTGCAGTGCGCATATATTCATCCACTACAATCGCACCGAACGCGGTAACAGGCAGATCGGCCGTTCTGGCCAGCTCGCTGTTGGGCAGAAATCCAGCCGCAAAAATAACGAAATCCGCCGCCAGTTCCCGCTTGTCGGTAACAACACCCTGTACCGCGCCGTCTTTGCCTGTGAGACGGAGCACTTTTTCAGAAGTGAAAACATCCACGTTATGGCTTGTACAGTCATGGGCAGCCATGCGCGCGCAAGAAGCGGAAAGCGCCCCCGGCAGTAACTGATTCGTCATTTCCACAACGCTTACCTTCACGCCCCACATGTCGGCCAGCGCCACAGCCGCTTCAAGGCCGATAAATCCGCCGCCCACAATGACAGCGCGCCGACCCTGCCCTCCTGACAGGCCGAGCGTATGGCTGCCGCCGCTTCCAGCCTTGTGAGGGAAAGCACGTTGGAGAGTTCGCGCCCTTCCACCGGAGGAATGCGCGGGCTTGCGCCTGTGGCGAGCAGCAACTTGTCATAAGGCAGGGTTTGTTCCCTGCCGCTGACAAGGTCTTCGACAAGCAGGGTTTTGGCCGCACGGTCAATAGGCGAGCGAGCGCGTTTGGGTGCGCACGGTCACGCCCTTCATTCTGCGAAAAAATTCAGGATCGCGCACGGCGTGGTAGGGAGTGGCACGCAGATCGTCAAGATTGTTGACTTCGCCCGAAACAAAATAGGGAATGCCGCAGCCGCCATAAGAAAGGTGGACGTTTTCGTCCACAATGATCACATTTGCGTCGGGATTCAGACGCTTGCAGCGGCAGGCGGCCTTGGGGCCGAGGGCGACGCCACCGACAATCAAAATATTTTCAGGCATGTTCTCCCCGTTCGTCCGGTGAAGAAGAATAACGGCCGCGCCAGCGGCATTCCCTATTTTGTTTCGGGCGAAGTCAACAATCTTACGGACGAAAAACAACAGACTGTCTGTACACAGATTCGGCTGAGCACGATTTTACTCAGAAGCCAGCTTCAGCAGTTCCCTGCGTGTGAAAAGCGCAAGCAGGTTATATCCCGCCGCTTCAAGCTTTTCACGTCCCCCTTCCTCCCTGTCAAGAATGGCGCAAACGGCAGTAACGGCAAGCCCGGCCTCGCGCACTCTGTCGCAGGCTTTGAGCAATGACGCGCCGGTGGTGACCACATCTTCCAGCATGGCGACGGCGTCGCCCGCGCTGAAATTGCCGAGCCCCTCCACAAACTGGTTTGTGCCGTGCCCCTTGGCTTCTTTGCGCACCAGAAGGCCGTGCAGCAAACGCCCTGTGCCGCAGGAGAGGACAGTGACGGCCGAAATCAACGGATCCGCGCCCATGGTCATTCCTCCTACGCCCTTGATGTCAACGTTTTTGAGCAGGTCGTTGAACAAAAGTCCGATAAGCCTTGAGCCTTCGGCGTGAAGGGCCGTGACCCTGCAGTCGAAATAATAATCGCTTCTGCGGCCGGAGGCCAGAACAAAATTGCCATCACGATAGGATTTTTCCACCAGAAGTTTTGCCAAGCGTCGTTTATGATCATTCATAAAAATGTTCTGGTTGTGCGAGCTGTGCAAACACACGCGCAAAAACAGCGTCTTCATGTTGCAGACAGTACGTTTCATCAAACAGGGCCGCAAGCGCCGCTTCGTTCAGGCATGCGCGTATTTCCGCGTCGGCCAGCGCCAGTTCAGGGAAGGAGCGGCGGGTCTCCCAGCTTTTCATGGCAAGCCGCTGCACGGTTTCATAAGCTTTTTGCCGGGACAGCCCCGCGTCAATGAGGGCGGTGAGCACGCGCTGCGAATGGTACAGGCCGAAAGATTTTGCCATGTTTTCGCGCATGCGGTCAGGTTTGACGACAAGGCCGCGCAAAAGATCGGTCAGACGTGTCAACACATAATCGGCAAGAATTGTGGAATCGGGCATGATAACGCGTTCAACGGAAGAATGGCTGATGTCTCTTTCATGCCAAAGCGGCTGGTTTTCCATGGCGGCCAGAGCGTTGGAACGCATGAGACGCGCAAGGCCGCTCATGTTTTCTGCCGAGATGGGATTTTTTTTGTGCGGCATGGCGGATGATCCCTTCTGGCCTCTGGCAAAACCCTCTTCCACTTCCATCATTTCCGTGCACTGCAAATGCCGCAGTTCCACGCACAGCCGCTCCACACCGCCTGCCATAATCGCGAGCGCGGAGAAAAAGTGCGCGTAGCGGTCGCGCTGGATAATCTGTGTGGAGTGCTCGTCCGCCTTGAGCTTGAGACGCGAAAGAGCATTGTGCTCCAGTTCCGGCGAAAGGAAGGCGTATGTGCCGACGGCTCCGGAAATTTTGCCCACGCGCACGTTTTCCGTCGCGGAATTGACGCGAGCGCGATGGCGGGAAAATTCCGCATAAAAACCGGCCAGTTTAAGGCCAAAACTCGTGGGATATGCGTGTATGCCGTGCGTACGGCCCATGCAGAGCGCGCCCTTATGGCGGCGAGCGAGGGTTTCCAGTGCCTCCAGCAAGGTATCAAGGTCGGTGAGAATCAGCTCTCCCGCTTCAACAAGCAGCAGGGCGTTTGCCGTATCCACAATATCGGACGACGTGCAGCCAAGATGGATAAAACGGGCATCGTCACCCACTTTTTCTTCCAGACTTGTCAGAAAAGCTATCACATCGTGGCGTGTTGTCTCTTCAATAGCCTGTATGCGCTGCACATCAACATCAGCCCGTGCGCGTATGACGGACATGGCTTCGTCCGGAATGCGTCCGGCATCGCGCCATGCCTCGCAAACGGCCAGCTCCACCGCAAGCCAGGCACGGTAACGATTTTCCAGGGTCCAGATGCGTCCCATTTCCGATCGCGTGTAACGTTCGATCATGCGTTCTCTTGTCCCCTTATTCCGCTGTTCCGTGGCGTTGCGACAGCGTCTTTCCGGGCCGGAGCGGCTGGGGGCGGGGAAGTCCTTTTCGGCTTTGCCTGAGTGTCGGCATCCTTGGCCTGTACCGGTTTTGCCTGTGCCGCATCGGTATCGACGGCAGTTGCCGCCTCTGTCGCGTCAGCCTGACTCCGGCTTTTTTCCGCAGATTCCGTCGGTTCGGCCGCAACATCACCGTCTTCCTTGACGCCTTTTCGGTATCCGTAGTCACTCACATACCAGCCGTCACCTTTGAGCACAAAGGACGTCTGGGAGATGACCCTGGGCGCGGAAGCGCCGCAACGCGGGCAGGGTTCCGGCGCGCTGTCCTGCGCCGATTTTGTCCATTCCTCAAAAAGATGACGGCACTGGGGACAAAGGTATTCGTAAATAGGCATGACAATCACTTCGAGTCAGGGGCAGAACACGCCCTGTGTTTTGTAATGATTATATTTATTATCCCACTTTTTGGGATGGTCAAAAATCTCGTCTTCAAGCGGCAGCTTCAGCATTTTTTCTTGGGCTGAGGCGCCAAACAAAGTATAGATCAGGTAAAAAAACTTTCGTTTTGCAATGGCTGTGAAATTCACAGGTCTGTATCGGCGAAGCCGATGTCGCCGGCTTTAGCCGCTAATTGAGGCTGCTTTAGCAGATGGAGTATTCACTTATGCCCTGTGCCGGCTTTTGTCGCCCGCGCGCGTTGCTTCAGACGGTCGTTGCGGCGCTGACGACGGCGATCCAGTTCTTTTTTGCGTTCAATTTTTTTGTGAGCCATGTTGCCCTCCTTACTATGGCATCAAAATAATATTTTATAAAGTATATGCATATTTTTTGGGTAAAGTCCAGTGCCGTGAGATCCGGAGAGATTTATTTTTTCAATGACTTGATTCCGGTAATCCATTGTTCTTGTTTAACAAAAACATCAAAAATCATCACAGCGGTATCCTACCATGTCAATCGCACTTTTGCGCCCCGGTTTGCCATATACTCCTTGCAGTCCCGGATAGTGTATGTTCCGTAGTGCACAATGGAGGCAATAAGCGCCGCCGCCGCGCCGCCCCGGCTGACTGCTTCGTACATGTGCCGCGGCTCGCCCGCGCCGCCTGATGCGATGACCGGGATGGACACAGCCTGCACGACGGCTTTTGTCAGCGTGAGTTCGTAGCCGTCTTTTGTGCCGTCCGCGTCAATGGAGTTGACGCAGAGTTCTCCCGCGCCCAGATCCTGGCAGCGCTTTGCCCAGGCAAGCGCGTCAATGCCCATGCGTTTTCGCCCGCCGTGGATCACAATTTCAAAGCCGGAAGGGATGTCTGCGCTCACCGGCACGGCCAGCACGTCCATGCCCACCACAATGGCCTGAGAGCCGAAAGCCTCTGCTCCTTCGCTGATAATGCCGGGATTTTGCACAGCCGCAGAATTGACAGAAACCTTTTCTGCTCCGGCCAGAAGAACGTCGCGCATCTGCGCCACATCGGAAATGCCGCCACCGACGGTAAATGGGATGAAAATCTGTTCAGCCACGCGCTCCACCACATCCAGAAAAATGCCGCGCGCCTCTGCGGAAGCTGTGATGTCATAAAAAACGATTTCGTCGGCACCTTCTTCATAATAGCGGCGCGCGCTTTTCACCGGGTCGCCGATGTTTTCATTTCCGGAAAATTTTATACCTTTTGTCAGTCGGCCTTCCCGCACGTCAAGGCAGGGGATCACGCGTTTACTGAGCACGGCGCGCCTCCCGGCAATAGTTGTAAAAATTGCGCAGCAGGATGAGGCCGGGCCGGCCGCTTTTTTCCGGATGAAACTGCACTGCCCACAGACCGTCGCGGCCGTAGCAGGAACAGAACTCACGCCCGTAGACGGTTGTGGCGATCACAAAAGTGGGGTCAGGCGCCACATAATAGCTGTGCACAAAATAAAATTCCGCCTCCGGCGAGATTCCCGCAAGCAGAAGGCTTTCTGTTCGAACGCGCAGGCTGTTCCAGCCCATGTGCGGCACCGGAGCGGGCGAGCCGTCCTCCTGCTGCATATTGTCTGCAAAACGGCGGCAGGCACCCGGCACAAGGCCCAATGTCCTTGCGTTGTTTTCTTCGCTGTATTCCAGCAGTATCTGGCAGCCGAGGCAGATGCCCAAAAGCGGTTTGCCTGTTTGCACAGCCAGACGCAGGGACGCATCCAGCCCGGCGGCGAGAGCGCCCATAGCCTGACCTGCGGCGCCGACACCGGGGAAGACAATGCCGTTCGCGCTGTCAAGCACGGCCGTGTCCGCCGTGACGGCACAGGGTATACCAAGGTGTTCCAGCGCCCGGCATACGCTCGTCTGATTGCCCGCCTCGTAGTCCAAAATGGCCAGCATCACTGCCCTCGTCGCAATAAAGTTCTGTAACCGACCAGAATAGGCACGCTATCTGAAAACGCCTTGTTACGCAACAAAATTATGGCTGACATAATATTGTGGAGCGTGTTTCTTTACAGATGACAAACACAATCATCACGGTTATGATACAAACCGTGATGATTATACTGCCGGTCGAATCACCCGGCGTTGTGCCTAACCAGGAGGTTTCCATGTATTTCCCCACAGCCGGTATTGAATGCCACCCTTTTTTCCCCTTTTGCGTGGCCATTGGCGTTTCCTTTGTGACTTCCATGGGCGGCGTTTCCGGCGCCTTTCTTTTGTTGCCTTTTCAGATGAGCTTTCTCGGCTACACCAATCCGAGCGTCAGCGCCACCAATCAGTTTTTCAACGTTCTGTCCTGCCCTGCGGGCGTGTGGCGTTATTGGCGCGAAGGACGGCTTGTCTGGCCGCTGACGGCCACCGTGGCCATCGGCACTCTGCCGGGCGTGTTCGCCGGGGCTTTCATCCGCATCAACTGGCTGCCGGATCCCGCCCGTTTCAAGATTTTTACAGGCCTTGTGCTCCTGTATGTCGGCGGTAAAATGCTGTGGGATCTGCGCGGCAAAGAACACGCTTCCATTGCCGAAACCAATGCGCAGCATGTCGAACGCAGCTTTTACGCCGGACAAAAAAACGGCGTGGAAACGGCAGTGCAGAGCAACGCCTGCACAAGGCTCGTTTGGAACAGCCGTACATTTATATTTGATTTTCAGAATCAAGAATTTGCCGTCCCATGCCGGAGACTTGCCCTGCTCAGTCTTGTGGTGGGGCTTGTAGGCGGGGTTTACGGCATCGGCGGCGGAGCGATTATGGCTCCCTTTCTGGTTTCCCTGTTTGGTTTGCCCGTTTATGCCGTTGCCGGCGCCACACTTTTTGCCACATTTTTGACGTCTGTGGCGGGCGTGAATTTTTACTCTCTGCTGGCGCCGTTATACCCCGGCATTGCTGTGGCGCCGGACTGGCGGATGGGTCTTTTGCTGGGTCTTGGCGGCATGATGGGCATGTACATGGGCGCACGCTGTCAGAAATATGTTCCGGCGCGTGTGTTGAAATATCTGCTCGCCGGCATTTTACTCTTTACAGCGGCACGGTATTTGGGGCAAACTTTGTAAAATATTACAATCCATACACTGTGCGATCCAAGCATTTTATCTGTATATTTTTTCATGCGCAGCAGCTTCACCGCGACGAATAAAAACACATAACTATTATAATAACTATTCATGCAATATGACTGCCTGGGGGCTATGCATAACCCTTCCCTGCTGCCTGTCGCCCTGTTTGACTCGGGCATGGGCGGTTTGACTGTGCTTAAGGCTCTGGCAGAATGTTTGCCGGCCGAGGATATGATCTACTTGGGGGATACAGCCCGTCTGCCTTACGGCACCAAGGGGTGTGACACCATCATTCGGTATACCCTCAAGGCGGCGGGCAAACTGGTGGATATGGGCGTTAAAATGCTGGTTGTAGCCTGCAATACCGCGACAGCGACCGCACTGCCCACAATTCGCGACCATTTTGCCCCGCTGCCGGTGCTGGGTGTTGTGGAGCCGGGCGCCATGGCCGCCGCCGGCGCGAGCCGCAACGGACAGATTGTGGTTATCGCCACAGAAGCCACTATTGCCGGAGGCGCCTATCAACAGGCTATTGCACGTATTCGTCCGGAAGCGCGCGTGCTGGGGCAGGCCTGCACGCTGTTTGTCCCCCTCGCCGAAGAGGGCTGGATGAAGGGAGCCATTGTCGAGGGCATCGCCCGACACTATTTGAAGCACGTTTTTACACCGGCCGTTACGACGGCCGTTACGACCCCGAGGCCGGACACGCTGTTGTTGGGCTGCACGCATTTTCCCCTGCTGCTGCACGCCCTGCAGCGCGTTGTAGGGCCGCATGTGCGCATCATTGACTCAGCGGCCACAACAGCGCAGTGCGTAAAGGAAGAACTGACCAGGCGCGCTTTGCTGCGAAACGCCGGCCATACCGGCGTCAGCCGTTTTTTGACAACAGATAATTGCGCCCGTTTTGCCCGCACCGGAAGTTTGTTTCTGGGACGTCCCTTGAAGCCGGATGAGGTAGATCTTATTGATTTGTAACAAAAACAAAATGTTGCTTTTGCAGCCGTCCTGATGCCCGGAACAGTGCGCTTGCCGGCCCATTGTGATGCAATGAAAAAAATACGCCAAATTTTATCTTTGTGTCTCTTTTTTTATTGACACGTCGCCCGGCATTCCTTTAGAAAGCAATGACTGGTGCATGGGAGCTGTGTCGTTGTAACCCCTGTTTGTTGTGGTCGATTTTGTTCCTGGAGTTCCCGGGGACGGCAACTTTTTTGTTGTGACCACACGACGCAATCAAGGGTGACTCGCACAAGGTCTTTCAGAAAAGCGGCAACAAGGGTGTATACGGTCCCGCACGGCACCACAATGGGGAAACCCGAAAATTCTATACGGAGAGCAAAAATGACAAAAGCTGAGCTTGTTGACAAAATCCGCGCCAAAGCTGGCCTGTCCTCAAAAGCCAAGGCTGAGGAAGCCCTGGACGCCGTGATTGCCTCAGTACGCGAGACTCTGGCCGCCGGTGATTCAGTCACCTTTACCGGTTTCGGCAGCTTCAAAGTTGTGACGCGGGCCGCACGTAAGGGCCGCAACCCCCGCACGGGCAAAGAAATTACCATTCCTGCTGGTAAAGTTGCCAAATTTACCCCAGGCAAGGGTCTGAAAGACGCCATCAAATAGGACATTGCCTGCCTGAACGGCATTTTGGCGGCGCTATTGCCATGACTAGGGAAGAGGCCGCCCTTGTTATTGACGGGGGCTGCAGCGTGCCGGGCGCGGGATAAAATTTTTCGCCGTTAAAAATTATAACCTAATTAATTTTACATAATTAAAAATTTCTTGCTTTTTTTGTACGAAAAGAATAAAAATTTTTGTACGAAAAGCTTGCATTGTGAAGAAACATTGTATATTTTGACTTCACAAACGGACATCACCTTATTTTAAGGAAGGTACATTATGAAAAAATTAGCTACACTTTTGTTGGCTGCCGGTCTTGTGTTCGGCATGTCCGCAGGTGCAAGCGCCATTGACTTCAAAGCCAAGGGGCTGTGGATCATGGCGTTTGACTATGGTCAGAACGGCGGCTTCACCGGCGGCAACGGTCAGACGGGTTACGCCCGCAACGGCATCGGCTCAGGTGAAGATGAATTCGAAGCCCGGCAGCGGGTGCGCTTGCAGTTGGACGCGGTTGCTTCTGAATCCCTTTCCGGCACGGTCTTTTTCGAAATAAACAACACCTGGGGCCGACACGACACGGGCGGCGCGCTGGGCGCGGACCAGACTGACCGCATCGCCCTGAAAAACGCCTATCTGGACTGGGTTGTGCCGGAGACTGACCTGAAGGTGCGCATGGGCATACAGGGCATGGCCCTGCCGAGCTTCACCACAGGTTCAAATGTGTTCAACGACGACGTGGCCGGTATTGTGCTCAGCTACAAGTTTAACGACAACGCGGCGCTGACCGCCCTGTGGGCGCGTCCTTTCAACGACAACTACAACTCCACATACTACACATCCATCAGCTCCTACCGCACAAACTACATGGACAATGTGGACACCGTTGCCCTGATTCTGCCGCTGACCTTTGACGGCGTGAAAGTGACCCCCTGGGGCATGTACACGGCCATCGGCCCCAACGCCACTATCGGCGACCTCACCAAACTCAGCAAACTCGCGTCCTCTGGGTATATCGTGCCGGGCATGCTTCCCGCCTTCGGCGCCTTGCACAAGGACGGCACAGCCGTTACCAAACGCCTGGACTCCTACGGCGACGCCTGGTGGGCGGGCCTGACCGGCGAAGTGACCACGTTTGACCCCTTCCGCATCGCGTGGGATTTCAACTACGGTTCCGTAGCCTATGACGACGGCCATTATGACCGCAAGGGCTGGCTGGCATCCCTGCTCTTTGAATACAAGCTGGATTGGGGCATTCCCGGCCTGTACGGCTGGTACGCTTCCGGCGACGACAACGACCCGAGCAACGGGTCCGAGCGCATGCCGAGCTTCTCCAACTCCAACAACAACAACGGCTTCGCCAGCTTCGCCTTTAACGGCAACCCGCTGATCGGCGAGCGCGACCGCGTGCTCAGCACCAATATGACAGGCACCTGGGGCATCGGCGCCCGCCTGAAGAACGTGAGCTTTGTGGAAGACCTGAAGCACACCCTGCGTCTAAACTACATCGGCGGCACCAACAACACGACCATGGCCAAAAAATACATGACCGGCACACACGGCGGTCTGTATAATGCCTCCTCTACCAGGGTCAGTGGCCCCATCGGCGGCCCGGCCGCCGGTCTGGATCCGCTGTACCTGACCACGCAGGACGGCGCGGTCGAGATCGGTCTGACCACCGAATACCAGATGTATGAAAACTTCAAGATCTATATGGACGCCTCCTACATCGCCACCATCCTTGACCAGAGTTCTTCGGTGTGGGGCAACAGCCATATGAACGGCGCGAGCGATCAGGTGCGCGACCCGTGGAACATCAACCTGAACTTCGTGTACAGCTTCTAAAAAACACGAAGCGCAAAACAGCATAAACCGAAGGGGGCATTGATGCCCCCTTTTTTCATGCATGCGGTATTGCCATCGGCGGGCAAGTATTGTTATCTATGTGGTAAAGGCGGGCATAAAGAGGATGAGGATGAGGAACGGTATGGACAATTCTTCCGTGTTGGGCAAGAGCCGTGTGAACGGCTTTGAAAACTAGGGAGGGTATATGTCTACAAAATCAACATTTAATGAGGATAAAGTTGCTTTGCTCATCGGAAGCGTCATCTTTTTGCTGGCGCTGTTCAAGGTCGGCAATCTCGACCTGTTGGGCTGGGTTGTGAAAACCGGCATATGGGTGGACAATCCCTTGAAGGCTTGGGCGCCCGCGGCCAAAGGACTGATGCCCGGCTGGGCATCGGCGTTGGTGACGTATGCCGTGCTCACCACAATTTTGAGCTGCGGCATAAAGCTGCTCGGCGGCAATGTCGGCCGCTTCATCGGTGCGTTTACCGTAGTGTTTTTTGTCGCGTTTCTTTGCTACATGCTGGGCGCGAACGCGTATATAGCTGCCTCCCCCAATCAGATCGCTAAGTTCGGCATCCCCTGGGCAATGGGTTTGAGCACGGAAGCGGGCCTGATCATCGCTCTGGTGACGGGCATTCTGATAAGCAATTTCGCGCCCGGCTTGGCGGACAACCTGCGTGACGCCTGCCGCCCGGAACTTTTCGTCAAAATAGCTATTGTCATCATGGGCGCCGAACTTGGGGTAAAGGCCGCTGACGCCGCCGGTTTTGCCGGGCATGTCATTTTCCGGGGTTTGTGCGCTATTGTGGAAGCCTATTTGATTTATTGGGCCGTTGTGTATTATGTGGCCCGTAACTATTTTAAATTCAACAAGGAATGGGCGGCACCTCTCGCGTCCGGCATTTCCATTTGCGGTGTGTCGGCTGCCATTGCCACCGGCGCGGCCATTCGTTCCCGCCCCGTGGTGCCCATCATGGTTTCTTCGCTGGTGGTCGTGTTTACCTGCATTGAAATGCTGGTATTGCCTTTTGTCGCGCAATATTTTCTGGCCGGCGAGCCCATGGTGGCCGGAGGCTGGATGGGCTTAGCGGTCAAGTCAGACGGCGGCGCTATTGCCAGCGGCCAGATTACCGAATCGCTTATTTTGGCCAAGGCCGCTGCTGCAGGCGTTAAATGGGCGCCGGGTTGGGTTTTGATGGTCACCACCACGGTGAAAATTTTTATTGATGTGTTTATCGGCGTGTGGTCACTGTTGCTGGCATGGCTTTGGACGGCCAAGTTTGACAAATCCGGCGGAGATCGCACCATGGGGTGGACCGACGTGTGGGCGCGATTCCCGCGTTTTGTGCTCGGCTATTTGATCACCTTCCTCATCCTGCTGTTTATCTGCCTTCAGTCGCCGAACCTGCACGCAATCGGCAAGAGTCTGGCAGGCACACTCAACGGTTTTCGGACGATTTTCTTTCTGCTGACCTTCTTCACCATCGGCATGGTTTCCAACTTCCGCAAGCTGCTGGAGGAAGGCATCGGGCGTTTGGCCATTGTGTATATCGTGTGCCTGTTCGGTTTCATCATTTGGGTTGGCCTGTTCATTTCGTGGCTGTTCTTCCACGGCATGACCCCGCCGCTGCTGAACTGACGATGTTTTTCTTAAGGAGGAAAAATTATGGGCGAAAATGAAGTCAAATTTCATGAAGAAATTCAGAAAATGGAATATGAACCGTTGGAGCCGGCGGAAATCAGCCTCGTTAAATGGAGTCTCGGTCTGGGTGTAACGTTGCTGGTGTTGCTTTTTGTGGTCAGCAAATTCCTGTTGCCGGGCGTACACTGATTGACTGATTGAATCGTATCGTGCAGCGTCGGCGGCCTGAAGAGAAGATTCTCATCCGGCCGCCGCGTTTGTGTTGCGGCAGAATTGTTGCATTAACGACAGGGCTTATTGCAGGAATTGATAATCTGTTTGAGGAGACAGTATGCCTCGCTATCAGATATGGTATATTGAAGGACCCAATGCTTCATTGAAAAAAAGCAGCGAGCGGATTGTTGAAGCCGTTTCCTTTGCGGAGGCATTGGCGCCGTTCACTTGCTGGCCTGTGATGGCAAATTACAACCACAGTACCGCCAGTGCCTGGAACCCGGGCACCTGTTTGTACTATCAACAAGGGTGGGAAGCCCGCCTTTTGCCTGATGACGAGAGTCAGTCTTGCCCTGATTGACGCTGGCGGCAGACGGGCTACCGTTGTTGGTACGCCGCTTTATTTTGTCTTTTTTCTGCCTTGCTGTCTTCGCGTCAGAATTTAATATTCATTTTCTTTAGACCAGTTTTTGATCGTATCTGGAGTGCTTTCCAAAGGACTGTCTGGAGTGAATTGAATTGTAACACCAGAGCTTGCCGCCTGTTGGCGTTATGACAATATACAGCCCCGCCTATGGAAAACTTGAAGGCTTGTCCCCCCTAGGCTTCCAGTTCTGGATCGTCTTGTCAGTAAGCACTTTTGTCGCCATGATGGCACCATCATGTATCCGGTTTAAGGCGTTCAAACCTTCAGACACAATAAAAGCAAGCGGCAGTCAGCGAACAATAAAAGACGTGAATGAACTATAAGATGATATAAAAGCCAAGGCCGTCAATGCTTTTTGAACATTAACGGCCTTGTTTGGAAGAAGGCGAGACTCATATATAGCCTATAACCATTGCTATTATTAGATTTTATTGCCAATAATTTTCCTGCATTGCCCCCAAAGATGCCCCCAAAATAATTCTACATGGAGTTAGATCGTTGAATTAACAATATTTTTGTCCATTGCCGCCCGATAAGGTGCCAGGTCGTTCGGGTTCTCCTCTCCAAGGCGATAGTTCTGGTCTGTAAACAAGACCAAACAGATTTGGAAAAATGGATGAATAAACGGTACAGTTTTTTCCGGCCTCGCAGGCTGGCAAGATTATGTTATTCGGTTTTGCCGTCATGCTCCGTGACCTCCCAATGCCCGCCTTTTTTCGGGCCTACATGACGCAAGCGTCCTTCTTCGCATAATTTCCGGATAGCCCGTAAGATGGCGCTACGTGACTTGCCCAGAGATTCGGCCATTGCTGTTGCCGTCAGCGATTGCTTTTCGCGCAGGAGGCATAAAATACCGTCCGGTGTTTTTGGTAGCGTTTTTTCCCTGGCTAGCTGCTCTGAACCGGCCATAAGTTGTAATTATTCGTCAGAAAAGAAAAATTCCGTCCACAATCCACTGTCAAACCATTCCCGCGCCACATCTTCAAAGGATCGCTTCGCTCTGGCCTTAGCGCGGCGGCGCTCCACCGAAGGATCAAGACCCTCATGCACGGTCTTGCGCAGTTCGTGCGCCTTGTCACCGGCCTCCTTCAGGGAGACTTCCGGATACGCACCTAGGCTGATGCGCTTCTCCACGCCATTCACCCGGTACTTGAGCCGCCACAGTTTTCCGCCGCCTGGGGCGATCTCCAGATACATGCCTCCGCCGTCAAAAAACTTTCTGGATTTGGCTTCTTGCTTCAAGGCACTGATTTGCTTAACTGATTTGCTTATCGGTCAGGGGCATGGGGGCATCTCCTTGGCAACAATGTTTGCTTGCCCCTAGCTTTGCCCCCAAAGAAGGGGCAAGTCAACGCACCTTACCGGACGTTACCGGAAGCTCAAAAAGCGGAAAGTCCGCTTGGCTCTTGCCTTAGCGGGCTTTCTCGTACTTCTTTGGATTTCCTGATGGTGCCGAAGGCGGGACTCGAACCCGCACGGATATAATCCACTACCCCCTCAAGATAGCGTGTCTACCAGTTCCACCACCTCGGCACGAAAATTTTGTGTATACCAACACGATTGTCTTGACAAGCCCTGACGGGGAAATTTCAGGGCATGCGTAGACCACTGACGGTATCGAATGCTCTCCATGTATTGGGCATCTTTTCAGGGAATTTCCCGGTGCCATGATATAATCCGCGCTATGCCGCCCAATCAACCGATCTTGAAAATTTTGCCCTCAGCCGGGTTTTCCCATAGACGGTCCGGCCGTAGTTTATCAAACCCCGATTCGCATTGGTATGGGCGTAAAATCACTCCGCTGGTTTAATGGCCAGGGCGGGTCCATCCCGCGTTCGATTGCCCTAGTCGGGCCGCTGCGTTATGTTGACTGGCGGCATCCTTGAAGATTATATCCATTTATATTTGTTGTAATATTGCATGTGGTTGTAACAGGGGCGGAGTTGTGGAATCGTTTCAGGAGTTTTTGCAGACATGGCCCGCCGCGCGGCGGGCCGACGGCGCGGCCGAGGCCACGCCGCAATCTGTGTTGTCAGTGCTTGACAAAGAAATTCTGCAGCCGGAAGATTTTTTGACGCTGCTCTCGCCGGCGGCCGCGCCGTATCTGGAAAACATGGCCCGCAGGGCGCACGAACTGACGCTGCGTTACTTCGGACGGGCTGTGCAACTTTTTTCACCGCTCTATATTTCAGACATCTGCACAAACCAGTGCCGCTACTGCGGCTTCAACGCCAGGAACAAACAGCCCCGACGCCATCTGACCGTGCACGAGGCCGAAGCCGAAGCCGGTGTGATAGCGGACATGGGCATGCAGCACATTCTGCTGCTCACGGGCGACGCGCGCAAGGTTTCCTCGCCCGAATACATCGCCGATGTCGTGCGGCGCATCAAACCGCGTTTCGCGTCCATCGGCATTGAAGTCTACGCCATGACGGAAGAGGAGTACGCCCTGATGTCGGCTGCGGGCGTGGACTGCATGACCATGTTTCAGGAGACCTACACCCCCGGCCTCTACGACTGGCTGCATCCGGCCGGGCCCAAGCGCGACTACGCATTTCGCCTGGCTGCGCCGGAACGAGCGGCGCGCGCCGGCATGTATTCTCTCGGCATAGGCGCGCTGCTCGGCCTGGAAAACTTTGAACAGGACGCCTTCGCCGTCGGCCTGCACGCCTGGTGGCTGCAACGCCGTTTCCCCGGCGTAGAGGTGGGTGTATCTGTGCCGCGCATCTGTCCGCACGAGGGTGAGTTCGCCACACGACACATCGTGGATGACCGACATTTTGTGCAGTATGTTGTGGCCACGCGGTGTTTTTTGCCGAGAGTCGGCATCACATGCTCTACGCGTGAAAACGCGTTCATGCGCGACCATCTGGTGCCGCTCGGCGTCACGCGCGTTTCCGCCGGGGTGTCCACGGCGGTGGGCGGTCGTGCCACAAAAGACAGCCGCAATCCAGGCCAGTTTGAGATAGCCGACCACCGCGGCGTGAAGGAAATGACGACGGCACTCGCCGGCATCGGCTACCAGACCGTGCTGAAAGACTGGGAAGACTCTACGGCCGACATGACCTCATAACAACAACGCATGAACAAAAAGACATTATCTAACCTAACGTATCGTGGACGCGTGCATTGTGGCAGCCACGAACCGCATTTTATCCCCCGCCGTTTCATAGTGGCAAATAAAATAAAGATAGCTATTACAAATCGATAATGACTTTCATAACGTCACGGAACAGATGCCGACGTTTGACAGACAAACCTGTTTTGTCTAAATAGAAAAACCATATTGGTTACGATTGTGGGGAAGTAGCTCAGCTGGGAGAGCATCGCCTTCGCAAGGCGGGGGTCGAGGGTTCAAATCCCTTCTTCTCCACCAAACCAAATGCAGGTGGATTGAAAAAACGTCATGTACTCCGTGTTGATAGTTGCCCATGCCGCAACTTGTACCAAATTCGTGCTGAAGCTGGGGGTTTTAACCCTCCCAAAGGGGGACAATAAAAAATTTTCTTTACAAATTTTTGCCTCTGTTGTAACCGCCCAACTCCCCATTGGGGAACCGTTCGTGAATATTAATATTGATATTGTTCGCGATTTTGAGGTTGATATATGGACGTATATACAGCAAAAGCAGCGGCGGCGCACTGTTTGTCGACGGCGGAGCGGTGCTGTTTGATATTTTAGCGAGTTATTCGTTCTCAGATATCTATCTTAGCGATATAAACCGAGAGTTGATACTCACATAAAGATCATACGCGATGGCGTTAGCGATCTGATAGACGTGCTGCAAATGCTTGAAAACGAATATTTGACAGCAGATACCGACACACGCAAGACAATTTATTATCGCAACCGCGACAGTTTCAACGCGCTGAAAGCCGAGCAGAGCGCATCTGCCGAACTCGCCGCGTTGTTCTTATTTCTAAATCGCACTTGCTTCAACGGTCTGTACCGTGTGAATCGTAAGGGTGGATATAATGTCCCGCAGGGTAGTTATAATCATCCGACAATCTGCGACGAAAATAATCTGCGCGCCGTATCGGACAAGCTGCAAAACGTGCAAATCATCTGCTGTGACTATAAGTTGTCGCGCGAATTATCGATACAAGTACATTCGTCTATTTCGACCCGCCATACCGTCCGTTAACAGCAACGGCAAATTTCACTGCCTATTCTTGTGATGGCTTCGGCGACGCAGAACAGATAGAATTGGCACGCTTTATTGATGAGATGACCGAACTCGGTGCATGGGTGGTTGCGAGCAATTCTGACCCAAAAAACATCGACGAACATAACGATTTCTTTGACAGAATTTATTCAAGATATAAAATTACGCGTATTAATGCGCCGCGCGCAATTAACTCGCTCGGCAGTTCACGCGGGTGTGTGAGAGAGTTGCTGATTGCGAGGTTATAATCAATAATAAATTTAGTAAATTTATATTGGCCTGTATATCAGAATCTTGAACGAGAAGCTCTTTCACTCGCCAATGAGATACACTTTGACGATAGGCAACTCAATGTATATTCAGTAAAAATTGCTGAGTTGCTGTTGCGTTGTGTTGTTGAAGTTGAATCCCTTGCAAAAGAGTTGTATTCGCAAGAAGGCAGAGATATAAAACCCAAAGACGAAAGCGGATAAGTTGCTGGATCAGCAATGGTGCTTGAGCATGTGCTGTCATCCGCATCAGATATATACTGCAAAAATGACAAAAACAGAATTTTGCATCCGTTAAAAAATGCTCACAAAGATGATACGGTCTGGCAAAAAGGTTATCAAGCAGTGAAGCATAATCGAAAGGACGCACTATCCAGCGCAAACATAGAAAATCTGCTCAAGGCTTTATCGACATTATATCTTTTGAATGTCTATTATCGCGATGAGAGCTTTTATCAAACGTCATTAACAAGAGGGAATACAGATTTTAACGTTTCATTTGGCTCAAATATTTTCAGCATTAAAATGTCAAACAGACCATATACAAATCAAGTCAATAGGGAGAACTCGTCTGGAGCAGATCAGGACAACGTAGACTCTGTGTATTTGTTGTGTTTCCCTATGATCTCGCTTCAGAGAGTTTGACAACTCGAAAAAGAAGCGTGGCAAAAACGAAATACCGCGCTAACTTCATTACGTGAATTTCTTGATTTTGCCAATTCAGGTGACCAATTAAGGGACTCTACAAACATATTTTCCATTATCCGCCAAATCGGGCTATTGGCATACAAGAAAAAATATTGGCCCTCTCGACAAAAACCGAACACCTTAATGCCATTTTTAGTTCTTCGGAATATATTGAACACCCGAAACAATGCGCGGGATCTTGAAAGAATTGACAGCGAAGATGTTGAGGCTCTTTGTAATCACTTTGGATATTGGAACTATATGCAGCAAATTATGCAGTATAAAAGAGTCCTTCATAAAGAATATTTCGAGTCAAGACTGGAGATCGTCCTCAACAAAGAGCAATCTATACTTGCACAGGAGGATACCGCCAATGACGCGTAATTTTACAAACTGGTTCATCGGATTTAAATGGATATTACGTTGATTTTGAGAAAGTCCACCGTAACGTGGACGCGATTAAGGTTGAGCTGAATATCCTCAATTCGCTACTCGGCTCAACGAATGTTGAAAACGAATTTGAGAGTTTGATTACAAAATATCCAGAGTGCCTTAAGTGCGTTCCGCTATTGCTTGCCGTGCGTGAGAGCGAGATATATGCGATTGACGGCGATGACGAATTTCGATTCTCATTCCCGCGAGATGAACTACACCGTTGACAACTACAAGATGTTTATGCGTAAGACGGGATTGTTCGATTTACTTAAGCAGCGCGTACTGAGCAGTCTTGTTGATTACGCAACTGGCATTGAGACCGGACTTGACAGCAACGGACGCAAGAATCGCGGCGGTCATCTTATGGAGAACTTAGTGGAATCGTACTTGCAAAAGTACGGGTTCGTAAAAGACGATACTTATTTCAAGGAAATACGAATCAGCGATATTGAAGCAAAATGGGGTATCAGTCTTTCGGCTTTGAGCAACGAGGGCAAGACTGTAAAACGCTTTGATTTTGTTGTGAAAACGGCGGCTTGCATTTACGGAATCGAAACAAATTTTTACAGTAGTTCTGGTTCTAAGCTGAACGAAACGGCACGGAGTTATAAGACGATTGCGATTGAATCCCGCGACATCCAAGGCTTTGCGTTTGTGTGGTTCACAGATGGGCAAGGGTGGCGCGACGCACGTCACAATCTTAAAGAAACTTTTGACGTTATGGAGCATAGTTACAACATCGACGATCTTGAAAGCGGTGTGATGAGCCGAATATTTATATGAAGATCACGAAATGGGAACCGGATAATTTTGAACTTGAAATGACTACGGTTTGGTCTTTCCCTGAGCGCGGCACCTGGGCAACACACGATGCAAAATGGCGTGGGAACTGGTCGCCTTACATACCACGCAATTTGCTCTTGCGTTATTCGCAAGAGGGCGATTTTGTGCTTGACCAATTTGCGGGTGGTGGAACGACTTTAGTCGAGGCAAAACTACTCAATCGTAATGTACTCGGCGTGGACGTCAATCCAGCCGCACTTGAGCGTTGTTGCGAGAAAACGGCGTTTGAGTACGAAAACGCCGGACAGGTTTACACCAAGCAGGGCGATGCTCGGCAACTTGGTTTTGTTCCAAACGAGAGTGTTGATTTTATTTGCACTCATCCACCTTATGCCGATATAATCCATTACAGCGAAGATATTGACTATGATTTATCACGCTTCCCGGTCAAGCAATTTCTTGAAGAAATGAATTCAGTCGCGGCAGAGTACTTTCGTGTACTGAAGCCGGGAAAATTTTGCGCTATTTTAATGGGCGATACTCGCAAAAAAGGCTGTGTTACTCCGATGAGTTTTGACGTGATGAAAATTTTTGAGACTGCGGGATTTACAGCCAAAGAAATTATCATCAAGAAGCAACATAACTGCAAAGCAACAGGCTATTGGAAAACGAATAGCGTGAAATATAATTTTCTGCTTCTCGCGCACGAATACCTTTTTGTTTTTCGTAAAGATTCGACAGTCAAAAATTAATACTTTCAATTTTTGCTGCTAGATAAAATATTCTTAGCCGCGAAGCGGCGCAGCAGACGGCAAAGCGGGCTTAACTCCGCAGGATTGAGAGGGTTCTACCCTAACAAGCGGCAAATAGGTCTATGGCTATCCACAGACATTGCTTGCCAGTATGAATTTTCACGATAGCGTCAATCGCTCCCGTCTTCTTCGGAGTTTTCCACATAATTGAGAAAACAGTCCTGCTGGAAAATCCCTGTATCTTCCGCTATAACTGGACAGAGGACGCAATCGCAAGTCAGAGTATTGTCTAAATCGGTGTCTTGCCGTCTTTTGCCAGCCGCTCTTAATAGCGGGTCTATTTTAGGGATTTTTGCAAAAATATTTATATATATTTACTCATTGCTGTCCGGTTAAGTTTTCTGTGATAATAGGCTAAATTAATTGTCATTTTTGATTTTTCGTCGCCGAGGATTCAGAAGTTCATCCAGAGAGGCATTTCCGAGGAGATTAAACTGGATGAGTTGAAAAAGCTGCTGGATTGAAAGCCCGAGGCGGCTGCAAAATTTCTGGTAAGCCAAGAGCAGATAAACCGTAAGGGCTGTATAAATCTGGATGAGGACGGAGTTTTCAGAGTTACCGACAAAACTTTTGATAGACAGATTTTGTTTGATTTCCCTGAAAAAAATCTCAATCTGCTAGCGCTCTTTGTAAATATCCACGATGGTTTTGGACACAAGACGGAAGTGATTGGTCAAGAACTCATAGTGCTTGCCGTTTTCTGGATCCCGGTAGCCGATGCGGCGTAAACGCAAGGTTGTTCCATGGCTGTGCGCTTCAACAGGACATCAATGATATTTACTTATAAATCAATATGTTATGCTTACAATAAGCAGACTACCTAGACCGGCTGCGGTGCGTAAATTCACCGCAAGCCGTTTTTTGCGCACAGTGTCACCAGTACCACTCCTGTACCACCTTGCTACCACATAGGGGAGGCCACTTATAGCCCCCACAAAGAAAAAGCCCCCGCTAGAGAGACAGGGGATCAGGATGTCACCGTGCCGTCATTGCACACCAAACGCCCGCCTTAATATGCCACTGAAAAATTAATCGGTCTGTCGGATTTAATCAGATGAATAGCAAGGAATTAATGCCTTTTTACATGGAACAAAAAAATGTTTTTGGGACGGCTTTTACGTCCTCAGGTTTATCAGGGTCTAAATGTGTACACATCACATCAATAATATGCTCAAGCAGATCATCAGGCACTTTTTTACCAAAAGGGTCAGAGACATGCATTCCCTCTGTTCTGGCGAGTTTTGCGGCAGGGGTAAAATCAAAATCGCCAGCAATAAGTACAATCCGATCAGCCAGCTTCTTATATGTAATTGTAGCGATATCAAGGCCGATTTTCATATCGACGGCCTTTTGTCTTATGCTCGGGTAAAAATCATTGTCATTCAAGGTTGAAGCATTTTTTGTCTCCACGAGTTTTTTTCAGCACCGCCTCTTTAAGCTGCCAGTCGTTTTGCCATGCCACTTTTCCGAGGCGAAGCGCCATTTCAGGAGTTTCGCGTATAGACTCAAGCAATTTTTTCATACGGGTTGCAGTTGCTGTATCCCCCATGTCCCTCGTCTCCCCAAAGGGAGTTTGACTTATCCTGTCAAGCGGTGGTGCGTCATAGTAAAAAATACGGTATATCTCTTCGTTGGTCTTTATGTGCCGCTTACAATATTCCCGTATGCCATTTCCGTCGAAAAAAAGGACTTGAAAAAGACACTTGGCGGAACATAAAATTCCCATCAACAAAAAAAGCTACCTTACGCATAATTTCCCCATAAAAAAATTGACCTTGATGTTCAGAATGGCGGTTTATTGGTTCCATTCGTACTAATCAAGGTCTGGTTATAGCGAACAAAAAAGGCAGACCGTTTTCGTCATGTCTTGTGTTGAGGTTATAGTTGTTTTTTTATATCTGTCAATATCTGTCTCCATCTTTCAAAAAATTTTCCCCTTAACGGCAATGCCGACATTGCTACTGCTGCAGCGGACGAATGCCCGCAAGAGCCATCTCCGCAAGGGCGTTGACGCAGGCGGCCGCCACGGCTGACCCGCCTTTGCGCCCGAGCAGGGTAAAGTGCGGCCATGGGCTTTTGTTCAGCAGTGCCTTTGACTGTGCCGCGTTCACAAAACCCACGGGCATGCCTACAATCAGCGCGGGTGCGGGCGTGCCTTGCGCAAGCACGTCCATCAGGACCATCAGGGCTGTGGGCGCGTTGCCGATAACCACAATCTGCCCTTCAAACCTCTCTGCCATTACCTCCACCGCGGCGCGGGATTTTGTGACGCCACGCCGCCGGGCGACGATTTCCAGATCCGGCAGGGCCATCAACGGCGTCACGGTAACGCCGAGAGGCCGCATGCGGCGCAAGGGCAATCCGGCGGCGGCCATGCACGTGTCTGTGTAGACAGTGCACCCGCGGGACAACGCCGCTACGCCGGCTGCAAGCCCTAGGGAGCTCAGTCGCAAGTCCGCAACAATGGTAGTGTCGCCCAGCGTGTGGACACAACGTCGCGCCACCGGCCAGAGCAGACCGGAAAAAGGACGCGGTTCGGAAATTTCAGCATCAATAATCGCACAAGAGCGTGCTTCAATTTCTTCCGGCGTCGTTGCCGGATCGAGTTGCATTGCGTTTGTCACAATTCTCCGTGCAACCATATTTGCCAGAAACGCCGCGCGCCCTCGGGGCACAAATGCACCCATGAACCGATAACGCTCCCGTAGCGGCAGCCTTCCTGCCCCAAGAGCACACTCTGGCTGTCGTACAACAGCCACAGCGGGGCGCAGCCCGGCGGCAACGCAGCATCGGCAAGACGGCCGTAGTGAAACTCATGTCCGCGCGACCACAACGGTCGACCGCACCGCG
This sequence comes from Candidatus Desulfovibrio trichonymphae, assembly GCF_002355955.1. NCBI lineage: Bacteria > Pseudomonadati > Thermodesulfobacteriota > Desulfovibrionia > Desulfovibrionales > Desulfovibrionaceae > Desulfovibrio > Candidatus Desulfovibrio trichonymphae. Next base: position 13,317 of record NZ_AP017368.1, on the reverse strand, counting down.
CTGCAAGCAGCCAGTCCGGATGAGCAAGCACAGCGCGGTAGCCCAGGGCGGCCTTTCGCCCGTCCATAATGCAATGGACGGGCAAAAGGCCAGCCATGGCGTAGTCTGTATCTGCATGGCGCAGACCGCGCATGAGATATATATATCCCCCGCACTCGCCGTACACTGGCAGGTTGCGGACCGCCAGCGCCCGCAACGCAGCGAACATGGCCGTATTGGCGGCCAGTTCGCGCGCGTGCAGTTCAGGATAGCCGCCGGGGAAATACAGCCCGTCGCATTCCGGCGGCGCAACGTCCTTGAGCGGCGAAAAAAAAATTGTTTCTGCACCGAGTTCTGCAAGCAGTGCCGGCAGATCCGCATAGCAAAAACTGAAAGCCTCGTCCCACGCTATGCCTATTTTTCGCCTCCTGCGGATTGTACCACGCCGCGCGGCTGAAACAAAAAAGTATTGTGGACTTGCGGAACCATGCCCGCGCGCCACAGGACAATCCTGTACAACATCCGCAACTGCATCTTGGTGGCGGGCGGCACACGCACCCGCTGCTTTGCGCTTTTGCGGCACGCCGATACGCCTAAGCAACGCGCCCACATCACAATGGATTTCCAGCCAGTCGGCCAAAGCCTTTTGATTCGGCAACGCCGCCGCTTCATATGCCTGTACAAGTCCCAAATGGCGTGACTGCAAGCGCGGCGCGCCTGCGCGTGGCAACAGGCCGATCAGGGGAACCCGCATCTCACGTTCCACAACGGCCAGAGCGGAGCGCAGCAGTTTTTTGTGTTTCTCGCCGCCGACATGCGTGCACACAAGGCCAGCGAAGGCGATACCCCTCCCATTGTTCCATGCCGGGCGGTGGCGCAAAAAACCTTCGGCCAGCGCGGCGACAGACTGCCCCAGCCCGCCGGCGTTGAGCAACAACAACACAGGCAGATCAAGCAAAGCCGCCAGATGCGCCGTGGATCCGATGCCGTTTGCCGCTCCGTCATACAAGCCCATAGCGCCTTCCACCATCATTATGTCAGGCCGCAACGCGTCAATTCGGGAAACAACACGAACAAGCCCAGCCGAAGCACGGCGGTGATCCACGCCGGGTTTTGCCCCTCGGCTCATCCAAACATCCAGATTGGCGACAGGAGTTCCGCTTACGGCCGCGTGAAAACCCGCGTCAATAAAATCCGGCCCCGCTTTTGCCGCCGCAACAGCAAACCCCCTGGCTTTCAAAGCACAAAGCAGAGCCAGCGTCGTTGTTGTTTTGCCGGCCCCGCTGGCTGTCCCGCCGATAAGCAGCGCGGGGATGCCCCCCGCCGGCGCAGTACTTTCCATCCCTCCCTTATCAGCGCACGCGCAGGACATGTGCGATAAACGCCGCATCTTCTTCCGGCCGTGCCTTGACGCCCAGTTCGGCGTTGCCGCCGAAAAAAATCTGCCCATAAGGCAGCTGCCCGCGCATGTCATTGCGGCCCAGACGACGCGGAAAAATAAAGGGCGTCGGCCCGGAAAAACCTTCCACAATCAAATAATTCATATCTTCTCCTTGCACATAACGCTCTTGTGTGGACGTGCTCCAAAGCAGCGCGCATATCGCGGGCGGTTAGACCGTCGGACAGCCTGCTTATTCTAAGTATACATGCTGGGTAGCCGTTTGACTGGATTGCCGGCCCGTTCCACCAGCCACGCGACCAAGCTTTTTTATAGTAAACCGTCTTTCTGTGCAGCATGTCAAGGTTCGCCGGATACCTCGGTGATATGAGGTGCCCTATTGCCTCTCCCACCTGTTTCCTCATCAAGTATTTCAGCAAATCGTGTAACAGTTGCGTATAGACACTAAAAAAATACAGCAATACCTCACAAATGGAATGGGGGTGGCAGATAACAATTTGAAATACATCAGAAAAATAGCCACATTTAACTTTCGTAATGCGGCGCGGGCAGGGTCGTCCGGCCGTGCCCAGCTTTCACTATGATTGTGCAAGTCACGGAACACGCCGAAGTCCTTTTGCCAGCCGGGCGGGCAAGGGTTGAACACATTGCTGCTCGCCACTGTAACGCTAATCACGCTGCCTTTTTCGTGAATCTGCTCGGCAGGCATTGGGGGACAAGTGCATCCCGACGCTGACGCACATTCTTGACCATGTATATGACGTACTGAAATACCTGAAAGAAATCGGGAGAGCAAGGCTTGACCACCGCGCTTGTGTGCGTATAGAATAACATCTTGCCGGGCCCATAGCTCAATTGGCAGAGCTTCCGGCTCATAACCGGCTGGTTCCAGGTTCAAGTCCTGGTGGGCCCACCAAAATTAAGTCCAAATGGACATAAAAAGCCGTCAAGGCCGCTGTACGTGCGGAAACGAAAAACACCTTTAAGATTGGACAGCCTGTTATGGTGCTGTACTGCAAGCGTATATCTTGGGTATTTGCAAAAAAATTTATGTTGTCAGCAACAGACCTGGTACCGAAATATTTGCCAAAAGGGGTAAAACAAGTTCGTCAATTTGCAAAGCGTCCGGATCGACAGCAAAAAGTCTGATAATTCGTCAGATTTTGACCTCTAAAATTCTTGAACGCTTTGCATACTTGGCTTTTAGCAGATTTTTGACTACTTAGCTGGGCACGACATAAAAAAAAGTCCCTGTCGGGTAAAAACAGAGACTTTGTCAGCAGCCTGAGTCATAAAATCTTCCCCGCCTGTTGTTAACCTTCGTATACGGTCTCGCTGAAGTTTAGCGTGCGGTGCACAGACTGGGCAGGTATTGCCAGAATCAAAATTTCGCGTATTTCCGCCCGGTACAGTCACGCCGAAGAAGCCATTTCGCCTCATCCCTTGATGACAAGGCGGCAGGCGTTTCGATTCAGTGCATTGCTGTTTGTCGTCGACCCTACCGCGCAGTCAGGCCGGGGCTGCTCCCGGCCTGCGTTTATTGCTGATTGAAAGGAACTTCACATGCACCGCGAAACCGTCTCTCTCCAAAAGGAGCTTGAAGCTCTCGGCCCCGGCATTGTCTGCCTCACCGGCGGCGGCGGGAAGACGACCCTGCTTTATGCCCTGGGCGCCGGCATAGCGAAAGCCAGAAACAAGGTGCTGTGCACCACCACCACGAAAATGCACCGTCCGCAACCCGCGGCAAAACTTTGCGCGGTGTTTGCGTCCGATCCCGCTGTTCTCTCCATGCCCCGCGAAGGAGCTCTGTTCGCCGCTCGACCCTGCCCTCCTGGGGGCGATCCGCACAAGGTTTACGGGTACAGCGGCGCTGAAGTGGACGCCTTATTCAGGCGCGGAGCAGGGATCTGGATCATTGTTGAAGCGGACGGCGCCGCCGGCAGGCCTCTGAAGGCGCCCGCCCCGCACGAACCGGTTATTCCGGCAGAAACAAACGTCGTCATCGGCGTCATCGGCCTGTGCGGCCTTTCACAGCCTTTTACTCCGGAAACGGTGTTCCGGACGGAGCGCTTCACCGCCGTCACGGGTCTTGCCCCCGGCGAACACATAAGCCCTGAAGCCGTGGCGACACTTGTGCTCCATCCCGAAGGCTTGTTCAAAAACAGCCCGGATTCATCCGCGCGTCTGCTTTTCTGCAATCAGAGCGATCTGCCCGTCGCCCTTAAAAAGGGCGACGCCTTGGCCGAAGCCGTTTTCTCCCGCAACGCCGCCTTCCTCCATGCCGTCTACCTGGGTTCCGCCCGCACGGAGCAGACAAAATGCCGCAAGCTTCTTCCAGACAGGCCGGCCTGATTCTCGCCGCAGGTGCCGGCACACGCCTCGGCGGGGGCAAGCTTTTGCTGCCATGGAGGGGGAAGGCCCTCATCGTTCACGCGCTGGAAAAAATTCTCAATACGCCGGGTATGCAGTTCGCTGTTGTTGTGACGGGGTGTCAGGCTCCGGCGCTGCGGCGGACGCTGAAAAGCACTTTTTCGCGTGATACGCCTTTCCCCTTGCGCGTGGCGCACAATCCCGACTGGCAGGAAGAGCAGAGCACATCGCTTCAGTGCGGCATTAGGGCACTACTGGACATGCCGGGCGCCGACCTGGTACGGGGCGTGCTCATTCTGCTCGGTGACATGCCCCTTGTGCGGGAGGAAACCCTGCGCCTGCTACACTCCGCCCACGGCGAAGCATGCGCCCGCAACAGGCGCCATGCCGCCACCGTGCCCACATATCAGGGACAACGCGGGAATCCCGTTATTCTCTCCCCCCTTCTCTTCCCCGCTCTCTTCACCCTGCGCGGAGACGCCGGGGCGCGAACGCTGCTGCCGTCTCTCGGAGAAGATCTTCTGTTCCTGCCCGTCAGCGACGAGGGCGTCATTCGCGACATAGACAGCCCGGAAGATTATGCCGCGCTGCCCTGAAGTCTTTCAACATGCCTGACGTCTCCCCCGACGCAGAAGACGAACGCGCACCGCATTGCGTCAGGCTCCTGTCATTTTTTTCGCCGTCGCGCGACTTGACGCGGCGGCGCAAACAGCCTATGAATGCCGCCTCTCCTAGGTGCTGTCGTTCGGAAAGTGTTGCAAAAATTGTCTGCAATATCGTTGTTGCGCCTATTACGGATTACGGGCTGATTCGGGGTTTTGATGTTCGAGAGACTCTCTGACAGACTTTCCGGCGTATTCCGCTCCTTCGGCAGGGGCGGCCGCCTGGTTGAAGAAAACGTACAGGGCGGCCTGCGCGAAGTGCGGCTTGCGCTGCTGGAAGCGGACGTCAATTTCATGGTTGTCAAGGACTTTGTGGAGCGCGTGCGTGAACAATGCCTTGGGCAGGAGATGATCAAGGGCGTCAACCCTGCCCGGCAGGTTGTCAAAATTGTTCATGGCGAGCTCGTCGCGCTGCTTGGCGGAGAAACGGCAAGGCTCAACCTGCAGGGCCGTCAGCCCGCGGTGATAATGCTCGTTGGTTTGCAGGGATCAGGCAAAACAACGTCGGCTGCAAAAATTGCCAACCTACTGCGCAAGCAGAAATTGCGCCCTTACCTCGTGCCCGCGGACGTGTACCGTCCGGCGGCCATCGAACAGCTTGCGGTGCTGGCAAAGCAGCTTGACATACCTTCTTTTCCCTCCAGCATAGACATGAATCCCGTGGAGATAGCGCTTGCCGCGATGGAAAAAGCCCGCGGCGAGGATATTCAGGCCACGGTGCTGCTGCTGGATACGGCCGGTCGCCTGCATGTGGACGAAACCCTGATGGAAGAGCTCTCCGCCATCAAGGCGGCTGTCAGCCCGCAGGAAATTCTTTTTGTGGCCGACGCCATGACCGGTCAGGACGCCGTGACGGTGGCCGAGGCTTTTAACGGGCGTCTCGGCCTGACAGGCGTTGTGCTGACAAAGATGGACGGCGACGCGCGCTGCGGCGCGGCGCTTTCTATCCACGCGGTGACGGGCACGCCTGTGAAGTTTGTGGGTGTCGGAGAAAAACTGTCTGAGATGGATATTTTTCATCCTGACCGAATTGCCGGACGCATTCTTGGTATGGGTGATGTACTGACGCTGGTGGAAAAAGCCCAGTCCGCCATTAATGCTGAAGAAGCCGAGGCGCTCGCCCGCAAGATGCAAAAGGCCACGTTTGATTTGGAGGATTTTCGCACACAGATGCGGCGTATTAAAAAGTTAGGTTCGCTTGATGGCATTTTAAAAATGATTCCGGGGCTCGGCGGGCTGCGGGAAAAACTGGCCGAGGCCAGCGGCGCGATGCGGGAAAAGGAACTGGCGCATACGGAGGCGATTATCAATTCCATGACCATGGCCGAACGCTGCAATCCCGACATGCTGAACGGCAGCCGCCGCGTGCGCATAGCCGGAGGCGCCGGCGTGACCGTGGCTCAGGTCAATCAGATGGTGCGACAGTTTGAGCAGATGCGCAGAATGATGAAATGCATGATGGCCAGCAAGGCCGGCCTGACCGGCATGGCGAATTTGCCGCACGGGGCAATGCCATCCACCGGCATGATACCCGGATTTCCGGGCATGGAGCATGCCCTGCCCACGGGGCGCTCGTCCGGTGGGAATAAAAGGAAAAAGAAAGAACGCCGAAAAAAAAATAAACGGTGAAATGCAAAAATATTTGCAGGGCCGCTGTCTCCGCCGGCAGTGAACTGTAGGAAAACGCAGGGCAAGCGAATAAATCAAACAAACTCGGCAGCCGGGGCCGAGGTTAAAAAGTTGTCATCCCATCCCGTGCATTTGCGTCTGACGCACATACTTTTTCCGGGAAGGAATTTCAGCATGGTTATGTGTGACCGATGCCCGAGTGTGACAAAATTTGCCGGACCATACAGCTAATTCTGGCGTATCAAAAATTGCGAATTCAGCTCCTCCATCCAACAGCTTTTCCAGCTTGTCCAACTCAATCTGCCTGGTAACTCGACTTTGAAAGAACTCCTGAATCCGCAACGACGAAAAATAAAAAATAATAATTAATTTACTCTATTATCTCTTGTCGCTTAACCGGGCAATAATGATTCTCAATATTTCCTGTTGACAAATTTTCACGCAACAGTTAGACAACACTTTGGATACGGAGTAACTTGATTATGCGCAACACTGTCCCCATCTTTGCTTCCCCGTACGCCACCGGCCTGAGCTGGTATTATTTTGCGTACTTTACCGAAGCCTGTGGTGGGGGACTTCGCTGACATCCGTTATTGCTGAAGTTCAAGGGGCCGCAGGCGTGTCTGCCTGCGGCCCTTTTTTTGGCGCATCCGGCAAGATCAAAGCATAAGAAAAGGGGGGCGCATGTATCTTGGCAAAAAAGTACGTCTTGAACGCATTATCAACCGTGAAAACGGCCGCACCATTATTGTGCCCATGGACCACGGCGTCACCATAGGCGCGGTGGACGGCCTTATCGACATGCGCCAAGCCGTGAACGACATGGCGCTGGGCGGAGCGGATGCGGTGCTCATGCACAAGGGACTTGTGCGGTGCTCCCACCGTAGCGCGGGCCAGGATATCGGCCTCATTGTGCATCTTTCCGCCTCCACGGCCCTTTCTCCCTCCGGCAACACAAAAACGCTGGTCGGCACGGTGGAGGAAGGCATTAAACAGGGCGCGGACTGCGTTTCCGTACATGTCAATCTGGGCGATCCTAACGAGCGTCTGATGCTCACGGATATGGGCAAAGTGGCGGAAGCCTGCGACAGCTGGGGCATGCCGCTGCTCGCCATGATATACGCACGCGGCCCTCAGGTACACAACGGCTATGCTCCTGAAATTGTGGCGCACTGCGCACGCGTAGGCGTGGAACTCGGGGCGGATATTGTCAAAGTGTCCTACACCGGCGATGTGGAGAGCTTTTCCGAAGTGATTGCTGCGTGCTGTGTGCCTGTGCTCATTGCGGGCGGAGAACTCATGGACTCCACACGGCAGATTCTGGAAATGGTGCACGATTCTCTCATGGCGGGTGGCGCCGGCATATCCGTAGGCCGCAACGTCTTTCAGCATCCCCGCCGTGTTGCCCTGATCAAGGCCTTGCGCGCCATCGTGCATGAAGACGCCGACGTGGACGACGCCCTCGCGACAATGGGAGAATAACATGCCGCAGATATATTTTCGCTGTGTTCCCTACAGCAAAAACCAAGTGACGCTGGCGCTGGAATCAGGTGTGGACGGTCTTATCGTGCCATCCGGGGTTGTGGAGCAGACAGCGGCGCTGGCCCGCTGCACTGTTTGGGCGGCGGAAGAAACAACGCTCCTCGCCCTCAAGTCAAAAAGCGATGAAGAAAACGCACTGGCCCTCATGAGCAAGGGTGAACGCGTCATCCTTGCGCGCGGCTGGGAAGTCATTCCCGTAGAAAATCTGCTGGCCCAGAGCAATCAGGTGTTCGCCGAGGCAGGCTCTCTTGACGAAGCGCGCCTTGCGTCCGGCATTCTGGAGCGCGGCGTGACCGGCGTTGTTGTCTTGCCCGAGACCGAGGCCGATCTCAAGGAGGTTGTAGCCGCGTGCAAACTCTTCCAAGGCAGGGAAAAGCTGGGGCCCTGCGTGATAACAGGCGTCACGCCGGCGGGCCTCGGGCACCGCGTCTGCGCGGACACGCTCTCGTTGTTGCGCCACGGCGAAGGCATGCTGACGGGCAACTCCAGTGCCTTTACCTTTCTTGTGCACGCCGAAACAGAGCACAACGAATATGTAGCCGCCCGCCCCTTTCGCGTTAACGCAGGCGCCGTGCACGCCTATATTCGTCTACCCGGCGATAAAACCACCTATCTGAGCGAGCTTGTCGCCGGGCAGGAAATACTCATTGTCAACGCGCGGGGTGAAACCCGTCTGTCCACTGTGGGCCGCGTTAAAATTGAAGTGCGGCCCATGCTGCTGATAGAAGCGAGAGCCGAGGCCGAAGACGGCATCAGAACAGGCGGCGTTTTTTTGCAAAATGCCGAAACCATACGCCTTACCGCCCCGGACGGTACACCTGTAAGCGTTGTCAGCCTGAAAGAAGGTGACCTTGTGCTTTGCCGCACAGATGCGGCGGGCCGCCATTTCGGCATGCGGGTGCGTGAAGACATTCAGGAGGCATAGCGGCATGAATGCCACGAACGCGCACGACCGGCACAGCAATATCCCCGCGGGGAGCAGCACTCCAACAGACCATCTTGCCGCTATCCGCGCGGCCATTGACGCCACGGACGCGGCACTGCTGAAGCTTTTCAACCGCCGCTCGGCCCTGAGCATTAAAGTCGGCCGCATCAAGGCGAGCGTGCCAGGCATCATCTTCAACCCCCTGCGTGAACGCGAAGTGATGGACAACCTTGTTCTCAGCAATACAGGCCCGCTGCCGGAGGAACATCTGAGGACGATATGGCGTGAGATATTCTCCTCCTCACGTGTGTTGCAGCGGCCGCAAAACGTGGCCTACCTCGGGCCTGAAGGAACGTTTTCTTACTTTGCCGGCGTGGAGTATCTCGGACACGCGGTCAGCTTTCACCCCTGCGGCGACATATCCCGAGTTTTTGAAGAAATAACATCCGGTCGGTGCGAGCTTGGCGTCGTGCCGCTGGAAAATTCGCTCCAAGGCACGGTGGGCGTGAGCTTTGACCTTTTTTTAAAGCACGATGTCTTTATTCAGGCGGAACTTTTTTCACGCATTTCACACTGCCTGTTGAGTAATGCCCGATCGATCGCCGCCATTGACGTTGTCTATTCCCATCCGCAGCCGCTGGCCCAGTGCGGAAGCTGGCTGCGCGCCCATTTGCCCAATGCCGGTCTTGCGCCGGTGGAGTCTACCGCCGCGGCAGCCCATCGCGCGGCGGCGCAAAACAATGCGGCAGCCATAGGTCACGGCAAGCTTGCCGACATAACCGGCCTTGCCGTCCTTGCCCGCAGCATTGAAGATGAACAGGACAACTGGACGCGCTTTGTCATCATAGGGCCGAAAGCGGCGCAGCAGAGGCAGGCCGTGCCCCGTCCATCCGCCGGCGCCGGCGCGGACAAAACATCCGTGCTGTTCACACTGCCTGACAAAGCCGGTGCGCTTTCAGCCGTGCTGGAACTGCTGGCAAAAAACGGCATCAACATGCGCAAACTCGAATCACGCCCCCTGCGCGGCCACTGCTGGCGTTATGTTTTTTTTGCGGATGTGGAAAGCGACCTTACCGCCCCGCAGCACGCCTGCCTGCTGGCACAGTTACACGAAGTCTGCACGAGCTTCCGCATCCTAGGCTCCTACCCCACAGGGCCACAGCTTGACCGTCCGCATTCGGATAAAGACAAGTCCGACGACAACTGCGGGGACAATGCGCCATGACAAAAACAATGCGTTCTGACGACGCTGTTGCGGTTACGGCCCCGGCCTCCAAATCCGCGTCGCACCGGTATCTGATCGGCGCGGCGCTGGCGCACGGCGTTTCCTGTGTGCGCAATGCCCTTGAAAGTCAGGACCTGGAGCGCACCCGTAACATTCTTTGCGCTGCGGGCGCGGGGATGAGAGCCTTGCCAGAAAAAACGGGATGGGAAGTCAGGGGCATGGCCGCCGGGCCACGCGGAAACAGCGCGGACGGCACGCCGCTTGCCTGTGATGTGCATGAATCCGGCACTACCTGCCGCCTGCTTACGGCCGTGCTGGCCTCTGGACGGGGATTTTTTCGCATCCACGGCGCGCAGCGCATGCACGAGCGCCCCATCGCGGAACTGGCGGGCGCCTTGACGCGCCTCGGCGCCCGCATACGCTTTGAACAAACACCGGGCTGCCCCCCGCTGCTGCTGGAAGCGCAAGGGCTTGACCCGGCGCGGTGCAACGGTCTTGTCACAATAGGCATGGACATTTCAAGCCAGTATTTTTCCGGGCTGCTGCTCGCCGCGCCGCTTGCGCGCACGCAGCTGACGCTGGAACCGGGCGGGCACAAGGCTGTATCTTGGCCCTATGTGGGGCTGACCCTGCAATGTCTTGAGGATTTCAACATACGCTTCAGTGTGCAGACACGGCCCCATGCCGAAGCCCAATGGCAGGACACGGACGATGCAAAGCGGCGTGCCATACAAGCCGTGCAGCCCGGCTGTCTGCGCGTGACCGTGAAACCCGGCGTGTACAAAGCCGGCAGCTACACTGTGGAGGGGGACTGGTCGAACGCCTCCTATCTGCTGGCGGCTGGCGCGCTGGGACATGTGCCTGTGCGGGTGGAAGGACTGCGCACAGACTCGCTGCAGGGAGATCGAGCCTTTTTGGACATTCTTAAAAACATGGGCGCGCGCCTTGCCGTTGAAGGGCACTCCGTCACCGTTTACCCTTCAACGCTACACGGCATGGATGCGGACATGAGTTCCTGCCCGGATCTCGCGCCCACAGTGGCGGCGCTGGCCGCGTTTGCTCAAGGAACCACGCGTATCAGCAATGTCGCCCATCTGCGTTTCAAGGAATCAGACCGCATCACGGCCCCGGCAACAGAACTGCGCAAGGCCGGCGTGCGCGTGGAGGAAGCGCCTGACGGTCTGCTCGTCCATGGTCTGCACCCGACGCGCCCGCGTCTGGTGGACGGCCTGACGCTGGTAACGCACAACGATCACCGCATCGCCATGTCGCTGGCTCTGCTCGGCTGCGGCGCGTCAGACACGAACATGGCGACGCGCATTGACGATCCCGCTGTAGTGCGCAAGTCTTTTCCGGATTTCTGGAAGCTATGGAGCCGCATTGCATGAAAACGCCACGCAAGACAGCCGTCATCGGCTCGCGCGGACGCATGGGCGCCATGTTCTGCAACAGGGCCGTCGCCGCCGGACTTGACGCGGCAGGCGCGGATATGCCGCTTACGCCGGACATGCTTGAAAAAACGTGCGCGGACGCTGACATGGCCCTGATTTGCGTGCCCGCCGCTTTTTTTGAAGCAACCCTGACAAGGGCATGCCGTCACTTGCCGCGCTACGCTGTGCTCGCCGACATCACTTCCGTGAAAGAACAGCCTATGCGGCAGATGGAGCGGCACTGGCAAGGCCCGGTTGTGGGAACCCATCCACTATTCGGACCGACGTCCGCTGTGGACGAAGATCTGCCCGTGGCCGTCACCCCCGGCCGCAATGCCGGGCCGAAACATATTGCGCTTCTAAACGGCTTTTTTGACGCCATCGGTTGCCGCGTTTTTGAAACAACCGCGCAACGGCACGATCAAGCCATGGCCCGCATACAGGGTATGAACTTCATCACGACTCTGGCTTATTTCGCCCTGCTGGCACAAAAAGACGATCTGCTGCCCTTTGTAACGCCTTCATTCAGGCGCAGGCTCAACGCGGCAAAAAAAATGCTCACGGAAGACGCAAGACTTTTTGCCGGATTGTTTGAGGCCAACCCCCACAGCCACGAAGCCGTGCACCAGTATCGCCAGATGTTCAATCTGGCCGCGAGTGGCGATATTGACCTGCTGTGTGAAAAAGCTCAGTGGTGGTGGAAAGATGCGCGGATAGACTCAGATACAATATGATCGGGTGTTTCAGGGCTGTATGACCCCAAGGCCGGCATTGCGTTCGATAAGATGCACGGCTTTCGCAATCTGACGGCCCAACGTGGATTCTTTGGAAATTTCACGCTCCACAGAGGTGATGCCCTTGATCACCGTGGAATGCCGACGGTTAAATTTTTCACCTATTTCCTCAAGCGAAAGATCCGTGTGCTTGCGCGCCAGATAATAAATAGTGTTGCGGCCGAGCACGCATTCTTGACGTCGTGAACGCGAGTTGAGCTGATTTTCGCTTAGGCCATAACTTTCACAGACAAGACGTATGATGGCCTCCATATCCGCCGGCCCGCACTCCACGCCGGCGTACTGGGCAAGCACCTCCATCGCCAGTTTCTGATCAAGTCCGCAGTTGAGCAGACGGGCTTTAAAAATAAGGCTTTCCAGACAGGACTCCAACTGGCGGATGTCGCCCTTGAGTCGCGACGCCAAAAAATCACAGACGGCATCAGGCAGCAGCACCTGAAAACTTTTGGCCTTGCGCGCGAGAAGACGGCGACGCATTTCTTTGGAGGGGCGATCCATCCTCGTGAGAATGCCGGAGCAGAAATACGAGACAAGCTGACTGTCAATATGCTGCAGCTCGCGTGGTGAAAACGAAGAGGTAAAAATAGTCCGCCCGCCTTTTGCCTCAATGTTTTTGACTACGGTCAAGGCCATGTCCTGCATTTTTTCCTTACCCTGAAAAAAATGCACGTCTTCCAGCAAAAGAACATCCAGATCGCGCAAACGGGCCTTGAAAGACTCCACATCATGGCTGCGCAGGGCCGCGACAAAACGCCGCGCAAATTCCTCGGCCGTCAGATAGCCCACGCGCGCGTTCCCACGCGATTCACTGATGGCCCTGCCCACGGCGTGGGAGAGATGGGTTTTCCCGAGGCCGGACGAGGAATTCACAAAAAGGGTGCGGACGCTGCCCGCGCTGTTGCAGACGTCATGGGCGGCTGCAACGGCAACGCTGTTGCTGACCCCCACTTCAAAATCGTCAAAGGAATATCGCCATTGCTCCGGCCTGCTAGGACTTCCCGGAACGGGCAGGGGCAGTAAGATCTGCCGCAGCCCGGCGCGCACCGCGCCGACGTACCCGCCCTCAGGCGGACAGCGTTTCCCGGCGCCAGAGACGGCTTGCCCGGCCGCGGCGTCCCGTCCGGCGGCTTCAATGCGCACATCCACAGATTCGGGCGCAAGGCCAAGCACCGGCGCTGCAGCTTCCCGCAAGGGCAGCAGCATGCGCTGCCGCAGCCAGTCCGCCACAAAGGCGTTGGGAGCGCCGATGCAAAGCCGATCCCCTTGCACGACAACACGTAACGGGACAATCCAAACCTTAAAAGTTCCGGAATCCAGCATTTTTTTGAGATTTTCAGAAATTTTTGTCCATTGATCTTGCAT